>CALLMH010000036.1 GCA_938007965.1 uncultured Saprospiraceae bacterium | reverse complement strand
GATGATTGTACATCCCATTCATCTGAAGCGAAGGATTGAGTTAGCCGTATCGTGTTAATCGAACCATCTGCAGTCTCTATGCACGTGATGAAGTTATTGTCATCTTCTTGATAGAGTGTAGTCAGCATGTCAGGTGATACTTGGGTGTTGGAAGCTCTTAGGGTGTAGTTGGGGATGAGTTCGTTATCATTATCATCTAGGTTCCAGATTCCATTACATGAGGCACATAGTAGTGTCAGGATGAGGAAATGTAAATATCGAAAATTACTATTGAAGCTGTTATTCATTAAAATCTCATTTTAAGCGATGGACCTACACCCACAGATGTTAGATCAATAGGGTTCAGTTCAATATCATATATCAGTGCACAACCTGAGTTTCGCTGATTGATTTCATTCCTAATCTTGTTGTATTTAGCAAATCGAATTTTTAAGTCTATAAAACTAGTGAGATATACTCCTGCAGTAAAAGCGGCTGATACAACAAACCTTTTGTGATTATTATTTGCCTTTGTAAAATTAGACCCTTGAATTCTGAAAGTCTCTGCATTTTCATATCTAGTGTAGTATTTGTTTGATTGAACCTTATAGTAAATTGAAGAGCTTATACCAGCCAACATTAATCCAGAATAGATATAGAATCTCTTGTCTTTTGCAAAATTTGTAAGGCCGTAGGGAGGGTAAAGATTGTCTTTTGTGGAAAGTTCGATTTCTTGTCCTCTTTGTATTTGCTGATTGTCGGGTATGCCATCACAGTTGTCGTCGTCGTAGCCATTGGTGCAATCTATTGAAGCTCCAGGATATACTAACGAGTCTAAATCGTTACAATCACATTTGGACTGCAAGGCGGTAGAACTAGAATCTGTAGAGCAATCACAGTCTTTCTCATCATAGAAACCATCCCCATCTTTATCTATACAATTAAGGTCTTCGATTCCGTCACAGTTGCAGTCGTAATATTCATAATTAGGTATAATACGAGCACCAGGATATACTAATGAATCTGCATCATTACAATCCACTGGATATGGGTATCCATCATTATCGTCATCAATAAAATTGCTGGTGGTTTCGCAAGCGCATGAACTAGATTCTTTATACTCATTAATTTTTTTGGTTAGGTTTTTTATGGGATTCTCTGACACAGACAAGAACTTAATACTAAACTTGACAAAAGATCGTTCTAAAATTTTCAGTTCCTTATTAATGCTATCGAGTTTTTCAACCTTATTGGTATTTCGTTTATCAAATAATATACCTTTATCTGGACTATATAATTTACTTCGTTGATCCAGCAAAGATGAGTAATCTGATGAATCTTGATAGAATCTATCTGGCTGAATAAGCTTAGAAAATCGACCAGCCATCTCTTTTTCTACTAAAAATTTATTAAAACCAAATTTTTGCCCTTTTCGTAAACTACTAGAAACGGTATCTGATTTTACAGAATTTTCAATATATCTAAATCCAAAACGTTGTAAAGGAAAATCATATTTAATTGGAGATGTATTTTGCATAGTAGATTGATTTGCAATTGGCAAAGGGCAACTATAATCCAAGAATTCTTTTTGATAAACGTAATTGAATTTGATTAAGTTATCTAATAGAGAAAGGTAATCACTACGTCGATAATATTTATTCTTCTTGCCTTCTAAGGATTCATCTTGAATTCCAAAGTTTGATTTGTCATATATATCATCAGCCATTAACCTATATATAGCGATGTGATATTTTCTTCTGTCTTCGGGATCTGTATTATGGTCTACATAGCTATTAATATAATCTACTAAAGATTCGTACCTTTCTACAACTTTACAGAGCAAAATTGAATCTTTATCATTTGTTTCAAATTTCTCCAGAGTAATTATCTGAGAAGTCAAAACAGATGAATAAAAAAAAAATAGAATGAAAATAAATGGGGTGATCTTCATTAGTCTTTTACTAATTTTATTTTAATTGATGATATCTTACCCGTTTTACGATCATAAGTGATGTCTAGTACATTGATATCAATTACTTTTTTAGTCAGATCCACAGTAAGAAAAATACTCAGCGGATTTAGCTCGAGATCAGCATCGTCATAGACCATAATGTCTTTGTTATTGGTGTGTTGATTAAATCTAGCTTCTATCTTTGATTTCGTAGTAGCAAAATTGCCACTCTTAGCATATGCTTTTCTTAAAATTGGCAAGAGGTAATTTTGCTTAAGGTCATCAGGATTCATTTTGACATGAACACGTTTGGTGATCTTATCCGTGTAATCATCAACGGTTCCATTTACGGTAGCTTCTATATCATAATATCCAACAATATCTCCTGTTAACTGAATAGTCGACAGAGATCCATCATTTTTTATAATCCCGTTAGGTATTGACCAATTTACATTGTCTGAGTTCTTCAAGTCACCTAATATCAAAGACGCTCTTACCTGTTGACTAACATTGAAATCTGTAGGTAATTCTAATTTGAGTATAGGACATCCGTTCGAATCACCTTTTCTTGTGGGACACTTATCGTTTGCGTTTTTGACCCAATTGCCTAGTGGTTTAGTTCCTTCAGCAATTTTTTGAATTGAGTAAGGATCACCTAAGCCATCTTTATCATAATCGGAATACCAAATTGATTCTTCAACATCGGTATTATTAATTATTTCAAGCGAGGGATCAATTTCATGGATTAGGTTATGTATTTCTTTACTATTTACGTTTTTCTTTAGATCTGTATTATTTATATACTCATGTCTATTTAGCGTCAAATCAAGATTAGTAGTTTTAAACGTATTCGAATTTTTCTTTACCTCTGCCTTCTTATTTTTAATTATTTTTTTATTAATAATAATAGGACTATTCTCTAGTTTAATGTCTTTTTTTTTTGCGTCTAGATTCAGCTTTTCTAAATTCGATATACTGATAAGTTCATTTATAGTATTTTTAACTGTTGATATACCTGTGGTGTGCTGCAAGATTACCTGGTTTGCATTCATTTTGGCCAACCAAACAGATAATCTATTTTTCATTTTTTTTAGTTCTCCTGACTTATAGTCTCCGGGGTTTAATTCAAAAAATCCAATATCAAAAGATTTTAGATCTGCAACAGCTGGCCATGATGCACTTCCTTTGTGAGCGCCGTCAACATATAAATAGCCATCCGAAATAATTATTAATGTGTTAACAAAATCTGAAGTATCTTTCTGAGTTGAAAGAATATCATCTCTCAAAAAACCTACAATATCTGCACCCTTATAATCATCATAATATTCTGAATATTTTGCTAGATCATATAAAGTATCTAAATAGTCAGTAATTTTCACCTCTTTAATTTTCTTTTTATTTTGGACTGGTACTGTTTCCATATCAAAATACAATTCATCCAAAGTAAGTCCCATTTTTAGAGTATTAGGATTTTTTTCTTGCCTCGCAATTCTTACTTGAAATTTGTCTTGCGAACCAAAATATAGATTTTTTTTAATATTGCTTTGAAAAGCTTTGAATACTGTATTTATGATTACTTTATCTCGATCAATTTGACCGGGTGCTAAGATTCTATCTGATAAGTCCAACAATACAGTTATATTATTAAATTTTTTTCTAATTTTTTGTGACGAGTCTGGAGGACATCCCATTAGAAATAGAATACAAATTAAAAATGCTATAGAATATAAGGGTTTTCTAATATTAAACATAGCTTTCAATATTATGTTTTGTTCTAAATTTCTCATATACCTTATTACATTGATCTAGTTTAGTGTGATCATTTGCCCCTTCTAGAAAACCAAACCAGCCTGTTGTGAATTGAGCTAATGATTGTTCTATTATAGACATTGGGACTATTTTCCTATCTAGTTTCGCTTCATGCAATTGTAGTTTTTGTTGTAGAGAGTTTATTTCAGTTCTATATGATTTTCTTTTTTGTTGCTCCTCAGCTAGATTTTCTTCGGCTAATTTTATACTCTTACCGATTTGCGCAGGAATATTTCTTTTTTCAAGCTCATTATACCAAAAATGAAAGATAATTGACCAAATAATATAGACAACAAAACCAAGTATCAAAACAATTAAAATATCTTCAAATGCTTCATTAGGTGGCAGGTCCATAATAGCTAATGCATTGTTCATTTTATCATGAATTCTTAGGGCCAAAAAATAGTCTAAAAGGAAAGTAATTAGCCCAATAGAAACTACTCCTATAATTTTAATTTTACCTTCTTTTTCTAAGAATATGTGAATGACATAACCAAATGCAAAGAATACAAATGGTGCTACAGCAATCATTAAATTTTTACTTAATGCAATAACGACTTCATTCCAATGTGGTAATAGATTAATTCCGAAATCTCCATTTGCGAACGATTTTGCCATATCTCCATCTGTCATCACTAAACCTTTATATGTAACAGCTACATAAAATAGAAAAACGAAAATTGAAAGCATAATTCCAAAAAATGACGCTATAATAAATTTTGGTTTATTGAAAATTTCAACACCTTCACGATCGTGCATCCCATTCATTTTCAACGAACCATCTAAAAATTGTTCATATTGTATTTTTTTCTCTTTAATTCTCGATTTTATATCAACTAAGGAAGAATCAGTTTCCGAAATATTAGATTCGATATCTGTGATGTCTAATTGAAAACTATCAATTTCTCTTTGAATTGCACTTTTTTCCATCTGACTTAATGGTCTAACTAGATTTTCATCGATGTATCCTCCAGAATATATGTTTTGTAAGAAAGTCTTGTATACATCAGAATTGCCAGCGACTTTTCCAGCCTGGCTAAATGCAAATGTTTGCATTTTTACGTACTGAGTAGCTTCATTAATTTCAACATATTCTTTCATAATTCTATTTTTATCTCCACCCCCAAATGATCACTATAACTCGTCCGCTTCCAACTCACATCCCCACAATCTCCATCCCCTACAAAATCCATGACTCGTCCGCCTTGATAGTCAAGGGTAGATAATTTATATAATACATTATCCTCAGCACGGCTAAGGTAGTTTCCTTCTTTACACTTCATCTTTAGCGAAGTCTTTTCTCCATTTAAAACAGAACTATAACCAGAAGATAGTATTTTGCTAAAGGCAATATCACTGATTACGAGATTCATGTCTCCGCACCAAATTACATTATCGTAGGGCTGGGCCAATAGCCATTCAGAAATAGCTTGTATCTCGGCACGTTCAGGTTTGTGCTTCTTATGGGTACATGCGTGGTAATTTAGGATTGTTAATACCTGGTCTTGCTTTGTTTTAAATTGTATTTGGTATGGTTCTCTATCTACTTTTGAGGCTAATTCAGAGATTAGTTTTGGTCTACCTCCTGTAATAGACACTTTTGATGTCTTCCATAGATATGCGTATCGTTCTCGTTTGTGTGGAGATGGGCTATTTGTAGGGTCACTTATACGATAATCCCACGTCGCTCCCATTCTGTTTAGTTGGTCCGCTAATCTTGCAACTGCTTTTGCTCCACCAGGGTGTTTGGCTACCACTTCTTGAATAGCAACAATATCAAAATTTCTTAATTCTTTAGCTATAAGTTCAATCTCCTGATCATCACGTGATTGACCAAAGTCTTTTAGATTCCATGAAAGTACAGTTAGTGATTGTGAGGATACTGATCCTATATAGAAAAGAGCAACTATCAGGGTACTAACAAATTGGTTCATGGTGTTGTGAAATTGTGAAGACAAAACAAATATATATTTTTTTTACGAAAAAAAAATTCCAAACTACTTTTCTGAAAATGAGACTCAAAGAAATAGAACTTGATCATACACTACATAAAATGTGGATTTCATCACCTTATCTCTCGTAAACATCTCAGAAAAGCTGATCAAATTATAATGTTATATCTGGTTATGGTGTTGAAGTTTTAATGGGTAAGTTTGGGTTGATTTATTGGTGTAGCATCTATTTAACATAAAATATTTGCTATCTAGATTTTCATTTCGATCCATTCATTACTGTTCATTCTTAGATTTTGCTAAAATTTGGGTTAGCTTTTTGATATTTCATTTGTTGAATTGCGAAGTGTTGAGAATGGGCTTTATGAGTATTGGCACTATCAAAATCATGTACGGTCGTCTTTTTATATTAGAAATGATTCAAGTGCTTCCTGCTCCACACCTTGAAACCCAAACTTCCCGTCCAGCTCCTTAGCTAGGTATTCTTGCTCATATTGGCCGGGAGTAGGGATCAAGATGGCTCCTTTACCGAGTGTCACCAAATCCATAATGCTAGAATATCCGGCACGGCAGATTACCTGTTTCGTTCGATTGAGTATATCATTTATAGCTAGGCTCGTAAGCAGATCATATACGGTTAGCTGGTCATGATCTACGACCAGACGAGTAGTGTTCTCAGTTCCACGGACCAAGACGATTTTTTTATCTGTAAATTCTGAGCACTTCGCTAGGAGTATTACTTCTAGAAAAGATCGCTGTGGTTCTGGCCCAGAGAGGATGATAGCAATATCTATATCTTGATCTATTTCTTTTTTGATAAATCGTGATTGTATACCGATGTAGTGTTTCTGTATTTTGATGTCACCAGCCGTCATCTTACCTGCTAGAGAGCCTATCCCTTCATCATCAGGTACCCAGCATTCGTCATATTTATGGATGAAGTGGTGATGTAGACGACTTGATATGATAGATAAGAGTTTACTAGGATGTGGGATATTGAGTTGATGAGTGATGTATATATTCTTCGTGTATTTAGACCGAAAGCCGAGTCGATTATCACTGATTAATATATCAGCATTCCAATCAGAGGCAATTTCTTTAGCGGTGTATTTTTCACGATAAACAGCATTCAGGATCTTTGGTCCCTGCCTGATCATATTGATGATCATCGAGTGATATCTATAGTTGATGTCATATGCAGGCAGCTCAAAAGACTCTAGCTTTGGAAATTCTCTTTTTAGTAGAGACAGTGCTTCGCCATCTGATGCTATTGCGACAGTATTGCCTTGTTCCAGCAGCTGATTGATGATGGGGACGCATCGAGTTGCATGTCCTAATCCCCAACACAATGGTGCTACTATGATTCGTTTATTGATTATTTGCGAAATCATGGTTGGAGATATGTGATCATGAGATTCATCATATTCCACTCTGAGCGGAGTTTTTTGTATTCGATTTTTCCTAGTTCGGTGATCGAGTAGTACTTCCTTGGTTTCCCGCCTTTTGATTTTTTCCAATTGGAGCGGATTAGTTGCTTGTTTTGTAGTGATTTCAGAAGAGGGTATAGCGTACCTTCTTTCATTAATATTTCAGAATTGGATATTACTTTTATCTTTTCTATGATATCATATCCATAAGCTTCGTCTTTATAAACGATTCCGAGTAAGAGTATCTTGAAGATTGCTGATTTGATAGGTTTTGTAGCGGTCATCACGCAATATAGTGATTATTTTATACCTAGATACGCTAGGTTAATAAAATTACATAGATACTCGAGGCATGTGCTATTATCTATTGTTATAACTACATTATACATTTTAACTTCGTAATGAAGATTGGAAGAAAATCAAGTAAAGAGACGTATTTTGAAGCTATTTCAAGTTGAAATTGAATTCTTTAATACATGCTTCGGAATCAAACGCTATAGCCTATTTTGAATGCATCATTTAGCATTTTCCAATCCAATACACCATTATTTGCTTTAAGATGTTCGAGAATTACGATAGCTGTTTCGATTTTTTTATCGCTAGATTTGTAAGAATTGATTTTGAATAGTAAGCTTCTGATTTTTCCATCGGTAAGTTTATGGAATAGGGCTTCACCATCCAGATCTTGTTTTAGGAGTTCTTCCATTTCAGGAGCTAGTGGCACTCCATATTTACTTTTATCTTCTTCTATTTTCACTATGACTTCGTCCCCCACAATCAGGCCTTCTTTTTTCATTGTTACTTTATTGAGTTTGATGAATTTTCCTCCATCTTTAGATAAAAAGGCATTATGCACGGGCGCTCCATCATTATAGCTTACGAGTATCCTTTTGATTTTTGCCTCTGCAAATGGTTGATAGACTTCTTCAGAAACTTTCACATGATATGGATAAAGAGAATTGTCGAATTTCTCGAGCTTGGCTATGAATATCTTTTTCATACATTTTGGTTCTTTATTGACGAGTGCATTTCAGCCAGTCGAATTTAAAATTTTTAGTTTGGTCAATACCATGAAGCGATTTAGGAATATTGATTACAGTATTATTGGATAACCTACTTCTATTATTATGGCATCTCATGGATTGAGGATGTAAGAGTTTTAGATTGATCCATCAAAATCCCCGGGTTAGTATCGTCAGCAACAATTGAAATCTTATTAATTTACTCAACTACGGTTAGAGCTTCTCCTCTTCGTCATATTCGATGTGGGGCCTGTACTCCGAAAATGGAATCTTGAGTAGATTGCCTATACTCTGAGTTTCATGGAGTTCCATATGAGTATCTACACCATAGATCAGTTTCGTATTGTCGACTTTGAGATATGTGTCAAATATCCTATCCCAAAATGAAAAAATATTGCCATAGTTAGAATCAGAATACGGTTGGCGATAGTGGTGATGTACTCTATGCATATTGGGTGTACAGATGACATAAGAGAGAGGATTATCGAGCCATTCTGCGATTTTCAGATTGCTATGATTGAATTGTGTCAGCACCACGGACAATGACTGATATAGAAATACCAACCACATTGGCGCACCTATGACAAGTACCGCTAGAGTAGTAAATACGAATCTGAATAGCGACTCTCCCGGATGATGACGATTAGCGGTAGTGGTATCTACGTGTTGGTCCGTATGATGAATTAGGTGAAACTGCCAGATCCACTTCACATGATGTGCAATCCAGTGCGGCAACCATGCGCCTATAAGATCCAAAGCTAGAAGTCCTACTATAAGATGATAGTACACATTATCGGAAGTCACTTGGAGCAATCCTACATTTTCAGCGACGACCCAATCACTAGTGCCTACTAATATGAAAGCCATGAAAAAATTGACCAAAATAGTAGTAAAGGTGAAGAAAATATTCAATCCAGAGTGCTTCCATTTATTATGAGTACCTGTAAATAAGGGCAGGGCATTTTCTAAGAGAAAGAATATCATCAACCCACCTATGAGTATAGCGGAGCGATGCGCAGAAGTTATGGTACTGAAATATTCTATTATTGATTCCATTGTCGATATTATTTATCGACCAACAAGATAAAAAGAAAATACCTCTTTAACTAATCGTATCGCTCTACTGGCTTACCAACTTAAGTGATTTTTCGATTCCAGTACCTCACTGAAGCATTATCATGATAATTTCAGTATTTTTGTGGTTGATTAGAGAGGGTTGCTGTTATTATTTATCAGTTTGTTAACACTCAATGGATCTATAATTGCGTCTAATAAATAACCAACGAATACTATAACTATGAATAAGTTTCTATTAATAATATTTCTATCTGTATTTAGCATTGGATTAGGGACATCCCAATCTATTGACGAAGAAATAGAATTCAAATATATAAAAGCCAAATACCTACTAGATACTGAGCGGTATGAGGATGCTATAAAAGCATTTACATCTATTATAAAACAGGATCAAAATTATGCTGATGCGCTAATCCAAAGGGCAAAAGCAAAATATGCCATGGCCGCTTACAAGGGTACCAAGAAAGATGTATTGTTGTTTGCAGAGGGTATGGGTATGAATGCTGAGGCATTGATGCTGCTAGGAAAGGCAGATTATAAAATGGGCAACTCTGCCGCCGCGACGAATTCACTTTCGATAGCGGGTCAGTTGATAGGAGATGATCCACAGATATTCGAGTTTCTTGGTAATATGTATGAAGAAGACGGTAAAGTAGACAGTGCATGTGCTGCATGGAGAAAAGCGGCAAAAATGGGCTCTTCTAAAGCTAGAATCAGTGCGAAAAAAGCTTGTGGGGATATTGTAGAGAAAGTGAAAAAGAAGAAAAGCAAAATTGATAGCGCTACATTGCCAACTAAAACTAAAGTAGAAAAACCAACAAGTGGCGAATCTAGTGAAGAAGATGTCAAAGAAGAAGACACTCGTACAGAAGAACAAAAACGTAGAGATGCCGATGATTCACTGAACAATCCTAGAAAGGGAGAAACAAGAGAAAGAGAGGATGACTCGAATACTGAAGACGATACGAGTGTAGAGGAAGACGATCTTGACGAAAATATGCCGGGCGAAGACAATACGCCTAATACCATAGAAATCGATGAGGATCTGACATTGATCATAAGAGGTCAGGGCTTGGGCAAAAGAAAAATATTAGATCAACCAAACATACTAATATTAGCGGACGAAGATGGAACTGTAGCCATAGATATCTGTGTGAATAAACGAGGTAAGGTAGAGAGTGCAGAATTCAACTCTAAGTTATCTACCATAGCTAAGAAGAGCCTCGTATCATTATCAATCCGAAAATCAAAAGATTTCTGGTTCGAGAAAAATGATTACAAAGAACAGTGCGGCGTAATCATGTTTAAGATAAAAGGTAGCTAGTACTATAAATTATAAACGTACAAAAAGCGATGGGCACTTCTTCTTGAAGTACCCATCGCTTTTTTTTTTGAGATGTGAGACTTACCCCTATGCTAAAGCGGTACTGAAAGAGACAGTAATGGTACACCAATAATTATGATATCGTCGGCCTCTAAAGGTCTCAATAGTCCTATGTCAAAAATGTTATTGCCTTTCGTTATGATTCTTATACCCAAATTAAATGCTCCGTCAAAACTGGAATCTACTACTGCTTCTGATATAAGATTTATTCTTTTGCTAAGAGGAAGCGTAAACCCAAATTGATATACTAATGGGACTTCTCCATTTTGGTCCGATGAAAACGCAAAACCTAATCCTGCTGTCACGTTTTGAGTAGATGAACCTATAGTAGTATTCGCATAGGTGAGTACCCCTAGGCCAGCCTGGCTGTCAATGTTTCCGAAAAACACACTGGCTCCCATACCGAAGTATACATTTTCTGCCATTGGGAAACTTACTTTAGGGTTCACAAATAGAATAGGAAACTGAGAGGCGAATATACTCGCTATTTCGAATCCCGTAGAAATGGAGAAATTTTCAGATAATCCAAATGAAAAAGAATTTATAAATAAACTATAGTTGGAGTAGTAACTATTGCCTTCTCCTACTGGTAGAGCTGTGGGGGCTACGAGGTACTTACTTTGATATTTTTCTTTTTTCCAGCTTTCTTCAATAGACGTATAGTTTTTGTTTAGTGCAGTGTTTTTTCTGATTTCAACTCTCGGAAGGGCTAATCTTCCTAGTTTTTTATGATCTAAAATCAAAGAATCAGAGCCGAGTTTTATCAATGTACCGATGAATACTTCTCCATCTTTCATATTGACTTGGATAAGGTCTGTTGTACTCGTATCTGCTTGAATTTTTCGTTTTTTTCTCTGAGCATCTGCATTCGTGGAGAATATGATTATAAGAAATATGGGAAGGAGATAATTGGACATTGATTTCATGAGTGTTGTTTATTATTAAAAGCTAGATCCTCAAATAAAGTTAGTGATAATATTTGGCTCTTTGTAGCATATCTACATTTTAATATTAGAGATGCTGTAACTCGTGATCACAAAAATTTTACAATTGATTTGTAGGAAATCAATATCTTCTGTTGACTATAAAGTCGAGACCAATATCTAGTCTATGTTATTTATTAGATCTATAATATTTGGTATGTAGATAGGAAGAGTAGTGATTAAAATAGTCTATAAAAGCAAAAAGCCCCGATTCACATCGAGGCTTATTATTTTTTAAACTGATCAATTTAATGTATCAACTCAATTTAAAAAACATCTGCACTGTACTACCGTTATTTTCGAAGGAGATTCTGTCTGCCAAACTAGACATGATGAATACACCTCTTCCTCCACAACATTCGATATTCTCGGGTGCTGTAGGGTCAGGAATTTCATTCGGGTCAAAACCTTTTCCTTCGTCTTTAACTGAGATGGCAACTCCACTCGTCTTTCCTTCCATGCTGATCTCCACGCTTTTTGATTCATCTGCATTATTGCCATGTAGTATGGCGTTATTTACAGCTTCTGTGAGACTAATCAGGATGTCTGGAAACTTCGTGTCATCGATATTCATATCGAGTTGCGCGTCTCTCAAATAGTTTTCAACTTTTAAAATATTGTTGGGGTTTGAACTAATAGTTAACATTTTACTACTCATTTTCAAAATTTCCATTAATGCAAAAAAACAACGATCCTATTTATTGTACCTTCAGGGCCTTATAGTATTCGTCTACGAGTTGTTTGTAATAAGGTTTAAGTGCAGGCGATACGGTTTTGTACATTTCTAGCTCAGCCTCTCTCTTCTTGATATACTCCTGAAGGGATGGCGGCAGCTCTCTTTTCTTTTCCGATGCAGTCTCTGCTTTACGTTTATTATCAAATTCTCGTTGTCTTTCCGCTTTTTCAGCTTCTAACAATCTGCTTGTGATATCTTGCTGACGTTTCAGCATTTCACCATCGAGACGTTTATTCACTAAATCCGTCTCGATTTTATTCATTTCATTTATTATTTCCTCTATTTCTTTACTTCCTTTACCTTGTTCTTTGGCATCTTTCTGAGCATCTTGGAGTGCTTTTCTCATAGCTGCTTGTCTAGCGGCAGCTTCTGCAAAGTCTTTGGATGATGGTTTCTTTCCTTGACCTTGTTTTTTTTGCATACCTTTTAGAGCGTCTTCCATGCCTTTACTACCTTCAGACATCTTGTCTTTGGGTACTTTGCCGGATTTGCCCTGACCTTTTCCTCCTGGTTTGTTACACATTTGGGATCCCGGCATACTTGCTCCTTGTTCCTTCTGCATTTCTTCCATAGACTCTGCCAGCATCAATGCCAGATCATTGACATTTTTCATTGATCTTCTTTGATTATCTGCTGCTTGGCCAGTTTTTCTTGCTTCCAGTTCTTTGAGACTTTCCTTTACATTAAGTTTTATCTCACTTACTTTATCTAGAACATAACCTTGGATCTTATCGTTCCGATTGGCTAGTGCAGTAAGACTATCTTCTACTACTTTGAAGTCATCTTGTAGCTTGAACTGTCCTTGGACCAATTCTACATAACGAGGTGTGACTGTTCTCGTCTTTGCGAAATCATCTACTAGTGCTTCTTGATCGAAAGATATCATGACGAGGTTTTCTAACAATTGTCGGATCATCTTTATATCTTCAGATTGTTGTTCTTCTTCTCCACCTTGCATATTGGATTGCAAACTTCCTGCCATTTCTTTCATTTTCTTGGCGGCACTCTTTTGTGATTTAGAAGCTCCATCGCTATCCTTTTGATCCATTTTTTTTCCGGCATCCTGTTGTTCTTCTTGGATATCCTCCATCTGTTCTTCGTTATCATCACCGAGGTTTTTTGGAGTTTCTAGTTCTTCATTCTTTTTTTCGAGCTCTTCTATTTTTTCTTTGATCTCCTCCATTTTTTCGTTGAGCTTTTCTTGCTCTTTTTTGAGTTGATCTTCCGGTTTTTTCTTATCCTCAGTTTCTTCAGCGAGTTTTTCTTGCTCTTCGGCGAGTTTTTCTAGTTCTTCTATTGCTTCTTTAGCTTCTTTTTCTATTTCGAGAGATTTATAAAGTTCTAGAAGTCTTTCCATTTCTTTTTCAGAAGATTGATTTTCTTGCTCCATTTGCTCCATCATTTCTAGAGCGCTTTCTTTCTCTAGCTCCTGCATGAGTTCTTGGATTTTCTCCATTAGGTCTTGCTTCTGTGGATCTACAGCTTCTTCGAAGAGTTCTTGGAGTTTTTCTTGTTTCTCTTGGATCTCCTCTTTTTGGTTATCCATCTCCTCTTGATTCTTCATGTTCTCGTCGAACTTTTTCTTCGCTTCTTCTAGCTTCTCTTGCATTTTCTTTTGCTCTTCGAGTAGCTTCTCCATATCCTTCTTATCCTGCCAGTCTAGTTCTTTTTCTTGCAGGAGTTTTTCCCTCATTTTTTTGTAATTCTCTCGGATTTTTTCCATGTTTTTCAGGGATTCCTTGAGATTTTCTTTTATGGCTTCTTCGTTGATATCTTCTATCTTTTTGAGATCTTCGATACTTGGTTTTTCGAAGCTCATCACACTAGTCTTAGCGGATTTACTGCCATTTACAGCATCATTATCTTTCGTCTCGAAGTAGAATGTTACATTTTCGCCAGCTTCTAGCTCTAGATCATTAAGGTCAAAAGTATGTTTGAATGATGCTTCTCTTGATTTTGGATCTGCCAGTTTTATGATTTGTAGTGGCTTTTGAGCTCCATTAGCTTTGGTGATATTATAGTTGAAGGTTACAGTGTTCAGCCCGTAATCATCACTTGCTCTTCCTACGAAAAACAATAACTTATTTTCTGTACTATCTACAAATTTCTCAACTGATATAGTTGGGTATTGGTCTTTGATTACATTGAGAGAATAGCTCACTGAATCCCCTTGTGGCACATTTTCATTCGATATGAAGACTTTGTAGAAATCATTATTCCTTATCCGTTTAGTGTATGAATACTCGTCATTTCCTTTCCTCTCGGCTGCAACTCTATCCTTCGCTGAAGTGAATTGAAGTGCTACATCCTCTGTGTTTAGTGTGTTGAAGTTCCACTTTACCTTGGTTCCTTCAGGCATGACTAGGTCACCGAGATTATTGATAACCTCATCCTTTCTGCCTGTATATCCTGGGTAGTCGAGACTTACATTAAAGTTGGCGAGATTGGGTTTAGCCAGTACGGTCAGTATATTCTCTTCAGAAGATACCTTTCCAGAAAACACTCTGAATGGTACATCCTTTTGTACATTTCTAATCATGTAACTATAGGTATCCGAGTCTTCTTTTTGTAGTCGGTATTGGAAATTGTCGATTTCGATAAATGCTTCGTTAGGCAACACCTCACCTTCTATTTTTATGTCTACTTTATAGTCATCATACTGAATAACTGACGGATTCGTCTCAGCGATAACAAACTTAAACGGTGCAGCACGCTCGAATTCTTCACTATTGTTTATCAGTCTGTGTGTACCATCTTTGATAATGCTTGGTGCGGCAAATACGATGGTCAGAAAGAGTAACATCGGTGGCAATGCATATTTCAGGTATTTTTTATTTTTAGAAAGATCGATAGCCGATTTGAATGGTACAGGCGTTATAGCTTGTGTTTTTTGATCTATACTCGCTTCTACTAGTGCTTGATTTGATGCACTTTCTGCTTGTTTTTTTAGTTGGAGTACATTGAGCAGTTTGTCTTCTACTCCTTCGAAGTGGTCTCCTATGATATTGGCTGCTTGTTCGTGAGATATTGATTTTCCCAGACTAAAATACTTGGTAAGTGGCGTCAATACCCAATATGCTAATGCACCTATGGACGTAATGAGAAAAGACCCAAAGAGCACTTTCCTGATGCTGGTACTAAAATAAAAGTTGTATTCCAAAATATTGAAAAGAAGGAACAAAGCCAAGACCAGTCCAAGTGTGTAGAGACTGCCTCTTATTAGCTTATTGATGTAGTACTTTCGGATAAACTGGTCTAACTTAGTGAGCAGTAAATCATAATTACTCTTATTTGCCATATAATTATTTCTTCCACTTTCCAGTGGTGTTATCAGTAATGTATACTTGATATTCCAACAGTATTGTTGTACCCGTTAAGCTGATATTCGTTTTCTGATTATAGGTTTCATATTTGCAAAACAAATGATTGTCGCAAATAGTGCAAAATCAACCCGAAAAATAAGAATTATTAAACGCTTTATCAAGAGTAGAAACCATAAAATCTCAAAAATGGGGGCAGAAAAATATGATTTAAGAAAATATTAAAGGATAATATCCAGCAAATCTATGTCAAATACCAATACTGAATTACTAGGAATACCATCTCGGGACTGACTTCCATATCCAGCTGAGGCAGGAATAATAAGAGTGCATGATCCTCCAACACCTATTTCCTGTAGGCCGACTTGCCATCCTCTTATTACATTATTTAGTGATAGTGATATGTTATTATTGGAATCAAATTCACTCCCATCAGTTAGTGTTCCTTTATAATTGACCACTACAGTGCTAGTGGAAGTCGGCTTGAATCCAGTACCAGCGTTTTCTATGATTATGTGTACTCCATCGGAAAGTTCAGTAGTGGTAAGACCATTGGTCATTATATATTCATCGACAGAGAGTCCTGGATCTTTACCGCAAGAAGCTATTATGGTAGTTAGTGTAAGAAGGAGAAAAAAGTGTTTCATAAGTTATTAATTTTTATTTTAAGACTAGTGGTTATAGTATTAATTTACAGACAATAGTTCGATATCAAATATCAGGACAGAATTTGCGGGGATAGTTCCATTTGGTTGATTTCCGTATCCTACTGATGAAGGTATGATGAGTGTACATGATCCTCCTTGTCCGATTTCTTGCAAGCCGATTTGCCATCCCTCTATCAAACCTCCAAGGTCGAAATTCACATTAGTTCCAGAATCGAAAATGAGTTCACTGGTCAGACGACCTTCGTAATTAACAGAAATGGAACTACTTAGATCTGGCTTATTATTTATATCACCAGCATCATGTACTATGATATGTACGCCTTTGTCCAATACTTGGGTAATGAGACCCTTTTCTTCAACAAATTTGTCCGCTGCAGAACCCACTTCCAATAATTCAATCTCAAATACCAATGGCGAGTTTGGTGGCACTACACCATTTCCTGCTCCTTCACTTCCGTAGCCAGCTTCTGAAGGTATTATGAGGATACATTTTCCTCCTTCACCTATTTCTGGAAGTCCTATCTTCCATCCTTCTATCAAGTTGCTGAGATTGAATACTGCTTCGTCTTGACGATCAAAAATAAGTTCATTGGTCAATTTACCCGTGTACTTTACCTTTACTTCCGTATTCGTATTAGGTTTTTTATCGCTTCCTTCTTCTAGAATGACGATATGTACTCCTCTATCTAGTTCGGTAGTATTTAGATTATTTCTTTCGATATATCCATCAACTGTGGTTGTATTTATGATATCCTTCAACGTTAATTCGAAAACCATCGTTGATTTTGCGGGAATATTATTTATATCTTCTTCACCGAACGCTAGCGATGGAGGAAGTATCAATGTACATCTTCCGCCAACACCTATTTCGGCTAGACCTATCTGCCAACCTGGTAGCATATTGCCGAATAAGCCAAAAAAGTCATCTCCCTCTAGTACCGTTTCGCCCGTATTGGCTAAGATCCCTCTGTAATCCAAAAGTACAACCTCATTAGGCATGGCTCTCCGCTCATCACCGGCTTCTTCTATTTGGATATATGCACCTTCTACTAATTCTACAGCAGAAAGATTATTTTCTTCTACATATTCTCGTGGAGATATACCATCAAAATCACTAGAACAAGAAGTAATCAAAACCATCAGTATGGCTAGGCAAAAAATATTTTTTAACAGACTAACGGTTATAGGATTATGTACTTTATAGTTTTTCATGCGTTTGTTTTTTAAGACAGTTAGATTATAAGATTACGCGCGTTTACTTTTAGCGCGCTTCACTGATCTCTCCGGTTACAGTTTTGACTATTTTTTGATCAGGATTAGATTTTTTGTCAAAATAATTATTCTCTCAGATCTCAAAAGGTTAGTCATCAGAGTTTCATATAATTTGTAAATTTTTGGTTAGCAAAAGTAGTAAACCATATGAGATAGACCATGTATATAGGCATTCATTTATCAAAACGTCTGCAAGACATAATGAGCGGTCTGTGGAAATATTATAGTTTTACATTTTTAATCTTTTTTCATTTGTAATGTGTTAGATGTTGAATAGTGAAAAAAGATAAATAAAACGAATAGTACGAAATGGCAGATTTTCATAAAATAAAAGTGGCAGAGGTAATAGCGGAGACAGATCATTGTGTAAGTATATTATTTGATATTCCTGAAGACTTGAAGGCTGATTTTGAATTTACAGCGGGTCAATATCTGACCATCAAAGCTAGTATTGATGACGAAGAGGTAAGGCGTGCTTATTCTATATATACGGCACCGCATGAAGATCAGTTGGGTGTATCTGTTAAGATTGTAGAAGGAGGAAAAATGTCTACATACCTGAATAAACAGGTAAAAAAAGGAGATGTGCTAGAAGTAATGAGACCGGATGGAAGATTTACATTGATTACGTTACAGGATACTCAGCGTGATCATTATTTTTTTGCAGCGGGTAGCGGAGTCACTCCAGTAATGTCTATGATAAAATCCATGCTAGAGCAAGAACCTAAGAGCACAGCATATCTTCTGTATGGAAATAAAGATGAAGATAACATCATATTCAAAGACAAAATCGATTACCTCAAAGAACAATATGAGGGGCAAATAGTGGTAGAAATGACGCTAAGCCAACCTAAAACCGAAAAGAGTGGCGGCATCATGGGCATATTAGGAAAGAAGAAGACTTCGTGGAATGGACAAAAGGGTAGAATAGACTCTGCCAAGGTAGCAAGATTTGTCCAGGAGAATCCTCCGAAATCAGTACATGCAGAGTACTACATCTGTGGTCCTGGAGCTATGATAGAGACGGTACAGACTACGCTTATGGGAAATGGTGTTGACAAATCTAACATCCACCAAGAATACTTCACTTCAACGGACGGTGGAGACTCAGGAGTATCTCAAGCAGCTGATGGTGCGAAATTGATAGCAAAATTAGGCGGAAAAGAAATCCAATTGACTGTCGCTAAGAATAAATCCTTATTAGATACGATGTTGGATGCTGGCCATGAAGCTCCATACTCATGTACGAGTGGTGCATGCTCTACGTGTATGGCGAAGTTGACGAAAGGCACCGTGGAGATGGAAGCGTGTTTTGCATTGGATGACGATGAGATTGCAGATGGATATATTCTTTCGTGTCAAGCGCATCCTACGTCTACGGAGGTGGAGGTAGATTTTGATGTTTGATTAATTCTTTTTATGATAACCCGTTTAATCCTTGTGCCATCAGACCTCCCCGTTCCATTCTCTATAAAACTGATCCAAAAACCCTTGCATATAATCATGTCTCTGTTGTGCTATTTTCTTTCCTGAGGCTGTATTCATTAGATCCTTTAGTAGTAGGAGTTTTTCGTAGAAGTGATTGAGTGTAGGGGCGGATGATTTTTTGTATTCTTCTTTTGTCATATTCATATTCACGGGCACACTGGGGTCGTAGATTTTATGATTTTTGAATCCTCCGTAATTGAATGTTCTGGCTATACCTATGGCCCCTATAGCATCTAATCGGTCTGCATCTTGTACTACATCGAGTTCTATACTTGAGAGGGTTCGGGTGTTATTACCACCTTTATATGATATGTTTTTGATGATCGCTATGACATGATCTATGATTTCTTTGTTCGTAGATTGACTTTCTAACCATTTTCGGGCTACTCTAGGGCCGATGGATTCGTCCCCATCGTGAAATTTGGAATCAGCAATATCATGGAGTAGTGCCCCAAGAGATACTACTGTCATGTCCACATCTTCAGATTGTCCGATGAGCAATGCATTCTTATATACGCGTTCTACATGAAACCAATCGTGACCTCCTTCGGCGCTTTGGAGTTCTTTTTTTACAAATTCTATAGTATTAGAAATGAGGGTTTGATCTTGCATGATAAAGCTCTGATTGTTGAGTGCAAGTTTAAAGATTATTTGTTGATTCGTGTCTGTTTGCCCACAAATCTTGTATTTGCTATACAAGCCAGCCACTATAGGACATAAAAAAAGCCGGTCGAACCCCCCAGTTGACCGGCCTTATTAATTCGAAATTGCTTAAATATTCTCCTTAATAATCTGAACAATACTATTAAGGCTAATTCCTTGCCAAAAGAGGTCGGATATCGCGAAATAAATAAGAAAAAAACATATTGCGCATATTAAATAAGTGTATAGTTCTGTAAATCAATTAAAATTATATTTTTTATTTACATATTGAATAAATAAAAATGCAAACACTACCGCAGTACGATGAGCGTATTTCTGTTTGTAGTTTTCGAATTTTAATTTTCTAGGTCAACCTCATTAGGCGATTTGGCAAATCAAGCGGTTCGAGTGATTTAGAAAAACCTAGATTGTGTATATAAACCGTGGAAATCATCGAAAACGGTATCGTGGAATTTTCTGATGATGCATTGATGTAAAAAAACTAGCCCATTACCTACGATCGCAATTATTGGTAACTATAAAAGAAAAATGAGCTTTGACAGTAACCATAAGTCTTATCATTACTTTTTGTTTTTAATTATTAAATCACATTAATTCATTAAATGATTGATAATGATTCTTTTTGTATTATTTTCACTATGTGTATATTACGCAATAAAAATATTCTAACTACTAAAACTAACTAATGAACGATACGAGTATTAATAAGTCTAAGTTATTCTTGGCGAGTTGTGTGGCATTGACGGTTACGGCGATGACATTCGGTATAAGAGCCGGTATAATGGGCGAATTGGGAGAAACCTTCCAGTTTTCGAACAGACAATTGGGCATAATGGCACAGATGGCATTTCTAGGATTTCCACTATCTATGATCGTAGGAGGACTGATATATCCTAAGGTGGGTCCGAAACCACTGATGTGGGTTGCATTTGGTGCTCACTTTATAGGGCTGATTCTTACGATTGTGTCTTCAAGTTTTACGCCCTTCCTTATATCTACCTTCTTAATAGGTATAGCAAATGGAGCGGTAGAAGCTGCATGTAATCCACTAATAGCTGACATGTATACTAATAATAGGACTACGATGCTCAATAAGTTTCATGTTTGGTTTCCAGGGGGGATCGTCATTGGTGCATTGATATCTCAGGCGATGACCGGCATGGGTCTCGGATGGCAGGCGCAGATAGCGGTCATGTTCGTACCTACTATACTATATGGTGTATTGATGTTTGGCCAGAATTTTCCAAAAGCAGAAAATATTGCCTCTGACATAGGAGAAAATGTCACCTCTATGTTCAAGCCTCTATTCTTATTTATGTTGATCTGTATGGGGCTGACGGCAACTACTGAATTAGGCACAGGGCAGTTTATCCAACCATTATTAGAGAATGCTGGAGCACCACCACTAATTATACTCGCATTAGTTACAGGTTTGATGGCTGTGGGCAGATACTTTGCTGGGCCTGTTATCAATAAGTTTAACCCTATTGGAGTATTATTCTTTTCAGCGATTATTGCTACTCTGGCATTAGGTGTCTTATCTATTGCAAATGGTCCACTCGTATATATAGGGGCTATATTATTCTCATGTGGAGTGATGTACTTCTGGCCTACGATGATAGGTTTTGTGTCAGAATACTGTGATGAGACAGGAGCACTGGGAATGTCAATAATAGGAGGATTCGGTATGTTGATTACCAGTTTTTCCCTTCCTGTGATCGGTGGATGGCTAGATTCAGAAAAAGCAAAAGCGATATCAGAGGGCTTATCTGGGTCAGCGGTAGATCTTGCTGCTGGACAAAATACTCTAGATAATATCGCTACACTTCCAGCCATATTAATAGTATTATTTGGTATTCTATTTTTTATGCGCAATAAGCTAGAGGAACAAAGAATTCCTCAAGAAGGACATTAAGAAATTCAGATCGACGAAAGAAAATCAAAAAAGGCGGCATAACAAGTCGCCTTTTTTGATTGGTATATCTACATATATAGTTCGCTGATCAAAACAAGTACAAGATTTGATTTAACAGAAAATTAGATTGCAGGCATTAATCCTGAGAATCACTGAAGGCATTGCATACAATCATTAATCATGGAGTATTATTTGAGCTTCTATCATTCTGCATTACCGAATATAATGGATGATATAAAAATATTCTCAAACGTCAACTAGGATACAACTATCTAATATTCAAGGGAATAATACGATTGTAAAAAAATAAAATGATATTTTTGAAAATATTTTAATCTTGAAGGCAACCCTTTTGAGTACTATGCAGTATAGGGTGGCATAGATTGTATAATTTTAATAGAGGTAGTTGCAAGTAAAACGATACACTACCTTTTAAAAAGGAAAATTAATCATGGAGGAAAACCTTCACAATATCATAGAAGGATGTCGAAAGGCGAATAGAACGAGTCAGCATGAGCTGTACAAGCTCTACTATGCATATGGTATGAGCGTAGGGATCCGATATGTAAAGAACGAAGACGAAGCCATTCATTTATTAAATGATAGTTTCATGAAAGTATTCACTCGAATATCAAAATATGATAGTCAGTATGATTTCAAACCTTGGTTCAGAAAAATAGTGGTCAATACAGCAATAGACTACATTAAAAAACAAAAGAAACTGCATATGAAATCTAATATTGATGATGCAAGAAATATTTCATCCCGAGAAGATATACTAAGCCGAATAGGTTATAAAGAATTGATAACATTGGTTCAGTCCCTATCCACCGCATACAGAACAGTATTCAACATGTATGTAATAGATGGATTCAAACACGAAGAAATAGCACAAGCACTTAACATATCCGTAGGTACATCAAAATCTAACCTCTCGAAGGCTAGAGCACACCTAAGAGATATGGTTTCTCAACAATTAAATACAGAGCATGCATAATTTAGATCCAAAAGATATGGATGTTCTTTTTAGAGAAGGAGCAGACCAACACGAGTTTACTTATAATCCTGACGCATGGGCGATGATGGAAGAGAAACTTGATAAGAAAGATAGAAGAAAATATTTATTATGGTTCTTCCTTAGTTTCCTTTTAGTAGGTGCAGTAGGTACTTTTTTCTCAATAAATACAAGTGAGCAAACGAGTCCTCTTGCCACAGCGTCCGGTATAGAAATAGTGAACGAAAATCCACAAGCTGTAGTAAAAGAAGTAGCTAATTCAACCAGCGAAAAGGCTCCAGAAAAATTACAAACGATCGAACAAAATATTGATTCTAAAAGGGTGAATAATAGGACTCAGAATTCGGCTTCGAGAGCAAGAGAAAACACCTCAACGAAATCAGTAATAGAAAATCAAAGCAGTATTTCTAATAACAGTATTCAAAGCGAAAATACTGGCAGTCTTGTGAAAAACAAGGTTGTCAGTATTTCTTCAAAAAATGCGGAAAATATAGAATATACTGATGTAGTCAATGATCCTCCTTATAATGTTATTACTCTAATATCAGATACCAATACGAAATCAGATATGAGAGATATAGTTATGTTGGATGTACTCGAAAAAGAAAGTGCCAGCGCTCTAAACTCAATGGATAATAAAATTGAGGAGATCAACTTACGACCATCCGCGACGCTCATACCAATGATTACTGACGCTCGCACAAGATACGTATTGACAGCTTTTGCTAGTTCTGACTTGTCTTCAGTAGGATTCTTTAGTGATCCTCAATCTGGATACACTTTGGGAGCTAAGGCAGGAGTGCAATTGGCTGATAAATTTCAATTTGATCTTGGATTCGCCTACAGTCTGAAGAGATACGGATCAGAAGGGGAAGATTACAATATTGAAGGTGGATGGAATACAACTGGGGGAGTCAACCCTACTTGGATGGATGGCAAAGGAAATGTCCTACAGATCCCACTAGAAGCATCATACTATTTCAATGGATATGAAAATAACAGCTTCTTCATCAATGCAGGCATAAGTAGCTACTTTTTTAATTCTGAGTGGTACGGATTCAAATATGATCCAGAAGATCTACTTATTAATCCTAATGCGATAGAAGAAATCACAATGGATGATATATCTAGGAGAAACTTTCATCTGGCCGGAGTAGCAAGAATCTCTGTAGGATATCAAAAAACGCTGTCATCAAATATGGGTGTAGAACTATCCCCATATCTGCAGATACCACTTACGGGAATCGGAGAAGGCAGAGTTGATTTATACACGACGGGTATCCAACTCGCAGTAAAATTTAATACAAAATAAGCATAGTAGCAATGGTTTTTTATAGACGTGGGGACTGTCCTGCAAAGGCCACCTTCATGTCTATTTTTATCATAGTCTTGGTTAATTCCAACATATAAAATATCAATAATTAATAACTTTTTTCAACAACAAATTTATTTACAATGACAAACAACATTTTCAAATTAATAGTACTAGGATTCGCAATGATTATGGTTTCTTGTGGAGACGAAGACACGACAACGAGCGACCAATTGAACCTTAGTCTGACAGGACTAGAAGACCTCGGTAGTGATTACGCATATGAAGGCTGGATCATGGTTGACGGATCTCCAAAAACAACAGGTGTATTCTCAATCGATGCGGATGGTAATGCTTCTCAAACATCATTCGAAGTATCGGCAGAGGACTTAGAAAAAGCGACAGCATTTATATTGACGATCGAACCTTCACCAGATCCTGATCCAGCTCCAAGTGCTGTGCACGTATTAGCGGGTGATTTCTCTGCGGATAATGCTTCATTGACAGTATCTCACGAGGCGGCGATCGGTACAGACTTCATAGACGCTACGGGTAAATATATAATAGCTACCCCAACAGATGGTATGGATAACAATGAAGACAGTGGTGTATGGTTTCTCGACAATTCATCAGGATCTCCAGTAGCTGGATTAAATATTCCTACCCTCCCAGAAGGATGGGCTTATGAAGGATGGGCTGTGATCGATGGTACTCCGGTAACAACAGGTACATTTACATCAGCATCAGGGAGCGACTCAGCATCTACTTTTAGTGGGTCAGCTGGAGGACCTTCATATCCTGGAGAAGATTTCATACAGAATGCACCGGCAGGATTGACATTTCCTACTAATCTACAGGGAGCTACTATCGTAGTGTCAGTAGAACCAGTACCAGATAATAGTCCTGCACCATTTGCATTGAAGCCGCTCGTAGGTATGACTGCTGCCAATGCAGAATTGCATACACCGCTTGATATGGCGAATAATGCGCTCTCTACAAACCCAACAGGAACAGCTTCAAAATAATAATAAGTAGTGTTTAGTTTTTAATAGTGGCGACCAAAGGGTGAAATAAATTTTGATCATCCTTTGGTTGTATTTGTTTAGTTATGAAACAGGTGGTATACTTGATTGTATATTACCTGTTTTGTATTTTAGATATCTACTAAGCCTTCGCCTAGTCTGACCTCCATGTAGATTATAGAAATATGATTCCGACCTTTTGTCTACTCAATTTTAATGTCTAGATTGTATTTAAAAAAAATTGTACTTTGATTGCCTCTAGTATCAATGAGTAAATATACCTATGAACATTTAATCATCTGTAGAATACTCTCCACAAAAACAATTACCTTTGCGAACAATCATTCGTAAATTGAATAAATGAGCGCATTACACAATATAAAGGTGAAGAAAGTAATCAAAGAGACTGCCGATTGTGTCTCCGTTAGTTTCGATATTCCTCAGGGATTGCAACCTAAGTTTCAGTATCAGTCAGGCCAATACCTCGCGCTGGAAACGATAATAAATGGCGAGAAGGTAAGACGATCATACAGTCTGTGCAGCGCACCTCATGAAAGCGAATGGAAAGTAGCGATCAAGAAAGTAGAAGGAGGAAAATTCTCTACCTATGCGAATGAAGAATTGACGGACAATGAAGAGCTGTCAGTCATGGAACCTACCGGAAGTTTTGCGCTTGTCCCTGACAGCGATGCGGCGAATCATTATGTAGCATTCGGTGCGGGAAGTGGCATCACTCCGATACTATCAATGATCAAGACAGTGATGCACGATGAGCCGAAGAGTAGATTCACCTTGTTTTATGGGAATAGGAATTTTGATACGATCATATTTCGAGAGGAGATAGAAGACCTCAAGAATATATACCTTGATCGATTATCAGTTCATCATATATTGAGTAAAGAGAAACTAGGCAGTCCATTGTTTTTAGGTAGGATTGATGCTCAGAAATGTGAGAAGTTTGCCAAGGTGTTTTTTGATCCTACTGCTGTGGCTGGTTTCTATCTATGTGGTCCTGCACAGATGATATTTGGGGTGAAAGATCAATTGATTGCTGATGGAGTGGATGCTGATAAGATCAACTTCGAGTTGTTCAATACGGGAGATATTCCTGTAGCCGAGAAGAAAGTGGAAGAAGAAACATATGACTCTGAGGCAGAGAGTAAGGTGACGATCATACTCGACGGAGAGAGCTTCGATATGCCTCTAGAGTATGGGGGTAATAATATCCTCGATGCAGCACTGGCGGCAGGAGCGGATCTACCATATGCATGCAAAGGCGGAGTGTGCTCTACCTGCAAAGCACAAGTGACTAATGGGGAAGCTACCATGGATATCAACTATGCGCTAGAGCCGGATGAGGTAGAAAAAGGCTTCATTCTTACCTGCCAAGCGCATCCAAGAACATCTGAAATAACGGTCAATTTCGATGAAGCATAGCAAGCGGAAGCAAGAAATATACATTGCTTCGGCAAGACTATTCCGTAAGAAGGGATACGTAGCGGCATCCGTAAGAGATATCGCAGAGCAGGTAGGTATAGAGCCAAGTAGCCTCTACAGCCATATCAAATCCAAAGAAGAAGTACTTGTAAACATTTGTCATAACTGTGCCCAGCTATTTGCAGATGGAATGGAGGACGTATTAAAATCTGACAAATCAGTCACCGAGAAGTTAGATGCGCTAGTAGATCTGCATATTGATATAGCATATCATAATCCTAGTTCTGTGACAGTATTCAATGACGAATGGAGGCACCTGCCAGAAAGTGAGTTGAAATCTTTCCTTCAGAAAAGAAAACTCTATGAGGATAATTTCAAGAAGATTTTAAAGTCTGGAATGGATGCCGGACACTTCGAACGTATGTCGCTCACGACTACATTCAATATTATAATCAATAGTGTGAAGTGGCTTCATTTCTTTTCCAAAAAGATTGATAATGAGGCATTTGAGACAAAGAGAGACGAGATTAAGCTTTTCATTAGGAAAGGTATATACGCCTAATACCTAACTTCCAGTTGACTTCTTTTGATCTAAAAAGTTGGTGTTTTTACTTTTAAAAAAACTACAGTCATTTGTGGCTACAAACAAAATCAATATTGGGTAGAACTTTATTTTTATTTTTTTGTTTACATCTTTCGACAACTACATTCAACAAAAGTAATTCTTTAATGGCAGTATATTCTATCAACGATATCGAAAAACTATGTGGCATAAAAGCCCATACTATTCGTATATGGGAAAAAAGATATAATATCATCACTCCTAGGAGAACAGAAACCAATATAAGATATTATTTGGATGAAGATCTGCAGAAAATATTAAACATAAGTCTACTCAATAGGAACAATTACAAAATTTCAAAAATCGCTAAAATGAGCGATGGGGAAATGAAAAAATTGGTCGCTGAACTGTCGGAAGTTACTATTGATACGGAAGATAATTTAGACTCTTTGATGTTTGCCATGTTAGAGTTAGACGAATTCAAGTTTAACAAAATAGTAGAGCATAATATAAGCTCTCGAGGATTTGAAGCGACGATGAATGAAGTAGTCTACCCACTAATGGAAAAGTTAAGTATGATGTGGATCGCAGGATCTATCAAAAGCGTACACGAGAACTTTGTAGCTAATGTCATCAGAAGGAAGACTATCGTAGCAATAGATAGTAAGTCTAAGAAAAGTTTACCTGATGCGAAAAGGTTTTTGATTTATCTGCCAGAAGGTGAGACCCATGAGTTGAGTTTACTATTTCTGCATTTTTTATTGAAGGATATGGGTATCAATGTCATTAATCTTGGATCTAACATAGCATTGATAGACGTATTAGAAGGACAGAGGATTTTCAAAGCGGACTACGTATTTACAATGTTCAATGATAGTTTCTCCGAAAGCCCACTGCAACCATATCTTAATGAATTGAGCAGGCATCTGCCTTCGAGTAAAATTCTAATTTCAGGATATCAAACTGCAATACAGAACCTCGAAATGCCTGATAATATGTCATTACTTAGAAGCATATCAGACGTAAAAACATACGCTTCAAAGAAAAGTAAAAAGTCACTTTCGAAGTAATTTTTAAAAATATACAATAAATATGTCTGAAAGTCCATCATATAAGTAGCTTTGTATATGTGTAAGCGATCCTGAATTGTCGGGAACAAATCAAATAAAACTTGAATCCATTTTT
The DNA here is from genome assembly GCA_938007965.1 of uncultured Saprospiraceae bacterium. GTDB lineage: Bacteria > Bacteroidota > Bacteroidia > Chitinophagales > Saprospiraceae > CAJXUU01. The sequence continues at coordinate 10,216 of CALLMH010000036.1, read as the reverse complement.
TTAATATTAATAATTTATACACAATGAAAAATCTTTTGAAATTTACTTTTTTGATGTTTGCGTTGAGCATGTTTGTTGCCTGCGGATCAAAAGGTAAAGACGCCAAAGTAAGTGATACAGCTGGAACTGTAGCTAAAGCTGAAGGAAAACAATATGCAGTAAATGCTGCAGTAAGTAAAATAATGTGGACGGGAGCCAAGCCGACTGGATCACATACTGGAACTATCGACATAATAGCGGGTGAAGTATCTGCGACAAATGGTATGGTTACCGGAGGAACATTTACAATTGATATGACATCTATCAATGTAACTGATCTAGAAGGCGATCAAAAAGCATACTTAGAAGGTCACTTAAAAGGATCTGATGATAAGAATAAAAATGATTTCTTTAATGTAGCTGACTATCCAACGGCTAAGTTCGAAATCACTAAGGTGACTAAGAAAGAAGGTGACCCAACGGGGAATGCACTAGTATACGGGAACCTGACAATCAAAGATCAGACGAAAGAAGTAGGATTTACAGCGATGACGGATGTAAAAGATGGGATGGTAAGAGTTACTACTCCGGAATTCAAAATTAATAGAACAGATTGGGGAATCAAGTATGGTTCGCCTTCATTCTTCGAAGGATTGAAAGATAAAGCAATCGATGATGATATCGTACTAAAAGTTAGCCTAGTAGCTAAATAATATAACTCAAACTTCGAGTTTTTAAAAGACCTGTTATAAATTGTAGCGGGTCTTTTTTTGGTGTGTACCAATAGGGTTTTTCAGAACTGTAGATTATGTCGGCAAAAACAGATATGTATTTGATACCAAATGAAAGCAAAAGAAATATAGAATACTATGACTAATGCAGAATATAGAAAGAAGTCGAAAAGGTTAGAGGATTTACTTAAACGAATGACTAGCGAAGGGAAATTAAGTAAATTACTTGAGATCGAATTAGATAAGATTTCAGATGAAATTGCTTTATACGAAGAGCAATATTATGCGTTTAAGGCAAGTAACCTTATAGAAATGATTGAATTAAGGATGTACCAGAGAAAATTGAAGCAAAAAGACGTGGCAAAAATTCTTGGAACAACACCATCACGTGTTAGTGAAATACTTAACGGAAAAAGAGGTCTGATAATTGATTTGGCTAAAGCTCTATACACAAAATTAAATATCGACCCAGAACTAATCCTATCTGCGTAAAAAGACGTAGACTAACTGCACATGATGTAATCTTCCCTTTGGTATGACTGCACATGTGCCTTGGACGAATTCCTTAGCAAATGGATAATAAACAGAACCGTCTTTTATACCAATAAACAGGCTAATCATTTTGGAGGACTAAGGGCTAACAATTTCGGAAACTTAATCTCATATACAATAATCCCAAACAGGAATAGATACTCCAAACTTACAACCCACAAATTTTCAAAGTATGGATCATAGCTGTAATTAATATAAGACAACAGTATCAAAAATGACCATGCTACTGCAAATCTAAATCGTACAAAAACACTCAACATCACAGGTATAGCTAAATACCACGGATGTACAGTGGTAGCTAGAAATAAATAGGTGCAAAAACTAAAAAAGGCAAATTCAAAAAAGGACTCTAGGGAATATTTTTCAGTGGTAAATGCTTTTTTGAGTATAAGTATAATTGAGATGATGCCCAACAAAGGACCTATATAACGGATGAGATTATACCCTGACCAAAGGCGTCCAAAGAATCTAGATATGTAATAAATGCTAGCATTAAATTCAAATTTCTGGAAGTAGAGATCTATACTGGAACCAAAATTAGCAAAGTCGAGACCTAGGATTATAGGCAGGAAGCAGATTACAATGAATAATAGGCCCGCAATAAAGAATAGGACTCGTTTTTTTCCTGATAGCTTCAATAAGAAATAAGGTAAAAACATCAATGGCAATAGCTTACTGGCGATAGATAGTGCGAAGAGCAAAGCTCCGAGAACCATTTTATCTTTCACAATCGTGTAATATATACCCCAGACCAAGAACGATATCATCACTATCTCAAAGTGCAGGTTTCCCATTCCCTCTACGATAATCAGTGGATTGAGAAAGTAGATAGAGGCCAGTGAAGTTGGCTTTTTCATAGCTCTCAGTAGCTTTACCAATCCAATGAATGTCATGAATTCTGCGACAAGAAAGCATAATTTTATAATGAATCCACTCCAAAAAATATTTTCACCTGCCCAAGTCGAAATATAGAAGATAAGCTGCGTAATCGGAGGGTAGATAGTATAATAATCGGGACTATTCATATTGATGAATAACTCATGCCAGTAAGAACCGTCCATCTCTGAAATGATCGCCGAAGGAAGATATCCATAGGGATTCATGCCATGCGCAGTAAGCTGACCGTCCCATACGAACCGATATATGTCATCACTTAAGTTGGGGGTGAAAAACAAAAAACCAACCCTCATAATGATACCGAGAGCTAGAATAGGACCTTGCTTCATCTCAGTAAAAAATGTCAGATATCCATAACCGAGAAAAGCGAAAGCCCCCGATAAAATTATTTTGAAAAAATCTGATTGTTGCGGTATGGATCCGAGGTATATAGTTGCCGATAGCAGGACCATCGCACATAATAACTTAGCGTACAAATGATCTTTTATTTTTGTAGAGGATTTACTCACAGATCTATATATTTCGCTAGATTATCTGCAATCTTACGATCATTACTCAGTCTAGGTACTTTATTCTGACCGCCAAGTTTTCCCTGATCTTTCATATATGCTCGGAATGCCCCTGGCCTGAGTCTATTGATCTTTAGAGATTGTAGGATATTGCCTTTTATAAGATCCTCGTAGTATATATTTTGCTTTACCATCTCGACATCTACGGACTTAGAAAACAGATCTAAATCTTTTGGCGGATCTACAAACTCTACAAACCATTCATGGTATGGTGTGCTACCATCGGCAGGATTTACTTGAGGAGCTACAGTGAATTCTACGATGCTAATATTTTCTCTATTGGCCACGGTAAGTATGGCTTCTTCTACTTCTTTGCCGATTACGTGCTCTCCAAATGCAGAGATGTAATGTTTGATTCTGCCAGAAACTATAATCTTATACGGATCTAGAGAGACGAATCTTACACTATCGCCTATACTGTAACCCCACAGACCTGCATTATTATTGATAATCAATGCATAGTCTTGGCCTAGTTCCACTTGATCGATCTTTAGTCTTGTCGGGTGCTCATTATGAACTTCCCCGACGGGTATAAACTCGAAAAATATTCCAGACTTAGTATTTAGGAGTAGTCCTTTTTCATTTTGACTTACTTGGTATGCTATGAACCCTTCGGATGCAGGATATAGCTCCACACTAGGTATTTTTCCACCTATCAATGTTTCTAATTGTGCGCGATAGGGCTCAAAGTTTACCCCGCCATACATAAATAGGTTGAAATTTGGAAAGATTTCCTTTATTGTTGATTTACCTGTTCGCTGGAGAAGTCTTTCGTAGTACATCTGGACCCAAGGCGGTATGCCGCTGATGAGTCGCATGTCGTTTTGTAGTGTTTCGTCTACTATTTTATCTAGTTTTTCTTCCCATTCCTCGATACAGTTGGTCTCGTAACTGGGTAGTTGATTTGACTTTAGCCAGCTCGGTATTTCATGATTGACTATACCAGAAAGTCTTCCTGTATCTATGCCACCTTTCTTTGATAATTCTGGTGAGCCAGATAAGAATATCATCTTCCCATCGAATATGGATGCGTCTCTGGCTTCAGAGATGTAGTTTAACATGGCACTCTTGGCGGAGTTCATATGATTCGGCATGCTATCGGCAGTAAGAGGGATATATTTTACCCCAGAGGTTGTACCACTGGTTTTGGCAAAATACTTTGGTTTTCCAGGCCATAGGATATCAGATCTTCCTTCGACTACGGCATCTACATAAGGACGAAGGCCTTCATAATCACGTACAGGCACTTGTTTTTTGAAGTCATCATAAGACTTAATATTACTAAAGCCATGATCTTTACCAAATTTGGTGTTTTTGGCTTTTGTAATAAGTTGCATCATGATCTTATTCTGATCTTCTACAGCTTTGTCTGACCATGTGTTGATATGATTTGCCGTCCAATTTGCGACGGGCATTATTAGTTTTGATTTTATCCCCATAATGACAGGCTAAGGTATAGGTTTTTTGATTCTAAATATTAAAATTTAGTGTCGTATATCAATTATAATGGTTTAAAATATAGTATCGTTTACTCGAGATTATACTTTGTTGCCAGATAAGGAGATCTTCTTCTATGATTCTTATCTTGATTAAGGCGGAATTAGGAGATTAATATGTAACTTTATTATCACATAATTTCATTTCATTTGGATCAGAATAAGGAAGAATATAGTATAGAAGAAACAGAAATCGCAGAATCGGATAATCTGATTTCGATCAATACTCACAGGGGTGATGACTATAGGTTGATCAATCCTGATGGCACGTTTAATATCGAACGTAGAGGAAAAACAGCTGCCAATATCTACGAAGCGGTATTGGCTATGTCTTGGTTTAAGATTCTTGTGAGTTTTCTGATTATTTACTTTTTATTCAATTTTGTATTTGCCTTGATTTATATGGCGATTGGTCCGGAGAATATTATTGGAGTTAGGGATGGTACTTGGTTGGAGATGTATTCTCAGATGGTATATTTTAGTATTCAGACATTCACTACTGTGGGTTATGGGCATATGAGTCCGGTAGGACATGCGGCGAATCTATTGTCTGCGATTGTGGCATTTTTAGGGTTGATTTCATTTGCGATATTGACGGGTCTTTCTTTTGCCAAGTTTTCAAAACCAAAAGCGCACATCCTATTTAGTGACAATATGCTCATCGCTCCCAATGCTAATAAAAATAACATTCGGTCTCTACAATTTCGGATAGTGAATGCCACGAGCAATCAGATCATAGATCTAAATGCGCGAGTAACTCTGACCTGGCTAGAAGACCGCAATGGGAGAATGAGGCGAAGATTCAAAAGATTGGATTTGGAATTTGAGAGTATTCACTTATTCCCACTGAATTGGACGATTGTACATAATATAAATGAAGACAGTCCACTATACGGTAAATCTTTGCAGAAGTTGATAGATAATAAGCTCGAAGTGCTTATACTGATCAAAGGATTCGACGATACCTATTCTCAGACGATACATAGTAAGAGATCTTACAGCTGTACAGACTTGATCGATGGAGCTCGTTTTTTACCTATGTATAAGAATGCAGAATCGACCACGATCCTCGAGTTGTCAATGCTCAATGATTATGAAGCGTATTCTTTTTAGTCTCGTGGAGACTAATGATTAAACCAATGACGATACGAGGAGTCTTATTGTCAAACCTAATATAGAATTTGGAAGCACAACTTACAGACGAACAAATATTAGAATTGATCCAGCTGAATAAGGATGGAGGGTTTCGATCATTGATGTATCAGTTTCAAGAGCCGATATATTGGCATATTAGGAGGATGGTGACCAGTCATGAAGATGCAAATGATGTGGTTCAGAATACATTCATCAAAGTGTATAAAAACATAGAAAAATTCAAAAAAGACTCGAAGTTATACACTTGGATATATAGAATAGCCACAAACGAGAGCCTTACTTTCTTGAAGAAGAGGAAGAATAAGCGAACAGAAGCCATAGATGGAGAGGAATATTCATTGGAAAATGTACTTAGCTCTGACCCTTATTTTGATGGCAATGCAGCAGAAATAGTGCTTCAGAAAGCGATTCTATTACTACCAGACAAGCAAAAGGCGGTATTCAATCTAAGGTACTTCGATGAGATGAGCTATAAAGATATGTCAGCATCGCTAGGCACTTCCGTCGGCGCACTAAAGGCATCATACCATCATGCGGTAAAGAAAATAGAAGACTATATAAATAGGTACTAATGAAGAAAGAGATAAAAGACGAAATAACAGATATAGCGCCTAAGCTATCCGAAATAGGAAATAGGAATCCGTATAGAGTACCTGTATCTTACTTTGATGAACTAGCTATTGATTTGGATACTACTCAGAATGTGCCAGAAGATTATTTTACCCATCTATCGGATCAGGTATTGAGTGAAGTCAGCGCTGAAAAAGAAACTAAAGTATTTACTATCAATCGGAGAATATGGGCTGCTGCGGCTTCTATATTACTGCTATGTACTGTAAGTTTTTACACCATGACTTCGACTCAGCCTAGTGAAAATGAACTATTTGTCTTAGATGTGGAATTAGACGAGGCTTTCGAATATCTCACAATAGGGGATGATCTATATATGTATGACGTATATGAATTGGGTGATATAGAATTATGGGAAGATACTGAAGTGATGCTAGAAGAAGATCGAGACCTTGAGACACTATTGGACGATGCGACCCTAGATGAACTCGACGATTTATTATACTAGCACAGATATAATTTTAATAACTTGAAAATAACGAAATGAAAAAATATATAATGATTTTAATCTTGGCAGTTATAACTATAAGTATACAGGCCCAAGACGAAAAAAGAGAAAGAGGCGATCGAATAAGAAAGGAAAAGAATGAACGAATGGAAAGCCGTATCGAAGCCAAAAAGATAGGTTTCATTACTGAAGAACTAGATCTGACTACTGAAGAGGCTCAGAGATTCTGGCCAATCTACAATGAATTCCAAAAAAAAATAAAAAGTCAAAGAGAAGAAACACGTCAAAAGGGGAGAGCTGACAAAACCTTTACAGATGCTGAGGCGGAGGTTTTTCTCAATACGATATTCGACAAAGAACAAAATCATCTAGATCTCAAAAGAGAGTACTATAAGAAAATGGAAGGTGCTATCACAAAAGCGAAATTAGCCAAGCTCTATATCATAGAAAATAAGTTTAGAGATAAAGTCTATAGATCTATAAAGAGAAAAATGAAAGGCAGAGGAGACCGGTAATACATATTAGAAGATGATTTCCGGTTGGGTCTCAGAGAATGGAGACATATATGATAAGTCGATTATAACCATACCAAACCCTATAGCTTAGGAGTTTCAGCGTGTTTATGACAAAATGTAGCTGAATCTGTATAGTATCATTTTATAAGAATGAAAGCATTACTTTCGCGCCATGAAAGTTGAAATGTTCGAAAAACTTAAAGTACATCTTGCGCTTACCTCCGTTGCATTTATCTACGGGCTCAACTATATAGTGGCGAAAGATGTAATGGTCAAAGAATATCTAACTTCTTTTGGTTTTATTATGCTTCGTGTGCTGGTCGGATTTATCATAATTTCTGTGGTACACGCTTTTTTTATAAAAGAAAGACTAGAGAGGAAAGATCTATTGTATACTTTGATGTGTGCTGTCTTTGGTGGAGCTATAAATATGCTCGCGTTTTTCGAAGGATTGAAAAATACGTCTCCCATACATGCCTCATTGATCATGGTACTGACTCCCTGTATAGTATTGCTGATCAGTGCTATCGTGATAAAAGAAAAAGTAACGAAAGGCAAACTGCTAGGGCTGACCCTTGGTCTCATCGGGGCGGGACTATTGGTGTCGAATGGTGGCAGCGAATCAGACAAAGTAGCTTCTGTGTACGGAGATCTACTGATTATGGTCAATGCGATATCGTATGGTCTTTACTTGGTTCTAGTTCAGAGACTTTATAAGAAATACAATCCGATTACAGTCCTCAAGTGGATATTCTTTTTTGCTATATTTATGGTACTTCCATTTGGCGGGAGGGACGCTATGCACGCTGATTATGGATCATTTCCAGTTGATATTTGGGCATCTATCATGTATGTATTGGTATTAGCTACCACAGGAGCGTATCTACTAAATGCGTATGCACTATCTAAAGTTACTCCCTCTACAGTAGGCTTTTATGTTTATTTTCAGCCATTGATTGCAGCCGCAGCTGCGATTATTATCGGAGAAGACACATTGGATGTATTCAAAGTTAGTGCGGCTATTTTCTTATTTTCGGGAGTTTATTTTGTGAATAAGCCGACTAAAACGTAGATTTTTGTGTCCAAAAACATAAAGTTTGTCACAGTCTTCATTTTTTTTTATAAATTTTTTGCTTGTACATGATGAAATGTACTCATGTGTATAGGAGTGTTATATAGATATTTAAAAATAGTAAAAATAACACTGAATAATTGTAAATAATTGAAAATGAACGATTTATAATCAAATTATGACTTATTAACATACACAAATTCGTGTGGAAAAAAAGTGTTTTCAAAGTGATCTGAGTGGTAATTATTTATCTATATTTGATCCAACGAATTTATAATCCCGTACACAAGTACAATATATGGAACAAAGGATACGACGAGATTCGGCGTTGATAAGTCTTGTTTCTGAATTCGAGGCCAACTATGAGAACGGTAACATTGAGTACCTCAGTGATAAAGTTTTCTTTAAGCTAATTGGTTACTACGAAGGAGAAAGAGAGTTTGATAAAGCCCTTGATGTTGCAACGCTTGCACTAGAACAATTTGAATTTAGATCTGATTTTTATATCATTAAGGCAAGAGTATTGCTCAAAATGAGTGCCATAGACGAGTGTCTTGAGCATTTGGAAAAAGCTCAAACGATTGCACCTTATGAGAATGAGATCGTAATATTGAAAGTAAAAGCATTAGCTTCTAGTGGTGAGTATGATGCTGCATTTCATCATTTAGAATCATTAAAAGATTCTGCATTAGAAGGGGACTTAGTAGAAATTTATCTCTGTGAAGCTGAGATTAATACCGAAATGAGCAATCATGACGAAAGTTTCAGATCACTCAAGAAAGCAATCCTGATCGATAATGTAAATAAAGACGCATTGGAGAAATTTTGGACGGCGACTGAATTGAGTAAAAAGTATATAGAATGTGCTGATTTCATGTCTAAAATAATAGACAAAAACCCGTACAACAGTCTAGCGTGGTATAATTTAGGGCAGTCTCTATCTTTTTCAGGAGAATACGTAAAGGCGATCGATGCTATAGAGTATTCTTACATTATAAATCCTGACTTCGAAGATGGCTATATTGATTGTGCTGATCTTTGTTGTCAGATCAAAGATTTTGACAGAGCATTGGGCATATACGAGGAAGCCATATCTATATTCGGTGAGGATAACGAACTACTGATAAATATCGCCGAATGTCAGATGTACTTAAACAAGATAAAAGCCTGTAAAAGTAATCTGTACAAGGCAATCAAGCAAGATCCATATAATGATGAAGTATACTTCTTTTTGGGAGAGTGCTTCAGCAAGGAAGAGAAGTGGTACAGTGCGATCAATGCATATCATAAAGCTATAGAGATAGAAGACGGAGTAGGAGAGTATTATCTTGGAGTTGCTAGGTCATATGTAGCTGTAGAAGATTATAATAAGGCTACAGTCAACTTTCATCTAGCGGTAAGTGATGGTCCAGAGCAGACTCATTTTTGGATGGAGTTCGCTTCATTTTTGATGAAGCTGGGTTTACACGAAGAGTCTCTACAAATATTAGACGAGGCAGAAGAATATACATTTGGCGCGGATTTATTGTATTGTAGAGCTATGGCCAATTTCTTCTTAAATAATAAAGAACAAGGACTAGAGTATCTAAAAGAGGCACTTCTTGAAGATTATTCATTGCATACTATAATCTATGTCTTAGCTCCAGAATTAGAAGTAGATAAAGAAATACGCAGCATGATTTTATATTATGCTGGTGAAACGTAAAACACCCTTTTTGTAAAACACCCTTTTTAAAACACCCTTTTAAAAGTGTTGTTGTCGAAGGAAACTTTGACGAATAACCAAAACTCGGGCCGCCTGCATCAATCACAGGTGGCTTTTTTTTGACCAAAAGTCAACTGAAATGGGATATTCCGAAATACAGATTATCCTTTTATTCACTAGACGATGACTGCTCTACTTCTGAAAAGATGACTGAATCCTTTAATCAAGAGCCATCCCGTGACTAGACTGCTCAGAATGTGGTACGTAGATCCAAGAAAATCATACACTAGCAATTAGCCGATAATAACCGTTCTTATCCGTAACGTATCCGATATTATCCGATAACATCGGATACGTTACGGCTAATATTGTAAATGATTGATTGATAGGCTTATGTACTATGCGTTTTTGTTGATCGTTTGTTTCTATCGGGTTACAAAGCTCCAATTTTAGTGGCGATTGGCATA
>CALLMH010000035.1 GCA_938007965.1 uncultured Saprospiraceae bacterium | reverse complement strand
GCAAACACTCGTTTTTTGTTTCGTTTTTGGGTCAAGCCAAAAATGAAAGCCCGAACGGCGAGTGGAAGTTTAGGTTGAAATTTATTACCTCTTATTTACGTAAAATCAAGCGTAAACGGGGTATTCATTCAGCAGTAAGCGGAATGAAGGGTTATATAAATAAGGATATTCAGATCTAGTGAATATCCCTAGTTAGAAAAACTGTTATGGAATGAGATTATTCGTTATTTACGGATATCCCTAAATATTGAGCTATCTAACCTTTCACAGGTAAAAAAATAAACTCCGCTCCTAATTCGCTCAATACAAATACACAAACGCTAGTGTCAATAGACTTATAATTAGCCTTAAATTCTTCAATCTTGTCAGGATATACGATCTGCTTTGAAACAAACTCTTCTAACGAAGACGCATGGATCGACCATTTAGATCCTTTGTTTTCTTCTCTTTTGAATATAGGCACGCCTAGCTCTAGTTCTTGCTGATGCGCTACGAGGATTGGATATTTTGATACATCTTGATCTAAGATGACGTTGGCTGCCTGCGTCATTAGCTTTCTGTAGGTATCTAGTTCTTGTTCTAGGACGATGTACGATTCTACTTTCTTCATATTAAGTCTTTGCTGTATACAATAAAGAACAAAAAAGAAGAGCGAGAAATAGTTCCTCGCCCTCCATTTTGCTTATCTAGCTTTTTATATTATTGCCTTATGAGTTTGACACCATATAGCGGATGCTGCGATTTCGCATAATGAGCAATTTCGCAATCATTTTTTTAATATCTATAATATTCCGGTTTGTATGGTCCTTCTGGAGTCACACCGATATAGTCCGCTTGGTCCTTAGACAGCTCTTCTAGCTCTACTCCAATCTTTGCGAGGTGCAGTTTAGCTACTTTCTCATCTAGGTGCTTTGGCAGCATATATACGTCATTTTCGTATTTGTCACTTTTTTCCCATAGCTCCAATTGAGCAAGCGTTTGATTTGTGAAACTATTTGACATTACGAATGATGGGTGACCAGTTGCACAACCAAGATTTACAAGTCTTCCTTCTGCCAATACGATGATGTCTTTATCACCTACTGTATACTTATCTACTTGAGGCTTGATTTCTACTTTAGAGTCACCGTGCGTATCATTCAACCACGCCATATCTATCTCATTGTCGAAGTGACCGATGTTACATACGATGGTTTTGTCATTCATCTGTTGGAAGTAATCAGGAGTAATGATGTCCTTATTACCAGTTGCTGTTACTACGATATTAGCTTCTTTGAGAGCTGTCGACATTTTCTTGACAGCGAATCCGTCCATAGCCGCTTGGAGCGCACAGATAGGATCGATTTCAGTTACGATTACTCTAGCACCTGCTCCTCTTAGAGATGCTGCACTACCTTTACCTACATCTCCGTAACCAGCTACTACGGCTACTTTTCCAGCGATCATGATATCTGTAGCTCTTCTTATGGCATCTACTAGCGATTCTTTACATCCGTATTTATTATCAAATTTTGACTTCGTTACTGAGTCATTGATATTGATAGCCGGAATTGGAAGCGTACCATTTTTTACCCTTTCGTACAGTCTATGTACTCCTGTAGTTGTTTCTTCAGATATTCCTCTGATATCATCTACCAGTTGAGGATATCTGTCTAGTACCATATTCGTCAAGTCACCTCCATCATCTAAGATCATGTTTAGCGGTTTTCCTCCTTCGAATGCGTGAAGCGTCTGCTCAATACACCAATCAAATTCTTCCTCATTCATACCTTTCCAAGCATATACTGGTACACCAGTCTCAGCGATAGCTGCAGCGGCTTGATCTTGAGTAGAGAATATATTACAAGAAGACCAAGTTACCTCAGCTCCTAGCGCAGTCAATGTCTCGATCAATACAGCGGTCTGTATAGTCATGTGTAGACATCCAGCTATTCTAGCACCTTTCAGTGGTTGCGAATCTCCAAACTCTTCTCTGAGAGCCATAAGTCCAGGCATTTCTGCTTCTGCCAGTTCTATTTCTTTTCTTCCCCAAGCCGCAAGGCTGATATCTTTTACCTTATAATTAGCTGCTATCTGTGTATCCATAATTATTTATTTTTTAAATTTAGGTGCAAAGATAATACATTGTTTCCTATTAAGTACTAGAGATTCAATGATTTACCTTAGATTATTTGCTTATTTATGTGTTTTCGTCCTTATTTAAGAACAATATTCGCCTTCATTAGTTTCATGTTAGCTTATAAGAATTCATGTTTTTTTGATACTGTATTAAAAAATATTCTATATTTGCACTCGCATTTAAAAATATACGATCATACAATTCACGATTGGATATTTTAATAAATGGTCGCGTGGCCGAGTGGCTAGGCAGAGGTCTGCAAAACCTCGTACGGCGGTTCGAGTCCGTCCGCGACCTCTTAGAAAAGCCCGTAGACTTTATGTTTACGGGCTTTTTACGTTATTAGAGTTTCTTTGGTTGTTATTGTGATTATCGTTTGATTATTGTCTTATATTCAATAGCTCCTCTTCTAATTTCGACTTTGCATTCATATCACTGCTTGTCAATGTACCGTCCAATAGGTTATTACTCTCATAAGGATCACTCTGTAAATTGTAGAGTTCTTTATTACCATTTGCATTTTCGATAAGCTTAAGCGTACCATTACTTATTGTCCACAGATCTTTATTGCCGTCTTTTTTTTCAGAGTATTGAAATTCTCTTATTGGAGCACTTTGTGTGAATAAAGACTTGAAGCTCTTGCTATCATGAATTCCTTTACTATCTACACCTGCCAACTCTGCAATGGTAGAGAATAAGTCAGTACTTGAAGTAAGGTTGTCATCGATGCCACTTCTTGTTACTCCCTTCCCAGAAACAAACATAGGTACATTTATTCCTCCCTGATTCAAGGATCCTTTGGCACTCGAAAATTTATAAGGCGCTTGGGCTACTTGATTGGGTGTGCCATTGTCTCCAATAAAGATAATTATTGTATTTTCTCGTTTTTCATTGGGCAAGCTATCTAGTAGCCTACCGATTTGAAAATCCATCGCTTCTATTGCTGCCATGTAATATGGTATCTCGTCCATACCCTCGACGTATTCGGGTAAATTTCCCTGACTATGCATCCCCTGAGGTGGCAAATGAAATGGCGTATGCGGTGCATTATGAGCCAACCACATAAACCAAGGCTTCTCCTGTTGACCTATCCAGTCAATAGCTAAATCAGTAAATTTTTCAGTGGTATAATCTTGAACAAAACTACCGGTTCCATTTTCAGTCAGTACCCAATTATTATAATTTTGTGCTGAACCCCTAATAAGCCCAGCATAGTAATTAATTCCCAATGTTTCTGGATTGAATGACGCATCGCTTCCAGCCAAATGCCATTTTCCAACTACCGCTGTTGCATAGCTATTGTTGGTTTGATCGTTGATATATTTTTGTAATACAGTTTCTGATTGGTCGAGTATGTCGCCTGCCCATTTTACGCCAGTTCTATATCCATATTTGCCTGTTATGATGGATGCTCTAGTCGGTGAACAAGTCGGATAGGACCAAAAATTAGAAAATGACAAGCCGTTGTTTCTAATGGCATCAATATTGGGAGTATTAGGTTTTATAGTTCCTTCAGTGAATCCATTGATCGCATCCTTGCCGATGTCGTCTGCAATGATTAAAAGTATATTAGGATTGGTGTCTGAAGGGGTCGAATCTTCAGAAGTTTCGATTTCCTTATCACAACTACTTAGTGTGAAGATGAGGGCTATTAACAGTAAATATTTCATTTGTTTGTTCTTTTGACTATTATATTGGGAGAATTTTTCCAAGAGTTTATCCCTTTATTGCAACAACGCTTTAAAAATTGCTACCTTTTAGAATTGGATTAGACGACTTGTTTTTTTAAAAGTTTAATCTAACCTGCATTTCGCCGGACTATAGGTATCAAGTGATACTATATTACTGTCTTCCATTTGCCGCCTATGACTCCCATTGTAAGGCTAGCACAACACGGGTATTCTTTCCCATTGAATGTAAACATACTTCTATAATTTTAATAATATCCTTTTGACCGTTTTTGCAAAACTAAAGAACTATACAAGCTTCTTTTGTCTCAAAGGATTAAAAAACACGCCATTACTTTAAGCAAAATCATTTGAGTTTTGATCCAATTTCCATTATATTGCATTGCAATTATCATGAGCGTCAAGATAAAGTCGCTAATCTCCTTTTTTACTAAATTACTACATCTAATTGACCATTGTCAAGTAGAGCTCTAGAGCTTTTAACTTTATCTGCTCGATTTGACATCAATCTTGAACCAATTACTTAATATTGTAAATATACCTTGATGATATACAAGAATTACAACTCTATGATTTTGAGAAATTTTATCTTTTTTCTATGTTTTGTGCTTTCACTTAGCGCACATGCTCAGTTTGTGGAGAATGAAACAATAGAATCAGAATCACAGCAATATTTGCATATAGATCAATCTCAAATAATATACAAAATACTAAGGGCAGAAAATGAGGCCGTGGATCTTGGCTTTCTTATAAATGGTATCTCTACGTGGAAGGTCGAAAGACGTAAGATGTTTTCGGATGACTATCTGAGTATAAGACCAGACGTAAAGACGTATAAGATCTCATCTGAAGAAGATGAAACCTTATTTGGTAGCTTGATGATAACAGAAAACGGACTTTGGTCTAGTATTCATACAAATCAAGGGCTGGTGACTATATACCCAACAGATAATCATAGACTTGTTATCGAAAATGGATTGCATAATCACAATCATTCTAAAAATCAATGTACCCATAACACTTTGGATGCCGAACTTGAAGATTACATAAAGCAAAATGGAATTACTGATTCCAGAATAGATGACTTTAGTAATGGCACCCAAAGAAATGAATTTAGATTGGCTCTAGTCTGTACAGGAGAATATTATGAGCTCAATGGTAATAATGACAATGAAGTGCTAGATAAGATGGCAGCGACCATGCTTGGGATTAATACCATTTATGAAAAAGAAATATCGGTGCGGTTTTTTCCAATAGATATAGATGTATTTAGAGATCAAAATACAGATCCATTTGACCCTTCGGCGATGGAGAATAGGCCTGATGAGGCGTCACAGGGTGTTGCAGTTGCCTTCCCATCTGGGGATTATGATATAGGTCATGTTTTTCATAAATCAGTCGAAAATGATGGATGGGGATCAGGAGGGATTGCTCGGTTAGCTGCTGTCTGTGATGGCAGTACATCTAATGGAGGACCTGTGAAAGCAAAGGGATGGAGCGGAAGTTTTGATACAGATGGAAATGGATTCATATCATTGGCATCTCATGAGTTTGCTCATATGTTTGGCGCTACGCATACATTCAATGGAGACGGAGGATTTGGAGGCAGCTCTACTTGCACAGACGCAGCTAGCCCTACTTCGGCATATGAGATAGGGAGTGGCACCACGATAATGTCCTACCAAGGGCTCTGTGACGAGGATCAAAATATAGCATCTAGTGGGGTAGCGGATAACTATTTTCATATACATAGTTTGTTTCAAATGATTAATTTCATAAATGACCAAGCGATACAATGTGCCACTTCTATTCCTCTTATTAATACTCCACCTACCGTAAATGCTAATGAGTGCGGTGGCGATATATCGATACCTAGAAACACACCATTTTTTCTTAGGGGAAGTGCTGAAGATCTCGAGAATGACGCTCTAACGTATTGTTGGGAACAATATGACGAGGACGGGGCAGGAACACCTACATTGGGTCAAATTGGAAATCTAGCTGCAAATTCTGCCATAGCTCCACTTTTTAGAAGTTTTCCGCCGACTACAGAACCGATTCGTTATTTTCCTGATTTGCGTACACTGGCAATAGGTGCGAATTCTGATCCATTTCAGGTATTGCCCGATCGCGACAGAGATTTATTATTCCAATTCACCGTAAGAGATCAAAATAGCGAAGGTGGAGGGGTGGCTACTCAAGAGCTACAAGTTGAGGTGCAAACAACAGGTCCTCTAGTGATCCAAAATATATCTTCGATAACAGCAGGAGAGCCCCTTAATATTACTTGGAATA
Source organism: uncultured Saprospiraceae bacterium (assembly GCA_938007965.1). GTDB lineage: Bacteria > Bacteroidota > Bacteroidia > Chitinophagales > Saprospiraceae > CAJXUU01. The sequence continues at coordinate 72,582 of CALLMH010000035.1, read as the reverse complement.
CCAATAATACAGATGCACTTTGTAGTAAAGCCAAACTCCTTCTATCCATCGACGGAGGTCAGACATATCCATTCACTGTGGCCGAAGATTTTGATTATAGCATAGGGAATGTAGAGTTACTGTTGCCCACTTCATTTACCAACACGACAGAGGGAAGATTGATGATTGCTTGTGATGATAGTGAGTGTTTTTCCTTCTTTGATATTACGGACAGTAATATTAATATTACGTCGGATTGTCTTTCACCGCAGAGTATTATCTGTGATGTAGATTATGAAGTATTTGATCAGGGAGAACCGGCGCTAGATTTGGATTTGAATCACTTTGATGGTAAGGTGGTTTCGAGTTTATCTGGAGCTATTACCTCCGAATCAGATATTTTCAATCTTTCTTATTGGAATCAAGCTCAGACAGGGTGTCTAGGGACGGTCATTACTAATAGAGGTGCAACAAAGAGGATTACGGTCGATAAGTCAGGTACTTATAGTTTTTCGATAGACACAGATGCCAGTACAGGAAATGAGATTTTTAATATTCATACAGCTGATAATTTTGATATCAATAATCTTTGTCCATCCTTTATCAGTTCTAGTGCGGTATCAGCTGATGATTCTCAGATAGGATGGTTTGGGTCATCTATACTCACTGCAGAACTGGAAGCATGTAAGGAATATGTTATTACCTATTATATCAATGCATCGAGTCTACCTCAGCTGTTTTCGATGCCCACGATCCTAGGACCTGGAAACGTTGTAGAAATAAATACAGATCCAGATCCTAATTTCTCTTCCACTTTCATAGCCGTAAATGAAGACGGGATTATAGAAGTAGTAAGTCCTTCCTCAGATTTTAGAGCGTTGTCTGGCGGATTGTATGACATATATTCCGTAAGTTATAAATCTGGAGGTACTGCACCACCCGAAAATGTCGATCCTTCTTCTTGGGTAGGAGTACTATTTACTACTGTACAGTCAGAAGGTTGCCTACTCAATAGTAGCAATAAGAAACAGATTCTAGTAGAATTTACCTGTAGGATCAATGATATAGCGCTAGGAGTACAGACGGTTTGTGATGAGGTGTCAAATACATACGCTCAAGAAGTAATAGTTACCTATGAATCGCCACCAATCGTAGGTAATCTGATCGTCAATGGGGTTTCAGAACCGATCACAGGAAGTCCGCAGACGATTACCTTGACAGGACTTATTTCCGACGGACAGTCGTTGGGAGTGAATGCATCATTTAGCGCATTACAGAGTTGCGCCCTGTTCTCACCAAATCTCATAATGGCTCCAGAGAATTGTTGTGGTATTGATTTTGACCTAGGGGGAGATAGATCTGTTTGCAGCGAAGAAGTAGTCGTACTAGATGCTGGAGATGATGGAGTAAAGTATCAGTGGTTTAGAGATGGACTCCTTTTGGAAGACGATACACTATCTACATATGAGGTCGAGGAATCTGGCAACTATCTAGTAGAAGTATTCAACGATGTAGGATGTTCGCAGTTCGAAGTTGTAAATATTTCCATTTTCGATTCGCCGGCGGTCATGCTAGAAGAAGATTTATCAGCATGCGAAGGGGAGATATTTAATTTGCCTGTGACTACCTCAGCTATAGATCTGCAATGGTTCAAAGATAATGCAGAACTGAATGGAGAGACAGATGGTACACTATTAATTACTGCTCCAGGCCAATATCACGTGATAGGTACCAATACTTACCCGATACAAGGGGGTGAAGTGTTGGAATGTAGTGATAGCGATACCATCAATATAGATTTCGTAACACGACCAGTAGTAGATTTAGGTGCAGATCAAGAGCTGTGCGAAGGTGATCCTGCTGTAGTATTAGATGCAGGTCAAGACGGAACCGAGTATGCTTGGACTAGAAATAGTGTGCTAATCTCTGGAGAAACAACTGATCAACTATCTGTATCAGAATCAGGACAATACGTAGTGACAGTGGATAAAGGTGGAGGGTGTGATGCCATGGACACGGTCAATATCTCATTTTTTGAATTAGAGGAAGTATTTGCTGGTCAAGATATTAATATATGCATTGGCAATACAACCCAGCTCAATCCATTTATCGATGCACTATCATATGAATGGTACTTTAATGGTGACCTATATAGTGATCAATCTGAAATGCCAGAAGTCAGTCAAGGCGGAGAATATGTACTGGTAGGAATCAACGAAATCGGATGTACGATCAGTGATACAGTATTGGTCAATGAAATCATGCCACCGATGCCAGATTTGGGTGAAGACAGGATCGCATGTATCGGAAGTGAAGTGGAGTTAGGCGTAGAGGCGATAGGGAATGTATTTTGGTCATTAAATGGAAATCCATTCTCGATGGAGGACACGATTCTGGTAACAGAAGAAGGCTTATATGCAGTGAGTATACTAGCGGCCAATGACTGCAACGGATTTGATGAGATTAACATCATATTCGAAGAAGGGCCTTCACTTAATCTAGGCGACGATGATTCATTTTGTGCAGGAGAGAACTTCACATTGACCGCGATGACCAATGGAGATAATATCACATGGTTTAGAGATGGAGAAGAAATTATAGGGGCTACGGATTTTACGCTTGCAGTCAACTCTACAGGGATCTATAGTGCAGTTGTAGCTGGAGATAGTGGATGTACGGTAGAGGATGAAGTCTTGATAACCATGAATCCTGTGCCCGACTTAGATTTTACGGCTGATGTAACCATCTGTGATGGCGAGACGGCATTCTTGTTTGGTCCAGAAGATGTAGAAACTTATCAATGGACTTTTGAAGGAGAGGTTATTTCTGACCAATCCTCTGTATCTGTATTGCAGGAGGGTCAGTACATCTTAGAAATTACAAATGAATTTGGCTGTAGTGATTCAGATGTCTTAGAAGTGATTAAAAATGATTCACCTACTATAGACTTACCTTCCAGTTTCGTCATATGTGAAGGCATAGATGCCATAATAGAAGTGATGAGTGACGCTTCTACATTTCAGTGGTTTGTAGACGGTGTAGAGCTTATGGGAGTAACGTCTAATACCATTACACTAAGTACAGAATCGTCAGTAGAGGTGGTCGCGATAAGTGCAGATGGTTGTACTTCCACAGCGGTGACTACAGTGACTACAGCTGCATCACCATCGGTAGATATCGGAGATGATATATCTCTCTGCCCTGATGATAGTGTGATATTAGATGCAGGCACGCATGATATGTACCTATGGTCAGACGGGTCGACGGCGTCTACAGTGGATGTTTTCAGCGATGTCACAGAGATGACTACCACTACTTTTTCTGTGACTGTAACATCTAGTGACGGCTGCTCAAGTGAAGATTCTGTTCAGGTGACCTTCTTTCCATTCATCGATGGAGATGTAGAACTATCAGCCGCTGGAGTCTGTAATGGTCAGCCAGTAGATCTACTCGCCACAGGAGGTAGCAACTATACATGGATAGATGATTCTGGGACATTGATAAATATTGATGGGCCGAATGCTACCGCTTTTCCGACTGAGACTACAACCTACCAAGTACTAATAAGTGATGATTGCCCTGGCAATGAAGATATAGAGATAGTAGTTATTGAAATATTTGAAGCGGGAGAGGATATTGACGCAGGAGAAGATGAATGCACCGTAAACGGAAAGACACTAGATCTGAATGCTTCTGGAGGTGTCTCGTATCGATGGTTAGATGACCCGACTATAGTAAGTGGAGGTGAGACTGCCACTCCGACGGTAAGTCCAACTGAAGAGACGGTATATTTTGTAGATATCACAGATGAAAATGGCTGTGTATTTAGAGATTTTGTCACTATTTGTATTTCAGAAGATCCATTAGAGTTCTTCGAGTTGATCAGTATTATCACGCCAAATGGTGATGGTGAAAACGATGAATTAATATTTTCTGGATTAGAAGAATTTCCAGATAATACGATCACTATCTATAATAGATGGGGATACCCTGTCTTTGAGCAAAAGGGATATCAATCTGGAAATGGAGAACTATGGAATGGAGAGAATGGAGGGGATATCCTTCCTGCGGATACGTACTATTACATTCTGCAACTAGATGGTAAAACCTATAAAAGTGATATTACAATTCTTAGATAAATCAATTTTGGTGCTTGTCTATCGCATAACAATACCGAACATTAAAGATTCGAAAATGAAAAAATTACTATTTATATATTCAATAATGATATTTGCGGGAGTAGCAAAGTTGTCGGCTCAGCAATTAGCACAAAGTACTTTCGTGGAGGAGGCAAAACATTATTGGAATCCCGCTGCGACGGGTGTAGATGAAGACATGCGTACCAGCCTTTTCTTTCGACAACAATGGTTGGGATTTGGCTCTTCGGCACCTCGGACAGGATTTATGAGCATTCAGTATCCATTTATAGATATGAATATGTCTGCGGGTGCGATTATTAATTTTGATCAGACTGGTCCAGTTAGTAAAAAAGGACTTCAGCTTACTTATGCATACAAGTTGAAAGGTGCGCTGGGTGATGAAAGTCAATTGTCATTGGGAATCAATGCAGGTTTTCAGCAATATGTCTTCAGTCCTAGTGCTCAGGTATTCAATGATGTAAACGATAAGTTACTTCAAGGGAGTAATTCTACCGCTCTGTACCCTGCCATAGGAGCTGGTATATATTATCTTTCTAGCACAAGAGAATATGATGAGAATATCTTATTTGTAGGATTTGCATTTAGAAATGCCTTCGCTACAGATGTATTGATCAATGATAATAATCAATTGAGGGAGAGACACATTCATTTTAATATTGGAACAAGAGTGTACCAACCACATTCATTTATAGAACCGAGTATTACAGTCAATTATACAAATCCGGATATGGTAGATATTAGAGCTGGGTTGAGATATGAGATGGAAGACGCATTTTGGGCAGGTTTAGGCTACGCAACTAATAATGAGGTCTCATTTCAAGGTGGAATCGTCGTTCCTAGATTTGGCGATAGATATGGATCGCTAAGAATCGGTGGACTTGGGAACTTTGGAATATCAGATAACCTTAGTTCATTTGGTCCAGGACTTGAGATATTTGTGGGATATGCCTACGATCTAAAATAAATAAATTGATCACTATTGTACGAACGTAAAAAACGAACCCAACTTTCAAAGGAAGATGCCCTCTACCATATGCAGAAGATATGTTCTCTCCAAGATAGGTGTAGTTCAGAGATACGGACGCGATTGATAGAGCACGGTGTATATGGCGAAGAACTAGAACAGGTAATAGCGGATCTAATTGTAGACAATTTTCTCAATGAAGAACGATTTGCTAAAGCTTATGTAAGTGGTAAGTTCAAAATCAAAAGATGGGGTAAGATCAAAATTCGACAAGGATTAAAATATCGACAAATTTCTGATTACTCTATCAAAAAGGGCATGAAAGAAATAGATCCAGAAGACTATCTGATTACGCTCATCAATCTCTTAGAGAAGAAAAACTCAGTGCTCAGAGCTAAAGACAAATGGGATAGAATCAAGAAATTGACATCCTACGCCCAGCAAAAAGGATATGAATACGATATCATCAAAAAAGCGCTAGCCGAGATTGGAGAATTCGATTAAGAGGTCAGTTGTTTATCCTCACTTATTAGTTCAGAAGTAAAGAAGAGCTATATAATTGTGTGGTGATATGGTTTTTTAAGTCGATAGTCACTAATGGACTTAGCTGGCTTAGGTATTTAGATATTCTGTGTTTTTGGAATATATCCCGTATCGTTTCTCGTCCTAAATAAAAAGCCTCAAGAATGAATCTTAAGGCTTTTCAGTTTATATTTATAATTAAATAAATTATTTCTTCTTTTTTAATTTAGGTGAAATCATAACGATCATCCTTCTTCCTTCCATCTTTGGAAGTGCTTCGGCAGCACCATGTTCTTCTAGTTCTTTTAGAAATTTTAATAACAGCAATTCACCTCTATCTTTGAACACGATCGTACGTCCTCTAAAGTGTACATAAGCTTTTACTTTTGCACCTTCATCTAAGAACTTCTTGGCGTGTCTAAGTTTGAATTCGAAATCATGGTCATCGGTATTAGGACCAAACCTTATTTCTTTGATTACCGTCTTTGCAGTTTTAGCTTTGAGTTCTTTTTCCTTTTTCTTTCTGTCGTAGATGAATTTTTTTACATCTATGATTCTACAAACGGGAGGATCGGCTTTTGGACTTATTTCCACAAGATCAAGTTCTACTTCTTGTGCCCACTTCAATACCTTGCTTGTTTGGTAAATATCAGGTGTTATAGTTTGACCTACTATTTCGCCTATTGCTTCTAGGTTATCGCCAACCAACCTTATTCTAGAAACTCTAATGTCTCTATTGATTTTAAAAGAAAATTTCTCTTCTTTTTTAACAAATTTTTTTCTCTGTCTAGCCAAATGCTTAAATGTTTTGTTTTTTAAAGTTGTAACTAAATCTCTTTATAAAGAAATTTTTCTCGAATTATTTGTCGAATGTACAAAAAAGTACACTTGCTATCACAACAAATGTACTTTTTTGACTTGAAGTTCAATATATTATTAATGAATTTTGCATTTTGGAACATTCTTTATCAAGTTATTGACTTTTGAGAAAGCGCAAAATAGCATAATTAGTCATCTTTTTCTGTTTTCTCCTCTTCCGCTTTATTTATTGCAGTTGTTCCCGTGATCACTAATCCATCCTTTTCCTCATTCATCGTTGCTATGAGTTTCGTTCCGTCTTTTGGATTATTATTTAGGATGTATTCAGCTAGTGGATCTTCTATGTATTTCTGTATTGCTCTATGTAAAGGTCTCGCTCCAAATTGTGGGTCAAATCCTTTTTCCGCTACAAACTTCTTAGCTTCAACATCTAGTTCTAATGAGAAATCCAACTCCTTGATTCTCGCATAAAGTTGAGTCAGAGATATATCTATAATCTGAGAAATATCTTCCTGCTTCAAACTATTAAATATGATTACATCATCGATTCTGTTCAAAAACTCTGGAGAGAATGTTTTTTTAAGAGCTCCTTGAATTACTGCTTTACTATTTTCTTCAGAAGACTCTTGTCTTGCTTGTGTAGCGAACCCTACTCCTTGTCCAAAATCTTTCAACTGACGCACACCAATATTGGAAGTCATAATGATCAGTGTATTTTTGAAATCGATCTTACGACCAAGTCCATCAGTAAGCTGTCCATCGTCTAGGACTTGTAATAATATGTTGTATACATCAGGGTGAGCCTTTTCGATTTCATCGAGTAGGATTACGCTATAAGGCTTACGTCTTACTTTTTCTGTAAGTTGACCACCTTCCTCGTAGCCTACATAGCCTGGAGGCGCTCCTATCAATCTACTGATCGAGAATTTCTCCATATACTCACTCATATCGATTCTTATAAGAGAATCTTCGGAGTCAAACATATATCTAGCCAATGCTTTAGCTAGTTCAGTCTTACCTACACCAGTAGGTCCTAAGAATATGAACGACCCTATAGGTTTACTTGGATCTTTTAGACCCACTCTATTTCTTTGGATAGCTTTACTGACCTTTACGATTGCGCTATCTTGGCCAATAACCATCTTTTGGAGGTCTTTGTCCATATTGACTAGCTTATTACTTTCGCTTTCTGCTACTCTATTTACTGGGATACCAGTCATCATGGATACAACTTCTGCGATTTCTACTTCGCCTACAGGGTACCTTTTTGACTTACTTTCTTCCTCCCATTCTTCTTTAGCTTGATCGAGCCTTCTGAGTAATTTAGATTCATTATCTCTCAGATCAGCTGCCTCTTCGTATTGCTGGTTTTTCACAGCACTATTTTTGTCTTCTTTTACTTTTTCGAGTTCTTCTTCAAGATTTTCGATGTATTCTGGTACGTGTATATTCTTGAGGTGAGTCCTAGCGCCTACTTCATCCATTACATCGATGGCCTTATCTGGTAAGAATCTATCAGATATGTATCTGTCACTCATTTTTACACAAGCTTCTATCGCATCGTCAGAATAGGTTACATTGTGGAAGTCCTCGTATTTATTCTTAATATTGTGAAGGATGTGTATCGCTTCTTCTGGTGAAGGCGGTTCTACTAATACTTTCTGAAATCTTCTATCCAGGGCACCATCTTTCTCTATATGTTGTCTGTATTCGTCCAATGTTGATGCTCCAATACACTGCAATTCTCCTCTTGCGAGTGCTGGTTTGAATATATTAGATGCATCTAATGATCCTGTGGCTCCTCCTGCCCCAACTATCGTATGTATCTCGTCAATAAATAAGATGACATCTGTAGTTTTTTCAAGCTCATTCATTATGGCTTTCATTCTCTCTTCGAATTGTCCTCTGTACTTCGTACCAGCTACAAGAGCGGCAAGATCCAACATGACTATTCTCTTTCCGAACAATGTACGGGATACTTTTTTCTGGTGGATTCTTAATGCGAGTCCTTCTACGATGGCAGTTTTACCTACGCCAGGTTCACCGATCAAGATTGGATTATTCTTTTTTCTTCTGCTTAAGATTTGGGATACTCTTTCAATCTCTTTTTCTCTTCCGATGATAGGATCGAGTTTGCCCTCTTCGGCTAAGCGTGTCACATCTCTTCCAAAATTATCTAATACTGGAGTTCTTGATTTGTTTTGCCCTTTTCGTCCTCCTTGAGCGCCATAGTCACTTCCTGAAGGCCCTCCAGTTTCTTGGTCCGAACTATCCATTGGAATTTGTTCTTCGGTAGATCCTCCTGCGTAGAAATCACCAAATCCTTGATCCATTTCTTGTCTGACATATTCTAGCTCAGTCTTGTAAGCTTCATAGTCTATGTCGAACCCATTCATGATTTTCGATGCTAAATTTTCCTTGTGCTTCAATATGGATAGCATGAGATGCTCTGGCTTGATCTCTTCATTTTTATACACCTTCGCTTCTAAAAAAGTAACTTTTAGTACCTTCTCAGCTTGCTTGTTGAGTGGGATGTTGCCCACATTGTATGATGTTTCATCAGATTTCTTTTTAGTCGCAGATTCCTCTACTTTAAATTTCAATTCCTGCATGTCCATATCTAGTGATTCTAAGACTTTGATTGCCAAAGAATCTTTATCTTGAATCATTCCTAACAGAAGATGTTCTGTACCTATGTAATCATGGTGCAGTCTTATTGCTTCTTCTCTCGATAGTTGGATGATCTTCTTTACTTTCGGTGAAAATTTTCTATTCATCTATGTAGATTATGTATTAATCAATTATAAATATAATGATAATCTTTCAATTATATTCCGACTCATTGTCGTAATAAGCATTTCTGTCATAATTCTTATCATTTTGCGTTTATTGTGTAAAGTGAAAGGAAAATGAATCTCAGAAATTTTGTCTTATATATATACCCTGACAATATAGTGCCAAATGTTGTTTTCTGCTTATTTGTCATGTGAGTTCTATCTTCTAACGTCTATTTGGCATATAATAGATACCCTTATATGACACCTGAGTATATCATTATGTTGCGCTTTAACTAATAATTAATGAGTTGTAAGTTCTGTTTGATAAGTCGGTTATAGCTAGTGTTTATGTTGTGAATCAGCTAATTTTAGGGGATATTAATTTGATTGGATTATTCTAATTGTGTTCTTATCGTGAAAAATGATAAATTTGCGTTCGCTACGAAACAATTTTAAGAAGTTTTATGTAGTTTAGTACAAGATAAAAAATCCGATATGAAGTTTAGTCTAGATAAAAAAGAGAATTATTCAGTGTTCAGTCTTGAAGAGGAAAACTTAAATAGTATCCTTGCTCCAAATTTAAAATCAGAATTTGTATTTCTAAGAAACGAGGGAGTTAGACATTTAATTTTCGATCTGAGTGGTGTGAAATATGTAGATTCTTCAGGTCTTAGTGCTATTCTTACAGCTAATAGGCTTTGGAAAGGGTACGGGACATTTATTTTAACAGGAGCTAAACATGCTCCGGTTCAGAAATTAATTGAAATTTCTAGATTAGAATCAATCCTTTCTATAATTCCAACTGTACAAGAATCTATTGAATTTGCAATGATGAGCGAACTCGAGAGACAAATACAAGGAGAAGAGGAATAATTATCCTCAATGGCTAAAAAATTTGAAGTTACTATTTTAGGTGTCAATTCTGCTTTTCCTGTTCATGGAAGGCATCCATCCTGTCAAATCGTCAATTTTGATGATAGATTGTATATGATTGATTGTGGTGAAGCTTCCCAAATCCAAGTTGCCAAGTATAAAGTAAAGCGAAATAAATTAGATCATATATTTATCAGTCACATGCATGGAGATCATTGTTATGGTCTGCCGGGGTTATTGACAAGTTTCGCTTTAGGAGGGAGGACCGAACCGCTCATGCTTCACGGTCCTGTTGGTATTAAAAAATTCATCGATGTAATCATAGAAGTTTCTGGAGCTTATATGCCATATGAGTTAGTAATACAAGAATATGATACCGAGCGGATCAATGAAATAGTCATACACCATAATCTAAAGGTCGTAACATTTCCTATGAAGCATAGGGTCCCGACCATGGGGTTTAGGTTTCAAGAATCTATTACGGAATACAATATCAATCCAAAGATGATCAGTAAGTACGGCCTCTCGATCGAAGAGATTAAAGCTGTAAAATCTGGTGATGATATCTTAAGAGGCACTGAGACTATTCTTAATTCTACACTTATAAAAACACCCAATAAAGTAAGATCTTACAGTTACTGCAGTGATACTGTATATGATCAAGCACTAGTGCCTTATATCGTAGATAGTTCTCTTTTATACCATGAGGCTACTTACTTGAGTGGATTAGAAGCAATAGCTGGAGAAAGAATGCATGCTACTCTTGGTCAAGCTATTGATATAGCAAAAATGGCAAATATAGATCGGTTGATAGTTGGTCATTTTTCGTCGAGGTATTCTGATACAAGTGTGTATTTAGAAGAGGGCCTTCCATTATTTTCGGGATTGTTGATCGGGGAAGAAGGGAATACGTACTCTGTTTAATCTAGGATGGTACCTGATTAGTATAAATTTTAATTATGAATACCCTACAAACTCTCAATAATAACAAGTCATTTAAGCTATTTCTTCTACTTGCGGGATTCTTTATTACCAATACATTAGTTGCCGAATTTGTGGGCGTTAAGATTTTTTCGGCGGAAAAGACACTAGGGTTTGATCCCTTTTCTATATCTATTTTCGGAGTTGATAATCTTGGGTTTAACCTCACCGCGGGGGTTGTTTTATGGCCTGTAGTATTCATCATGACCGATGTGATTAATGAATATTATGGAATGAAAAGCGTTAGAATTCTTTCCTACTTAGCGGTTTGTTTAGTCTTTTATGCATTTGTGATGGTGTATCTCGCTATGGATCTTTCTCCCAATGATTGGTGGCAGTTTGAGAGTGGCAAGTTATCAGCTGATCCCAGTAATCACATCGTTGATATGGACTTAGCATTCAACGGGGTTATGGGACAGGGATTGGGAATAATTATAGGTTCTATGGTAGCCTTTTTGGTAGGGCAGATATTGGACGTAGCTATCTTTCATAAGATCAAAAAAATCACTGGGGAGGGGAAAGTGTGGCTGAGAGCTACTGGCAGTACACTGGTTTCTCAATTTATAGATAGTTACGTAGTCTTAATAGTTGCCTTTTATATTTGGTCGGACTGGGAATTGTCTATGGTTTTGGCTATTGGTACGATCAATCTCTTGTATAAGTTTCTAGTTGCGATAGTATTGACACCATTGATATATGTGGCTCACATTATAATCGATAAGTATCTAGGCGCAGATCTGGCAAAAGAGATGAAGGCTGAGGCAGCAAATTAGAGGTCAGTAGAAATAATCCGTCCAGCTTCAGAGGCAAGATATAGTTTTCCTCTAAAAATCTCTAAGTCGAACAAATCAAGGTCGGAACTTAGAGAGATATCTCGCCATGATAATCCACTATCATCAGACTTCCATATAGTTCCGTTATCTCCTACTATGTATCCTGATTGGCCAAAAAATTTGATTTTTCTAAATGGTTTATTGTTGGCTAGTGGCGAGTGAGCATTTTTATAGGAGGTCCATGATTCACCCCCGTTATTAGAGTACATTATAGATCCATTGTATCCGACAGTATAAGCGGTTCCTTCATTATTGTAGGCTATAGCATTATAAAAGTCTCCAGTCTGACTGGCCTGTGTCCACGTCAATCCTTCATCATCTGAATAGAGTATTATTCCGTAGCCTACAGCGATACAGTTTTCGTCATTACATTTGACATCTGACAATTCATTATTATAAATGTATTCGTTCAGTATTTGATATTCGTTGTCTATAGGGTAGATCCACCCTTTATTGAAGTCTTTTCCAGCTATGGCTATGATGCCAGTGCTAGTAGTCGTGACGGCTCGGAATAGACTGTTAGTAGGAACTTCTCTTCTATTTAAATCAGATTGACCAGTGTAGATGTATCCACTCGTGCCTACAGCATAGAGTAGATTCTGATCAGAATGCAAATCGAAAATAGCACGGTTAGTAAAGTATATGGTTTGCCAATTAAGTCCATCGTTCGAGGTAGTGAGGTCAGATTGTTGCCATACTTCTCCACCAGCAATATATAGTTGATCATTATGTTTTTCGATGGCATAGTAGTCGAAATCCGAAGATGTCTCGATAACAACGAAGTCTTCTGACCCTCTGTCACAAGAAAATAATAAGAAAGAAATAAAAAGTAAACAAAATGAAGGTAGCGGACTACTTTTCATTGATTATGGCCAATTTTGAATGTACTGGAAATGATGCGCTTCCGTAGTGAGAAAAACATTCAGCGTGACTTATCGGCATGGTGTATTTTGCAGCAAAATCTTCCAAAACATTTGTGACCAAAGCAAAATCCATGTTTTTAGAATTTGGCTTTGGGTAATAAACTACATTCTTGATAGTACCGTCAGCATTCCAAAAAAGATTGATCCATATTTTCGTCCCTTTTAGATCTATGTTAGCTTCATCCGCACTGGATTCGATATCAGCCAACATGTCAGTCCACAGTTTGTATGCTATGTCCATGCTATTCCCAGCAACTTCTAACAATAGAGACGGACATTCAGCTATGGTTTGTTCATAGCCTTTTTCATCATCACCTATAAGCGACACTAGAGGGCTGTCATTTTGAGCATAGCTAGATACTCCAAAAAACAATAAAATTAATATGATTGAAACTTGTCTCAAATTTGGAATTTTAGTCCTTGTATAAAACAAAAATATAAAAAATAAACGAAACATAAAGATTTTATTTTGTCATGGTTGTTAATAAACTGCCGTTAATGTGGAAAACTTCGTTTTTTGCAGACTTAATCACGTTATTAGAGCCGTAAATATTACTTTTGCGGTGGAGATTTAAAAATAAAGAAAATAAAATTTTTTCATGGGCCTTGATATTATAGTTGTTTTGATCGTTGCATTTGGGTTTTATGCTGGCTTCAGCAGAGGGTTAGTGAAGACTGCATTTGATACGATGAGTCTTTTGATAGGTATTTTGGCTGCAATGCGATTGTCAGGGTATACAATAGATATCCTCGAAGGTATGTTTAACATTTCTCCAAAATTTACAGTTTTGATTGGGTTAGTTGTCACATTTATAGTTGTGATGTCAGCGGTGAGATTTATAGGTAGAAGGATAGAAGACATCTTAGAGGCCGCGAATATTAATATAATCAATAAGCTAGCCGGTGGGGTAGTACAAGGCTTGTTTTTTGCTTTTTTGTTGAGTATGATGGTCTGGGCACTTGGAAACTATAATGTTATGAAGGAATCAACAAAAGAAAATTCTATTACATACCCATATTTAGAACCGTTGCCTGAGGCGGGCAAATCTGTATTTATTGCTGCAAAGCCTATTTTTCAGGATTTTTGGGACAATGTGGTCAGAGCTATGAAATCAGTTGATGGATCTACAGAACCTAATGTAGAAAGCTAAATTGCTTGATTAGGGCATAACAAAGGTAAATTATCTGCAATTGGTAAACTATTAGAAATTATTAATGTCTTTAATAGTGTTAATGGAGAAACTTAGCGCTCTCGATACGACACAATTTGATGTGTTTCTGGTCTTATCAGTTATACACTAACCAAAATAGACTATGATTAATTTCTTTAAGAATTTTTTCAAAAACCAACCAGAAAAAAAAGCAGATTTGCCTTTTCTTCACGAAGCCATTGATGTAAAAAATTATCCACTACAGGATCTTTTATACTGGCAAAAAAGCGGTATGTGGGATGAGCTCATTATGATTGTCCAAAGAGCACATTCGGACCGACTAATCACAGGAAAATCAATTACAAATACAATTTCTATAATGAATTCTTCTCATGCAAATGGGTGGTTACTTCATTGCACTAGAAATAGATTTTCTGACACAGATTACAAGCATTTTGCATATCTCTTATACCAGAAGGTGAAATCTCTCGGCTATACACTTAATCTCGGAGAGGTGAAATCTCAAGAGCGATCTCCTAATATAGAGACTATTACTAAGTACTACTTGAAGCCATCCTTGAGAAATCGATTTATAACAGATGACAACCTAGCCGGCCAGCTGTATGGCAACATCACGATATCTTACAAAGTTATTAATGGCGATCCTTTCGAATTTAAATTTGAAGCACACGCTTATCAGGATTCTAAGTATACAAGTCCTTTAGATTTTTCGGATCTTTTGGATGCTGTTATGACGTGAATTGAGGTATTTATATTTTAATGAAATGATAAATGGTGTACAAATAAAATTACTACAGGATCACTGCCTGAGGCTCTTTATGATTTCATTGGAGCAAGATTCTAATATTGTTGATTAGATCTTGTACAAACCTTTTTTGACTTCTTATCAAAAAAACTATAACTAAGATTGTACCTTCGGGCAAAATTATTTCGAATGCAATTCTTAGATTCTTATAAAAATATTTTTCTAGAGTATTTGGTAGCTAATCGGTTTGATAAAGCCCCACATAACTTATATCATCCAGTAGATTATATACTTGAGTTGGGAGGTAAGCGGATTAGGCCTCTCTTACTATTGATGGCAGCGGATATTGCTGGCAATAAGAAAGATGAAGCATTGCCAGCCGCGATGTCAGTCGAAGTATTTCATAATTTTACACTATTGCATGATGATATTATGGATGAAGCTCCTCTGCGAAGAGGGAAGGCTACTGTGCACGAGAAATATGATACCAATACTGCCATACTATCAGGTGATGTGATGATGATTTCTGCGTATAGGTTTCTAGAAGATTATCCGCCTCAGGTAGCGATCAAACTTCTCAAGGTATTCAATAAGATGGCGATCGAAGTATGTGAAGGTCAGCAATTGGATATGGATTTCGAAACGAGGGAGAATGTAGCGATTACTGAATATTTTGAAATGATCACTTATAAGACCTCGGTGCTCATAGGGGCGGCTATCCAGATGGGCGCTATTATTGGAGGGCTTGATGATCAATCGGCGAATCATCTGTATCACTTTGGAAAGAATATAGGTGTAGCATTCCAGATGCAAGATGATGTTTTAGATACATTCGGAGAGCCCAAAGTTGGAAAACAGCCAGGAGGAGATATCATTCAAAATAAGAAGACCTACTTATATCTTAAGACTTTAGAATTAGTTAGTGATGATGAAAGAAAAGAATTGATAACATTATATAACACTAAACCATCGGACCCTTCATCTAAAGTAAATAGAGTAAGAGAGATAATGCAAAGTGCTCATGTACTTATCCATTCTGATGAAGTCAAGGGAGAATATAAAAATCTAGCATTTTCACATCTTGATGCTGTACAGATGTCTGATGAACAGTTAAATCAATTTCGAGCATTTGGAGAATACTTATTGAAAAGAAATATTTAAGTATGAGCATTGATATTGATAACTCAGCTAAAGATCTAGGGATCATTAGGCTTGATAGTTCCTTCAGTAAATCCCCTTATTAAATCCCTAATTATAACCTGGAGTGCTATTATTTAGGAGACAGCTCTATGTATGGACAAATTACTTCTTCGAGAGATATTCCACCATGTTGGAAAGTATTTTTGTAGAAGTTTAAATAATAATTGTAGCTATTAGGATATAAGAAGAAAGTATCTTCTTTTGCGAATATGAATTTACTACTCATATTTGGCATCGGTAAGCCGACCTTGTGCGGATCTGTTATTTCGAGTACGTCCTTCTTGTCATATTGGAGATTTCTACCTACTTTATATCTTAGGTTTGTAGTTGTTTCTCGATCTCCTATTACCTTAGAAGGTGTCTGTACCCTAATCGTACCATGATCAGTAGTTATGATTAGCTTGATATCTTTTTTTGCAATCTTTTTCAATGCTGACCAAAGTGGGCTATTTTCAAACCATGATTTTGTGAGTGATCGGTAAGCAGTCTCGTCGCTTGCAAGTTCTTTGAGTACTTCCATTTCCGTTCTGGAGTGAGATAACATATCAATGAAGTTATATACGATGGTAGTAAGATCATTGTTTAAGTAATTAAGAATATTATCATTAAGCTGTTTTGCCTTGTTGACGTTTGTCACCTTGAAGTAGTCTACCTTAGTTTCTGCTTTGATTAGTCTTTCTACTTGGTCTTTCAGAAGTTCTTTCTCCTTCATGTTTTTGCCACCTTCTTCATTGTCATTGAGCCAGTATTCTGGAAATCTCTTTTGTATGTCTCGGGGCATCATACCAGAAAATATGGCGTTACGACTGTATTGGGTCGATGTAGGAAGTATACTATAGAATGTTTCTTCTTTTTCTACTCTGTATAATTCTGTGATGATTGGTTCTATGATTTTCCATTGATCATATCTCAAGTTATCTAATAGGAGAAAGAATGTAGGTTTATCTTTTGAAATATTAGGAAATACCTTTGACTTCATTAGATTGTGTGATCCCATTGGGCCATCTTCATTTCGAATCCAGCCTTCGTAGTTCTTGGCAACAAATCTGGAGAATTCTTTATTGGCCTCTCTTTTTTGCATGTCTAGGATTTCTTTCATTTCTGGATTATTCGATTCGTCCAATCGGAGTTCCCATGATATTATATTTCTATACAATTCAGACCATTCTTTGTGACTCAGCCCGTTGTTGATTTCCATCCCTATCTTTCGGAATTCTTGTTGGTAATCTGTTGCAGTTTTTTGAGAGACTAGTCTTTTGTTGTCTATTATTTTTTTTAACGTCAAGAGAATCTGATTTGGATTCACTGGCTTGATCAGATAATCATCAATCTGAGATCCTATTGCTTCTTCCATAAGATTTTCAGCTTCATTTTTCGTGATCATCACTACGGGGATATTTTGGTTAGTGCTTCTTATCCTGTTTAGCGTTTCTAATCCAGTTAACCCTGGCATACTTTCATCTAAGAATACGATATCAACATCATTTTGCTCTTCCAATACATCAAGTGCATCATGACCATTTGTAACTGTTTCTACTCTATAACCTTTTTTCTCTAGAAAGAACAATTGTGGCTTCAATAGATCAATTTCGTCATCTGCCCATAGTATTTTAATGTTATTGCTCATATCTGTATATAAATTTTGCTTGGAGTTATTGGAAAAGTAATGAACGGATATTATCCGCGTAAAAGTATTATTTATGATTTTATGTACCAACTAATATTTTATCTGAAGCGGATGATTGTACGTAGCTTGATTTCTTAATCAGGTTTTTTATTTTTTTTTGGCAATCTCAAAAAGTTATCTATCAATCATTTAGACCATAATTAATGTAAAGAATTAAATAAAGGGTGCAAAAAAAAGTACCTTTGTGTGACGAAGAAGATAGTTAAGAGTCATAAGACTTTACGACCTCTATACCCCTATGGCAAAGAAGAAAATATTTAATGACCCAGTTTATGGATTTATTAGTTTCCCGACGGAGCTAATATATGATCTGATAGACCATAAATATTTCCAAAGGTTACGTAGAATTACTCAGTTGGGTCTTACACACTACGTGTATCCTGGAGCACTGCATACTAGATTTCATCACGCATTGGGAGCATTGCACCTTATGACGGAGGCAGTTCATTCATTAAGAGATAAAGGAGTAGAGATATCGGATTTAGAATACGAAGCTGTCTGTATAGCTATATTATTGCACGACATTGGACACGGTCCATATTCTCATGCTTTGGAACATAGTTTCATAGATATTCATCATGAAGAGTTATCGATACTTTTTATGAAAAAACTGAATGATGAGTTTGATGGGAGACTTGATTTAGCAATATCAATTTTCTCAGGTTCTTATAAAAAAACCTTTTTACATGAGCTAGTAAGCAGTCAGTTAGATATGGATAGATTAGATTACCTTATTAGGGATAGCTATTTTACTGGCGTGGCAGAAGGTGTAATCGGATATGATAGAATTATTAAGATGCTAAATGTTGTAGATGGACAGTTGGTCGTTGAGGAGAAAGGGATTTACAGTATTGAGAAATTCTTAGTGTCTAGAAGGGTGATGTATTGGCAGGTATATTTGCACAAGACAGTGCTATCTGCAGAGCAAATGTTGATCGCAATCCTAAAAAGAGCAAAATTCTTAATTTCGGAGAATGTTAAAATTTCAGCCTCAAAACCTTTGCAAGAATTACTCAAAACAGATTTTTCTTTAATAAGTAAAGAATTGATTATCACAGACTATCTTGAAGTTTTTGCAATGTTGGATGACATAGATATATTGTCATTGATTAAAAGAAATTGTGAGCATCCTGATTTTATTTTATCTTATATGTGTCAATCTTTATTGGAAAGAAGACTTTTTAAGATATATTTGCAGTTGGAAGACATAAATAATACAATATTGCAAAGTAAATTGCATGCCATAAAAGAGTCTTTTGGAGTAAGTCATGAGATAGCGGAAAATTTAATTTTGCAAGGATTTGAATCAAACCTTACTTATAACTCCAAAAAAGAAGAAATAAAAATACTACGTAAAGACGGTATTGTAAAACCACTCTCAGAATTTGATACAGAATTTTTAAAATCTGTGAGTGTAAAGAAACATTTTTTATGTTACCCAACAGATAATTAGATTACTATAGCTAGGAATTAATAATTTTCAGAATAATATTTTATAATCAAACCATTTTTCAACTATGAGAAAACTGAATTTAATCTTAACAGCGATATTTACCATCGCATCACTTAGTATATTTGCTCAGGGAGCTCCTGAAGCGGGGATGCCTAGTGAACCAGGTAAGTGTTACGCAAAATGTTTAATTCAGGATCAATACGAAACAGTAACTGAGCAAGTATTGGTTAAAGAAGCGGCTGTAAATGTAAGAGTAGTGCCAGGTACTACAGAGACAATTACAGAGCAAGTTTTAGCCAAAGAAGGATCTACTACATTATCTGTAGTGCCAGCTCAATTCGAAACTGGATCAGAGCAGGTTCTAGTATCAGAAGGTAAATCTTCTGTATCTATTAACCCAGCTACATTTGAGACAGTAACGGAGCAGGTATTAGAACAAGATGCGTATTCTACGTTATCTGTTGTACCAGCAACATTCGAAACAGTAACTGAGCAAGTATTGGTGTCTGAAGGAGCATCTAGTGTATCAATCACACCAGCGACATTTGAAACAGCTACTGAGCAAGTATTGACTCAAGACGGTCAATCTGATCTCAGAATTATTCCAGCTAGATTCGAGACGATGTCTGAGCAAGTACTTGCAGCTGACGGATCTTCTACTGTGAGAATTAATGCTGCTCAATTCGAGACGATGTCTGAGCAAGTATTAGTAAATACTCACGGATCTGGATCTTCATCTGGCGCTACTTCTTACTTAAACGTAAAGTTCAATTCTGGATCTTCAGTGTTAACTGGATCAAGTTCAGAAATCTCAAGAATCGCTTCTTCTTTAGATTGTTCTTCTGGAGCAACTGCAAGAATAGTTGGACATACAGATAGCCAAGGTGCAGCGGATGCTAACTTGACATTATCTAGAAATAGAGCGAAAGCTGTATATGATGCATTAATCGCAGCTGGAGTTTCTTCTTCTTGTATTTCTTATGACGGAATGGGAGAATCTTCTCCAATTGCTGATAATAATACTGCTGATGGAAGAAGACAAAACAGAAGAGTAGAATTAATAGTACAAGGTGGAGCTACTTCATCAACTGTTAATAATGATCCTAACTCTATTATTGATCTAAGAATCAGACCTGCACAATTCGAAACAGTTTCAGAAACAGTATTAGCATCTGATGGTGCCTCTAATGTTAGAATTATCCCTGCGACATTCGAGCAGGTTTCAGAACAAGTTCTAGTTTCTGATGGAACATCAAACGTTTCTATTACACCTGCAACTTTCGAAACTCAGTCTGAGCAAGTATTGGTAAAGGATGCATACACTACATTGAAGGTAGTACCTGCACAATTCGAAACGGTAACTGAGCAAGTTCTAGTTCAAGATGCTTATGAAGTATTATCTCCAGTACCTGCAGTATACGAGACAGTAACTGAGCAAGTATTGGTAAAAGATGCTTACACTACATTACAAGCAGTTCCTGCAGTATACGAGACGGTAACTGAGCAAGTATTAGTAAAAGATGCTTACACTACATTGTCTGTAGTACCTGCAGTCTATGAAACAGTAACTGAGCAAGTATTAGTAAAAGATGCATACACAACTCTTAGAGCAGTACCTGCAGTATACGAGACAGTAACTGAGCAAGTACTTCAAAAAGAAGGATATACTACTTTAACTAAAGTGCCAGCTGAATATGAGACTGTAACTGAGCAAAAGCTTAAAAAAGATGCATACACAACTCTAAGACCAGTTCCTGCTACTTACGAAACAGTATCAGAGCAGAAATTAGTAAAGGATGCATATACTACTCTATCTATTATACCTGCAAAGTTTGAAACAGTAACTGAGCAAGTATTAACTAAAGAAGGATATAACACACTTTCAGGAATACCTGCAAAGTACGAGACGGTATCAGAGCAAGTACTAGTAAAAGATGCTTATACTACAATCAGAGTTATACCTGCAAAATATGAAACTGTATCAGAGCAAGTATTAGTAAAAGAGGCTACAACTAGAATCGAAACTAGACCAGCTAAATATGAAACAAGAACTGAAACAAGAGTTGTAGAACCAGCTTCTACTAAATGGGAAAAGAAGAAAGCGGACAGAAACTGTCTTTCTGCAAACCCAGAAGATTGTCTAGTTTGGTGTCTTGTTGAAGTACCAGAAAGAACTCAGACATTCACTACACAAGTAAGAGTAGGATGTGATGACGGTTGGACTGATGATGGAGAGTGTACTAGAACGATAGATATACCTGCTGAATACTCAACTAGAACATTCCAGAAATTGGTTTCTGATGCGACTACAGAAGTTGTAGAAGTACCAGCTGAATATACAACAAGAACTTACCAGAAATTGGTTTCTCCTGCATCTGCATCTGAGAATCAAGTGGAAGCTAAATATACTACAAGAACGTCTAAGAAATTAGTTGCTGATGCTACAAGTACTTCTAATGATGTACCAGCTAAATACGAAACTAGATCTTATAAGAAGCTTGTAACTCCTGCTACTACAGAAGCTGTACAAGTAGACGCAGTATATGAAAATATTAGTTATAGAAAACTAGTAACTCCTGCAACTACAAAAGCAACTACAGTAGAGCCAGTATACACTACTAGGTCAATCAAGAAATTGGTAACACCTGCTACTACAGAAGCTGTAGAAGTGCCAGCTGAATACACTACAAGATCTTACAAGAAGCTTGTAACTCCAGCGACTACTCAAGCTAATCAAGTAGATGCTAAGTACACTACAAGATCAATCAAAAAATTAGTAACTCCTGCAAGTACAACTGTAAAAGAAGTACCAGCTGAGTATACTACAAGATCGATCAAGAAACTAGTAACTCCGGCAACGACGAAATCTACAACAGTACCTGCTAAGTATGAAAATAGAACTTTCCAAAAGTTAGTTTCTGCTGCAACTACAACTGTTGTTGAAGTACCTGCTGCATATACTACTAGAACGTCTAAGAAATTAGCTACTAGTGCAACAGCTTCAGAATCTACTGGAGAGCCAAAATATACTACAAGAACATTCCAAAAGTTAGCTTCTGCAGCAACTTCTGAGAATACGACGGGAGATCAAAAAATGACAACTATTACAATGCAGAAATTAGTATCTGATGCTACTACTGATGCAGTGTATGGAGGTCCTCAGTATACTACTAGATCATACCAGAAATTAGTATCTGATGCTTCTTCTGAATCAATAACAGGAGATCAGAAATATACTACTTACACGTACCAAAAGTTAGTATCTGATGCTACTTCAGAGGCTTTGGCTTGCGGTGGTACATCTTCTTCATTAGCTGTAAACTTTGCTAGTGGATCAGCTACATTGATAGGTAACTCAAGTGCAGAAATAAGCAGAGTTGCTGGAATGATGGCTTCTGATGGTACTATGACTGGAAGAATTGTAGGACATACTGATTCTCAAGGAAATGATGCAGCAAATCAAACACTTTCTAGAAATAGAGCAAAAGCAGTTTACGATGCACTTGTTGCAGCGGGTGTAGATGCTTCTAGATTAAGTTACGAAGGTAGAGGAGAATCTTCTCCAATTGCTTCTAATGCTACAGCTGATGGAAGAAGACAGAACAGAAGAGTAGAATTAGTATCTTCAGGTTCTGGATCAAATGATGATTGTAGACAATACAAAACGAGAACTTACCAAAGATTAGTTGCAGATGCTTCTGCAGCTGAGTCTACTGGAGAGCCGAAGTTTACAAACAGAACGTTCCAGAAATTGGTAAATCCTGCAACTACAACTTCAAACACAGTTCCAGCTAAGTATGGAACAAGAACATTCCAGAAATTAGCTTCAAGTGCAACTTTCAACGAGTCAACTTCTGAGAAAGAGTACACTAATAGAAGCTTCAAGAGACTAGCTAATGCAGCTACTACTCAAGCGAATACTATCGAAGCTAAGTATGAGACTAGATCAATCAAGAAAACTTCTAACCCAACGGTTGAGAAAGTTGATATCGCGCCTCAATACAAGACTATCACTAAGAGACAATTAGTGAAGCCAGGTGGATTCACAGAGTGGAAGGAAGTTGTATGTCAAGCTGATGTAACGCCAGCGTTATACAGAAGAATACAGCAAGCACTTATTGACAGAGGTTACAATGTAGGTGCTGCAGGTGCTGACGGTAGAGTAGGACAAGGTACTAAAGCTGCCCTAGTGAAATTCCAAAAAGATAATGGACTTCCAGTAGGTGCTCTTGATACTGAGACTTTAAGAGCTCTCGGAGTACGATAATATTATAAGTTTAATCCTTTATTGGATTATCTAATACAATGGTCCGTAAGATTAATTTCTTACGGGCTTTTTTTATAGCGTATTGCTGTAATAAAGTAGTGGTTATGATATATGTAGAAGCCCTTAGTCTGATATTCAACTATTTTGACTCTTATTGGGTAGTTGGTGAGTTGATGTTTTTGATAGACATCCGAGCCCTTCGATAGTCTTTCAGTATAAACCAAATCTGGGATTGCAATTCTAGCCCATTATTGACCTTAAGTTCTTATACTTCCTGAAATTCATGGGAGGAATATCTTAATGAGTATCCGAGTGAATCGCATTCAAGGTTGAAATGAGATAAGTGTCGTATTAAATAAGCCAAATTTAATTCCGAATATTCCGTATATGGTTTTGTTTGTTTGGAATATCCAAAACTTTGATGTTGCCGCGTTTTTTTTCTTACCAAGAGTTAATTTTTTAACAATAATTTAATATCATTGTCTAGTCTATATTAATGTTCGTGTAAATTAGACGTGTAAATGACAGAAAAGCTTTAATAATATGAATTGTTGATTTCTGTTACACGTATTCTGGAAACGATATTTAGACAACTGCTTTTAAATTTAATTATTAACTAAACAAAGTTTAACATGAAAAAACTCTCTCTACTATTGTTTATGTTTTTCTGTGTAGTCAGTATGACTATTGCACAGAGGACTATCACTGGTGTAGTACTTGACACTGGAGGGGAATCTCTTATTGGTGCCAATGTATTGGCTAAAGGTTCCACTCTTGGTACAGTTACCGATATTGATGGAAGTTTTACGCTATCGGTTCCAGATGGTGTAAATACAATCGTCGTATCTTATACGGGTTACGAAACACAAGAAATTGACGTTACTGGGCAAAGTAATATCAATATTACAATGGCTGAAGGTCAGTTACTAGACGAGATCGTCGTAACAGGTCTAGGTATTAAAAAAGAAAAGAAAGCACTTGGATATGCAGTGTCTTCAGTATCTGCAGACCAATTAGAGCAACGTGCAGAAGGTGATGTTGCAAGAATACTTGCTGGTAAAGCTGCTGGAGTCCAAGTTACTGCTGGTGCAGGTACTTCAGGATCTGCAACAAACGTAACGATTAGAGGTCTTAGTTCATTTAGTGGATCTAACCAAGCGTTGTTTATCGTAGATGGCGTACCATTTAGTAATGATACTAACACGGGTACTAACGGAGGAAGCGGAAACTTCGTTGATGGAGCTACTCAAGGTTCTAGATTCTTAGATCTTGATCCTAACAACATCGAAAGTATTGAAATCTTAAAAGGATTATCTGCTGCAACGCTTTACGGAACTCAAGGTAGAAACGGTGTAATTTTGATTACAACAAAAGCTGGAGCTGCTGAGACGGGTGCTAAAAAGACTGAAATTACAGTAAATCAATCTTATTTCGTAAATGAAATGGCATCTGTACCTGACTACCAAAGTTCTTTTGGTAACGGTTTCGATCAAAGTTTTGGTTGGTTCTTCAGTAACTGGGGGCCTAGTTTTGAAGAGGGTGGAACTGCCGGATGGGGAGCTCAACCAGCAATCGATGAAAATGGTACATTATTACACCCATATGCAAATTCTGCATTTTTGAATCCAGATGGACCTAATACAGGTACAAGTGAACTTGCACAGCAGTTTGCTAATCAAAGATACGAATGGAGACCATATGATTCTGTTGAAGAATTTTTTGCAGCGGGAGCGACATCTAACACTTCAGTAAATATAGCGGGTAGCAATGATTCGGGTAATACAGTTTATAATGCAAACTTTAGTTATTTAGATGATACAGGATTTACTCCAGGAAATAACTTGAATAGATTCAATGTATCTATTGGTGGTAAGTCAAAGCTAACAAATAAATTTACGATCTCTGGAACAATGAACTATGCTAGAACAGATTATACTACACCACCGATTGCATCAAGTAGAGGTAATGGTACGGATGGTTTGTCTGTATATGGTAATGTATTTTTCACTCCTAGAAGTGTAGATTTACTTGGTCTTCCATTCGAGGATCCAGTTACAAAAGCAAGTATCTATTACAGAAATGGTAATGATATAATCAATCCAAGATGGACGACTAAAAATGTTGTTTATCAACAATTAACAAATAGATTCAACTGGAATTTAGGTTTAGGTTATGATGTTAATGATAATATTAGTTTGAATTGGAGAAGTGGATTAGATTTCTACAATGAAAGAAATATCAACAGCTCTAATAAAGGTGGAGTTGAATTCGAAAGTGCAATTTTCGGATTCCTCGATACTTATGATAACAATAATTCAATTTGGGACCACTTGGCAACAGTTGATGGAAAATATAGATTGACAGATGATTTGGGTCTATCATTCACTGCTGGTGGTACTGTAAGATCTGATAACTTTGATCAGAGTGGTGTATCTTCTACTGGTCAGATAGTTTACGGTGTTAATAGACACTTCAATTATTTAAACCAAGCACCTATACAATTTTCTCGTCAGAGAAATATTTTAGGTTTGTTTGGACAAGCATCTCTTGACTATAAAGATTACTTATACTTCAATCTTTCTGCTAGAAAGGATTGGGTATCAAACTTCTCAAGCGAAAACAACTCAATCACTTATCCTGGTGTAAGTTTATCTTTCTTGCCGACAAGTGTATTTGAAGGTCTTAAGTCAGAAAATGGATTAAACTTCTTGAAATTGAGAGCTAGTTTTGGTTCTTCGGCTAACTTCGATACTCAGAATTTCTACCCAACGGTAGGAGTTGTCGAACAAAATACAAATGTATTCAATGATTTAGAAGGCAATTTAGTAACGACTAATCAAATTGATAATTTCAAAGCGAATCCTGATTTGAAGCCAGAGTTACTCCAAGAGTTAGAATTCGGTGTTGAAGGTAGATTTTGGAAGTACAGAGGTACATTTGATGTTACTTACTTCAGAAGAACGACAAATAACCTTATCGTAACGCAACCGTTACCTCCATCAACAGGTTTCTCATTCACTCAGAATAACGTAGGTGAGATTCAAAATAATGGATTAGAGGCTTCATTGTTCCTTGATATCGTCAAGGTTGGAGATTTCACTTGGAATTCTGGTGTGAACTTCTTCACGAATAAAGAAACTGTAACACAACTAGACGAGGACTTCATCGCATATGCTGGGTCATTAGCTGTAGGAGGAGGACTATTCAGAGGGTCTAATGCTGCCATCGAGGGAGAATCATTAGGAACTATTGTAGGTACTCAAATCGAAAGAGATGATAATGGTGATTTCGTAGTTAATTCAGCGGGTAGTTACAATATCGCAGAGGTTGATAGTGATGGTAATGTTCCAATTATTGGAGATGCAGTACCTGATTACACTATGAATTACCTGAATACATTATCTTATAAAGGATTAAGTTTAGGATTCCAAATTAGTCATACAAAAGGAGGAGATATATTATCAAGTACAGTTGCTGCACTATTGGGTAGAGGTTTGATTACTGAGACTGAGGATAGATTAGCTACATATATACTTCCAGGTGTATTGGCTGATGGTACTCCTAATAATATTCAGATCAATAACTCAACGTACTACTTCAGTAATTTACTATTTGGACCTACTGAGACTAGAATTTATGATGCTTCTGTAATTAGATTACAGGAAATCTCACTAGCGTATGCATTACCAACTAAGTACTTATCAAAGACTCCATTCGGTAGTTTGTCAGTTTCATTACAAGGGTTCAACCTTTGGTATGATGCTTACAATACTCCAGATGGTGCTAATTTTGATCCTAACGTACAAGGTGTAGGTATAGGTAACGGTAGAGGATTTGACTTCCTTAATGGAGCAAGTTCTAGAAGATATGGGGTAAGTGTTAAAACTTCATTTTAATAACTAAATTATTAAGAAAAGAATATGAAAAATTTTTTAAAATATATAGCCACACTTGCGATCATAGGATTTATGGCAAGTGGGTGTAATCAGACAGATCTAGACTTGACAGTAAGTCCAAATGATCTAGCTGCTGACGCATCAGATCCAAATTTATTGTTGAACTCTGTTCAATTAGCGTACGCTGGTAATCAAGTTGTTTTATCAGATATATCTGCGCAGCTTACAAGAGTAGATTACTTCTTCGGAAGAAATTATTTTAATAATCTATCAAGTGATATCTTAGATGGAGTATGGAGAAGGACTTATAGTAGTAACACTACCATTGTAGGTGATTCTGATGCTGTAGGTGCTTCTGTAGGAATACAAACAAACCTACAAGCACTTGAAAACTTGAACAATAATGGAACAACAGATTTATCGTTCCATGTGGGTGTAGCTAAGGCATTATTCGCACATTCGCTGATCCAACTTACGGATATGGTAGGTCAGGCAGCGCTATCACAGGCAGGAAATGCTGTAGAGTTCGGATCTCCAACATTAGATAGTGGAGCGGATATATATGCATCTGCATTGACTATGTTAGACGAAGCTGCAGCGTTGCTAGAAGGTGAGCCGAGCACAGTAGGTGTACAGGACATGTACTATGATGGTGATGCTAGTAAGTGGATCAAACTTATCAATACTATCAAATTGAGATCATATGTAATGACTGGAAATACCACTGCTTTTGATGCGATAATAGCAAGTGGTAATTATATAGCTACTGCTGAGGATGATTTTCAGATACAGTATGGGTCTAGTCAGTTACAACCTGATAACAGACATCCTGATTATGCATCAGATTATACACCATCAGGAGCTAACATATACCAATCTAATTGGTTGATGGAGACTATGTTTGAGGACGGAGATCCAAGAAGAAGATACTACTTCTACAGACAACAGTCAGGTACTCCAGGTGGATTGGATATTGACGGTGCTCAGGTGCCAAATAGTGAAGAGGATCTTGCTTGTTCTCTAATCGTACCACCTGCACATTATGATGGGTTTGTATACTGTAGTGCATCTGCAGGTTACTGGGGTAGATCTCATGGTAATGATGAGGGAACACCTCCAGACAATTTCAAAAGAACAGCTGTTGGTGTATATCCAGCGGGTGGACGTTTTGATGATAATTCATTTGGTATTGTTGGACTTGGCTTAGGTGGCGGAGGAGCTGGTATTCACCCAATTATCTTGTCATCTTATGTTGATTTTTGGCAAGGAATTATGGCAAGTGGTGATAAGTCAGCTTTCTTAGAGTCTGGTTTACAAAAATCATTTGCTAAAGTGTCATCATTTATTGACATTGCCGGTGATGTAGATCCTGCTTTCGTACCTACAACTGAGATGAACGATGCTTATATCGCTTCTAAAGTGGATGAGTACAATGCAGCAAGTGGTACTGATAAGGAGAATATCTTTGCGGAGCAGTATTTTGTTACATTATTTGGTGGTGCGACAGAGGCTTATAATTATTATAGACTTACTGGATTTCCGACGACTGTTTATCCTAACTGGGAGCCGGATCCGGGAGTATTCCCAAGATCATTGCTAATACCTCAATCTGAGGTAATTAATAATCCAAATGTCGATCAAAAGGATGACGCTATGAATAGTAGCTTAAGTACTCAGGTATTCTGGGATACTAATCCAGCTAGTCCTACTTTTCCACCAGCAAACTAAAAAATTACAATTATGAAATATATTAATATAAAATCAATTTTAAGCCTTGCGTTTTTGGCTATTATGGTTGCATCATGTTCAGAAAGTGACAAGGTAGTAGATCAAGTAGTAGCAGGTGTGCAGAGAGGTGCCATCCTACGTCAAGTTGAGGTAAGATCAAACTCTGTAGCATTAAATACAGATTCAGGTTTACTCGTAGATGGAGAAAAATTTGAATTGGACGTAGAATATCAAGACAATGAAGATGGTAACTTACTGTCTGAGATGAATGTATATGTTTCATTCACTGATAATACAGATGATGAAACTGATAATTCTAAAGCTGAAGTATTACATGAAACTCTATCAGCTTCTGATTTCTCTACGGGGGACAGAGGATTACCGACTCTTACATACAGCTTATTAGGAACAGAGATGCTTTCCACATTAGGTTTAGCTCCAACTGCTCTTGGTATTGGCGGTGATGCGTTTACTGTAAGGTTCGAGCTTGTGCTAACAGATGGTAGAACATTCTCTACTGAAAATAATTCTGGTACTATTACTGGTTCTTATTTCAGATCACCATTCAGTAATAATATTGCAGTAGTATGTGCTCCTTCAGTACCTACTCCTGGTGAATGGTCAATAGAGACAGTCGATTCATACGGTGATGGTTGGAATGGTGCTTCTCTAGAAGTAGTAATAGATGGTGCACCTGCAGCGAGCATTGCAAATGATGGTGCTACTGGAACAGGACCTCAAGTATTTACTTTTAATGTTCCAACTGGAACTAGTACTATTTCTATCAAGTACGTATCTGGTGCTTGGGATTCAGAAGTTTCTTATACGATCACTTCTGCTAATGGAAATGACGTAGTAGTTGTTCCTGGAGGACCAGTAGCAGGTGTAGAATTACTAGATTACTGTAAAGGGGGACTATAAAAAAAGTTACTTTTTATATAAATAATTAATTGGTTGAGCACTAGATTTAGTGCTCAACCATTTTTTTGTTCAATAGTTAGTTTTGTTTCATTTGATGGAACGTCTACGAAATATTTATACTTAATAAATTGAGTAGTGTTCTGATTTGAATCATTTTTCGTGCCGATTATTATGAGACTATGAAAAATACTTTATTAATGTAAATCTCATATACTATAATAAAATTACACATGATTTGTATTCCTAAATTTCTACGGGTAGTTTTAGTACTAATTCTAAGTAATAGTATTATTTTAAGTCAAGATTCTTATTTTGAATTATTGCCTTCAAATTCTACAGGTATTACTTTTAATAATAAGATTCAAGAAGATATATCAACAAAATCAAACCTCTTTGATTATGATTACTTCTATAATGGTGCAGGAGTTGGAATTCTAGATATTAATAACGACGGTCTTCAAGATATTTATTTTGCAGCAAACCAAGAGTCTGATAGATTATACCTTAATAAGGGGAACTTTCAGTTCGAAGATATAACTGTACAATCTTTTATAGATATAAAGCCAGGCTGGTCCACTGGTGTTTCCATCGTAGATATAAATAATGATGGATTCCAAGACATATATGTTTGTCGAGGAGGTGCTTGTAGCGCTGAGAAGAGGAAAAACTTGCTTTTCATTAATAATAAGGACAATACATTTAAAGAATCTGCAGAAAAGTATGGATTAGCTGATCAAGGAATAAGTACTCAAGCTGTATTCTTTGATTATGATAAGGATGGAGATTTGGATTGTTTCGTTATGAACGAAAGCATTGCGTATGGTCTAGATCCAATCTCGTTTGCTAGGTTGAATCTTGAGCGAAAAAGCGAGTTGTACGTTAGCTTCTCTCATATGTATGACAATGAAAATGGATACTTTCAAGACAAGACCAAAGAATTAAATCTTGATAAACCTACTTTTGGGCTTGGGATAAAAATTAGTGATTTTAATGCTGATGGATGGAAAGATATTTACATCTCGAATGATTATTATCTGCCAGATATGCTAATGATTAATAAAAATGGTGCTGGCTTTCAGGATGAAATCAAAGACTACCTAGACCAGATGTCTTTCTATGGTATGGGGATGGATATCGCCGATATAAATAATGATGGATTAAATGACATTTTCGTATTAGATATGGCTGCAGGAGATCATTATAGATCCAAGACATTGATGAGGTCCATGAATACGGATAATTTCAAATTGTTGGTAGAGGGATTAGAGTATCCTCACCAATACATGTTTAATTCTCTACAGTTAGGGAGTAGCGATCATAAGTATAGAAACATAGCGCAATTGGCGGGAGTAGCGAGTACTGACTGGAGTTGGAGTGCACTGATAGAAGATTTTGATTTCGATAGGCTCAAAGATATTCATGTCACAAATGGATACAGAAGATATGCTTTGGATAATGACTTTCAATCTAAAGTAAGACAGGCAAAAATTCAGTATGATGGCAAGATTCCATTGGAGAAAAAAAGAGAACTGTACGGTCTAATGCCAACTGAAAAGCTCAGTAATGTTTTTTACAAGAATACCAATGAAGTTAAGTTTGCACTTTGGAATATAGGTTATGAAAATAATCCTGCTTCATATTCCAATGGAGCGGCTATTGTAGACTTAGACAACGATGGAGACCATGATCTAGTTGTTAATAATATGGATGATGAGGCATTTATATATGAAAATCGTGCAGCGGATAAAAATGTTAATAATTTTATCACAATTAAAAAGGAATCGAGTTCTATATACGATATTGATAAAGTAGAAATAGAATTAGCGGATAGAATTTTAAGCTATGAATTGTCAGCTGTCAGAGGATATCTCTCTTCAAGTGAGAAAGCCGCTTTTATAGGCTTAGGAGAATTAACCAATGTCGAAACTCTTTACGTCTATTGGTCAAATGGGGAGAAAAGTAGCATAAGAAATTTAGAAATAAATAAAGTTCATCATATTAAATATGAGAAGGCTGAAAAAGATTTAGACGTTATTAGTCCTTTTAAGCTGGCGTATTTCGATGAAATAATTCCATCAAGTATTGGAGTGGAATTTGAACACGTTGAAAATGATTTTGATGACTTCGATAGAGAAATATTATTGCCATATAAACAATCGACACTCGGGCCGTATGTTTCTTCATCGGATATTAATGGTGATGATTTAGAGGATTTGGTTTTTTCAAATTCGGCAGGTTATCCAATCGAAATCTATACTCAAACGCAGTTGGGTTTTTCAAAATTAGACATGGAAGTTGATTCTTGTACTGTTTATGGAGAAAGCGGAGAAATAACGATTGTGGACATTGATAATAACGGCTATGCGGATATCCTAATTCCAAGTTCTGGTAATGAATGGATAGACAGTAGTAATTTTTATAGGTCAAAAATTATATATGACCTAAATGGTACGCAAGAAGTAAAGTACTTACCATTGACAAAGGGAAGCTCGAGTAAGTTGATCAGCATCGATTATGATAATGACGGCGACCAAGATATTATTGAATGCAAAAGGCATGTAGCTCAAAAGTATCCAATGCATGCTCCGTCGCATTTGTATAAAAACGAAAACTCTAAATTTATAGATAATACTAAATTGGTTTTTCCTGATTTGAGCGACTACGGAATGATAAACGACATTCTAGTTACGGACTTTGATAATGATGGATGGGAGGATGTTATTCTTGTAGGGGAGTGGTCTAATATTAGATTTTATAAAAATGAAAAAGGTCATTTCAGGAACGTAAATAAGGATATGAAGATACCTATACTAAATGGAATGTGGTTTGATGTTGAAAAAGTAGATCTTAATAATGATCAGGTAGATGATTATATATTTGGGAATCTTGGGATGAATTCTAAATATAAGGCATCAAAGGAAAAGCCTCTGAAAATCTATGGACATGACTTTGATGATAACGGAACCTGGGATCTTGTGCTTAGTAAAATGTATAAGGATGATTATGTTCCTTTTCGAGGGCTAGAATGTTCTTCACAGCAAATGCCTTTTATACAGGATAAGTTTGAGACGTATGATCTATTTGCCAAAGCTACTATTGACGACGTCTATGGTTCTTCCTTAGATGCGGCATACTCTCGAGATTTAAATACATTGAGTTCGACATCCTTAGTAAGTAATGATAATGGTGGATTTGATATAACTGAATTGCCTTTGATGGCGCAATTATTTCCAGTGCTCGATATTGAGATTTTGGATATTAACTCGGATGGACTTAGCGATGTTATCTTAAGTGGAAACATCTATGATACTGAGGTAGAAACTCCACGATTAGATGCTGGCTATGGTCAAATCTTACTTAATGACGGATCGGGTCATTTATTATTGGTAGATAGCAATACGGCAGGATTAGATTTAAGTGGAAATATTAAATCGGTGGCTAAGTTATTTCATAAAGGGGGAAATTGCCATATGATCGTTGCTACTGAAAATAATGGATCCGCTAGAACTTTTACTCTAAAGAACTTAGGTAAGTAGTTATAGCTACCTTTTGGGCCTAGCAGTACAAGGTATTCATCAATAGTATTTATCTGGAGAAAGAACCTATATCGCGAATCAAGAAATATTTCTCACTATCCCTTGAAAGAGGTATGATTCTTGACGTACATATTGTATAAAAAGGCAATGTGAATATGTTCTTACAAGATTTTTTGGAGTACTTATCTGTGATCAAAAATAGATCTAAGCACACGGTACTTTCATACGAGAATGACTTGAATCAGTTTCTAGAATACTGTGATCGAGTATATGAGCTATCAGAATTGTCCGAAATCAATCATCTGATTATTCGTTCGTGGATAATGGAGATGAAATCTAAAAACATCTCCAATGCCAGTATTAATCGAAAAATTTCAGCTTTAAAGACATTTTATAAATTTCTCATTCGGAAGGAAGTAGTGAGCAAAAATCCGATGGCAAAAGTGCAAACGCTAAAGAGATCTAAAAGATTACCTGCATTTGTACCCAAATCAAAAATGGAGTATTTAGTAGAGTCTGATTTAATTAAATCAGACTTTTGTGAACTGCGGGATGATTTGATAGTTGAGTTGTTATATATCACGGGCATTAGAAGAAATGAACTGCAAAACTTAAAAGTGCAAGACGTTGATAAATATAGATCTGAGATAAAAGTAATAGGCAAGGGAAACAAAGAAAGACGCTGCCCTGTGTCAACCGAATTTATCCAGAAGTTAGAAGTATATTTGTCAGCCATGTCCGAAGAATTTGGGGCGCTTGAGCATGATTATATATTTGTAACTAACAAAGGAAAGGAGATTTACCCGAAATTGATTTTTAATATAGTAACCAAAAAACTGAAAGCAATCAATGCATGCGCAAAAACCAGTCCTCATGTATTGCGCCATACTTTTGCCACCCACCTATCCTCTAATGGGGCAGAATTAAATGCCGTCAAAGAATTATTAGGCCATGCAAGTCTGGCAGCTACACAAGTATACACACATAATTCTATAGAAAGATTACAAAAAGAATACAAAAAAGCACACCCACTAGGAGAGTAATACCTTGCATACTAAGGAATGAATTAGAAACTTCTGATCTAACCGAATAGCATGGCTACTGGTTATTTTAAAATACTAATTTTCGCTTTATTGGTATTATGATGATTCTGCGAAAAATATCTTTATTTTAAAATAATCGGTAATAAGAAGAGTACCAATTCAATACGTAATTAAATATACTTTTCTATTTATTTGATTTGCTTTATTCACCCAATTGAACTAATTTGTTGTTATAATCAAAATTTATAGATATATGAGTGTAACTATTAATAACGTAGGTTTTAGCGCAGATAATAAATTGAAAGGATTTATTGAATCCAAAATGGGGAAGCTTGATAAATTCTACAATAGAATTACAAAGAGTTCAGTCTATTTAAAATTAGAGAATTCAGGACAGGTAAAAGATAAAGTGGTAGAAGTCACTGTGTCAGTCCCTGGCAAAATATTAGTATCCAAGGCAGAGGATAAGACTTTCGAAGCGGCGGTTGATGAATGTACATCAAGCTTAGAGCGACAATTAAAAAAGTATAAAGAGAAGCAAGGGAATTAATTCTGCGGAGCAATGTAAATAAATTGCGCAAAAATAAATAAAGAGCCATTAATTATTAGTTGAATTATAGTTAATGGCTCTTTTTATTTTGTTTGATATGATACATGTACGACGATGAGGAGAAATGTACAAATTTGTCAACCTTTTTTGAGAGAAATGTTTTTCAATTGAAATATTTGTATTACTTTTGCAACGCTTTTCAGATAATGATTTGAAATTAAGCTTGAAATAATACATTTGCCGATGTAGCTCAGTTGGCCAGAGCAGCTGATTTGTAATCAGCGGGTCGGGGGTTCGAATCCCTCCATCGGCTCACTTTTTTGTGAATAAAAGTATGGGGGTGCGCCACAGTGGGAGAGGTGGGCAGGACTGTAAATCCTGTGCTTAGGCTGAGTAGGTTCGAATCCTACCACCCCCACACATTCACAAAAGGTAATTTTAATAAGCGGGAGTAGCTCAGTTGGTAGAGCATCAGCCTTCCAAGCTGAGGGTCGCGGGTTCGAGTCTCGTCTCCCGCTCAATATATGTTACTCTTAACCAAATCTACTTTGTGGCTAAACTATTTTAGGCCGATGTAGCTCAGGGGTAGAGCACGTCCATGGTAAGGACGGGGTCGGGGGTTCAAATCCCTTCATCGGCTCAAGATTACACGGAATAAATTTTTATTATATAATTTTTAACTTTTACTAAACAGTTATCCAATGGCTAAAGAAACTTTTCAACGGACCAAGCCTCACGTGAATGTCGGTACGATCGGCCACGTGGATCATGGTAAAACGACACTAACCGCAGCAATCACTTACGTATTAGCTGAGGCAAATGGATCAGAAAAGATGAGTTATGACTCTATCGATTCAGCTCCAGAAGAAAAAGAAAGAGGTATTACAATTAACACTGCTCACGTTGAGTACGAAACTGAGAACAGACACTACGCTCACGTAGATTGTCCTGGTCACGCAGATTACGTAAAAAACATGGTAACGGGTGCGGCTCAGATGGATGGTGCTATACTAGTAGTTGCGGCTACAGATGGTCCTATGCCTCAGACAAGAGAGCACATATTGCTTTGTAGACAAGTAGGTGTACCACAGATTGTAGTATTCATGAATAAAGTAGATCTTGTTGACGATCCAGAAATGCTAGAATTAGTAGAGATGGAAGTTAGAGAGCTTCTAGATCAGTATAAGTTTGATGGTGACAATGCATCTATCATTCAAGGTTCTGCACTTAAAGCTCTTGAAGGAGATGCTGATGCTGCAAAACAAATTATGGAACTCATGGCAGCGGTGGATAAAGATATTCCTGAGCCAGTAAGAGATGTAGATATGCCTTTCCTAATGCCTATCGAGGATGTATTCTCAATCACAGGTAGAGGAACAGTTGCTACAGGTAGAATCGAAAGAGGAGTAATCAATACTGCAGATCCAGTTGAGATCATCGGTATGCAAGCTCCAGGTGAGAAAGCATTGACTTCTACATGTACAGGAGTTGAGATGTTTAGAAAGATACTTGATAGAGGAGAAGCTGGTGATAATGCTGGTCTACTTCTTAGAGGTATTGAAAAAACTGATATCAAGAGAGGAATGGTAATCTGTAAGCCAGGTTCTGTAACTCCACACTCTCACTTCAAATGTGAAGTATACGTGCTAGGAAAAGATGAAGGTGGACGTCACACTCCATTCTTTAATGGATATAGACCACAGTTTTACTTCAGAACAACTGACGTAACTGGTGATGTATCTCTTCCAGGTGGAGTAGAAATGGTAATGCCAGGTGATAACGTTACACTTGAAGTGAAACTTATCAATCCTATTGCCATGGATAAAGGACTTAGATTTGCAATTAGAGAAGGTGGTAGAACCGTAGGTGCAGGTCAAGTAACTGAAATACTAGATTAATAGCTACTATCTTTTATAAGATATATCAAGCTTAGAATATAAATTAAGCATCCGATTTTTCGGGTGCTTAATTTTTCATATTGAAGAATGTTGTATTAAAGAATACTTCAATATGTCTTCAATATTTTTTTGGTTAAACATATCTACGTGATATTCATGCAGATATATTTAATCAGAAAGGGGAGTAGTTCAATTGGTAGAGCAGCGGTCTCCAAAACCGCAAGTTGCAGGTTCGAGTCCTGTCTCCCCTGCCAAATAGGTTTTATCTGAAATCGAAATCAATAGTTGAATCGATTTTATAAACATATATAACATGAATGATTTTTTCTTGTATATTAAAGAAAGCTACAACGAACTTGTACACAACGTGACTTGGCCTACATGGTCTGAGCTTACATCAAATGCAGTACTAGTTATTGTTGCTTCAATAATATTTGCATTAGTAGTCTTCGGACTTGATACTGTTTCAAACCAGTCATTAAAGTTTATTTATTCGCTAGCTCAATAAATAAGCCATGGAAGAAGAAAGAAGATGGTACTCTCTCAGAGTAATAAGTGGTAAAGAAAAGAAGATCAAGGAACGTATGGAACTTGAAATTCAAAGAAGTGGCTGGGGCGATTTCGTCACGCAGATACTCGTACCTTCTGAGAAAGTATATAAGATCAGAAATGGTAAGAAAGTAATTATGGAGAGAAATATTCTTCCAGGTTATATCCTAGTTGAAGCTTATCCATCAAAGTTTTCTGGGGAGATCATACAGACTCTTTCAGGAATGACAAATGTAATCCACTTTTTAGGAAGAAATAATCCTATACCAATGCAGCAGTCTGAAGCAAATAGAATGCTAGGTAAGGTGGATGATTCTCAAGATCTAGTAGAGGCTATGATAGAGCCATACTTAGTTGGAGAGACTATAAAGATCATTGATGGACCTTTCAATGACTTTGTAGGAGATGTAAAAGAGGTAAACGAAGAAAAAAAGAAGCTTACAGTTATTGTGAAGATTTTCGGTCGAGGTACCGAGGTTGAGCTTAACTTTATGCAAGTTGAAAAACAAACATAGACCATATAAATCGTGTATTTGAAGAATTTCTGTTTCAAGCTTCCCTGAAATAATCTGCAAATACAAATGACGGTCATAATTTTATCAATAGTTTAGAATAACAAGAAATGGCAAAGGAAATAGAAGGTTTCGTAAAGTTGCAGGTGAAGGGTGGACAAGCTAATCCATCACCACCAGTAGGTCCTGCGTTGGGTGCTAAGGGTTTGAATATCATGGAATTTTGTAAAAGATTCAATGCTAAGACCCAAGAAAAACAAGGACAGATTGTTCCAGTTGTTATTACAGTATATAAAGATAAGTCATTTGATTTTGTAATCAAGACTACTCCAGCTGCAATACAATTAATGGAAGTTGCAAAGCTAAAAAAAGGATCGCCAGAATCTAACAGAGTAAAAGTTGGATCTGTGACTTGGGATCAAGTTAAAACGATCGCGGAAAGTAAAATGGAAGATCTAAATGCTTTCAAGATAGAATCAGCTATGAAGATGGTAGCGGGTACTGCAAGAAGTATGGGTCTTACGATGAGCGGTACTCCACCATGGGGTGCTTCTGAAGAAAGTGAAGATTAATTAGTGTCTAACTAATAATTATTAAACTGGTAGGGAGGTAGTTCTTATTATAATAGGCTATCGTTAATACCTCAAATATTTTAAATATGGCTAAACTTAGCAAAAAGAAAAGGTCAATCGCTGATAAGTATGAGGCGGAAAAACTTTATTCTGTTGTAGAGGCTATGAAGACCGTCAAAGCTGTGAATCTCACTAAATTTGACGCTTCTGTAGATCTGCACATCAGATTAGGAGTTGACCCTAGAAAAGCTGATCAAGCGATCAGAGGAACAGTAACATTGCCCAATGGAACTGGTAAGTCAAAAACAGTATTGGTATTGTGTACACCTGATAAAGAGCAAGAAGCATTAGATGCTGGTGCTGATTACGCAGGTCTAGATGAATATATCCAAAAAATCCAGAAAGGATGGACTGATGTTGACGTTATTATAGCAATGCCTAATACAATGGCACAAGTAGGTAGAGTAGGTAGAATCTTAGGTCCTAGAGGTCTTATGCCGAATCCGAAGACAGGTACTGTGACTCCAAATGTAGGGGCAGCTGTTCAAGATGTGAAGGGTGGTAAAATTGCCTTTAGAGTAGATAAGTATGGAATTATTCATTCCTCAATAGGAAGAGTCTCATTTACTCCTGAGAAGTTAGCTGAAAATGCTCAAGAATTGCTCAGTACTATCAATAAGATGAAACCTGCAACTGCTAAAGGTGTCTATATGAAATCTGTAACTGCGGCATCTACAATGAGTCCAGGGATTAAGATAGATACTAAGACAATTATTGATTAACCTTTTTCTAAAAACAAGCTGAAATGACAAGATCAGAAAAAACGCAAGTTATAGAAGACCTAAAAGTAAAATTTAGCGAGAGCCAATATTTTTACTTTGCTGACTCTTCTACACTTACAGTAGAGCAAGTAAATAAGCTCAGAAGAACATGCTTTGAGAAAGGTATCGAAGTGAAAGTTGTAAAAAATACCCTTGCTCAAAAAGCAATGGAAGCAACAGGTGACATGGCCGCAGGATTCGAAGGACTATACGATGTTCTTGCAGGACCTACTACAGTATTCTTCGCGGATACAGGTAATGCACCAGCAAAAGTTATCAAGGAATTCAGAAAGAGTTTCGAGAAGCCAGTATTAAAAGCGGCTTACATTGATAGCGACATCTTCATAGGAGATGATCAACTAGATATATTATCTACTCTGAAATCTAAGGATGAATTAGTAGGTGAGATTATAGGATTGTTACAATCGCCAGCGAAAAATGTTATCTCTGCTCTTAAGAGTAGCGGTGGTACTATCGCAGGCATTCTTAAAACTCTTGAAGAAAGAGGTTAAGAAAAAACCGAGCTGGAAAAGCAGCTTCCACGCGGATCCGCTCATCTATTATTAAAATTGTAATTATTAAAAATTAAAATCCATTTAAAATGGCAGACTTAAAAGACTTTGCAGAAAAATTAGTAAACCTTACAGTAAAAGAAGTTAGTGAATTAGCTGATATACTAAAGGAGGAATACGGAATCGAACCAGCAGCGGCAGCAGTAGCTGTAGCAGCAGGTGGAGCTGGCGGCGGAGAAGCTGCAGCTGAAGAAAAAACTTCATTTGATATCATGCTAAACTCTGCTGGAGCAGCTAAGTTAGGTGTTGTAAAAGAAGTCAAAAATCTTCTAGGAGTAGGATTGAAAGAAGCTAAAGAACTAGTTGATTCAGCTCCTGCAGTAATCAAAGAAGGTGTTGATAAAGCTGAGGCTGAATCAATCAAAGCAGCTCTTGAAGGTGCTGGTGCGGAGGTAGAATTAAAGTAATTCTAACTTATAACTAAAATCTTTAATGACAGAACCTAAAAGTTCAAATATTATATAACATTAAAGGCTTAACCCTTACGAAAGTTTGGGTTAAGCCTATTGTTGTTTTCTGAAGATGATCGAAATATTCGCGTGTTCCCACATTCATGCACACGATCAAAGATTATTTTCAGTGATACCAGATTTAATCTGAATATCTAATAGTGAATGTATCGATTAATAATCGCTTTGCAAACTTATTTTGGTGTGACTATTACACCAGTAACTCACTTTTAAACGCAATCGGATGGCATCTAACGACATAGTTACCAATGCTGGAGCATTAAGGCACAATTTCGGTAAAATGAAATTGGAAGATAATTATCCAGATTTACTCGAAATTCAACTTAAATCTTTTAAAGAGTTCTTTCAGCTTGAGACGACTCCAGAAAATAGAGGAAATGAGGGTTTATTTAGAGTGTTCCAAGAAAATTTCCCAATCACTGATGCGAGAAATATATTCGTATTAGAATTTTTAGATTATTTTGTTGATCCTCCAAGATACAGTATCGAAGAGTGTATGCAAAGAGGTCTTACATACAGTGTACCCCTCAAAGCTAAGCTTAGATTATCTTGTAATGACGAGGAGCACGTAGATTTCCAAACAATCGTACAGGATGTATTTCTAGGAAATATTCCATACATGACACCAAGAGGTACATTCGTAGTAAATGGAGCCGAGAGAGTAGTAGTATCTCAATTACATAGATCTCCAGGTGTATTTTTTAGTCAAAACTTCCACCCTAACGGTACTAAGATTTACTCTGCTAGAGTAATACCTTTCAAAGGTGCTTGGATGGAATTTGCTACTGATATTAACTCTGTGATGTACGCATACATTGACAGAAAGAAGAAATTCCCAGTTACTACTTTATTAAGAGCTATCGGATATGATAGTGATAGAGAGATATTAAACATATTTGATCTTGCTGAAGAAGTAGATGCAGATAAAAAAACACTTAAGAAGGCTGTCGGTAGAAAACTAGCGGCAAGAGTGCTTAAAAAATGGACTGAAGATTTCGTAGATGAAGATACGGGAGAATTAGTTACAATAGAGAGAAATGAAATTATCCTTGAAAGAGATGTAATTCTCGATGAGGAAAATATAGAATTGATCTTTGAGGCAAATGCAGAGAAAGTAATTCTGCAAAAAGAAGATCTTGATGAAGATTATTCAATAATATACAATACCCTACAGAAGGATCCATCATCCTCTGAGATCGAAGCCGTAACTCAAATCTATAGACAATTGAGAGGTACAGATCCACCAGATGAGGACACTGCAAGAGGTATTATCGATAAGCTATTCTTCTCAGATAAGAGATATAATCTCGGTGAGGTAGGTAGATATAAGATCAATAGAAAACTAGATGCGGGCGTAAATGGTGATACCCTAGTATTAACTAAAGAGGATATCATTGCTATCGTGAAGTATCTAGTAAGTCTCATCAATCAGAAGGCAGAATTAGATGATATCGATCATCTATCTAACAGAAGAATTAGAACAGTAGGAGAACAATTGTACGCTCAGTTTGGCGTTGGTCTTGCAAGAATGGCAAGAACGATTAGAGAGCGTATGAATGTAAGAGATAATGAAGTATTCACGCCTATCGACTTGATTAATGCGAGAACATTATCATCAGTAATTAACTCATTCTTCGGAACATCACAGTTATCACAGTTTTTGGATCAAACAAATCCGTTGTCTGAGATTACCCATAAAAGAAGGATATCTGCTCTAGGACCTGGTGGACTATCTAGAGAGAGGGCTGGTTTCGAAGTTAGAGATGTTCACTATTCTCACTATGGTCGTCTTTGTACTATTGAGACGCCAGAAGGACCTAACATTGGATTGATATCAACGCTATGTGTATTGGCCAAGGTAAACAAGATGGGATTCTTGGAGACACCATATAGAAAGGTCGAAAATGGAAAGCTTAATTTCGATAACGAAATGGAGTACCTGTCCGCCGAAGGTGAGGATTTTAAAAAGATTGCCCAAGCGAATACAGAAGTAGATGAGAAAGGGGCATTCCTTACGGATCAGATCAAATGTAGAGAACATGGTGACTTCCCTGTACTAGAGCCAAAAGATATCGAGTACATGGATGTGGCACCAAATCAAATTGTTGGTGTGTCAGCTTCACTGATTCCGTTTTTAGAGAATGATGATGCCAATAGAGCCTTAATGGGATCTAACATGCAACGTCAGGCAGTACCTTGTGTAAAACCTAGATCTCCAATCGTAGGAACAGGTATTGAGAAGCAAGTAGCTGAGGATTCTAGGATGCTCATCAATGCAGAAGGAGA
The DNA here is from genome assembly GCA_938007965.1 of uncultured Saprospiraceae bacterium. Taxonomy (GTDB): domain Bacteria; phylum Bacteroidota; class Bacteroidia; order Chitinophagales; family Saprospiraceae; genus CAJXUU01. The sequence goes on along the minus strand of CALLMH010000035.1, from coordinate 29,873 downwards.
CGGTGTCGTAGAATATGTAGATGCAAGTAAAATCGTAATTAGATATGACCGTACTGAAGAAGAGCAGTTAGTATCTTTCGAGGATAATACTAAGACATATAACCTTACGAAGTTCAGAAGAACGAATCAAGGTACGAGTATAAACCTTAAGCCTATCGTTACAAAAGGAAAGAGAGTAAGTAAAGGATCTCTTCTTTGTGATGGATATGCAACAGAGCAGGGAGAATTAGCATTGGGTCAGAACCTAATGGTGGCCTTCATGCCTTGGAAAGGATACAACTTTGAGGATGCGATCGTACTCTCAGAAAGAGTTGTAAAAGAGGATGTATTCACATCACTACATATAGAAAACTTTGATATTGACATCAGAGATACTAAGCTAGGTGAAGAGGAGTTGACAAATGATATTCCTAACGTATCAGAAGAGGCTACTAAAGACTTGGATGAAAACGGTATCATCAGAGTAGGAGCTTGGGTAAGTGAAGGAGATATACTTATAGGTAAGATTACCCCAAAAGGAGAGTCAGATCCAACTCCAGAAGAAAAACTACTGAGAGCAATCTTCGGTGATAAAGCGGGTGATGTAAAAGATGCATCATTGAAAGCGCCACCATCTACTAAAGGTGTAATCATCGGCAAGAGATTATTCGCAAGAGCTAAAAAGGATAAATTCCAGAAAGTTCAGGAGAAAGAATTACTCTCTAAGTTAGAAGATAAGCATGCAATTGCTATCAACGAGCTCAAGACGATATTGGTAGATAAGTTGATGATCTTGATAAAAGGTAAGACTTCTCAAGGTGTAAGAAGTATCTATAATGAGGAGTTGATCTCGAAAGGTAAGAAATTTGCCATCAAAGATCTTAAGGATCTCGATTATAGTCAGGTGGATTACACGGGATGGACGACTGATGATGGATTGAACGGTAGTATCGCAAGATTACTCCACAACTACAATATCAAAGTAAACGAAGAAGTAGGTAAATACAAAAGAGAAAAGTTCAATATCTCTATTGGAGATGAGCTGCCAGCTGGTGTATTAAAGCTTGCAAAGGTTTACATGGCTAAGAAAAGAAAACTGAAAGTAGGTGATAAGCTTGCCGGAAGACACGGAAACAAGGGTATCGTATCTAGAATCGTAAGAGAAGAAGATATGCCATTCCTTGATGACGGAACTCCAGTAGATATCGTATTGAATCCATTGGGTGTACCTTCTAGGATGAACTTGGGTCAGATCTTCGAAACAGTGCTAGGATGGGCAGGTAAGAAAATGGGTGTCAAATATGCTACACCTATCTTCGATGGAGCGAGTATGGCAGAGATCGATGCAGAATGCGAAAAAGCAGACTTACCATCACTTGGTCAGACGTATCTGCATGATGGAGAGACAGGTGATAAGTTCCACCAACAAGCCACTGTAGGTGTAATCTACATGCTTAAGTTATCTCACATGGTCGATGATAAAATGCACGCAAGATCTATCGGACCTTACTCGTTGATTACTCAGCAACCATTGGGTGGTAAAGCACAGTTTGGTGGACAGAGATTTGGTGAGATGGAAGTATGGGCATTGGAAGCATATGGTGCCTCTAATGTATTGAGAGAACTTCTTACGATCAAGTCTGATGATATCATCGGTAGAGCGAAAGCATACGAGGCAATTGTAAAAGGTGAAAATCTTCCAGAGCCAAGTATACCTGAGTCATTTAATGTATTGGTGCATGAGCTGAGAGGTTTAGCACTTGATGTGAAATTTGACTAATCTTATTGGATCGAAATCTGATGAGTATGTAGAGGAAGCTCTACAAAAACAACTTTTAATATTCTTAGGAGTCGAGGTAAATACCGAAACTCCAGAAACATTATAAATAGGGAATTATGCCATTTAAAAAGAATGTTGATGCAAGGAAGCCGTTTGACACAATCACTATTAGCTTGTGTTCTCCGGATGATATCCTTGAAAGATCGTTTGGTGAGGTTTTAAAACCAGAAACGATCAACTATAGATCTTATAAGCCAGAAAGAGACGGTCTCTTCTGCGAAAGAATCTTTGGTCCTGTAAAAGATTACGAGTGTTACTGTGGTAAGTACAAGCGTATTAGATATAAAGGTATCGTATGTGATAGATGTGGAGTTGAAGTTACCGAGAAAAAGGTAAGAAGAGAGAGAATGGGACACATCAAATTGGTTGTGCCAGTAGTACACATATGGTTTTTTAAATCACTTCCTAACAAGATAGGTTACCTATTAGGATTGTCTTCTAAGAAATTGGAAACAATCATATACTACGAGAGATATGTAGTAGTACAGCCAGGAGCCAAGGAAGGAGAATTAGCGAAGATGGATCTACTTACTGAGGAGGAGTACTTCGAAGTATTAGACACACTTCCACAAGAGAACCAACAGTTGGACGATACAGATCCGACTAAATTTATTGCATTGATGGGTGCAGAAGCTGTAAAAGCGCTACTTGAAAGATTGGAGCTAGATCAGTTATCTTATGACCTTAGACACCAAGCTGCAAACGAGACTTCTCAGCAGAGAAAATCGGAAGCACTTAAGAGACTAAGAGTCGTAGAAGCATTCAGAGAAGGCCAATCAAGAATCGAAAATAGACCAGAATGGGCTGTGATTCAATACCTTCCTGTAATACCGCCAGAGTTGAGACCATTGGTGCCTCTAGATGGTGGTAGATTTGCATCTTCTGATTTGAATGATTTATACAGAAGGGTAATCATCAGAAACAATAGATTAAAGAGATTATTGGAGATCAAAGCTCCTGAAGTAATCTTAAGAAATGAGAAAAGAATGCTTCAAGAAGCGGTCGATTCTCTTTTTGATAACTCTAGAAAATCGAATGCTGTCAAGGCAGAAGGTGGTAGAGCTTTAAAATCTCTTTCTGATATCCTTAAAGGAAAGCAAGGTCGATTCAGACAAAACCTACTCGGAAAAAGGGTAGATTATTCTGGTAGATCTGTAATCGTAGTAGGACCGACACTGAAAATCCACGAATGTGGACTTCCAAAAGGTATGGCTGCGGAACTTTTTAAACCTTTCGTGATTAGAAAATTGATCGAGAGAGGTATCGTAAAGACAGTAAAGTCAGCTAAGAAATTGGTAGATAGAAAAGACCCTGTGATCTGGGAAATATTGGAGAATATCCTAAAAGGACACCCAATAATGCTTAACAGAGCCCCTACACTTCACAGACTATCGATCCAAGCATTCCAGCCAACATTGGTAGAAGGAAAGGCGATACAGTTGCACCCACTTGTTTGTGGTGCCTTCAACGCCGATTTTGATGGTGATCAGATGGCCGTTCACGTACCATTGAGTCATGCTGCGATTCTTGAGACTCAGATGTTGATGCTTTCTGCGCACAATATGTTGAATCCACAAGACGGATCTCCGATCTTACTACCTTCACAGGATATGGTATTAGGATTGTACTATCTGACTAAGCCAGCTTCTCCAGATGATCCAGCAAAAGGTGCTGGAATGAAGTTTTATTCATCAGAAGAGGTAATCATAGCCTATAACGAAGGCGCTGTAGATCTGCATGCTCCTATCATTACAAAAGCAATGATAGAAGATGAAGATGGTAATCTCGTGAATGGTAGAGTAGAAACTACAGTAGGTAGGGTATTATTTAATGAAGCGAGACCAGAGATGGTGCCATTCATCAATGAATTACTTACTAAGAAGAACTTGAAAAAAGTAATCTCTGGAATAATCACAAGAACAGATTTCTCTGTGACTGCGAAATTCTTAGACCTTATAAAGGATATGGGTTTCTACTGGTCATTCAAAGGTGGACTGTCGTTTAACCTTGGAGATTTGATCATACCGACTGTAAAAGAACAAACACTAATCGAAGCTCAAGATGAGGTAGATGAGGTTTGGGAAAATTACAATATGGGTCTTATTACAGGTAATGAGAGATATAACAAAGTAATTGACACTTGGACGAAAGCCGATAGTCAAATTACTGAAAACTTGATGAAAGAATTAGCGGAGCACAAGGGTGGATTTAACTCGGTGTATATGATGCTTGATTCTGGAGCTAGGGGATCTAAACAACAAATTAAGCAGCTATGTGGTCTTAGAGGACTGATGGCCAAGCCGAGAAAGTCAGGAGATACAGGAGGAGCGATTATCGAAAATCCTATATTATCTAACTTCCTTGATGGACTGTCTGTATTAGAATACTTTATCTCTACTCACGGTGCGAGAAAGGGTCTTGCCGATACGGCCTTGAAGACTGCCGATGCCGGTTATCTGACAAGAAGATTGGTGGATGTATCTCAAGATGTAATCATCATGGAAGAAGACTGTGATACATTGAGAGGAATAGATACACTAGCACTAAAGGATAATGATGCTGTAGTACAGAAATTATCAGCTAGAATCGAAGGTAGATTCTCACTTCATAATGTATTAGATCCGGTAACGGACGAGATTCTTGTAGAAGCGGCTGAGTATATTACTCCTCAGATAGCTAGAAAGATCGAAGATGCAGGTGTAGAGATGGTGACAATCAGGTCAGTACTGACTTGTGAAACGAAATCTGGTGTATGCCGTAAGTGTTATGGTAAGAACCTCGCTTCAGGTAGAATAGCTGAAACAGGAGATGCCGTAGGTATTATTGCAGCTCAGAGTATCGGTGAGCCGGGTACACAGTTGACATTGAGAACCTTCCACGTCGGGGGTATCGCATCTGTATCGAAGCAGGAGTCTAGCTTAGAATCTAAATTTGATGCGGTAATTGAGTTCGATAATCTTAAGACCGTAAAAGATAAAGATACGAACAAGAACGTTGTAGTATCTAGATCTGGAGAGGTAAGGGTTAAAGATCCTGAAACTGGTAAACTATTCACAACATTATATATTCCTTATGGATCAGAATTATTCGTAAAGGATAAGGCTAAGATCACGAAAGGAGAGATTGTATGTCAATGGGATCCATTTAATGCGGTAATCATCGCTGAGGATGGAGGTATAGCTCAGTTTGAGTCTGTTGAAGAAGGTCTTACCTATAGAGTGGAGAGAGATGAACAAACTGGATATGCAGAGAAAGTAGTTATCGAATCTAAGAATAAGAAGAAAATTCCTATGATTAAGATCGTAACTCCTGGAGGTGAAGAACTGAAGAGTTACAACCTTCCAGTAGGTGCATATATATCTATCGAAGATGGAGCAGATGTGAAGCCTGGACAAACTATCGTGAAGATCCCTAGAAAATTAGGTGGTGTACAGGATATTACGGGTGGTCTCCCTAGAGTTACTGAGCTATTCGAAGCGAGAAATCCTTCGAATCCTGCAGTAACAGCTGAGATCGATGGTATCGTATCATTTGGTAAAATCAAGAGAGGTAACAGAGAAATCTTTATCGAAGATGAGAAGACAGGGCAAAAGAAGAAATATCTAGTCGGTCTATCGAAGCACATTCTTGTACAGGAAGGTGACTTCGTAAGAGCGGGTTCACAAGTTTCTGATGGGGCTACATCTCCTCTAGATATATTGAATATCAAAGGACCTTTTGCTGTGCAGTCATACCTAGTGAATGGAGTACAGGAAGTATATAGATCTCAAGGTATCTCGATCAATGATAAGCATATCGAAGTTATCGTAAGACAGATGATGAGAAGGGTTCAGATTCTAGATGCTGGTGACACTTCATTCTTAGAAGGAGAAGCTGTAGAGAGAGTAAACTTTATGGAGCAAAACGACTGGATCTATGACAAGAAAGTTGTCGAAGATGCTGGTGGTTCTGAAATATTAAAAGTGGGACAACTTGTAAGCGTAAGAGAACTAAGAGAAGAGAACTCGTCACTTAAGAGAAATGATGCAAAAATAGTAACCGCTAGAGATGCAGTATCTGCAACATCTACTACACTATTGCAAGGTATTACTAGAGCATCATTGGGTGTATATAGTTGGATATCTGCAGCATCTTTCCAAGAGACGACAAAAGTACTTAGTACTGCAGCAATCGGAGCTAAGGTTGATTTCTTAACAGGGTTAAAAGAGAATGTAATCGTAGGTAAGAATATACCTGCTGGTACTGGACACAAGAAGTTCAAAAACATGATCGTCACTGTAAAGAAACCTGAACCAACGATGATGATAGAAGAAGAGGAAGCGGCAGAGTAAGTTTTTGTGTTTTCTTAGAAATATATAGGGGTATCAATTAATTTGATATCCCTTTTTTTATAGGCTATATTGGTGTTCAATCAGATTTGATACCAAGACTATATCCTATCGCGAGTTTATAAATATTACAAATGGATAAAGCATACGAAGGATTTCTACAATCTCGACTTATGTGGCAAGCGAGTATTTTTGAGATCGCTCAGTTTGAGCTACCACTTGATTCACTCATCATGAAAAACCTAGCTATAGTTCCTAGGGATAGAAGATTGGGGCATCAGGCTGAATTCGTGTTTTTAGAATTGCTAAATGCAAGCCCTGTATATGAAGTGGTTGCTCACTCTATCCAATTGATAGAACAAAAAAAGACACTAGGCGAGTTGGATTATATAGTCAAGGATATAGTGACAGATGAAATCTTGCATATAGAACTGACCTATAAATTCTATATTCTAGACCCTACGATCACTGAGCCCATTGGTAGATTGATAGGGCCAAATAGGAAGGATACATTCTTACAGAAGCTGAGTAAGACGAGAGACAAGCAGCTACCGTTGCTATACTCTGTACCTAGTCGAGAGATATTAGGTGATCTTAATATAAAAGTAGAAGAGATCCGTCAGATGGTTGCTTTTTATGGTCACGTGTTTTTGCCGATCGGCATGACCTCTATCGGTATAGAAGGGGTGAGTGAAGATACTATCTCAGGCTACTGGATAAGCGATGATCAGTTTACAAGTGAAGATGAATCACACAAGGACTATGTATACTATCTCCCATTTAAATATGAATGGTTGCATATTCCGCACTCGGATCAGCAATGGATAAGTCATAATGAAATCGTCAAAAAGATTTCGGATACATTAAAGGGAGGGAGGTCGGAAATGCTTTGGAAAAGAGATGCTGGGGAAGAAGGGATTTTGGTAGAGCGGTTTTTTGTTATTCCTTGATTAAGGTGATGTCGTATTGTTTATTAGGACGTCAAGATAAATGATGTTGTTAAATTTATTATATTTAGGTATTATAAGATGTGAATTGTATATGTCACGGTAAGTTTAACTACGGATTACTATCATTATAGAAAATGAAAATGAATAAGTAAGTATCTCTAGAATAATGCAGATTGTAGAAGAAGTATAAGTATAAAAAAGGGAGAGTTTCCCCTCCCGTTAAGTTTTCACTACGGCATAAGCCTTATTATGATTAGCTTCAAAATGTGATACAATATACGATAACTAATCAGAACATACAATAGTCGATACGAGAATGAGTAATTTTTTTCCCTCGTTAACTCTACGGAGTGGAGAAGTAACAAGGTAAATTAGAAATCTCTGATGAGTAACTATTTTTACAAAGGTAATAATTATTACGACTATTGTATAAGAATATCTATATTTGGATTATGAAATTAGTAGAACAAATTAGAATAGAGATTATTCAACAATTGTATCCAAAACACACGTGCAATGAGTTGGCAAAGCGAACAGGCCTTTCGAGAAAAACTATATATAACTATATAAATACAGGAAAGGCAACTATAGACACGTTGAGTAAGTTGTGCGAACTAACAAACATAAAAATTATCACGAATGAAAAACCCTAAGAAAGAAAAATTAGTCTTTGGATTGGACGTAGGAACTAACTCGGTAGGTTGGGCAGCTGTCAAAACTGACTTTGAGAATGAAGATGGAAAAATATTAAATCTTGGATCAAGGATATTGCCAATGGACCAAGCAGAGATAGGAGATTTCAACAAAGGCAATTTACAATCTGCTGCCGCTCAAAGAACGAAGCATCGAGGTATGAGAAGGCTTAGAGAGCGTCAGCTGAAAAGACGCGAACGCTTACTGCTCGTTTTGAAGGTGCTCGGCATGATAGATAAGGACTGGCAGCCTAATAGTAAATGTTCTTTTGCATATGAACTGACTGAAGAAAGGACGAAGTTTAAATTTCAATCTTCTTATCAGGAAATGAAGATGGAATTCTTGAATATGCACCCTAATCTCAAAAGTGTTTCTCATGACTGGGCAATATATTATTTGAGGAAAAAGGCATTAAATGAAAAGATTACATTAGAAGAGTTGGCTTGGTTGATACTTCAGTTTAATGTAAAGCGTGGATATTTTCAATTACGAGGTGATGAGGAGTTGAAAACAGACGAAAGTAAATATTTTGTTTTAGATATCGTTGACAAGGTAGAAGATGCAGATGATGATCTTCGAGGCAGAAAACTATTTATAGTTCATCTAAGAAGTGGTCTTATTGGTGAGTATAGAAGTCGTGAAATGCCTGATTGGCTTGGGAAAGATATAGAATTTATAGTAACTGAAAAACTAGTGAAGGGTATTACTAAAGTTATACTAACATCACCTGATGCCGAAGATTGGACATTGCGAAAGAAGAAGACAGAAGATAGTATCCAGTCATCTAATCTTACAGTAGGGGCTTACATATACCAGCGATTACTTTCAGATCCATCATTGAAGATAAGAGGTAAAGAAGTACATACTATAGATCGAAAATTGTACAAAGCTGAATTGATTAAGGTCTTAGAAGCTCAATCCAAATTTCATGATGTATTTCACAATTTGGATCTATTAACCACAGCGGCAAATAAATTATACAAGAAAAATGATGCGCATAGGTCTAACTTAATAAAACGAGGTACAATAAATATGATAGTAGAGGATATCATCTATTATCAGAGACCGCTGAAAACTAAAAAGCACCTAATAGCAAATTGTAAATATGAGTCTTATCACTTTAAAAATAAAGATGGAGAACTACAAAGTCAACCAGTAAAAGGTATCGCTAAGTCAAATCCATTATTCCAAGAATTTAGGATATGGGATGTAATACATAATATAAAAATAGCGAAAAGAACGGTTGTAGATGAAAATGGAATAATAAGAAATGATGTAGATGTAACTGATTCATTATATAATGCAAGTGCTAAGGCAAAGCTATTTTCATCATTTGACATAGCGAAAGAACTGACACACAATCAAATTTTAAAATCCATTGGTCTTAATAGCAAGGATTATAAAATTAATTATGAGGAAGGTAGTAAATTAAAAGGTAATGAATTGAAAGCGGCGATCTTAAAAGCTTGTAAAGATGTCGATTCTGAGGAGGTGCTTGAATTGCTATCTAATGTTGATTTATTAGATAAAGTGTGGCATGTCCTTTATTCCCTAGGTGATGATGAAAATGCATTAATATCTGGTCTTAGTAATGAAAATTTAGGATTGAGCCCAGAACTACAATCAGCTTTGCTTAATGTTTCTACTTTTAGTAAAGACTATGCTTCATTCTCGAAGAAGGCATTAGTGAAATTAGTACCATTGATGAGGGCTGGAAGGTATTGGGATTTAGCCAATATCCACCCATTGGTTAAAAACAGAATTGATGATCTAATCACTGCTGAGGTTAATGACAATATTAAAGATCATGTGAGAGCTAAGCTGCTTGAGTTTGACGATTTTTCTGATTTCAGTGGATTAAATCTGACCACTGCATCTTACACTGCATATGATAGACATAGTGAAGTGGTAGATAATAAAAGGTTTGATTCCCCTGATCAAATCGATGTTAATAAGTTATTACCTAATCATAGTCTACGTAACCCTACTGCCGAGAAAGTGATACGAGAGACAATACTCGTAGTAAAAGATATGTGGAAAAAATACGGTAAGCCAGATGAAATCCATGTAGAAATGGCAAGAGAGCTGAAATTATCTAATGATAAAAGAAAAGACTACACTTACAAACGGAATGAAAACTATGTCAGGAATCAACGAGCCAAAGCAATGTTGGTTGAACTAAGTAGGCATAATAGTAATGTGAACCCATTTAGTAAGGGTCATCTTGAGACGTTCAAGATTTTTGAAGAGGGTGCCATCAGAAACGAGAAATTTATAGATAAGGATATAATAACAATAAGAAAAAAAGGCGACCCGTCTAAGAGCGAATTAACAAGATATAGATTGTGGTTAGAACAAAAATATACCTCTCCTTATACAGGTAAGATTATTCCGTTATCCAAGTTGTTTACTAGGGCATATGAAGTAGAACATATTATACCTAAGGCAGTGTTTTATGATGACTCATTTAATAATAAGATTATATGTGAGCGGTCGGCTAATGACTACAAAAAGGAACGCACAGCATATGAAATGATTTGTAATTCTGGGGGCACAGACGTGGGGAACGGTATAACGCTATTGGACAAAGATGAGTATGAGAAAAGGGTCAAGGAGATGTTTGCTTCGATTAACTATAAGAAATATAAAAACCTTCTTCAATATGATCCTCCTAAAGGATTTAGTGAGCGGCAGCTCAATAATACTAGATACATAAATAGGAAATTGTTGGAACTGCTTTCGCCAATAGTAAGGGAAAAAGATGAATTGGGTGCAACATCGAAAAACGTAATCTCTATGCAAGGAGGTATTACATCTCAGCTTAAGAATGATTGGGGATTACATGATGTATGGAAGCGTATATTAGCACCTCGGTTTCAACGGATGAATAGACTAACAGAATCTAATGATTTCTATAATGTGGTAGGCAATAGAATCGACTTGTCTGGATATCAAAACGAAATAAAACGATTGGATCATAGGCATCATGCATTGGATGCATTGGTGATAGCGTGCACTACTAGAAGTCATGTAATGTATAAGAATTCACTTAAGAGTGGAAAAAGACGTGATGATCTTAGAGATAAACTGCTCAAGCCGAGAAGTAAACATGGGCAAAGAGATTATAGATTGCCTTGGAAGACCATAGCGACTGAAGCATTCACAGCACTAGAAAATGTGATCATATCGTTCAAGAATGATATACGTGTGATCAATAAAACAGTAAACTATTACCAAAAATATATAGAACAGCCTGATGGATCATGGAAAAAGGGTTACGTAAAGCAAAAAACAAGTCATGACCATTGGGCAGTGAGAAAACAACTGCATCAAGAAACGATTTATGGAAGACTTACTGAGGTGGAGTATAAATCTGTGACAATATCCGCTGCATTAAAAAATGTAGAAAGTATAGCCAATAAGCAAATAAAAAACCAGCTTAAAAAATTAATGGTTGTATATAAAGGCAATGAGGCGAAAATAAAAAAGTATCTGAAAGTACATCCGTTAGAAATCGAGGGAAAAGAAATTGGCAAAATTGACATCAGAGTAAAAAACGATAAGTTGGCCACTTCAAAACTAAAATTAGACGCTTCGGTTAAAAAAGGGCAATTAGAAAAGATAGTAGATGTAAATCTGCGAACTAAACTGCTGAAGCACTTAGAGATGAATGAAGGTAAATCGGATGTTGCATTCTCTGATACTGGGCTGGCAAGATTCAATCAAAATAGGCACAATGCTGTCAAGACAGTGAAGGTCAAGCAAGATCTGGGAATTGCGTTTCCTTTAGGAGAAAGTGAATACACTAGGCATAAATACGGTAAAGGGGCAAGAGGAACAAATTTATATTTTGTAATTTATAGAGATATTAAAACGGGTAAACACTTTATAGATAAGCACTCGACTATGTCGTTCAATGATTTACTTGATATAGAGAAAGCGCAAGAAGAATATGCTCAGCATAAGGAAGGCTACGAGTATATATTGTTATCACCAGGAGATCTAGTATACTTAAATGATGAATCTGGTAATACAAATCTATCCTCGGTTAATCCCTCGAATATTTATAAATGCGTAAGCTTTAGTAAAGCACAATGTTTCTTTGTACCTCATCATGCTTCTGTGCCATTATTAGATGGGAAAGAATTTTCTGGTGAAAATAAAATGGAGAGATCACTTGATGGAATTATGATAAAAAGCTGCTGTAATATTATAAAAGTTGACAGATTGGGGACTATTATGTAGTCTTCTCTTAGTTTGGCATAGGGTTCGTACTATGAAGTAGTAAAGGTAATCATGATAAAACAAACCCTGTATTTTGGCAATCCGACATATTTGAATATTAAGAATAAACAGCTTAACATTCAAATAAAAACTAAAGTCAACGAAAAGCGAATAACGAGATCGATAGAAGATGTAGGGGTGATAGTATTAGATAATAATCAGATCACTATATCACACAATACGATAAAAGCATTACTAGAGAATAAAGCTGCGATAATATCCTGCGATGATAGGCATATGCCGAATAGTGTAACACTACCGCTCGAAGGACACACAGAACAAAGCGAACGATATAGGTATCAAATAGAAGCTAGTGTACCGCTAAAGAAAAACCTATGGCAGCAAACAATAGTAGCAAAGATACGGAATCAGAAGGCTGTATTAGATATACTCGAGAAACCTTCTAAGCGATTGCAAGTTTTGATGAATCGTGTAAGCGCCGGTGATGCCGAGAATGTGGAGGGGCAGGCAGCTGCCTACTATTGGTCTTGTTTTATTGACGGATTTCTTCGCGACCGATATGGCGAACCTCCCAATAATCTTCTTAACTATGGTTACGCGATCGTCAGAGCTATGGTAGCTAGAGCACTCGTAGCTAGTGGCTTGCTGCCTACTCTCGGTATACATCATAAAAATAAGTACAATGCATACTGTTTGGCGGATGATATTATGGAACCATATAGACCCTTCGTTGATCTTATCACTTATGATCTTTTTATCAATGAAAATTGTGATACATTTCTTAGTTCCACTGCCAAGAAGAGATTATTAGCTATTGCTACAGCGGATGCGATTTTTGGCAAGAAAAAAAGTCCTTTGATGGTGGGTATGTCATTGACCTCATCATCATTAGCTAGTTGCTATTTGGGAACTAAGCGAAAAATTGTTTACCCAAAAATTATTCAATCATGATATTAAGTGAAAGATTTAATCAATATAGAGTTATGTGGATATATGTATTTTTTGACCTGCCTACTGAGACTAAACAAGACGTAAGAGCTGCAAATCAATTTCGAAATATGCTCCTGAAGGATGGCTTTACTATGTTTCAGTTTTCCATCTATACTAGACATTGTTCTAGTCGAGAAAATGCTCAAGTACACATAAAGCGAGTAAAAAATAATCTACCTAAAAATGGAAAAATAGGGGTGCTGAATGTTACCGACAAACAATTTGGAATGATGGATGTGTACCATGGTAGAAAAGAAGTTCCCGCGCCTCCACCTATCTTGCAGTTAGAATTGTTCTAAAAATTGAATTTCTAGTAATGTATTTAGTGTGCTGAATCACAGGCCCTTGTGAAGGGTCTGCTGTGATTCCTCACGCTAAAGATACATTTTGAGAGCTAATCACAACTTTAGTGACGTTGTTGTTCCATGCGTTTGCGCTGTGATTCCTCACGCTAAAGATACATTTTGAGAGCTAATCACAACTATTCTAGTGATCATCGTATTCATTTCTGTGCTGTGATTCCTCACGCTAAAGATACATTTTGAGAGCTAATCACAACATAAAGATAGGTGATAAGTACTTATCAGGTGCTGTGATTCCTCACGCTAAAGATACATTTTGAGAGCTAATCACAACACTTCTGCGATCATTGTAGGAAACCACGGAGCTGTGATTCCTCACGCTAAAGATACATTTTGAGAGCTAATCACAACAAGGGTTGAAAGTTAGAAAATTATTTTATCGCTGTGATTCCTCACGCTAAAGATACATTTTGAGAGCTAATCACAACATACATTAGAGCCTGTTACTTCTTGGCCAAGCTGTGATTCCTCACGCTAAAGATACATTTTGAGAGCTAATCACAACCCTTTGGTCAGTGCAATTTTCAAATATTTGGCTGTGATTCCTCACGCTAAAGATACATTTTGAGAGCTAATCACAACACAATAACACTAAGCAAGCGCACAATTCTGCTGTGATTCCTCACGCTAAAGATACATTTTGAGAGCTAATCACAACAATATAGCACTATTTAACTCATTCGCCACTGCTGTGATTCCTCACGCTAAAGATACATTTTGAGAGCTAATCACAACTTCATATACTTTAACAAACCCGCGTCAGTGCTGTGATTCCTCACGCTAAAGATACATTTTGAGAGCTAATCACAACCTGATGATAAGCTGGACTGGCGGTATGTGCGCTGTGATTCCTCACGCTAAAGATACATTTTGAGAGCTAATCACAACATTAATTAGCTGGTATATATTGACCGTTATGCTGTGATTCCTCACGCTAAAGATACATTTTGAGAGCTAATCACAACCCAAACGCAGTGTTACACCAAAACGATGCAGCTGTGATTCCTCACGCTAAAGATACATTTTGAGAGCTAATCACAACTTGATATCCTGTTGAATGACATTTGAATTTGCTGTGATTCCTCACGCTAAAGATACATTTTGAGAGCTAATCACAACCGGATAGTAATAATGGTTCGTCTTTAGCTTGCTGTGATTCCTCACGCTAAAGATACATTTTGAGAGCTAATCACAACCTTTGAGCGCAGCGCAATCTTCCTGGCACTGCTGTGATTCCTCACGCTAAAGATACATTTTGAGAGCTAATCACAACAGTATTTGTGGGGAACGCAATTTTCAAGCGGCTGTGATTCCTCACGCTAAAGATACATTTTGAGAGCTAATCACAACAACCCCTTATCAAAAGAAGAAAAAGCCAATGCTGTGATTCCTAACGCTAAAGATACAAGCACAACGGTATGCTGAGACTACACATTAGAAAAGCGGCTGTGATTCCTCACGCTAATAAATCATTTAAGAAAGGGTACTTACTTCAGAAGTAAGACTGTCAAACTTTAGTGAATAAAAGAAAATTCTGTATTTCGGAGTACCCCTATTTACGAAAGTAAGAAGATCTTATTCATTGCGGAAAGACATTTTATCGTGCGTCTATAATTTCTATTCCTTGATCGTACTATCCTGTTTCATTTCTGTAGAATCAATTTTCTTTTCTTCTTTTTTAGGCTTTGGCTTGACAGTACCTGATAATTTTAGGACAGTGTGCTTCGGATACGTATTAGATTCTATTATTATTTCGGGTTTCTGAACTCCTTCTTTATTTACACTATTGTAAGTGATTCCTATTTCATTGGATTCTCCTGGGGCTATATCTAGGAATGGTACCGTGGGTCTAGCACATCCACATGAAGCATCGGCACCTATGATCTGCAGTGGTGCATTACCAGTGTTGGTAAATTTGAATTTTTTCTTTACGATATCACCTTCTGTAATTTCTCCAAAATCCCAAATCATGTCTTCGAATTCTATTTTAGCTTTGGGTATAGGAGTCTTTTTTATAGGTTTTTTTGTCGTCTTTGTTTTTTTTACCGGAGCGACTTTTTTGACTGGCTTCTTAAGTGGTTTTGCTATTTTTTTTTCTTCTTTACGGACTTGTGTATCGTCTTCAGCTTTATCGTCTAGGGCGGTTTTTTTGTCGTTGATTGTACTTACCGCATTAGTGTTCGAATCAGATACTTGTTCAGTTATTGGAGTACTAGCAGGTTTAGAAGAATCTATTTGACTGACAGATTTAGTTGTGACATGCTTTTTTTCTTGGATACTATCAGAGTCAAGCTTACACTTTATCATGAAGCACAAGGAGATTAAGATAATCGATAAAAGGATGTTTTTTAAATTATTAGACATGCCGTAAAGATAACAAAGGAATTTATAAATTATCTTATCACTGAGAAGTTATCTACTTTGACGAATTCTTGGCCAGTACATGTGTACTTCACTTTGTAGATGTACATCCCAGTATTTACGGATTGTCCATTGAATGATCCATCCCAAGTGTCCGTTTTGCTCGTGGCAGTCCACATCTTACCTCCCCATCTATCGTAGATTTCGAAGTATTCTAGTTCGTCTATGAGAAATTTACTGCTGATACCGAATCTATCATTGAGTTGATCATTATTGGGTGTGAAGGCATTGGGTAGTAATAAGTTTGCACAGTCTAGATCATTGGGATCTATGACATTGATGGTGATCTGATCTGTCGTATTACAGTTGCCATCATTCTCTATCATCAGTGCGAATGTCGTCGTGATAGACGGCGTGGCAGTTGGATTGAGTATAGAATTATCATCAAGTTCGGCATCTGGAGACCAAGAGAAGCCTGTAGCACAAGTTGCACCTACTTCGATATCGACAGGTGATCCTGCGACTACTGTAGTGTCATTCGTGGTGATTTTGTCGGGATTGAGGGAATTTGCTATTATTTCAGTAGCGGATAGTGCCCTACGGTAGAAAGTGAATTCATCAACCCATCCATTGAATCTATCTAGATTTACAGCAAGGCAAGGACTATTATTCAATGTGAGTCGTGCATTGTTATCAAAGTTGACTATACCGTCAGAGAGGATGGTTACAGCCAGCTGATCATCCAGGTATAGGCTATAAAATAGTTCTGACTTGGTCAACACTAATCTATGCCAACAGACATTTGGGTCTAGAGGCACATTTTGAGTCTGGATATTTCCAATATTCTGTGCCAGCTCGAACACCACTTCATCGTTGATAGGATTATAGGTTACTGCTAGAAATGAATCAAGGGCGCATTCTGATCTGACGGACAGTAAGTCGGTTCTACTAGATACCTGATCAAATCTGAAATAGTAACTAATCGTAAAATCTGATTCCATCAGCGAATCTATTTCTGTGGGGAATATCATATTGTCATTATTTCCATCGAAATAAAGACCGTCCGCTACCAGTCCACAGTCGCAGCTAGGATCAGAAGTCGGTATAGCGGGGGGCAATATGCCTGATTGGTCCACAAATGTGCAATCATCAAAAGAATACGCTGATAGTTGCGCGGACAATGTGCTAGCGGATACACATGAGATAAATAGAATAATAAACCTGAACATATTTTTAGTTGAATACATGATAGTATTTTGATCGAGGATTGATGAGCGCATTTCAGTTAGTCGTTTTTCGAATCTTGAAAATTTATTTGGTCAACATCATAAAAGCGATTTGGTACATTAAGCGGCTCTAGCGATGTGTCAGACTCTAGATTGATCGAATAATTCTAGAAATCTTCGAACTCAACATCGTGAAATGTACCTAGATAGATAAAGATCAGCTGCCAAATAAGCCACCCATTCCAGGAGGAAGCATTTGGCTGATCATATTTTGAGATTCTTTAGCTTCTTCTTCGCCGATTTTTTCTAGTAGATTATTCATAGCTACTACGAGTAGATCTTCGAGTTCTTCTTTATGATCAGGGGATTGGAACTTCTCATCTATGGAGATATTCGTGATTTCTCTAGCACCGTTGCCAGTGATCGTGATTCCCTCAAGGCTTTCTTCGATAGATACTGCTTGAAGCTTCTTCTTCATTTCAAGCTGTTTTTCTTCCATGTTTCCCATTAAATCTCCTAGCATAGTGGTTTTATTTTTTTTGTATGACAAAGATACCAAATACAACAGTAGTACAAAAACGTAATAGAGGTAATAATCTTATGCTAATTATCATTTTTTAATAAAAACTTATCAGAGATTTATATTGGGATAGGGCGTGTTTTACGGTTTTTTATTATGCAAAATAATTTTATTATCACATTTGTTATCAATAAGTTACATATTTCTTTTATCTGTTTTATCTTTACCGTAGGTATAAAACATATCCACTATTGATATGCCTTTTGGGTTTAGTTTATTTTAGTGGATAACTTTAAAAAAATTGTAAAAACAGAAACATGGTTAAAAAATTACTTTCAGCATTTTATTTATTTATTTTATCGTCAACTATTCTATCCAGTCAATGTGGTAACCTATATATAGGTGGAGTTTTTGATGGATCTTTACCTGGTGGAACACCAAAAGGCATTCAGATTTGTGCATCAGGAGATATATCTGATCTAAGTATTTATGGTATAGGTGTTGCCAATAATGGAGGAGGATCAGATGGTCAAGAATATGATTTACCAGCACTTGCTATTTCAAGTGGTGACTGTTTTTGGATAGCAAACGAAGGCAGTAATACTGGCGCTTTTCAATCTTTTTTTGGATTCGAGCCATGTTACTTAGATAATATAGCAAATATTAATGGAGATGACGCAATTGAATTGTTTTGTTCTGGAATTCTTGAAGATGAGTTTGGAGATGTTGCACTTGATGGAACAGGTGAATGTTGGGAATACTTAGATGGCTGGGGTAAAAACAGCTTAGGAGGACCTAATTTTGGTAGTTTTAATTGTGCGGATTGGAATTTTAGTGGTACAAATACTAATGATAATGAGACATCTAATGCACTAGCCGATGTGCCATATCCTGCTCCTGATCAGGTGTGTCCTGCCGTAGCTCCAATTACTCTTGGATCTTTTGATGGGATATTGCTTAATAGTAATGTATCTCTCACATGGACAACATTATCAGAAACTAATAACGATTATTTTGAAATATTAAGATCAGCTGACGGCTCCTCTTTTGAAGTCATAGGAAAAGTAGAGGGAAATGGAAATTCTAGCAAAATGATAGAGTATTCCTTTGTGGATAATAGACCATCTAGTGGAGTAAATTACTATAAATTGAAACAAGTAGATTTGGATGGAAGATCCGAAAGCTTTGATGTAGTAATGATTCAGAATAAATCTAATGATGTCAGAATCTATCCTACACAAGTGGTTAATTCTATTAATATTGAATTGACGAATGATAAATTGTCCACTTTGTCAATATTGAATAGTAGTGGAATGATTCAAACAATGATAAGATTGAATTCTAGTTTCAACTCAGTTGATATTTCTGATTTACCATCTGGAATTTATTTTGTAAAAGTGGAATCAGAGAACTCAATCACAATCGAAAAAATAGTAAAGATCTAATTTAACGACATATATTTTGATTTTACTGAAAGTGTGCGGATGTTGTTATTCGCACACTTTTTTTATTTGCGCCGGATGGTCTTATTGTAGGGGTAATTCAGAAGTAAGGAGAGCCCTGCACTTGTGTGATGATATAGCATCAAGAGTTATGTAGGGATGTTCAGCAGTAAGGTCACTTTCTGAATTTTGGTATTTTATAAAGTTGCTGCAAAAAGTTAAATTGTCCTTAGTCAGTGTAGTTTTTATTGTACCTATACTAACTGCCCTTCCAAAGATAGCGCAATAAAGAGTACATAAAAGATCAACAGCATATATCCTTCCCATTTTGATATGCGCTTTGATAAGCATACAATACCAAATAGTACAGATACTGCTATCATAAATGGAACACTGAATGACATAGTGTCTGGCGGTATGGTAAGATCCCCTATCAGTCCCGGGATCGCCATGACGGCGTACGTGTTGAATATATTAGAACCTAATACATTTCCGACAGCCATACCATGTTTTCCTTTACGGGCGGCGGCTATACTTACGATTACTTCTGGGAGTGAGGTGCCCAATGCGACCACTGTGATCGATATGATATGCACTGGGATTTCCATCAAGGTCGCTATTCCTTCCATGGCGTAGATGGTATATTTAGCACTAAAGAATATGGCAACTGAGCCGATCAATATGATTAACCAGTCTTTGGGGTTGGGTTTTGTTTTTACTATGGATTCGTCAATATTGCCGGTGAATGAGTTCAATAAAAATACTGCCAATGCACATAAAAATACAATACACTCCATAGAACTGAGTGAAAAATCTTGCAATGCAAAATAAAGTAAGAATGCAGATCCAAATAACATGGGAATATCTGTATTCATGACATCGTAATCTATCTTGATGCCTTTTCCATAGACAGCTGCTGCACCGAGGACGAGAAGTATATTAGTGATATTGGATCCGACTGCATTCCCGATTACTATTTCTGACGATCCAGCGAATACAGATGCTATGGATGTGGCCAACTCAGGCAATGAAGTCCCAAAAGCCACAATCGTAACTCCTATGATAAAAGATGGTATGCCCATAGCAAGGCCAACCTTCTCCGCGGAATCTACGAACTTGTCTGATGATATAAGTAGTACCGTGATACTCACTAAAAATATAAGTATGAATAATAACAAGTGTTTATATTTTATTGATTATTATAATAAAGCGCAACTGCAAAAATACTATAATATTTTCCAAGTCACAGAAGATTCAATTTAGTTGTAAAAATAGGTGTATTAACTTATGACAAGTATATTTGCAATAATAAATTAGACGAAAGAGCTCTTTTGAGGGTTTATTTTGGTCTATAATCGAGTAAATATGATCAAGAAAATATCGGCTGGTGATCAGGGGATTCCGGATGGAGAGGGAGCTGAGATGAGTTTTTTCGACCATCTCGAAGAACTAAGATGGCATATAGTAAAGTCAATAATTGCGATATTGATTTTCGCTGTGATTGTATACATATTCGAATCTTGGGTTTTTGAGAATATTATATTCGCCCACAAAAATGAAAAATTTATTACCTATGATATTTTTCAGCGATTAGGTATAGATTTCGCCCCATCAGACTTTCAGATTATTCAGACAGAAATGGCAGAGCAGTTTTTTACTTCTCTAAAAGTATCATTTTGGATAGGGTTCGTGGTTGCTTTTCCGTACGTGTTTTATCAGTTTTGGAGTTTCATCAAGCCAGGATTATATGAGAATGAGGCTAAAGCTGCCAAAGGGGTAGTGTTCGTCTGTTCGTTCTTATTTACCATCGGTGTAGCATTCGGATTCATAGTGCTTGCACCATTTGCTATCAAGTTCTTATCTGGCTATAGTGTAGGGATAGCGGTGGAGAACAGTACCAGCTTGAAGTCCTACGTAGGGTATCTGACCAACTTTACGATTCCGACTGGCATCATTTTCCAGATGCCACTGTTAGTATATTTCTTGGCGAAAGTTGGATTGCTGACGGATGCATTTATGAGGACTTATCGGAAGCACTCTCTGGTTATAATATTTATCTTGGCGGCTATGATTACGCCACCAGATCCTATGACTATGTTTTTGATCGGTGTACCATTATATGGATTGTATGAGGTCAGTATTTTTATCGCAAGGCGCACTACTAAAAGAAGAGAAAAAGAACTCAATAGTTAAAAAATAATTATGCAAAGACTTTCGTCCAATCTTACTTTATTTTTCAAAATATTCATTCCTGTATCGTGGGTTTCATTTTTTGGCCTTTTTGGCTTGGTTATATTCATAATTGATGCGAATAACGAACCATTTTTGACCTCTACTTTCTTCAGAAGTGTATACGTAGGATTATTTATTTTGTTTTTTGCATTGATATATTTTACGATCTTTCAGCTTAAGAGAGTAGAATCTGCGGATGGATTTATATACACTACCAATTATTTCAAAACGGTAAGATTTCCGGTGGAGAATATTAAGAAGATCTCAGTCATGAATCTTGGTATATTGAAAATAGCTCGGATGCACCTTCACAACAAAGGGATATTCGGCAATAAGATCCCATTCATAGCGAAATGGCCAAATCTTAATAGCTTCAGAAGTCAGTACCCTGATATTGAGATAAATGGCTAGTGACCTAGTCTGCTTTCTATCTTGTATTTATTTCTACCATAGGCGCTTCTACTTACGAGCTCTGCTACGAATCCAGCGATGAATAACTGTACCCCGACGATAATCAGCAACATACCTAAAAAGAATGCCGGTCGATTGGCGATACCATTTTCGTTGAAGAATAATTTAGCAATACTGAGATAAGATAATACTCCTGTACCGACTATTGATATAATGATGCCGATCACACCAAAAAAGTGCATGGGCCGTTTTCCAAATTTACCCACGAACATAATTGAAAATAAATCCAACGGTCCGTATATAAATCTCGATAGACCGAATTTCGTTACACCATATTTACGTGCCTGATGTTGGACTACTTTCTCACCTACTTTAGTGAATCCTGCCCACTTGGCGATCACAGGTATATATCTATGCATCTCGCCATAGACCTCTATGTTCTTGACGACATCATTCTTATATGACTTGAGGCCGCAATTCATATCGTGCAGTTTTACGCCACTCATCCAACTGGTCACACCATTGTATAGCTTTGTTGGGATCGTCTTAGATAGAGGGTCGAAGCGTTTCTTTTTCCATCCAGATACGATATCGTAACCGTCTTCTTTTATCATGCGAAACAATTCTGGGATCTCATCAGGGCTATCTTGTAGATCCGCATCCATGGTGATTATTACATCTCCCTTTACTGCCTCGAAACCTACATTGAGCGCAGCACTTTTACCGTAGTTTCTTCGGAATTTGATTCCTTTTATATTGTCGTTTTTGGTTTGGAGATTTAGAATAGTATTCCACGAGCTATCCGTACTGCCATCGTCGATGAAGAGTATTTCATAGGAGAACTTATGTTCATCCATCACCTTCTTGATCCATTGGCTCAATTCTGGTAGAGATTCTTCTTCATTGAGTAGTGGTATGACAACTGATATATCCAAAACGTAATTTTTTACAAATTTAACTTACATATTTGGATTAGGAAGTGAATCGAAATAAAAAAGCCAACGATATGCTCGTTGGCTTTCCATATTTTAAAAAATTGCTTTTGATTCAACTGAAATTTAAGCAAATGATTTATTCTCTTTTTTTGTGATAGCGGCGATGATCAGTGCGATAATGAATGTCGGGAATATAAGGCTACCGAGATATCCGATCAGTGTTTTTCCCAGTGTGGGCGTGAAATCTTGTTCTTCCATTGCCTCTCTCATCTGCTCTGCAGCGTCTTCATTGTCTCCGAACATTGCTATGATCTTCTCAGTCGCTTCTATGCTTGTCTCTCTCAGTACATCTACCAACGAAGGATCTATGAAGTTGATCAATACATAGCTGAATAATTGTGTGATTAATCCTCCAATCACTGCGGTAAGAAAAGCCGCTTTCAACCCCTCTGAAAAGGATAAAAATCCATCATTTATTGCTTTCTCTTCTGTTGCAGATTTCCACATGAAGTATATCGGGATCAACATGCCTGCGTAAGCGATAGTGCCAAATATCATAGATGGATCTATGAAGTATAGTACCATTGTAAATAGAATAGAGGCGATGCCCATAAATAAACCGTTCTTAATAGCTGGATTGTCCATAGTTAGTTGTTTTTAGATTGATTTTTAATGTGAATTGATGATTATAAAATCTAAATTCGAAACTAATATATAAAATATAGGGCGGATAGATTATTTTTTTTCGATGAACTCGCTATGCAATCAGAAATGTGAACACGATGAGATAGTTTTATCTATTTCACATTTTATGGATTTAGATATACTTTATCCTTGTTTATAGTCGCGATGACCTTACCAGTAAATGTATGGCCTATGAATGGGCTGTTCCTTGATGTTGACATTACGTCTGATTGTTCGTAAGTCCACGTAGCAGAAGGATCGAATATTGTAAGTTTCGCCATTTCGCCTACTTCAATGGTCGGCGTATCTATATTTAGGACATTTCGTGGGCCTGTTGTCAATTTGTCAATCAGTGTTGCTAATTCTAGATTCTTTGTCGTGAAACTATTCAATGCTGCAAAAGCGGTCTCGAGACCTATAGCACCATGAGTGGCATAGGGGAATTCGAGGTGTTTTTTCTCAGTTTCTAGAGGCATATGATTGCTAGATATGTAGTCTAGTGTATCATCCGCTAGGCCTTTTTGTAAAGATCGTTTGTCCTTTGCAGTTCTTAGTAGGGGTTTTACTTTAAGATTAGTGTCAAAAGTTGCGAGATCTTCATCTATCTTTATCAGATTCAAATAAGATACACCTGCAGAGATTTTAGCATCTTTTTTCTTTTGAGATTTGATGATAGTTACCGCCTCTGATGTGCTGACTAGATGAATACACAACTTAGATTCAGCATACGAATTCAGTTGTACATCTCGGTATACAGTCAGTTCTTCTGCGAGTGATGGGCTGCCTTTCATACCCATGCTAGTACTCACAGCACCTTCATGGATGAGGTCTTCGTTAGATAGTGATTTGTCATTGGGATGATGGAGAATCACCCCATCGAAAGACTTCACATACTGAAGTGCTCTTAATAATAGTCCCCCTTTTTCTACAGTCTTGAGGCCATCTGTAAATCCTACTGCACCACCATGATGCATATCTACGAACTCTGTGATGTTCTCTCCCTTTAGGTCATTACTCAATGCTCCTAGAGGATGTATTTCTATACCATTGGACTTTCCAGCGGATATGAGATTCTTGATTTGAGCTTTTGACTGTATGGCAGGAAGAGACTGGGGCATAGTAGCTAAGTCAGTATAGCCACCTGATAGTGCCGCATTGGCGAGTGATTCGAAGGTTTCCCTATGTTCGTAGCCTGGTTCGCCAAGATGTGTACCTATGTCCATCCATCCGACAGAGGCGCAGAGGTTTTTCCCCTTTATCGATTTTGCTTTCTCGTCTTTGATCCCTTTTCGGATGTCAGATATTTTACCTTTTTCAATCAATATATCCACTCTTTTTCCATTGAGCTTTGATTGTTTATCTATGATCTTGCAGTCTTTGATAAGGTATTTCATAGTATATTTCTATTGTGCTTCGTTTTTTCTACTTCTCACTCCACACTCTTAGCAGTATCGTTTCTATGGCTAAAAATATCAATGCTAATATAAGACACCACCACCAGAGGACGATACCTTTATCTTTCTGATTGATGTATTGGGAGAAGTCAGCTTTGAGCGACCCATCTAGGAGATTTACGGCGCTGGATTCTGATAGTTTATTTAGATCATCCGATGAGGACACCATCATGTTACTTTCTTTTCTATCAAAATTAAATGATAAGTCCGCAATTTTTTCTTTGTCAAGATTCAGCGTATAGAATCCATTTTTGGTTACCTGATCATTTACATCAAGTAATATCTTATTGCCAAGATTTGTCTGTCCTGGGATGAATTCTTCAGAGCCATTTATTTTGTACACAAGATCACCCGAGCTTATTTTATTTTCCGCTTCTATGATCTCATCTTGACCGATCGTATAGCTGATTTTTTGTGTTTTGGTACTTGCTATAGCCATCTTATACAACATCGGGACGAATATCTCGGCATTCTGAGCCAGATCATTGTAGTCGCTAGACAATGGGCTCGTACATAGATACAAATGACCATTACCTCTTACGTATTTTACCAGATAATTACTTCCGTCTCTATATCTCAAGATTGATTCTTGTGCTCTGCTCTGATAGTTGGTGATGTTCCAGCTACTATTTGTGGTCGGGAGGGTGATATTCCTGCTTATATATTCGTATACATCTTTAAATATAAATTCATCCTTATTGATAGATGATACCGTTTTCTTTTCTTTTTCTAGTCCTTGAAGATTATTTGCCCCTAGGTTATTGAGGAAGTTATTATACGAGTTTTGGCTTCCATTTGCTGAGGGGAACACGAGTGTATTGCCACCATTCACTATGTAGGCATCGAGCTCCGCAGCTAGTCCACTAGAGATGTCTCTGAGATCGTTGAGTATTACAAGATCATAGTCTTTAATCTTGGAATAGTCTACCTTGTTTTGATTCTGATTGGTAAGGTTATATGCATTCAATCCTTTGAATAGTGCTGTAAGATATCGATTCTGTTGACCATCATTGATAGCGAGCACATTGATCTCTTCGGGCACATTGACAGATATGTAGAACTTATCATCGAACTGGATAGGGTAGTCAGATATTTTTAATTCTGCAGTGTGCCATCCCGCTTTGAGGAGAGACATATTGATGGTGTCAGTAATTGATGTACGTGCGGGTATATTATACGTTCCTTCAGGTTTTTCTTGGCCGTCCATGAGCATACTTAGTCGTATTCCCTCGGCTTCTTCATCGCTATGATTGGTTATCCGTACGAGCAGCTTATTGTTTTGATTTGCCATCGGGACTGGCGATTCTAGCCATACGCTATCTAGACTTACATTCTTTTCTTGCACTGATTGAAGCGGAAGGAGGTTAAGTTCTGCTGTGGTGTCCGTATATGTCTCCAAGTCATTGATCGAGCTTTGGAAATCTGAGATTAAATATAGAATCTCATTTTCTTCTTGACTACTAATCGCTTGTTTTTGCCTGTTTACCACTTTTGAAAGGGGGCGTACAGATGGGGTGATATTGATCTCATCGATCAGGGATAGTGCATCTTCTTTAGATACTAATCTCTGATGTCGTCCTTCGAATGAATGCGTAAGTATCTGAAACTTATCTTCCTCGCTGTATGCATTTATTATTTGCCTTGCTTTCTCTTTTGCAATATTAATTAGTGGGACATCTTCCTGCGTCGCCTGCATGCTGAAAGAATTGTCTATGAATACACTGATGGCATTATTCCCCTTCTTGACCGTATCACCTTGTGGGATGAATGGTTGGGCAAATGCAAATACCAAAGCGGCCACGGTCAGAATCCTCGATAGTAAGATCAGAAGATTTTTGATCTTATTCCGACTGCTCGTTTCCTCCTTTATCTCTTGGAGGTATTTTACATTGGTGAAGTATACCTTCTTAAACCGTCTGAAATAAAACAGATGGATTATGATCGGTATAGCGATGGCTGCAAGAGCCCAAAGAAATGTTGGATATAGAAACTGCATATGTGTGCAAAAATAGAATTGATAATATACATATCGCAACTTTAACACACTATATTATAAAATGATTGTGTTTTGGGCGGTAAATGGGGGTTAAAGTTTTGGTAATGGAGTATTATAAAATACCACGCAAGACCAATTAGCATCTAGACGAGGCGTTTATTTGTTAGAATTTTAGATTCAGACTAACTTAATGCAACAAAATTAATTTTGGAATTTAATTCCAACCAACGAAAAGTTAATTTTCTAATTAAAAATTAATAAGCATGAGATCAATGGTTAGATTATAATCAGAGATAGGAGCTTACTCGTATAGGAAGATACTTATCACCTTCATAGAATATTGGTTCATTCTAATTATTTCAAAATCAAACCCCCTCCACAAACTGCATATCATACAGCTCACGATATCTACCACCATCTATCTGAAGCAGTTCTTCATGGGAGCCAAACTCTACAATATTCCCTTTGTCCATCACCATGATCTTATCTGCGTGACGGATTGTAGATAGCCTGTGCGCTATGATGATAGAAGTTCGCTTCTGGATCAGTTTCTCGATGGCATATTGGATGATGGCTTCAGTCTCGGTATCTATAGAACTAGTCGCCTCATCTAGTATCAAGATGTCAGGATCGAAGACTAATGCCCTTACGAATGATATCAATTGTCGCTGACCTACGGAGAGGTTATTACCTCTTTCCATGATTTTTTGGTCGTAGCCATCAGGCATATTTTCTATGAATACATCTGCGCCGATGGTTTTGGATGCTTCTTTGACCGTTTCTAAGCTTATAGATTCATCTCGAAGTGTGATGTTGTCTACTACATTTCCATTGAATAAAAACACATCTTGCAGTACGATGGAGATCCGCTCTCTGAGTACTGGTAAATCAAAATCGCGAAGGTCTATTCCATCTATCGTAATGCTTCCTCTTTGGTATTCGTAGAATCGGTTGAGCACATTGATGATACTACTTTTTCCAGATCCTGTGCTCCCTACTATGGCTAGTGTCTCGCCTGCATTGATTTTGAATGTGAGATCATTTAATACGAAGTTCTTCTCATCATATGCAAAGTGGACATTTTTGAATTCTATCGCTCCTTCGAGTTTTTCTACTCTGGTAGTTCCAGTGTTTTCTATTTTTTTGTTAGCATCTACTATTGTTTTTACACGGTCAGCGGCTACTAATCCCATCTGCAGAGAGTTGAACTTATCAGCTAAAAGCCTCACTGGTCTGAATAATAAATTTAGATAAATAGGGAAAGCGACCAAAGCACCAAATGATACCTGATCATTGAGGTATGCTTTTGCACCCAGCCATATCATCAATGCTAGTGCCAATGCAGAGATAAACTCTACGACTGGAAAAAAGACGGCATAATAAAATATCGAATTCAGATTCGCTTGAGTATACTCTTTGTTTATAACTTTAAATTTATCTAATTCTTGTTGCTCAGCATTGAATATCTGCACGATTCTCATACCCGAGATGCGCTCTTGAAGGAATGCATTCATCTTTGAGATTTGGGTCCTTACGATTTGGAACGAAGCTTTTACTTTCTCTTTGAATACATAACTTGCAATAATCAAAAATGGCAGCGTAAGTAGACAGATCAATGTCAACCTCCAACTGGTGTAAAACATAATCCCTACGACTGCGATGACAGAGAGTAAGTCAGCTATTATAGTCAATACGCCTTGCTCAAAAACCAAATTGATAGATTCTATATCATTGATGGTTCTTGTAGTAGCCGTACCAATGGGCGTCTGGTCAAAGAATCTTAATTTATAACTCGTAATCGTTTTATAGACTTGGATCCTCAGATCCTTGATTACTGACTGTCCTAGAAGAGCTGCCGAATATATAAAAAAGTAACGAAGGATTGCATTAGCCGTGACGACTACTATATATAAGATAGCCATATTGGATAATCCTGACATGTCGCTTACCATGATGTAGTTGTCTACCATTTCTTTGATAAGGTAAGGTCTTACAGTACTGATAGGCGCTAGGATGACCGCTAAAAACAGAGTCCAGATAAATAGATTTTTATAAGGTTTGGCCTTCCCCAAAACCCAACCGAGCAACTTGAAATCTAAATTTTTTTCTTTATTTTCTGTTTTGGTCATAAGTATATTCAAACGAAGATGCGAATATAATGTTTAGATCCACAAATTGATACAATCTATAATTTTGACTCAATTCTTAATAAAACATTAAAAAAGTCCCATTTTATTAAAACTGTCTCAATATTGACACCGGGAAGAAATATAATGTAACTATCTTCGTATTGCTATCGTATAAAAGGAGAATGTTGAGATGTAGAATTCAAAATTTTGCACGATATTTGTAACTTAGTAAATAATAAAACATAAAATATGCAAGCTATTAATTTAACTAGAGTATTGAAACTGAATTTTCTTGCTCTATTCGTACTCATAGGATCACTATCATTTGGACAATCTACTGCGGAGACGTACACCGCTGAGAATGAAGGGTGGCTTGTAGATATCAATGAAGCATATGAAGAGTCTCAGAGTACTGGTAAGCCAATCTTGGCCAACTTCACAGGAAGTGACTGGTGCGGGTGGTGCAAAAGATTGACGAAAAGTGTATTCGTACATGATGAGTTCAAAACTTGGGCATCTGAGAATGTAGTATTACTAGAACTTGATTATCCAAGAAGAAAGAAAATGCCAGCGAATATCAAGGCACAGAATGCTAATCTTCAAAAAGCATTTGGAATCAGAGGATATCCTTCGATCCATGTTTTTGATTTGTCAAAGAATACTTCTGGCGAATTTGCAATTAGTGCACTAGGAAAGACAGGTTACACCAAGACGGTAGGTGAGTTCACCTCTGGTGTAGATCAGATGATAGCAAGAAGAGGAAGTGAATAGTTAATTATTCATTTTTTAGAACATACAAAAAGCCATTGAATTAATTTTCAGTGGCTTTTTTCGTTTTTTAATTCTTAGAGTTAGTGATGTTCAGTAGATCTGAATATCCTTATTTATATAGCCCTTCACTCCGATTACTGCTGAATGAATACCCCGTTAACGCTTGATTTTACGTAAATATGAGGTAATAAATTTCAACCTTAACTTCCACTCGCCGTTCGGGCTTTCATTTTTGGCTTGACCCAAAAACGAAACAAAAAACGAGTGTTTGCTAAACAAGCCATCTCTTATCTCAAGACTTTACCTGACTTTTAACGCTATTGGG
>CALLMH010000034.1 GCA_938007965.1 uncultured Saprospiraceae bacterium | reverse complement strand
TAACTTGTGTATATGTGGAACTAATATACACAAATTCCACATATATCTGCTATCGCAGCACTACTTTTCTTCCTGCTCCATCTCATCCATAGAACTATCTAGTGGGCTCCGATCTACATTATTATTGATATTTACTACGTGGGTATAGATCTTAGTTTTCTTTCGACTAGAGCGCTACAGTATGTTTTCGTAAATTACTGATTATAAGATACTTGAATTATTTTGTATCTTTTCTACGCATCGAATTAGATGTTGTTTTTAATACTCCAATCGCCATTAAAATTGGAGCTTCGTAACCCGATAGAGACAAACAGTCAACAAAAACGCATAGTACATAAGCCTATCAATCAATCATTTACAATATTAGCCGTAACGTATCCGATGTTATCGGATAATATCGGATACGTTACGGATAAGAACGGTTATTATCGGCTAATTGCTAGCGTATGATTTTCTTGGATCTACGCACCGCATTCTGAGCAGTCTAGTCACGTGATGGCTCTTGATTAGAGGCAGTATTAAGATATAAACGCATTCCTAAATGTCACTCTTTTCGAACGACTTCCAAGCAAGAAATAGAAATAGTGCAGCGAATATAGAACCCACAATCATAGCAGTCGCATAAGAATGTACGAGCGTCATCTTAGCATTGATATTGATGAAGTCACTAGTTGTCCGTATTAAAGGGAATACCATCAAATCCTCTATCGTATTCATCGGATAATAATTCATCAATGTCCATTCAGGCTTATCGATTTTGATTTGTAACCAGATCGTAAGCCACCTCAGAATGGGTTCGAGAATGAGAGGATAAGCAAAGTAGATAAACATCGATAATCCTCCCTTTCTAAAAACCACGGCTATCAGAAGAGCAAAAAATAGCGTACCAAGGGTACTGATGAAAAATCGTGTAGTTGCCCAATTGTTGTCCAATAATAATTCAAAATCAAAACCTGGAGTGTGTATCATGCCAATTATAGCGGCAGAAAGAGTATATAATAGAGTAGCTATTATGCTTAAGCATATGACCACAATAACCTTCGCTGTAAAAAACTCTCTCTTGGTGTAGCCGAATATGATGTTCTGTCTCATAGTCCTTTGAGAGACTTCATTGGTAAACATCTGCAAGACCATAAATCCTAAAAAGAAAAATACGAGCCACGAACCAGCATAGCCTTGATACTCCCATATCATTGGTAGATCATAGATTTCGGATATTGCCTTCACTGGGCCTGTGGCATCTTTTAAGATTCCCTTTAGTGTCAGGATGACAAATGGCATCAATGCCAAAAAGAATCCGCCGAGTAAGATTATCGTAGAGTTTGATTTAAACTTTTTTATTTCTGTTTTTAGCAATTGTAACATAGCCTCTAGTTTTAGTTTTTTCTAATAGTACCTTTAGTAACCTCTAAGAAGTCGTCTTCTAATCTACGTTTTCTTGTTTCTAGTCGGGTTAGCATTATATTATTGTCAAAAGCTAGTCGGCATATTTCTTCTGCTGTGATTTCTGCATTCATTTGGCATTCAAGGATGTTGTTTTCCATTTGAGACAGATCTCTGATGTATGATCTCGACGATAGGATATTTTTCAATCCGTCTAGATCATTGGAGGATATGATTAATGTAGTATCATCTGTGAATATTTTTCCTACTTCGCCTGTGGCCATAAGTTGACCTTCTTTTATAATCGCCACATGAGAGCATATTTTTTCTACTTCATCGAGTAGGTGGCTGGCCATGATCACGGTCTTCCCACCATCTGCTACTCTTTTGAGGATATTACGGACTTCGGCTATGCCTTCTGGATCGAGACCATTCGTTGGTTCGTCGAATATGACTACATCAGGAGAGCCAACGAGGGTAGCTGCTATAGCTAACCTTTGTTTCATGCCGAGTGAATATGTACGGAATTTTGAAGTTTTTCTATGGGCGAGATCTACTGTCTGTAATAAGCTTTCGATGTCATCATTTGGGCTTTGTTTTATATCCTGTACGATCTCCAAGTTCTTCTCTGCATTGAGATAAGGATAGAAGTTTGGCGTTTCTAATATAGCACCGATTTTCATTCTATACTTATCTCCATATTTACCGTCAAACCATTCGAATGATCCGGAGGTCTTGGCCAATATGCCTAGAATGATGCCGAGGGTGGTGGTCTTGCCGCTGCCATTGGGGCCTAGCAAACCATAGATGTTTCCAGCCTCGATAGTCAGATTGAGATTGTCCAAGGCATGGAAGTTACCATAGCGTTTGGTTAGATTATTGATCGTTAATACAGGCATAGTAGTAGAGTATGTTTATTTTACTCTAGCAATATATCAATTCAAAAATACCAAGACAAACTATGTTCGATGAATTGAACTATTTATCCGATATGATTATAGATACTGTATTAATTTGTACTGGTCTTGATACTTCTTATAGTGCTTGCAGGATGTCATATTGAGTCAATATATGCATTGTTCCAGTCTGATCTTTTGTGATTACAGCGGGAGTATTTTTGGACATGTATCTATTGATCTCTTTAGCATTCATATCCATATTTACACTAGGAAATGCATCTTCCATTATTTCAGACACATCTTTATCTGAATTTTGTAGTGGATTATTCAGGATGAATTCTAGTAGCTTACTTTCTGATATACTGCCTATTATATCCTCGCCTTTCATTACTGGTAATTGTGATATATCAGTTTCTTTCATAAGTTTAAGTACTTCTTTCACGGTATGATCGCCATTCACAGAGAAGAATTTTTTATCTTGTTTTGCAGCAACTAGATCTTTAACCTTTAGTTCTGTATCTAAGAATCCTCTTTCTCTCATCCAATCATCGTTGTACACCTTACCTATATATCTACTACCGTGATCATGAAATATGATTACCACTACATCATCTTTAGTAAGTTTGTCTTTCAACTGGACAAGACCTGCCATAGCGGATCCACAACTATATCCAAGAAGTATACCTTCTTCTCTAGCCAATCGTCTGGCCATGACTGCTCCATCTTTATCACTTACTTTTTCGAAAAAATCGATTACGCTGAAGTCCACATTTTCTGGTAGGATATCTTCACCTATACCTTCTGTGATATACGGATAGATTTCTTTTTCATCAAATTCGCCAGTTTCATGGTACTTTTTGAATACAGAACCATATGTATCAATACCCCATATTTTGATGTTAGGGTTTTGTTCTTTTAGGTACTTTGCTGTACCGGATATAGTACCACCTGTACCTACTCCTACGATGAGGTGTGTGATCTTACCCTCGGTTTGTTCCCATATCTCAGGACCTGTTGATTCATAGTGAGCTTGTGCATTTGCTGGATTATCATATTGATTGAGCCATACAGAGTTTGGGATTTCATTGCTCAGTTTTTCAGCGACACTGTAATAGGATCTAGGGTCCGTAGGCTCTACATTAGTAGGACACACGATAACTTCTGCACCTACAGCTTTGAGAATATCAATTTTTTCTTTTGATTGTTTGTCACTCGTTGTGAATATGCATTTGTAACCTTTTACACATGCAGCTAGTGCAACTCCCATACCCGTGTTTCCTGAGGTACATTCTATGATTGTTCCTCCGGGTTGTATTTTACCAGACTTTTCAGCTTCTTCTACCATCTTTAGCGCCATCCTATCCTTGATTGAATGACCAGGATTGAATGTTTCCACTTTTGCGAGTACCAATGCAGGGATTTCACTCGCTACTTTATTAAGCTTCACTAAAGGCGTGTTTCCTATAGTTTCCAAAATATTATTCTGATATTTCATGGTAAGATTGTCTAGTGTAAAATATTATGTCGCAAAGATAGCATTATTGCACGGGCAATTAACAAATTGATGCTAAATATGTTCGACGTCAAAAACCTAGATTGAAAATGCAAGCTGAGGTGATTGATAAATAGATTTTTAGCTTTTTCTCCAATTCAAAGAAGTTAGAGTAGCGATGATGAATATCGTAATCATAGATATAAAGTATATAATATCGCGACTGTCTAAGACCCCTCTACTTATAGAGCTGTAATGATAGTTGATTCCGATTTTATTTATAAAAGAGTCCAACGAACCTGTAAAAACAGGCAACTTAGCCAAATATGAAAATGCCCAATGAAAGAAAAAGCATAGAAAAGCACCGACTATAAATGCTACGATTTGATTATTGGTAATGCTCGATGACCACATACCTATCGCTACGAAGACTGCCGCTAAGAAAGTAAGACCGATATAGGATCCCAATATGCCTCCAGAATCTAAATTGCCAGGAGGAGATCCTAAGACATGTACACTGTAGTAATAAATCAGTGTTGGCAATAATGCGAACAAGACGAGTGTAAAGTTAGCTAGATATTTGCCCATTACGATCTGAAAATCTGTGATCGGTTTGGTAGATAAGAATTCGATTGTTCCTTTCTGATTTTCTTCTGCAAAAGTACTCATCGTCACCGCAGGAATCAAAAACAAAAATACCAATGGCGCTATGCTAAA
Source organism: uncultured Saprospiraceae bacterium (assembly GCA_938007965.1). Lineage (GTDB taxonomy): Bacteria > Bacteroidota > Bacteroidia > Chitinophagales > Saprospiraceae > CAJXUU01. The sequence goes on along the minus strand of CALLMH010000034.1, from coordinate 18,606 downwards.
AAGCTGCTCTAGAGTGGCATAATTATAGTCCAATATACTTGTATCTGTAAATACCCACATAAATAGCCCCGTCATCACTAAGAATACCGCTATCACCATGTAGGCGATCAACGAACTAAAGAATGAATTGATTTCTTTCCAATATATGCTAAGCATCTTTTATTTCTTTTGTCAGTTTTTGAAATACGTGTTCTACACTTACTTCTTCTTTCTTCATTTCTATGATGACCCAACCAGAAGCTACAGCGTGTTCGAAGATCTGTTGCCTTATATCATCGTCGAAGTCAGAAGTTATTACGATCCCATCTTGAGTATATGCTACTTTAGTGACTCCTTTTATTTTCTTTAGTCTATTTAAGTCTACATTATTATCTAAGAGATTGATCGTCACTACTTGCTCTCCCGAAATCCGTTCGGATAGTCTGTCGATCGGGTCATCAGCTACGAGCGCTCCATTATTTATAATAATTACTCTGTCACACATAGCCTGTACTTCTTGCATGATATGCGTACTGAGGATTACAGTCTTAGTCTTACCGAGCTCTATGATAAGATTTCGGATATCGACCAGCTGATTCATATCAAGTCCAGATGTTGGTTCGTCTAATATGAGCACATTGGGATCATGGATTATTGCTTGAGCGAGACCTACTCTCTGCCTGTATCCTTTTGATAAGGCACCAATTTGTTTGTGCTGCTCCTTGCCCAAGCCAGTCATCTCTATTAGGTCTTTTACTCTATTGGTCTTATTAGATATCTTATGAATACCAGCTACAAATTGAAGGTACTCTCTGACATACATATCTAGATATAGAGGATTGTGCTCAGGCAAGTAGCCTATATGTTTTCTGACAGCTAGCGGATTCTTGTGTATGTCATACCCACACACCTCAGCTGTCCCATGTGTTGGAGATAGATAACAGCTCACGATTTTCATCGTAGTAGATTTTCCTGCACCGTTGGGACCTAAGAAACCCATTATTGTACCTCCAGAGACATCAAAACTAAGGTCATTTACTGCCTTTTGGTTTCCGTATTCTTTTGTAAGCGATTGTACTGATAGTGACATCTAGATTTTCTTTGTTTTGTTAGCTTAACCAATGACAAATATAATATGATATTATTTAGAACGGGCCTTTACCATATCAAAGTATTGTTAAGTGTCGGTTATAGAATGGATAAATAGGGATATTCGTAAATAGTGAATAGGGATATTCAGTAGATCTGAATATCCTTATTTATATAGCCCTTCACTTCGCTTACTGCTGAATGAAAACCCCGTTTACGCTCGATTTTACGTAAATAAGAGGTAATAATTTTCAACTTAAACTTCCACTCGCCGTTCGGGCTTTCATTTTTGGCTTGATCCAAAAACGAAACAAAAAACGAGTGTTTGCTAAGCAAGCCATCTCCTATATCAAGGCTTCACTCAGTGCTTATCGTTTTTCGAAAATAAATGTGACCTAACATAACATTTTAACACTCGTTTTTAAATCACTTTGGTGGAAAATCAAAATTAATAAAATGTACAGTATAGAATACATTTAATAAATTCTACCTTTACATCATAAAAAACAATAATATGATAAAGTATATAGCGTTTTTAGTCGGAGCATTTCTAATTGTAAGTTGCGGTTCTAAGTCGGCAAAATATCCATCTACCGATCTTTTGAAGCATGGATTCTCTATCAGTGTAAATGCACCCGCTGATGCAAAGATAGAATCTGATGATCTTGGAGTAATGAAAGAACTCACGATCAAAAGCGGTGAAGATTATAATATCCAAATCCTAAAAAGTAACAGCAATACCAATATCGTAAAGGATGCTGTAAATGGACAGATGAGAATGGTGAAGTCCGATGAATATTTTACCAAAGTGATAGAAGAATACGACAATGGGTTTATATTCGAAAAGGATATCGACGGTAATGTGAATTATGACTTCCGCTATATCAAGTTAATTGGAGATCAAGAGTATATATACCAGACAGGGATGATGGGCACTTACACTGAAGAGGCGGTAAGAACGATGTACGAATCAGTGCAGTAAATAGGACGTAAACTAGCCGTAAGACACTAGTTTTTCCCTAAATAATAGTACAACTAGACAAACTATTGAAAATATGATCATGGTTATAAGGTTTTAATGGTTATACAAATATAAGGTGTATTGCTAGCCTTGTCAATAGTGTCAAATACCTGAAACTCACATTTAATTTAATTGTAATACATCAACTATTGTGCCTCAATAGAATATGAAGCTGAATTTGATTTTGTTTTTTAATAAATATGAAAACATTAGGTAGATGGAGCACAAATCATCATTAGATATCCTATACCAGGATGATTATTTAGTAGCGGTAAACAAGCCTTGTGGATATCTTGTACATAGATCACCAATCGCCAGAGATGCTGAGTTTATCGTATTGCAGATACTGAGGGATCAAATCGGAAAGCATGTATATCCGATTCATAGATTGGACAGGAAGACGAGCGGTGTCTTACTGTTTGCACTTGATCCAGATACTAATCGTGCTCTTGGTAGGGATTTCGCAGAACATAATGTCATCAAAGCATATACAGCCATTGTAAGAGGGTGGATACCAGAAGAGGGTAGAGTCGATTATGATCTTACCAATGATTCTGGAAAGACCCAAGAAGCAATAACAAATTACCGAAGAACAGCACTGTATGAATTAGATCTGCCACATGGTCACTTTCCTACCTCTCGATATTCTCATATTGATGTTTTTCCAGAGACGGGAAGGATGCATCAAATTCGTAAACATATGAATCACCTCAGACATCCAATCTTAGGTGATCGACCTCATGGATGTAGCAAACAAAACAGACTGTGGAAATCAGAATATGGTCTCTTCGAGATGATGTTGCACGCTAAGTCACTAGAAATTACCCATCCAGTAAATAATAATGTAATAAAAATCGAAGCACAATATTTCTCAGAATACCAAAGAGTGCTATCTATATTAGAAGCTGGATAATCGGAACAAGGATAGAGATCCTACGCTTATCTATAGACTTGGATCCGGGCTAATCCTTCGGAGAAGTCTCTTATTTCCATGTATTGAGCTGGTAGTATGTCTTCACCATCTTTATTTATATATCCAAATCCGGTTCTTCCGATCATTCGAGCGTATCCATCCACAAAATCCCACACAAGAGGGTACTTTGGTGCTATGACTATCTCACCTTTTTCGTCAAGATAGCCCCATATGTCATTTATGGCGAACCCCGCTCTATCTTCTTTGTATCTCATTACCAGATCATAATTCGCGGGACATAATACAGTGCCATCGTTTGATAGAAAACCATAGCTGGCATTAAGCGCATACATCCATTTTCCTTCTCCTCCATTGTCTACAAGTGAGTAGGGGAGCGACTTCGTTTTTCCTGATTTGCTGAGGACGAGGTATTTATCACCGTTATTGACTATTGCATGATCTGATTGGAAGTCAGTGGCACTATGATATTGGCTGTAGACTGATTCTTTGGTATCATAGTCTATAAATCCATATTTGTTATCGTCTTTGTATCTAATTATATTCGACTTAGGGAGCCATATTTTATCATATTGTATAGGTATTATTTCTTGGCCATTGACATCTATGATTCCTTGTTTTCTATTTTTAGTGACGATTGCCATTCCACCAAAAAAATCAGTGGCATATTCATAATCCATCTCTATGGTCACATTTCCAGTTTCGTCTAGGTAGCCATATCGCTGAGCATCTTTGACCAATGCTCTACCGGATTTGAGTTTATTTACCTTTTCATAATTGAGACTATCTGAAACAATCTCCTTGTTTTCATCAATAATATGATACCTATTATTCAAATCTTGGACGATGGCCTTACCTTCAGAATACTCTACCACAGTTCGATATCTGGCCTTTAGAAATACACTTCCATCTTTATTGAGATATCCCCAGAGACCTCCGATATTATAAGCAGCTTTGCCTTCATTGAATTCCCTTAAGTCATCAAATCTGTCAGAGATTGCGAGTTCTCCATTTTTATTGAGGTAGCCCCATTTATACTTTGGTGCTTCGAAATCATCTGTTATCTTTCTATACTCTACCAATTCATTACCATTGAATAATACCTCTGATTTATCATTGTTACATGAAAATAGAGAAATTAAAAAAATCATAAATATTATACTTCTGGTCATGATATAGCTTGTGATATAGTTAGTATTGTGTACCCCTAGGTAAGGTGTTATGCCAAATCAATGTAATTTATTTCAGTATAATTATCAATAAAAGATTGGTTTTTGTTTGTCGGGGGTGCAATTTTAATCAAAACATGAATTTTTTATTAATGAAATCTGCAAAGCATTATCAACGCCTATTTTTAAGCATAATCGTTACATTATCATCTGTATTTACTTCCTCAGCTCAGGGGGATTGGATATTGTATAAGGCGGATGCTGTATTGTCTTTCGAGGTTCAAGTGCCAGCAGAAATGGGAGTCAAGACTAAAGAAATCACAACTGATCTAGGAACTATGACCACGACCACTTACGCCCATGAAGCAGGGGAAGAAGCGTCGAATTTTTTATACGTTATCAATGTAGTGGAGTATCCACCAGGTGTCTTTCCAGCGGACAGTATAGATTTGATAGATGATTTTCTTAGTGAAGCAATACTATCTATAGCAGATGGACTTGACGGTGAGCTGGTCTATCAGTCTGACATTCAAGAAGAAAATAACGGTCAAGGTATGTTGTTCAGATTAAAATATAAAGATGGGTTTGGCGTCATAAAAGGAAAGACATACATGAAAGATGATGTATTCATTACCCTACAAGTATATACCACAAAGGATAACTCTTTAAATGATGAGATGGATCTATTTTTAGATAGTTTCAGAGCGATGTTTTAGCATCATTAGAAGAATTTTTATAATTATTTAATCAATTAATTCTCTAGCCTTAGCAGTGTCTTCAGTGGGTATCTTGCAGACTTTATTTTGGCATACGTATATCATAGTTCTTCCTTCCTGAAGTTTATCTTTTAATAATGCTAATTCTCCCTCGGATTCTCCACCTAAGAAAAATGCATTTGGAAGATAATCTGATTGTATTTTTCTTGATTTTGCTACTGCATCCTCACCTAATACGGCGACTTCATACGGGGGTGTAATCATGGTTGCCATCAATTGACACCAGTTGCTGTAGTAACTTGGTTGACCTGATTCTACTACTTGTTTGGTCATATTAGCCATCATTTGTTTAGACTGATCTACCATCTCTTTATCGTATAACAGCGTACCCAACTTATACAGGTTTCTAGCCATGATGGAGTTAGAGGCAGGAATTACATTGTCAGACAATTCCATCTTACGAGCGATCAATGCAGGATCGAGATCCGAGGTATAGTAATACATCTTTGCTGCTTCATTATAGAAGTGGTCTTGTACATGAGCAATCAGTGCTTTTGCTTTTTTTAGCCACTTCAAATCAAAAGTAACTTCATATAGAGCTATGAATGCGTCTGTTACAGTGGCGTAATCGTCCAAGAATGCATTTATAGACGACTTGCCATCTTTGAAATTTCTATTCAAACTACCATCTGACTGAATACTATACTTCGATATGAATGCTGCATTTTTGAGTGCAGTAGCGAGGTACTTCTCATCTCCGAATGCCCGATATGCATCTATGTAGCCTTTGAGCATGAGTCCGTTCCAACTAGTAAGAATCTTATCATCGAGACCTGGCCTGATTCTCTTATCTCGTACAGTCATCAATTTTTGATTTTGAACCTTTATTAATTCAGAGACTTGATTATCGGTTTTTCCGTACTTACTCGCACTGAACCTTTCATTGACCACTAAGATGTTCGTATGTTCCCAGTTTCCATTTTTTTCGATAGAGTAGTAGTCTTTGTATATTTTCGAGGCCTCTTCATTGCCAATTATAGAATCTATTTCTGAGGATTGCCAGACATAGAATTTACCTTCTTCTCCCTCGCTATCTGCATCTAGGGACGAATAAAAACCATATTCATCATTCATAAGTTCTCGCTCAACAAAATCTATGGTTTGTTCTACTGTTTTTTTATAGAGAGGATCTTTTGTGACTTGATATGCATGGCTATACAGACTTACGAGCTGCCCGTTATCATATAGCATTTTCTCGAAGTGCGGGGCTATCCAATATGTGTCCGTAGAGTATCTGGCAAATCCACCTCCTAGTTGATCATATATGCCACCTTTTGCCATACGATCGAGTGTGATTTTTACCGCTTCCATCGCTTTCTGATCCTTTGTCATGTAGTGATATTGGAGTAGGAATTCATAGTTGTTGGGCATAGGAAATTTAGGAGCTATTTTTCTGCCGCCATCTACGAAATCTATCAGCTCTATGAAATCAGTTTTTACTTTTTCGAGGGTTTCTAAAGTATACGTTTGAGAACCATCTCCAATATCAATGGATTCGAAACTCTTGATTCCACTTGTGATTTTATCGGCTGTTTCTTTCAGCTTTTGGTAATCTTCTTCTTTCAGTTTTTTGAATTGGTTCAGTATTTTAGTCCATTGGTCCTTAGGGAAGTAGGTGCCTGCCCATACAGGTCTGCCATCTGGAAGTGCGAAGGCATTAAGAGGCCACCCGCATCCTTTTCCGCTTGCTAGTTGGCAAGCTGTCATGTACACATCGTCGACATCAGGGCGTTCTTCTCTATCTACTTTGATACAGATGAAATTATCATTCATTATTTGAGCGACTATACTGTCTTCGAATGATTCGTGTTCCATGACATGACACCAATGGCAAGCGGCATACCCAATGCTGATAATCAGTAGTTTATCCTCTTTTTGTGCTTTTTGCAAAACATCGTCAGACCAAGGGTGCCATTGGACAGGATTGTGTGCGTGTTGGAGTAAGTAGGGTGAACTTTCATGTATCAGATCATTAGTATATTCATGAACTTCTGAGTCGGTTGGTTTTGTGATTTTATTACAAGATACAATCAGCAAAATAAAACAAATGTATAAAGGAAAATTTTTCATGATCTCGATTAGATTAACTGCGAAGATAATCAACGAAAGGCAATCAAAGTGTATTATTTTATTTCATCAATGAATTTCAATAGGTCATTATAGATGATTTCCAAAGTTTAACATTATAAATCTATATTTCACAAGTATCACTTGAATGGATAGATTTGCACAAATACTTTATAGCTTGTCTAAACATATTTTCTAAATCAAAAGACAAGTAACTCAACTTGATAAGTTTCTTAGCCGTACGTATGTATTTTATTTTTATATGTAAAATGCACAATTACAATAATAAACACATTTTCATTAAATTTAATATCAAACCACTTTTTACGGTAAGTTTTGTATGTTTTAAGATTGAATTGAGGCGGTCTTTTATAGAAACTATTTTCAGTGGTATGTCAATCTAGTTTTTAATGGTATTTCATCTTAAATTATTGATTGATAGTTATTAATATATTGCAGAATGATTAAATATGATTCAGTTTGTGTAATCGGTTTTTAATGATGGTATTATGTATTGATTTTTTTAATATAAATAAACACCAAATATTTAGAAAACGTAAGTAATAATGCGTTTCTTTGTATCGTAACCAAAAATAGAGCTTTGGCTCTTGACTAATTATGAGGATATCAAGATTAATTTTCACAATGATTTTTGCGGTCTTTCTGGGTTTCATAGCTCATGCGCAATCTGAATATAATATCTCAGTACAAAAAGGATCAAGTTACACAATCTCTCTTACACTAGAGTATGATATGTTGATCGTAAAGGACTGGCCTGTAGCTGGTAACGAGCTAGATATTACCAACGTAGGGGATTTGTATACTGTAGTGTACACTCCTGCTGCCTCATTCGTGGGATCAGATGGGTTTAAGTTGCAAGACTTGAGACCTATGACTGGACAGTCCTCTGACCATATTGTTTTGGTTGAGGTTGTGGAATCCAAAGTTGAGTTAGAAGATGATTTTATAAGATTGACGACGGAAGAAGAGGTTACATTCGATCCGACGTCCAATGATGAATCGACAGCTAGTGATCTGACAATCGAAGTGGCTCATGTGATGAATGGTTCTGCAATAGTCAATGATGATAATACCATCACATACACTCCAACAGAAGATATGGAAGCAGATTACATTCTATACAGTGGTAAGGATATGTATGGGTCAGCATCTACAGCAACTGTATACGTAACCTCTGATGGCGAGGAAGAAACTGAAGATTCTTATGAAGATATCGATATGCATTCAGGCTCTGTGCAGTACATAACGCTACCAGATACCAATTATTCTTTTCAGGATTCGATATTGGAATACGGAAAGCTTACGCAGATGAACGATTATGTCTGGAAATACACAGCGCTAGAAACCGTAAATGGTGTTGACGAGTTATTCTTTAGTAATGATGCTGGATTAGATCATACTGTTTCTATCAATGTAATCGAGAATTATATTGATACAGGTTTCGTGAAAGATGATATATTTTTCTCAGCGAAGAATACTCAAATGGTCTTTAATGTCAAAGAAAATGATCTAAATGGTCAGACTGTAATTGAGTCGTATTCCGATGAACTGATTCATTTAGGAGATGGTACATTTGTGTTTACTCCCGATGTTGGATCAGCTGGAATTTACGAATTCGAATATGAAGCGAATACTGGTTCTGATATCGAATCAGGAACGATAAAGCTTGTGGTGGGAAATTTTACTCCATCAGCAAGTGTAGATTATACATTGACTACTCCTAAAAATCAACCAAGAGTTATAGAGTATGAAGTACCTCTAGGAACTGAGTTTTTTGAAATCGAAGGGTATCCTTCTCATGGTAGTGTTGAAGTATTCGGTCCAGACGAAACCATAGATCTTAGTTGTGAAGAAGGAATGCAAAAAGTATTTGCCGTATATACACCCAATGAGGATTATGTTGGTGCTGATGATATTGTGTTGAGATATTTTGCCAGTGATAACAACTTACCTACATACTCTTCAGTGGTCATAGTGACCGAAGAATCAGATGTTACAGATGCATGTATATGTGTAGATAACTGTGTATGGCCTGGTGATGCTAATGGAGATGGAAATGTAAATGTAAGAGATCTCTTGACGATAGGTAGATATATGGGAGCAACTGGAGAACAACGTGCTGCTTCACCATTTGGAGATACCTACGAAGGAGTCCAAGTGCCTTCTTGGTCAGGTAACCAGATAAATGGTAAAAGCATCGGTTTTGCTGATTCTAACGGTGATGGAATTGTATCTACTGCTGATATTGACGAAGTAGAAGATAACTATGGAGAAGTAAATACATTAGTATCCGATGATTTGTTTGGAGTGAAAGATATTCCATTTTACCTAGTAAGTGGTCCTGATGCAGAGGTAGGAGAAGTTAAGGAGATAAAAATATATGCGGGGAACTCAAGTTACCCAGCGATAGATATGAGAGGTATAGCATTCTCAATCAATCTTCCCGAAGCAAATGTAGATGCTTCGTCAATCGAATTACAATTTGTAGAAGATGACTTCTTTGCAAAAGGGGCTCCTTTCTCTAGTCTAGTGCATATATCTGATGATCTAGTGGTGGAAGCAGCTGGTGTGAAGACTAACGGTGTCGGATCTACTGGTTCAGGTTTGATAGCGGTTCTTACCTTTATAGTGATAGAAGACGCTGAAGGCATCAAGCCACAAGGGAGAAGTGCTGCTTATAATACTAATTCATTTTCAGTAGAGATGAATAATATTGTATACGAGGCGAATGATGGATTACAATATTCAATTCCTAATACTTCTATAAATTTTGAAGTGGATAATAAAGATAACACATCAGAAATTGATCTTACAGATATTTCATTACGACCGAATCCAGCGATGAATGACCTTCAGATATCATCCAAAGCGGATAATAATATCTCAAATGTGGGAATATATAATATCACTGGAGAACAAGTGATACGAGTCAGAAATGTAAATAAGTCTGCTGAGCGTATTGATGTTTCAAGATTAGAAGCGGGTATGTACATTATAAATGTTACAACTACTGAAGGGACAGAGAGCAAGAAATTTATAAAAGGATAATAGTAGGATACTACCAAATTATTCAAAATAGGCTATTCCTTTATATAAGGTGTAGCCTATTTTAGTAAACATGCGGATCTTTTTGAATATGGCTTAATACTAATATATAATACATTATCGGATGAACGATTATAAACAAGACAATACTCTAGCGATCATAGCTATAGTACTAGGAGGATTAGGATTTGTACTTTCATTGCTCCCATGTGTTGGGTTCTTAAGTGTACCGTTGGGAGTGCTGGGTATCATATTAGGAGCTATTGCCTATTTCAAGGCCAGAGATAATGGTGATAAGAAGACGCTTTCAATCGTTGCGCTGGTTCTATCGTTTCTTCCACTTTTGATCTCAGCATTATGGTTTTTTACATTTAAAAGTAGTCTAAGCGATATCGATGCAGCCGATTACTCAAGTATCCAAAGTTGTGACACTCTTCAAATGGAAATCAATAAGTTGGACGATGAAATCAAAGTGCTCGAATCAGAATTAGAAGGCGCAGATGAGGGGGCAAAAGTATTTGGTAGTATCACTAAATTGACACGGATTACGATCAACATCACTAAGATGAGGGAACAAGCAGATATACTTGGTTGTGATCTATCTGATAATGGTGGTGAATCTATAATTAAGATTGATTCTCTATACGAAGAAGGAGTGATTGAAGAAATTGATACTGAAGATCAACAGTAGTGTGCTGCTCAGTATTTCTTGGTTGTAATAAGTCGGTATATTATGGACTATTTATTGTATGAATAGGTCCGAATATGAGTTTTTAAATCGAATAATAGTAACGATCACATTGATCAGCGCTCTTCTATTTATATTACTCAACCAAGGCGGCTACATACAGTGTGCTTTGTTGAATATCACAGGTCAAGAATGTAAGAGCTGTGGTCTAACAAGAGACTTTCTATCATTTTTAAACTTCAACTTCGAATCTCCTGTAAATTCACAATCATTGCCACTATTTATTTTCTGTGTTGTACAGCTGGGATATAGGTCATACATGGGATTTATTAGGCTAGGATATAGGCTATATAAAACGAAGTCTAATACGGCCATCGAGAAAATAAGAATGGATACTAAATCTTATCGAAGCCCACTAAACTTAAAAACGGTAATCACTATAGATGCAGTGATTACCGTTTTTGTTACTATTATATTAGTAATACCATTTTGGTGGTAGTATATTCTATTTAAAATTTTTCAAGCAATTCGCTATTCTTTTAATCGCTTCTCTTAGTGTTTCTTCTGATGCAGCATATGAAATACGCACACAATTATCATCTCCGAATGCACTACCAGCTACTAGAGCGACATGAGCATTTTCTAATATTAACTCTGCAAAATCCTCGCTGTTATCTATGATTACTGTGCCATTAGACTTACCAAAATACGAACTTACATCTGGAAATAAATAGAATGCCCCAGTTGGGTGATTTACTTTTAGTCCTGGGATTTCTTTTAATAGGTCGATTACGATATCTCTTCTTTTTAAGAATGCCTCTCTCATCTCATAAGACGGAGATAGATCAGTAGATAAAGCTATCGCTCCTGCTTTTTGAGAAAATGAAGCTGCTCCAGAAGTAAATTGTCCCTGGACCTTAGTACATGCAGCTGCAAGCCATGCTGGTGCTCCCATGTATCCCAATCTCCAGCCAGTCATAGAGAAACCTTTTGACATACCATTGATAGTAGCTGTTCTGTCTTTCATGCTCTCTATCGCTCCGATGCTTGCGTGCTGTCCTGTAAAGTTAATGTATTCGTAGATCTCATCTGCAATAACAATCAAGTTCTCGTAGCTAGAAATAACTTCCGCTAAGCCTTCTAATTCTTCTCTAGTATAAACGGACCCAGTAGGGTTACATGGAGAAGAAAATATGATCGCTTTTGTTTTATGATTTATAGCCTCGTTTAGTTGCTCAGGACTTACCTTGAAATCTTGCTCTATAGGTGCTGCCAGTTTGATAGGAGTACCGCCAGCGAATTTTACAATCTCGAAATAACTTACCCAGTATGGGGTAATAATGATCACTTCATCACCTTGATCCAATATAGAAAGGCAAACATTGGCAATAGATTGCTTGGCCCCGTTAGACACTACTATTTGATTTTTTTCGAAGTGAAGGTCATTGTCGCGTGCAAATTTTTCTTGAATCGATGCTACGTATTCTTGTAGACCAGATACTGGTGTATATTTTGTGTATCCCTCAGCTAAAGCTTTTACAGCGGCATCTTTTATATGCTGTGGTGTGTCGAAGTCTGGCTCTCCAAGACTTAGGCTTATAACATCTAGTCCCTTAGCTCTTAATGCTCTAGCTTTTTTCGACATTCTCAATGTTGCCGATTCTGACATTGATGCTACCTTTTTTGACAGCATATGTTGTGGAGTTGTAATCATAATTATAATAGAAAGTGGTAATAGAAATAATTTAAGTTAAATACTTGACCAAATGTAATTATATATTGGAATATAAAATATTTCCTCGGCATTTATTGAACTGATATTCAGCTTTTCGTTCTTAAACTGTCTATTACTTCGAAGAAAATATGAATTTGATTCAATATCAGTATGGATTTTCAAGGATTGCTAATTTTCGTTTAGCTGATTATTCATGGTTGTAATTACTCAAATCTATGATTTAGTGAAAACATACAGGATAGTTTTATATTTTCGGGTTTCATTAGGTAAAAAGAACAAAAACATGGGCAGACCAGAAGTGCAGATTTATGTAACGGGTGGTACATTCGATAAAGAATACGATTACATAACGGGAGAATTGTATTTTAAGGATACTCATTTGCAGGATATGTTTGAGAGAGGTAGGTCTACTGTTACGATCGATGTCAAAACTCTTATGATGATCGACAGTCTTGAAATGACAGATGCCGATAAAGATATCATAGCTCACAATTGTAAGTCTACCAAACTAGATAAAATTATCATTACCCATGGTACGGACAGAATAGTTGATACAGCAAAACATCTGGCAGATAACGATATTTCATCGAAGACGATAGTGCTTACAGGAGCCATGATTCCAATCGCCTTTGGTAGTTCTTCTGATGGATTCTTTAATCTCGGAAGCGCGTTAGCATTCGTACAGTCTCTTCCACATGGAGTATATGTGGTGATGAATGGAAGATGCTTCAACTATGATAATGTGCGAAAAAACAGGCAGACTGGATATTTTGAAACAATAAAATAGTGCCTCGAAATCAAATATTTTGACGATTAAATGAGTAAGCATCTGTTAATCAGTATAAAGATATATTACAATTATTTTAAATATATTACTGATTGTAGGTCAATTGTCGAAATAGATTATTAATTTTGTATACAGTATTTGCAATATTACAAATCGAATAATTGCAAATACAGTACAGTCCCAAATTTACAACCTGCGTTACTTGGTCATAATATTGTATGTCTATTATAAAAATAGATATATGTATTGTACTGAAGCGTAGATAGATGTAATGAAAATAATACGGATAAGAAAATACAGAATTATGAAAAGAATTATTAGCGCCATTTTTAGTTTTTGCTTATTAGTTTCAGTATCTGAGATGAATGCTCAAAACACTCAGTATAAGAGTGGAATATCATTTAAGGCTCTTCTTATGGATTATCAATCACTCAATGATGGTAATTTTTCAAGAATCAATGATTATCATAATGGATTTGAGATCGCATACAGTCGAAATCTTCAAGATAAATTGAATTTGGTCATTCCATTAAAAATCGGTGTGGTCAATACAGATGTGTTCAATCTCAATAAATTAGATCAAGGGAGAAGTTTGCATAAGACAGTATATGGACTGGATGCGCAGATTCAATATCAATTTTATAAGCCTGAGAAACAGATCGTACCTTACTTACTTGCTGGGCTAGGATTTGTCGGTGAGAATGAAGGTGAATTTAATATGCAAACACCATTGGGGGCGGGAATACAAATAAAAATCGCGCCAAATGCATATGCTGTAATCCAAGGAGAATATAGATTAGCTTTCACTGAGGGGAGAAGTAATCTACATTATGGGCTAGGATTCAACTATTTAGTAGGAAATAGCGCTCCTTCAAAAGATGATAAAGATACGGTCGATGCATTAGATGCTGATGGCGATGGAGTTATTGATAATTTAGACCTTTGTCCGCAGATAGCTGGATTAGCTGAGCTAAATGGATGTCCAGATGGAGATGGTGATGGTGTGCCTGATTATCAAGATAAGTGTCCTGGAGTGCCAGGATTGAAATCACTTACAGGCTGTCCAGATAGTGATGGTGATGGAGTAGCTGATGCCGATGATAAGTGTCCTGAAGTTGCAGGATTATTAGAAAATGATGGTTGTCCTGATAGCGACACCGATAATGATGGAGTACCTAACAGTCAAGATAGATGTCCTGACCTAGCAGGTCCTGCGTCCAATGGTGGATGTCCACAGACTGTTCAAGATTCTGATCAGGATGGTGTTCCAGATAATCAAGATCTATGTCCTAATCTATTCGGTAGTGCTACTGCCAGCGGATGTCCTGATAGAGATGGCGATGGTATAGAAGATAAAAATGACAAGTGTCCATCTACATACGGTCCAGCTGTATATAGTGGGTGTCCAGATACTGATGGTGATGGTATCGACGATGGTAGAGACAGATGTCCTAATACGGCAGGTCCTGTATCTACAAATGGATGTCCTGAAATATCAGCCGATGATCAGAAGATCTTAGACATAGCAATGAGAGCTGTCCAGTTTGATTCAGGACGATCTACGCTGAAGTCAGAATCTTTCTCTGTGCTGAAGCAGATCAGCGACATCATGAGAAGGTATCCAGATTATAATCTTATGATTAGTGGTCATACCGATAATACAGGAAGCGCTACAGCAAATCAGAAATTATCAGAGAGAAGAGCAAAAGCATGTTATGAATATCTCACTACTCAAGGTATCAGTGCATCTAGATTGAACTTTGCAGGGTACGGAGAATCTCGTCCTATATCAGATAATAATAGTCTGAGAGGCAGATCTCTTAATAGAAGAGTAGAATTCAACTTAGTGCCTGCCAGAGGGTAGTACACGAAATAAATTATATCTAAAGAGCACTACTTCGATTTGGAGTAGTGCTTTTTAGTTTTCTACTTACTTTTATTATTTGACTATTCTATCTATTTTCACCTTATGCAGACTGAAAAAACAATAGTTAATGGAATATCTATCCATCGTAGAAATTGGTTGGTAAATCAGCCTAAGGCTACAATATTACTCGTACATGGATATGGCGAACATAGTGGTAGATACGTGGAGACGGCATCTATATTAAACCAGTCGGGCTATTCTGTCTATAGTTATGATCGACGGGGAGAAGGAGAATCTAAAGGGACTCGTGGTCATATCCAGTCCATCGATAATCACGTGAATGATTTGATAAAGATAAAAAATATGATCGACGTGAAGGGAAAGCTCTTCCTGATGGCGCACAGTCTCGGAGGGCTGGTAAGCATGACTTATTTATTGAACAATAAACCTAGCGATATAGATGGAGTCATATTGTCAAGCCCATTTATCAAGATAGATGATGGTACAGCACCTATATTGCAGAAGTTAGCTGGTGTGATCGCTGCAGTAATGCCCAAGTTGCCAACGATATCACTGGATGTGAATCTTATTTCTAGAGACCCCAAAGAGGTGAAAAAATATGTAGAGGATCCATTAGTGTATCACGGGAAGACAAATGCAAAGACAGGATATGAAATGATAAAAGCGATAAAACATGTACAATCCAAGTTTGATCAGTTTGATCTGCCGTATCTGATAATACATGGCAGCGACGATAAACTTGCCGATCCTCAGGGCAGCAAGTGGCTATATGATCGTTCTGTATCAAAGGATAAGAAATTAATAATACTCGAAGGATTATACCATGAAACGATGAGAGAACCAGAAAAAGCACAGTTCTTTGATAGCCTTATTACTTGGTTAGATGCTAGATCTTGATCGGTAAGAGGCATTAATAAATCTGCATATGTAGAATATCCAGATGAGAACTATATAATTTGCAATTGCAAAGAGAGTTATAAAGCATAAAGAGTACAAGATCGTTTTTACTGCTGGTTAAGTGGTGAAAAATGTCGGACAAGTGATTTTAACTTCGGTTATTATCTTTATTTAAGAAAGGAGGGACTAAATATAATATTTTTGTGTATTTATTAACTGAGGATAATCATCAACGAGAATTTATGATAATCTATCGAACCAGTGCTGCGGATAATTAGATGGTCTTTGGTTCAACTTTTGCTTTATAGAAACAGTGCTCCATTCGATCGAATTCCTGAAAGCGTAATTTTTATCACACGATTACAGATCAATGTATAATAGAGAAAAATAGAAAATAGAATATGTTAGAATATATAAAAGATGTTTTGGATAATATGCCTGATGGATGGTTTATTACAACTACACACCGATTAGACATATATAATGAAAAATTGGCGAAGGTTGAGTTTTTAGATCATTTTGAAAATTTATACAAGGACAATGTTTCTGATACACAATCTCTAGATTCATTACCGACAGCCTATGATTATATCCGATTAGGTCATCCGTTGTCATGTGTACTTGAATGGGGAGTAGCAAAACTCAATAATATAGATTCTAAAAACGCTATAAGCTTTTCATCTAAGACGACGCCCATATTGGCAGTCCTGCGAAAAAATCTATTACAAAATAAAAATACTCAGATTAATTATACTGGAGCATTGCCAGATTGGTTTGATACAGATACGATTAGAAAAGTATACGGATATGAGTTTGAGTTGAATGAAGTAGCTCATATTGATGAAATAAGTGATTTTGATGGTAGCACCATTTTTATATCAGAGAAAAATAAAGTGGGAGCCGTCCAACTGCAGTCAGCGGTAGATTTTTTTATAGAAATTTACGATGATTTAGGAAGTCTATTAATCGTGAATGGTCAGAAAAATGTGGATTATATTTCTGATATACAACACGTAAGAAGAAGAGAAACGATCGCTATGACACCAGTCAATTGTGTGAAAGCGCTAGAGTCTCTTACTCGTGATGCTATAATCGATAATTATGAAACCTCATTCGCTGCCAACAAATCAAAAGTCTTAACTACTATCGAAGAGATAACTAAGTCGGCTTCTAAACCTTTAGTAGGATCTAGTGGATTGTCGATTCAGTATGCGATCATGATGGGACTTATTGACAGTGCTATGGAGCATCATAATGGAAAGGCAATTAAATTTATAGTTCCGACCAACTGTTATGGAGGTACAAATGATCAAGCAAGAAGAGTTGCCGCATGTCTAGACAATGTAGATGTAGTAGATCTCGCCGTGGATGGTGATAACGATATGGTCGATAGTTTAGAAAAAGTACTCACGCAAATAGCAAATCAAGATGCCATACCATATATAATTGCCGAGATACCCACTAATCCTAGAGTTGAGGTTCCTGATCTGTATCAATTGGGGGAAGTATTAAGCAGAGATCGAAAAACGGCGTCAGGGGAGCTGGCAGTTGATCCAGTTTTTATTTTGGATCAAACATTTTGTCCCAATGTTCACTTTCTTGG
Source organism: uncultured Saprospiraceae bacterium (assembly GCA_938007965.1). Classification (GTDB taxonomy): domain Bacteria; phylum Bacteroidota; class Bacteroidia; order Chitinophagales; family Saprospiraceae; genus CAJXUU01. The sequence goes on along the minus strand of CALLMH010000034.1, from coordinate 910 downwards.
TGAGGAAGAGATTTTATCTAATACACATACGATTTCTTATGCGAGTGGCTCCAAATTTCCAAGTGGAGGAAGGTGTACGGCTGGCTACTGCGTATCAAATAAGCAAGCAAGTGGATTGATGGATAAGATAGAAAAGCATCTACTGATTTGTGACAATGAAGCTACGGAACTACAATATGAAATCCTTGCAGAACAGCTTCCTTCCATGAATCAGCGTATCCGCGATGCTTATAAAAATACGCGGAGGTTTGTAGACTATATCCAAGAAGTATTACCGACGGGTAAAATTAATTTTGTGTCAGAGGCATTAGCTGAGGAAGGATTTACGCCATCGGTATTTTCGTTAGACTTACCGACGAAAGGAAATACAGAAGAGGAAAAAGAAATTTATAAAAGAACACTCAATCTCAAGTTGATAAATCTAATGATCACTAAGATACCAGATGAAAGTAAATTCTGCGTAAGCTATGGCCAGTTGAAAGGATGTTATTGGACGATACCGGCGACATCTACTCAAGGTACCACTAAGGAAGGTGACAAAGATTACATAGTACGTGCATCATTATCTCCTAATATGGATATTGATCTGCATAAGGAAGTGTTTCTAGAATTTGTCAATAGTATAGAACCTGCGTAAAGCTTCCCATTAAGGGATGTCTCAGAATTTTAGAGGACTTATTGTGTGCTTAAAGACTCGACAGAGTTTCTGAGACGGATTGTAGTGCCCTTATTCAGGGTTATTTAGAAGTAAGGACAATATTATATCACATACAAGGAGCATTAATTTGTGGCAGAAATTAAATTGACCTTAGCTGGCTTAGGTATTTGGATTTCATTTTGGCGTTAAGAACTTGCAACTGTCTGAGCGTAAGCGAGTTTTGCAAGTTTAGTCAAAATGTGATCCCAATAG
>CALLMH010000033.1 GCA_938007965.1 uncultured Saprospiraceae bacterium | reverse complement strand
ACGTTAGTGATAATCAAGAGCGAATAAAAACAATAGTATTTCAATCTTCAATTCTCTGATAGGCAAAATGAAAAAGTGAATTCAATGCTAAAGAAGTTAGTTGTCTTTATATTTTGTGTAACCATGTGGAACTATTGTTCCGCTTGCACTTGTGTTACTAAAGAGTTTGAAGCAGCGATTGAATCAGCTGACGAAATATTTTTAGGCAAAGTTATTAAGTCTGAAATATTGGAAAACTCAAACAGTAGAGATATAATTATTACTAAGGTAACTTTTAGAGTAGTTGAAAAGTGGAAAGGAAAAAATCAAGAACAAATAGAATTGTTAATCGGAGGAAATTCTTGTGATAATTTCTTCGACAATCAGAATAGCGTTTATTTAGTTTATGCGAATAATAAATTCAAAGGTTGGCGTTTTAAAGAGATTGAATCAATTAGGAGTTTTGGGCAAATGACACCAGAAGCTTGTTCAAGAACCACTGAAATTAATAAAACTAATAATGAAGAAATAAAAGATGAAATTCTACTTTTGACTAGGAACTTTCCTAAACGAATAGGATTGAATGATAAGACTGACTCTCCAAATTATACTATTTGGGTATTTCTGGGAATAATATTATTTTCCTTTATAATTTTGCATTCAGTAAACAAGAAAAAGAAGGACTATCACTAACATTGAGTACCATATCAGCCTCCTTTCAGTCGGCCGCTAGGTACTCTTGGACGTTATCATCGATTAGAATCTAAAACGGTAACCAAAAACACTATCATGGAAGGAAAACAAAGAGCGATTTTGCCCAAGTTTTCGTAAAGAATGTAAAAGAAGATAGAGACAAACCAATTAGATTTTAAGAGTTGAAAACTAATTTTCAAAACACCCTTTTTGAAATTATTTTTTAACAATTAAATTTTTAAAAATGAAGAAGTATTATTTTTATTTTAGGTTGCTTTGTCTTAGTTTCATAGGAACTATTTCATATGCACAAACCTATACAATACCTGTGGTAGTGCATAATATGCACAATGGAAGCCAAGGACAGATGACTAATCAGGAGATCATGGATTTGATAAGTGATTTAGATGATTACTATGATCAATATACGCCTCGATTTAATTTCGAACTGGCGAGAATGTCGCCTGATGGGTATTGTGGAATAGCTATAAATGACGTCTATACTACAGAGCCTTATGGAAGTGCTTTTAGTGCCATAGAAGACTTTCAATTAAAAAGTCAAATTAGATGGCCTTCCAATCAATACCTTAATATCTGGACTGTGGTAGATATTGATAATGGAGCTTCGGCAGGATATGCGTTTACGCCATGCTCTGTAATAACATCGACCGATCCACCAACCTTTTCTTGTATGAATCCTACGAATCAGAATTCAAATGAAAGTCAGAGAGACGGTGTAGTGTTTAAATATGATGAACCATTAGAATATCTTGCACACGAGGTAGCCCATTGGTTGAATGTTTTTCATACCAACGGACCTGATGAATTTGCAAGCAATAGCAATTGGTTTGGATGTCATGGACCGGAACACAATCATACCCAAGGTGATTTTTGTGGTGACACGCCGCCAGTAGATTTAGCACTTATAGGAAGCACAAATAATACATGCAATTTAGATGTGCCAGATTTACCTGATGACAATAATAACTTAATGACTAGGCTAACAGCAGCTATAGACATAAATAGCTACCTATCCCCTGATCAATTGCAGAGGATGAGTGATTGTATGCAGAATATCAGAACAAACATTTCCAGTTTTTCAAATCTTGCACTTACAGGAATCAGTCCATTCTCAGTTATTGATGATAATCCAGTGATAACGCAAAACACAACTTGGTCTCTAAATAACACTATACATACTGTAGACATTATGGGTGATTTGACTGTAGAAGAAAATGTGTCATTTACAGTAGAAAGCGGCATGACATTGCGCTTTTGCGAAGGAGGTAAATTGATCGTAAAAAAGGGCGGCAAATTAAATCTACGAGGAACACTTACCTCCATAGGAGATAATAAATGGGATGGCGTCGAATTGTATGGTGATCTGTCTTTTTCAAATGCAGCTTCTTTTACAGGAGAAAACAATGCATTGATCGAAAATGCAACAATAGGAGTAAGAACATATGGTCCATCTCAGTCTCAATCAGGAGCAACAGTATATACCTACAATATGACTTTTGACAACTGTAATATTTCTATAGATGCAGCTCCTATACAAAATTGGTCTTATATTTTGGTGACATCAACTAATTTCATCAATAACCACAATCCAGATTTTCAATCTTTTGTAAGACTAAATAGGTGGAATGGTATGGCAACATTTATGTTTTCTGACTTTACTAGTAATTCAGGAAGCCCATGTATCGAAGATCATGGGATAGGCATAGAAGCTGAAAATAGTATTTTCGCTGTTCATTGGGGATGTACATTTAATAAACTAGGATATGGTGTGAAGAACAATGCAGCAACAGGTCAAAAACCATTTTTCGTGTGGAACAGTAACTTTAACGGGTGTTATAGAGGTGTATATTCTAACTCCGTAGGTAACTTTACCATTTGGAAAAATGTATTTGATAATTCTGGATTATCCACAGGTAATATCAGTTCCTGTACAGGACAAGATGGTGAGATAAATAACCAAGTAGCTATTTATCTAGAAGGATTAATGTTTGGTGCGGATATTCAGGAGAATGAGTTTAAGAATGCTAGCTTGTTGACCGCGGTGAATATTTTTGCAGATGATTTAGGACCTATTAACAATAAAATCAGGAACAACCTATTCAATAGTCCGAATGGTATAGTAGGAGATCATCAAAATTCTACCACATTCCCAACGGGCACTTTTAATTTGAATTTTAAGCGAGGACTATACTTTAGTTGCAATGATTTCCAGTCTAGTAATAAAGCGGTTTGGTCTATAGATGAATTTAGACTTGGAATTAGACAAATACAGTTTCATCTTAATCAACAATTGGAATTAGCCACCGCAGCTAACAAATGGCTGAATGGATCTAATGATGACATCATCAATGATTATACATTAGGGACGGACATAGAATATTATCATAGTATTCAGCCTTTCGATGAGCCTAGTGAGGTGATTGGAGTAAGTTTATTACCTGGAGATGAATATACTTGTAGTACGGAAACTACTACAATATTCGGACTAAACCCTACAGACCCATCTGATCCAAGTACGGGTGTACAGCATGATGATGTACCTAGTGATCTCCCCATTAAGATCACCAGACAAACAGAGATAGAAAATGATATCACCAATCTAGAAAACAATAATAATGGTTCTGTATCCACTCCATACGCAGAGGAGATAGGTACTGGTCTATGGGAACAAAATGATGATGTGCTAGCCGATATCATAGCGACTTATCAACTATATCCTACAGTATGGAATGAATCTAGCTATATTAACTATCTAATGAAATTGAATAGTATAGTCGGAGATTACACAGCATTCAATTATTATGTGGGGCAGAATAATTGGTCCAGTGCAACGAATATCCTTAATGGCATCCCAACTAAATACTACATGGACAGCTATCAAGTGGCTGACTACAACAGATTAGTTAATCTGTATAGTATTGTGAATGGGACACCGCTAGATCAATTGAACAACAGTCAAGTATCTAACGTCATAACACACGCCGAAGGTGTGAAAGGAACGTCTAAATCATGGGCAAGATCTATATTGACCTTACATGGATACAATTATACAAGTACATTTGAATTGCCAACTTCTAAGACTAGAAAAAATAAAGAACAAGAAGTTACTAGGGAAACTCACATCTACCCTAACCCTGTACATGATCGACTCAATATCGAGAGTAATAATACAATTACCTCATTTGTAATTGAATCCATTACAGGATCAGAAATATCAAGAAGTTCTGTGCAAACCATAAATTCTTTAGACGTTTCCTCACTGCAAAATGGTATCTATATACTTAAGCTGAAAAATGGAAATGAGATAATCGAAACGCATAGATTTATTAAGATTTAATTTGACACCAATCAGGGGTTAGTCTTCGATGACTAACCCCTTTTGAAAAATGGATATTATGAGACATTTTATTTGTACATCTATCTTCTTACTTATCGGATTTACGTTGCTTTCTCAGACCTCTATGAGAAAGACTATACGATTGGATAACTCTATTTCTACTAGAGTACACGGATGTGATATCAAAAATGACCAACTACTTATTGTGGGATTTAATTTCAAGGGTGACTCTAGTTATAACTATGTTGCATTATTAGACACTAATCTAAATCTTATACAATATGAAAATTTGCATAATGAATTTGGAATTATTTCAACTGGTGGTCAAACCAAATTTTCACAAACTTCAGATGGAGGAGCACTTATCCCTATATATTTTACACCATTTGATTCTACAGCTTATTCACTCATCAAGTACGATAGAGAATTGAATATTGAGTGGATTTTAAAACCACCAAGTAATAATTGGAGATTCAATGTCAAATACATAGAAACAGACTCTTCTTACTTCATTTTTGGTGAAACTTCGAGATATAAAGATGGGAATCCAGATAGCTTAATACATCAAATATTTGTAGATGAGGTATCTTTACTTGGAGAATTTATAAGCCACAGAATATTATTCGAAAAGGCAGCATTTAGAAATCTTGGTGATGCCATTATAGTGGATGATAAATTTGTGGTTACCTATCAGTATTCTGATTCATTTATATTTGATGTATTTTTCGAAGGAACTAATAGGATTGTGACATATGATCAGAGTTTCAATGTCTTCAATTCATATGAAGATGACGGATACTGGGAAAACTTAATTAGTGTGGAAGATGGCTTTTATGTTTCTGCAAGATATTTAGAAGATCCTATGGTGACTCAAAATATACCACATCATATTGTAAGAAAATTATCCCCTGATCTTGATTTGGAGTGGACACAAGAATATTTGTATCCGTTGTTTCAGTTCAACGATAACGTTTTAGGAGTCAACAATATAATTCGTAGAATGTGGCCGGACCCACGAGGCGGATTATACATTGTTGGTGACCTTATCGGTCCTGATAATGCCTTTCTAGAAAATCCTCCTATGTACCCAGGTGGTGATTTGAAACGTGGCACATCGCTGATCAAGATCAATGAAGAGGGAGAACAACAATGGGTATATAAGGACAACTTTGATTTTATAAATCCTATGGCAGCGGCAACGCTTTCATCAGGAAATATAATCATCGTAGGCGAAGGGCTGATACTAGATGAAAACGGAATACAAAGAGAAACAATCACAGCAATAAAATTGGATAAAGATGGGTGCCATGAGCCTGGATGTAGAGTTGGTGTGAATGTTCTTGATGAAATTCGAGATCATATAAATATTACTCCTAATCCTTCAAATGGTATATTTAATATCAGCTGTGAAAACTCAAATTTAACTAAAGTTACGATAGTTGATTCCAGCGGTAAAGAAATATATTCGATAGAAAATCCAAGTTCAAATTTTGAAATTGATATATCTAATCACCCATCAGGTATTTATATTGCTACATTTATAAATACAAGAAATAAGAAATTGACCAAAAAGCTAGTGAAGAGGTAACCGATGATAACAATGCATGATCAGAGAATGGTTCGTACCTCACCACTCTCGATATGCTTGGCCGTTGAACATCCCCAATCCATATTTTCAACCATAAGTCTCAGTAAATCAATGTAATATCCTCTTATAGATCTACCTTAGCAGTATTAAATAATCAAAAAAATACTACTATGAAAACCGACCAAGTCAAAGTAGAAAATGAAGTCCATGAGTACAGGAAGTACTTGGTATTGAAGAATTTTCAACCCTCTACAGTCAACATGTATTGTCGTACATTAAGATCATTTTTTGGCTTTTGTAAGAAGAACTTTCCGAAAGAAGAAGTGAGTCAAAAGCTTGCACAAGAGTATCTTCTACATCGAGTAC
>CALLMH010000032.1 GCA_938007965.1 uncultured Saprospiraceae bacterium | reverse complement strand
TTGGGAATGTTCAACGGATCTGTGATATATAGCGGATTTGACGATAACCAATCTGACATCATCACTTTTTATGCTTTCGAGATTTCTCTTCTTTGTCTATTGGTTTGCCATGTATATTAATTGAATTTTGCTTAGAATATTTTCTCCAATTACGTTTTAATTCTAAATGCTCTTTATGATTACATATCTCAAATCTCTCTAATGCAAAGTACATTGATGTAATAGTCACCATTGTTAATTCACTCTCGTGTTTTTCATTACAATGATAGCAAAAGAACATTGGAGGTTTAATATTCAATTCTTTTCTGATCCTGCGTAATTGATCGTTTAACTTAGTCATTAATTTAAAATGATCTTCAATTTCCATATTGAAATTCCAATCAGATTTTAATGTAGCTTTTAGTTCAGGAAACCAAGTTGTAGTAGATTGTCCAGCTGGCATATTTTATCTTGTTTATTTATAAGGCCTTTATATCCATTTTATTTATTTGCAACAAATTTCGGTGCTTACTATTTCTCCCTGAGGTATTCCTTATGGAGCACCACCCGAAGTATATCCAGCTATGAATTTAAAATTATTATCTGAATGTTCATCTATATTATTGCTATTTATGCGCTTTGCGGAGGTTTTCGCCTCCATAGATTTTATTACTTGTTTTTCGAAAACTTCATCTATCAAATTTTAGTCTTCGTGAAGCATAACTTATACATACATAAATTCAATATACCAAAATTCCACATATTTCTGCTATAGCAGCACTACTTATCTCCTCTCTCCCCATCCTATCCATATACCTATCCGATGCGCTCCAGATTATATTACAGATGATATCAAATCCAAATATGACGTAGATACATATTAATTATAGTGCTACTCCATTCTATTGCCATTTTAATGTAAAATAGAATGCAACAACAAACATAAGCTAGTAAATCCCATTAAATTTGTAGACCATGATGGTCAGTAAACCTAATAAAGCACAATCAATGAAGAAATTATTAATATTTATATGTCTAGCAAGTCTTTTCTCCGCATGTAGAGAGAAATCAACACTAGAGCAAGAAGTCATAGCTGTACACGATGAAGTCATGCCTAAGTTAGGAGAACTAAACAAAGACAGAAGAAATCTGCAAGAGATACTTAAAAACACAACAGATGAGAACGTAAAGGCAGAATTACTACAAGCTATCACCGCGCTAGAAAAAGCTGACGATGGGATGATGGATTGGATGGCCGACTGGAAAGTACCGAGTAATATGGAAGAGCAAAAACCATATCTTGAAAAGGAAATGATAAGAATCAAAAAAGTAAAAACAGATATGCTAGAAAGCATGGAAAATGCTAAAATTCTCAAAGAAAAATACACAACCAAATGATACGATATTCAATAGTCATAATTACTGCCATTAGTATTTTCATGGTAAGTTGTAAAGAAAAAACTCCTCCTGCACTCCCGAAACTAGGATTCAAAAAAATAGTGGATGGTGAAGAGGTAGACCACTTCGTCAAAGATTGGTCTTTCATGAATACAGATAGTGCCATAGTCACAAATAAAGACCTGTCGGATGTTGTGTATGTTTCTGATTTTTTCTTTCGATCGTGTCCGACAATCTGCCCAAAGGTAGCTAGAGAGATGAAGCGTGTATACAAAGCATATGAAGATAACCCTCAAGTGAAGTTCGTATCGTTTACCCTAGATCCAAAAAGAGATACGCCGCAGAAATTAAAAGAATATGCCGCAAACTTACAAGTGGACACAGATAAATGGTGGTTTCTACATGGCGACAAAGATGAAACATTTGATCTTACGAGCGAGTATATGCAAATCGGATACGAAGATGAGGATGCTCCAGGTGGATTAGACCATAGTGGCAAATTGATACTTACAGATAAAGAAGGTCACATACGATCATTTTCTGAAGGAACAGACCCCGACGAAACCCCAAAATTGATCAAGGATATAAAAACCCTGCTAAAGGAATATGAGGAAAAATAATCAGACCTATATCTTCTTATTATTGGCAGCGATTACAATATTGCACCAAGGATGTGATCAAGAGACCTACGCACAAGGCAAACGACTCTATGAGGCGCACTGCGAAAACTGCCATATGGAAGACGGAAATGGACTTGCTAAGCTCATCCCACCACTTCAAAATTCTGATTATCTCAAAAACAATCAAGACAAAATAGCCTGCATCCTGCGTCATGGACAAAATGGAAAAGTAATTGTAAATGGAATAGAATACAATCAGGAAATGCCAGGAAAGAAATATACCGCTGTACAAATCACCAATATCACCAACTACATCAATAATGCGTGGGGCAATGATTATGGAGTTACAAGCTTGGAACAAAGCTCGATATCATTGCAAAATTGTAAATAGAAGTATCGTAAGAATATCTGATATCTCTTTTATCATACGAGCTCATCCTTTTATATTTGACATAATCCGTATTCAAGGTGAATACTACTATTAGAATTAAATATCTTACTAATCTCGATAATATCCATAAATTTCAACAAATGAAGTACCTTTGTACCATAGCAAGCGCAAGAAATAGATGAGAATATTTAGGGATATCGATGAACTTCCCAATTTTAAAAACGCAGTGATAACTATTGGATCTTTTGATGGTGTACATAGAGGACATCAAAAATTAATCAAAAGAATAAATCATCTAGCCAAAGAAGTAGACGGAGAGAGCATAATTATTACTTTTGATCCTCATCCAAGAAAAATAATCTATCCAAAAGACAACTCACTCGTACTGCTTAACACACTAGATGAGAAGATCGACTTGATCGATAGTTTTGGTGTGGACAACTTGGTCATCGTTCCATTTTCAGTAGAGTTTTCACAACAGCCACCTAGAGAATACATTGAGCAATTCCTTCTCAATAGTTTCAATCCTGCTTACATTGTTATCGGATACGACCACAGATTCGGGCTCAATAGAGAGGGTAATATAGACCTCCTCACCGAATATAGTCAGATACACAATTTCAAATTAATCCAAATCAAAAAACAAGAACTGGAAGACATCACTATCAGTTCGACGAGAATAAGAGGTGCCATAATAGAAGGAGACATAGAAGAAGCAAATCAGTTCTTAAATTATAATTATCGAATATCGGGTGTGGTGAGCCACGGAGATAAGATCGGAAAGACCATCGGCTATCCGACCGCCAATGTAGAGATAGAAGAGAGTCATAAATTAGTGCCTCTAGACGGAGTGTATGCTGTATCGTGCAATATCGAAGGATTAGAAAAAAATGGAATGATGTACATTGGTACCCGCCCCTCCATATCAGGTGTCAGTCATACACAGAAAATCGAAGTTAATATTTTTGACTTTGATGATAATATATACAATAAACCCATAGAAGTATCTATACATAAACGAATACGCGGAGATCAGAAATTTGACACTTTGGACAGTCTCAAAGGTCAACTTGCTTTAGATAGGATCTCTACGCTCGACTACTTTGCTCATCAATCAGAAGAAGTAGATACTACAGATGATAGAGTATGTATAGCGATACTCAATTGGAATAGAGAAGAATATCTAGAATCGTACCTACCTCAAGTCTTGTACTCGTCTGCACAGCCCATAAATATTGCTGTCATAGACAATGCTTCTGAGGATGACTCTATTGCTTATCTACAGGATTGGCACCCAGAGGTACAGATTATAGAACTTGCTAAAAATTATGGATTTGCAGATGGATATAATCGTGGAATGGAATATATCAATACGAAATATACGGTAATCCTCAACTCTGACGTAAGTGTAAAGACAGAGTGGCTCGACCCCATACTAAAAGCAATGGATGAAGATCCACTATTGGCCATCTGCCAGCCAAAAATATTGAGCCTCGAAGAAAAAGATACATTCGAATATGCAGGTGCGTCTGGAGGATTTATAGATACGCTCAGCTACCCGTATTGTAGAGGTCGGATTTTCGACCATGTGGAAAAAGATGAAGGCCAATACGACGATGTTATTAATATAGATTGGGCCAGTGGTGCAGCAATGGTAGTAAGAACTGATGTTTTCAAAAATCTTGGTGGATTCGATAAGGATTACTTCGCGCATATGGAGGAAATAGACTTCTGCATCAGAGTTAGAAAATGTGGATATAAAATCAAAGTGCTACCACAGTCGATCATCTATCATCTCGGGGGAGGCACTCTAGACTATACCAGCCCTAGAAAGGTAAAACTAAATTTCAGAAATAGCCTATATACCCTATTTAAAAATGAGTCCGCTCTAAGTTTATGTTGGAAACTACCTGTAAGATTAGTATTGGATGGAGTAGCTGCTGCAAAGTTTCTATCAGAAGGTAAAGTCTCTCATGTAAGATCCATCATTATAGCCCATTGGAAGTTTTTTAGCCAAATCCCTAGATTGATAAAAAAGAGACAAGAACTATCTAAACTTACTCAGAAATATAGCGTCAGACATGCAACGAAAAAATCCGAATATTCGTCTTCGATAGTTTTTGATTATTATCTCAGAGGAAAAAAGACTTTTGATAAATTGAGCAAATAATGAAGAAGAAATTAGAAATAATATATGAAGATGAATATCTATTGGCCGTCAATAAACCCGCTGATCTACTCACGATTCCAGATCGATTTAGAAAAGATATTCCGAATCTATTTGATATGCTGATCCAAGATCGAGAAAGCTTATACACCGTACATAGATTGGATAAGAATACAAGTGGGGGGATATTATTCGCCAAGGATAAAGAGACACACGCTCTGCTCAACAAGATGTTCATGGATAGGATACCCGAGAAATATTACATTGCAGTAGTCGATGGCGTCTTTAGAGAAAAAGAAGGAGAAATCAATCAACCTCTGTCAGAAAGCACTACTACACGAGGGAAGATGCTCGTCCACCCAAGAGGAAAAGAATCGAGGACCGCATATCAAGTAATCGAAGAATTTGGCAGCTTCTCATATGTACAACTTAGGATATTCTCTGGCAGACTGCATCAGATCAGAGTACATCTATCCCACACAGGGCATCCACTGATTGTAGACCATCTATATGGAAGGAGAGAAGCGTTTTTTCTCTCGGAAATTAAACGCAAGAAATTTAATCTCAAAAAAGGAGAAGACGAAAGACCGCTCATTGCTCGCCAACCCCTTCATAGTAGACGATTGATACTGCCTCATCCCCAAACCAATGAATCCTTGGAACTGGTATTCCCAATTCCGAAGGATATCAATGCAGTGCTGAAGCAATTTCGAAAGGTCCTAAAGAAAAGTCATGTCACTTTACAGGAGTGATAGGGTTTGTTTAAGTGGTTTGTAATATATCCATGAAGGCTATTTTAGCGATATCCGTAAATAACGAATATCCTTTATTCCATAACAGTCTTTCTAATTACTTCTGAAAAGATTACCCTGCTTATTGTTGTTTTAGCCGAAAACTATACTGACTAAGGTCACTTTAACTTATATCATCAACTTTATAAAATACAAGAATTCAGAAAGTGACATTACTTCTAGAATAGCCTATACTTACGCTAGATTTCAGATTTATAATTCTACGACTTCCTTGGCGAATGGATTAAGCGTAGTGCCATCTACATCCGCTTCTGCTACAAGCGTGTATTCTGATTTTACTTTTCGGATGAACTTTGCAAGACTTACAAATGGACGTTTAAGAATACTGTCCTTCGCCATTTTATCCATTTCCGACATTGCTTTTTCGTAAGTTATGGAAAATGGTACTTCTACTATCTCTTCGGGTGATATTACAAATGAATCAGAAAGCTCAAGGAGGGCAATCGTATATTCGTCGACCAACTTATCTTTTCCTCGACCACGGTAATATTTCTCGACTATTTTCACAGTAATGCCTTTGACTACACTTTCTGATTTTGTGGTGAATTTCAAATTACCTGTGATTATCTGTTCTTCTTTGTCGATTGGTAATTTGACATACATCTCTACTTTGACTCCTTCTATCCCCAGTACTCTTTTAAGTTTGCCTATCATATATTATCTATTTTCGAAGAGTGATCAGTCTCTCTATATATCAAAAGTGCAAATACTGTACTAGAAGTTCCATATTTATCTGCCAATACTAGCAATTAATAGACTTAAGCTTTGGAATCGAAACAGAATAATCAGATGAACAGGGACGCACAAAGGTCATACAGTAGCCGATATTCACCGTTGCTGTAACTAGATATATACCTCACATCCCAAGAAATGCTAAAACCCTTTGTAACCCATCGCTTTCACCTTGTCCACTTTACCCATTACAGCATCGGTCAAGCTTTGTTTGTATTCTATGATCTTATTCCTGATTTCTTCGTCCGCACTTCCGAGTATAGTGGCTGCAAGTATTCCAGCATTTTTTCCTCCATTGAGCGCTACTGTGGCTACTGGTATTCCTGAAGGCATCTGCAAGATCGATAAGATTGAGTCCCATCCATCGATACTATTTGAGCTTTTTACGGGCACTCCGATCACAGGCAGCGGAGTTATAGATGCGACCATACCTGGCAGATGTGCCGCTCCGCCTGCGCCTGCTACTATGACTTGCACTCCCCTCTTATGCGCATTCTGGGCAAACGCAATCATACGGTCGGGAGTACGGTGTGCAGATACGATGGTCATCTCGTATACTACCCCAATACTATCTAAGAAATCGGCCGCTGGCTTCATCACTGGAAGATCAGAATCAGATCCCATGATGATACTTACTCTTACATTTGACATAGTTCGTATTTATTTGGTGATGACTTTGAGAGTCGATTTTAATTGTTTTGCTTTTTTGATTGCAATTTCTAGGCTTTCGTCTACTATAGTCGCATGCCCCATCTTACGGAATGGTTTGGTATCGGCTTTTCCATACAGGTGAATATTTGCCCCCGATAATTTGAGACATTCTGTTAGTCCATCATAATAGACAGGACCTCTATAATCGTCCTCGCCTAATATATTGACCATTACCGATGCTCCTCTCTCTGCAGTGTCTCCCAATGGAAGATCCAAGATAGCTCTTAGGTGCTGACCATACTGAGATGTAATATTTCCTTCGATAGTTTGGTGGCCGCTATTGTGTGGACGTGGAGCGACTTCATTGATCCATATGCGTCCGTCCTTATTAAGAAAAAGCTCTACTGCGAGTAAGCCTACAATATCCATTTTAGTAGCTATAGATTCTGCTATTTCTCTAGCGGATTCTTTTTGTTTGTCAGAAATATTGGATGGTGAAAATAGAAACTCTACCAGATTTGCTGTCGGGTGAAATTCCATCTCTACCACTGGAAAACTTTTTACCTCTCCAGAAACACTCCTTGCCACGATGACTGCAATCTCCTTGTCTATGTCTGCCAATGACTCCAATAAACATGGAACATCAAGCAAATCATCTAGATCAGATTCCGTCCTTACGACTTTCACACCTTGACCATCGTAACCATCCTTTCTGGATTTCTGGACAAATGGAATCTCCCACTTTCCGTCCCTTACGGCTTGTCTTACTGCATCCGCATCTGCAAACAACTCAAAAGGGGAAGTTGGTAGTTTGTGTTCTGAGTACCAAGATTTCTGGGTGCCTTTATCTTTGATCAGATCAAGGAGATGAGGTTGAGGATAGACTTTCTTTCCCTCCTGCTCCAACTTATGTAGTGCTTCAGTATTTACCGCTTCAATCTCTACAGTGATCACATCCATCTGCCTACCAAAAGCAAGAACATCATCATAATTTTTGAAATCTCCGTAAGTAATATCAGGGCATACTCCCGCCGCTGGAAAAGAATCGTCTTTCTCTAGGATATTGAGTCTTATGCCCAGTTTACTAGCTTCCTGACATAACATCTTACCGAGTTGTCCGCCTCCTAATATTCCTACTTTTTTGCTGATCATGTCAAATAATTTCTATGTGCGAAAATAACAGGATTATAGAGGAATCACGAATTAAGAGAGAGGGAAATTTTGGGTAGGGTTTGTAAGGTGATTTTTTGGGGAAGAAAACAACGAGTGATTGCTAAACAAGCCATCTCTTATATCAAGACTTTACTCAGTGGTTAACCTTTTCCGAAAACAAATTTTCTAAACAGCATCAAACTCACTTTCTTCGTCAGCTTAAGTGAGGCGCGTTTGCTTTGCAAGCCACTCTGACTAAAATATGGTTCAGCGACAATATAAAAATACCAGAATTCAGAAAGTGCCATTAGTTTTGAGCATCCCTACTTAGAGCTATCAGCAAAAGAATTACCTAGCATGGGTGTAAAAAAGCTTTTTAACCATTTCTAATTTAACTTGTTGTTACTTCTACGTCAAACAGAACCTATGAATCGAAAAGAATCACTCTTCCGCATAAGACCTCTGATAAAAACACAAATCAACTATGAAATCTCTGCGAGTGAAGCATTTCAAAATAATACATTGCGGCCAATATTAAAGCTTCAAAATGACTTACTTGTTTATCTATTCATGAATGCTAAGCCTGTCATGAAGGTAAACTTTGACAGAAAGGATGAAAAGGCTAAGACGACTATCATCCAAGGCATCATGAAGACGAATCAGAAACTCAAAGATCAAACTGAAGCTTCTGTATTTTCTTTGATGACGATTGACGAACTGGCGTACTACCTTGAAAATCGGTCAGAGATGAAACGCAGGATCAATACAATGATCATAGAAAGATTGATAGATAACTTGGTCTGAATCTGATGTACTATAGTTAATAATTTTTAGCAACCTCGGCAAATGCCAATCTTTGCTTACCCTGCCATACTTCATCGTGATCTTTAATCTTAGCGATGAGTTGTATGACCTCGTCTAGTACTTCCATAGTAGCTTGTTTATGAAGTAATATACATCTCGTCCTTCTACAAAGTAGGTCTTCGGCTGTTTCTACGAGTTCTTCTTTGATGTATTTTTCTATCTCAGACCAATTATATGGCAGCTTTGGGTGTATGTACGTATCATTAGATTTTGGTGTACCATTATATATTACAGTCTCCTCTGATCTAGACTCTCGGTTGGGGAGCATTCCTTTTTTGATGATTTTATCTATCGCATCTTCGCCCATCTTTCTGAATGTAGTCCATTTACCACCTAATACACTTACTAATCCTGCATTGGAAATGATGACTTTATGACTTCTCGATATTTCTTTTGATTTCTTTCCCTCTCTCTTGGGAGCTGCCAGTGGTCTCAGCCCAGCAAACGTGGATAATATATCTTCTCTAGTGGGCTTCTTTTCTAGATATTCCGCTGCATTATCAAGTATGAAGTTGATCTCTTGATCCGTCGCCTTCGGTTCCATGGTCAATTCTGGAGAGACCACATCTGTAGTCCCAGCGATGACAACATTATGCCACGGCACCAAGAATAACACGCGCCCATCACTGGTCTTAGGTATCATAATCGCTTCATCAGATTGCAGAAAAGATCGATCCAACACGATATGCGAACCTCTAGCGGGTACGATCTTTATATCTGTATCATTGGATTCTAAGGCCATGGTTTGCTCAGCGAATACTCCAGTAGCATTTACCACACTCTTACTCCTTACTTCGAATAACTCTCCCGTCATTCCATCTTTGACAATCCCACCATTGATCTTATCCGACTCATCATATAAGAATGAATCCAACTCACAATAATTGAGTACGGCACCACCTGTCCGATTGATCGTGGATACGAGATCTATACACAATCTCGTATCGTCAAACTGACCATCTGTATATTCTATGCCACCTTTGAGTCCCTTTTGTTTTAGATTGGGTAATATCTCTAGCGTTTCATCTTTTGATATTTTACGTGTGACTCCGAGGCTTTTCGCTCCTGACAATATATCATAGGTCTTCAGTCCTGCCCAGTAGTACCAGCCCTGCCAGTGAGTATAATGTGGAATCACAAACTTCTGTATGCGAGAAAGATGCGGGGCTTGAGTGAGTACAAATTCCCTCTCTTTGAGTGCCTCAATGACTAAGGCAACATCTCCGTTTTGTAGATATCTGACACCTCCATGCAGTAATTTTGTTGCCTTGCTAGAAGTTCCTTTCCCGAAATCAACTTTTTCAACTAATGCGACCCTATATCCTCTAGAGATCGCATCCAATGCTACACCTAACCCAGTCGCTCCTCCTCCAATCACTAAGACGTCGAATTCGGCTTCATTTTTCAACTTCTCTAATATATTTTTTCTATTCATGCCCATCCGATGCAATTGATTTCACTTATCACTCTAATATCTAACGATCCATTCAGTCGATTTATAATTTTCCTATCGTCCAAAACTCGATCTTAACAAGTAGGTAAGATAGATAATTCTGTTATTCTAGTGGTATGATTCCCTAGTAAAAATATTACTTGGTGAAATTTACCTTTTCAGAAAATAAATATTGAAAAAATATAATAAAATCAAATTAAAAAAAAATACCTTCACGGTTCTAATATCAATCTTAACCTAATCAAATAACAGACAATGATAATAGGCGTTCCTAAAGAAATAAAAAACAATGAAAACAGAGTAGCTTTGACACCCGCTGGGGCGAAGGAACTCGTAAAGCGAGGGCATGAAGTCTATGTACAAACTTCAGCCGGAGAGGGCAGCGGTTTCCTAGATGATGAATATCAAGAAGCTGGCGCAAAGATTCTTCCTAACATAGAAGCAACTTATGAGATTGCTGAAATGATAATGAAGGTCAAAGAACCGATAGAATCGGAGTATAAATTGATCAAAAAAGATCAATTGGTCTTCACATACTTTCACTTCGCAAGTGGTGAGGCACTGACACATGCCATGATCGACAGCGGATCGATCTGCCTAGCATATGAGACCGTAGAAAAAAGTGATAAAAGCCTCCCTCTACTAGTCCCTATGAGTGAAGTGGCTGGTAGAATGTCAATCCAAGAAGGAGCAAAATATCTAGAAAAACCTATGGGTGGTCGAGGTATATTACTCGGAGGCGTACCAGGTGTAAGACCAGCCAAAGTACTCATACTTGGTGGCGGTGTAGTCGGTACCAATGCCGCTAAAATGGCCGCAGGTATGGGTGCTGATGTTACCATCATGGACATTTCAGTCCCTAGGTTGAGGTATCTGGATGATATCATGCCAGCGAATGTGAATACATTCATGTCAAATGAATACAACATCAGAGAATTACTATCATCCCATGATCTCATTATAGGTGCAGTATTGATTCCTGGAGCAAAAGCACCAAACTTGATCACAAGAGAAATGCTCAAAGAAATGAGACCAGGTACGGTCGTCGTGGATGTAGCTGTAGATCAAGGCGGATGTATCGAGACCTGCAAACCTACCACACATGAAAACCCTACATACGTGATAGAAGATGTGTTGCACTATTGTGTAGCAAATATGCCAGGTGCTGTACCATATACATCTACATTAGCACTGACGAATGTAACTTTACCATACGCTATCCAACTTGCAAACAAAGGATGGAAAAAAGCATGCCAAGAGAATAAAGAATTAGAACTTGGCCTCAATGTAGTACATGGAAAAGTATGTTATAAAGGTGTATCTGAAGCTTTCGATTTGGACTACACAGATGTGAGCGAGATACTAGCATAATAATTACATATCAAAAAGATAAAAATGCTCTACCTCATATTATTAAGGTAGGGCATTTTTGTTTTACAATAATCAGATGGAATCAATAGCAATAGGGATAAACTGAAAATAACATGTTTAAAATCATGTGAACGAAGAAGACTTTTTACATTCAATTCTGAGCGAAAATACTTAACCAATCATGATAAAAATGTAGTTTTACATACTAATTCAATACTTATGCTTAGATATATATATTTATTTCTCGTAATACTATGTGCTGGTTTTGTATCCGCACAGAACACTGTTGGACTTCTATCGTATGAGCCGAATAAGGCATTCGACGGATACAATCTGATATATCCACATAATCAGCCCAACGTATATCTACTCAATAACTGTGGTGAGATTGTACATGCATGGGAAGATGAAGCCAACTTCAGACCTGGAAACACGGCATATCTGAGACCAGATGGTACTCTAGTCAAAACAAAAAGAGACGCGATAATAACTGACGACGCTATATGGGCAGGCGGTGGTGGAGAAATCATAGAGATCAGATCTTGGGACAACGAGTTGATATGGTCTTATTCTTTGAATGATGAAAATTTTAGACTACATCACGATATAGCACCGATGCCAAATGGAAATATCATTGCTGTAGCTTGGGAACTCAAGACGCGTGAAGAAGCTATACAAGCTGGTAGAGATTCTCTGTCAATGGATCAAGATAAAATATGGTCGGAATACATATTCGAAATCAATCCAGCCACTAATGAACTGGTGTGGGAGTGGCACATGTGGGATCATCTGATCCAAGATTTCGATCCGACAAAGGATAACTTTGGAGTCATCTCCGAACATCCTGAACTGGTAAATATCAACTATGACACACACGATGGTCATCCTGACTGGCTTCATATCAATGCTATAGATTATAGTCTAGAGCGAGATCAAATCATCGTAAGTGTTCCATATTTTGATGAAGTATGGATTATAGATCAAACCACTACCACTGAGCAAGCGGCTGGATCTAATGGCGGATTTGGAAACAAAGGCGGTGACTTAATGTATCGCTGGGGAAATCCTCTAGCGTACGAATCTGGGACCGTTGAAGATAAGAAATTATTCTTTCAGCATGATGTGCACTTTATTGATGATTTTATCCAAGGCAATAATCCTAATTATAACTCTATTGCAGTATTCAATAATAGAGTCGGTGAAGACTTCTCTACCGCAAATGTTTTTACGCCAGATTGGGATATGTATGAGTCAAAATATTCTATCGGTCCTGATGGGTTATACTTACCTGCAGATCATAGTGTAACCCTTACTCACCCTACCCCACAGAAGATGTATTCTACTGGTCTATCGAGTGTACAACTACTGCCCAATGATAATTATCTACTGACTTCAGGTCGATTCGGATACTCATTCGAGCTGACACCTGAGAATGAAGTTGTATGGGAATATACGACACCATTGAGAGCAGGATTTCCTGTAACCCAAGGGGACACACTAGTCATAAATAATAATCTTACATTCCGTATGGATAGACTTCCTGTAGATTATGAGGCATTCGAAGGAAGAGATTTGGACTCAAAAGGATGGATAGAATCGGAACCTAATGAAACCTTCTGTGATGAATTGCTAGATGTAGAAATCTTAGCAGATGAGTATAACTTGACACTATACCCTAACCCGACCAACAACTATTTGGTGGTAGATTGGGACGCAGGTATGTACACATATCTCGACATCTACAATACTCAGGGACAAAAAATCACAAGTCTGATGAGGACAGGCGGGAGGCTTTATCTCGATGTATCAGATTGGGAAGCGGGTATGTATATCGTACAGATAGATAAAGTAAAAGCGGCGAGGTTTGTAGTGACTAAGTAGGGATATTTCCGATTTATAGTAGTGGTTTTATGATTATTAAATACTACTGAGGTAGATCTATAGGTGGTTATTACAATGATTTACTGATACTTAGGGATATTCAGTAGACCTGAATATCCTTATTTATATAGCCCTTCATTCAGCTTACTGCTGAATGAATACCCCGTTTACGCTTGATTTTACGTAAATAAGAGGTAATAAATTTCAACCTAAACTTCCACTCGCCGTTCGGGCTTTCATTTTTGGCTTGACCCAAAAACGAAACAAAAAACGAGTGTTTGCT
>CALLMH010000031.1 GCA_938007965.1 uncultured Saprospiraceae bacterium | reverse complement strand
AAAAACGATAAGCAGGGTAATCTTTTCAGAAGTAGTGAGAAAAACTGTTATGGAATATATTCGTTATTTACGGATCCCCCTAAATCAGATATTCCCAAGTTTCAATAAAAAAAGCTACCATGAAATGAATCATGATAGCCTAATTTATTTTCGGATATGCTATGGTGTTAGAAATTATCAGTAAGAATATTGATAAGATCTACCAGTGCCCAGATTCCAAATCCACCTAACGTCAGTATGAATAGGATATTCCATCCTGCTGGCTTACCAGCGTACCATCTGTGCGCAGCGAAAAGGCCTAAAAAGAACCAAAGTAAAAGCAAAATAAGCATCTCATTATCAGCACCCGCTACTGTACAGATTCTCAAGAAAAAATAAATCCATCACTTATATAGGGCTTACACATTATCAATATGCTTAGATCATTTATTGTTTGTTCATTTGTAATACTCTTTTCACTTAATTCTGCAGATGGTCAAAACTACTTGATGCCGAAAGGCAATAGCGGATTTCATGGCTCAGCCCAACTTACCAATGGAAGCTTCGAACGCTTTCTATCTATACAGCCGGGATATACATGGAATGGCATATTTACTGCAGGGATTGAGTTCGGCAAAGTGACTGATTATATACTGGACCAAACGCTCAATATTGTACGCCCTAGTATAAGCTATTTGATTTTGAAACAAAGTAGCGATGGAAGTCCAGTAAGTTTTAATTTGGAAACTGCCTATCAAGTCAATATACTCCCTAGCACATCATACAACTCAAAATCTGTAAATCTTGCCGGCTCTATATACCATCAAATATCACTTGAAAACGAATCCATCCCTGTCAGTCTAATACCAAAAGTCGGACTACTAGCAATACAACCAACGAATAAAAACGGATTTATCATAGAAAAACAATTCGCAATGATCTACAATTTTGGTATCAGTGTGCTTTGGCAGCACGCATATATCGAACCTACTGTATTAATAAACAGTGGGAACCTATCTTATGCCCTCAAAGTAGGATACGTACTATAAGATCTCGACCATGGCAGAATATACTATTGCCATCGTGTTGGACAGGTGTATTATCTATCTAACCGTCTATGCACCCCATATAGAGTACATACCTAAGAATACTAATCCTCCCGCTAAGAATCCTATTGCTGCAAGCCAAGTAATCTTCTTCAGATACCAGATAAAGTCAATCTTCTCCATACCCATCGCTGCAACACCTGCAGCAGAACCTATGATCAGCATACTACCTCCAGTTCCAGCAGCATAAGCAATAAAATGCCACAACTTACTATCTGGTGGGTAGATAGCCATATCATACATACCCATAGAGGCCGCTACCAATGGCACATTATCTATGATGGCAGAACCAACACCAAGTAACATCACTACGACATCCTGATTAGGTATTGCGTTCGTTAGTCCTTCGGCAGCATACCGTAATGCGCCTACTCCATCTACTACCACTGTCTCTATAGCTGCAACCGCCATCAAGATTCCAAGGAAAAACAGGATAGACGACATTTCGATTCTCGACAATGCTACATGTGGACTATACAGGTGCTTTCGCTCTTCCGAAAAGTCTTCTTCTGGATGGATGTACTCTGAAACCAACCATACCACACCGAGAGAGAACATCATCCCGATATAAGGCGGCAAATGCGTCATAGTCTTAAAGAAAGGAACGAAAACGATCATTCCAAGACCCAGATATAACATTGTTCTACTGGACAGTAATTTCTCCGCGTCTTCATCAGAATCGGAATTTACTTTAATATTACCTTGAAATTCTTTTTTAAACATAGCTACTACAAACGGTACTATAAAACAAACCAATGATGGTAGCACCAACCACTTCACCAAGCCGCTCGTAGTTACTTGCTTACCAATCCATAGCATCGTAGTGGTTACATCTCCAATGGGAGACCACGCTCCACCAGCATTCGCCGCTATGACTACCATAGAAGCATACCATATCCTTTCTTTCTTATCTCCTATTATCTTACGTAAGAGAGTTACCAATACGATGGTAGCAGTAAGGTTATCTATGATTGCAGACAGGATGAATGCTAGAATACCTATGATCCATAATAATCTCTTTTTACTTTTGGTATTTACAGCTCCTTTTAAAATCTCGAATCCTCTATGCAGATCTATAATCTCTACTATGGTCATAGCACCAATAAGGAAGATCAAAATCTCTGCTGTCTTACCCAAGTGATGTATAAGCGCCTGAGTAAATGCATCGTGACCACCGCCATGATCATGGTCTCCAGCTACTGTAAATGCATCTCCATGATGGCCTATAGCCGATAACCATCCATTATTGAATCCTATCGCTAGTAAGGCCCAACAACTCGCTCCCATGAGTAGAGCAGGTACAGTTTTATCCAGATTGAGTGGATGTTCTAACACTATGGTTAAATAACCTATTACGAAAACAACAATTATAGCAGCTAACATATTTCTTTAAGTTTAATATCTAATTAATCTATGACTTGGCGTAATTTTTCAAGTCGACGTCAAAGTTAAAATTTATTTTGAGGTATATGTATGTTATGTTGTTTTGTTGTTAGGTTATTCTATCTCTGACGTTGTAAAACTCAAAATACTATAAAAAAAGAGGAGCGGTAAACCGCTCCTCTAACAATTAACAAAAACCAGGTATAAAAAATCTTTGTGATCAAGTCAACTAAGACTTAGTAATCACTATTTCGTTTAGTCTATTTTTACAACTTTTTGGGTGAAAGTATCTTCTCCTTGTACTACTATGAAGTAGTACACTCCGGCAGTGATATTACTCACGTCAACACTGATATCATCATTAGAAGATAGTGATACTTGTTTTACTCTTTCTCCTTTCATATTAATAACATTCATAGTCGCCGGACCAGACTCAGTTGTGATACTAGAAAGATTTACGAACACTTCGTTGTGCGTTGGATTAGGGTATACGATAAACTCCGCGCCATCTTGATCGAATCTTACTGTTCTCACCTCAGACAGTTCTGTAGTACCATCATTATCTACCATATTTAATCTGTAGTAGAAGTTTTTAGAAGACCTTGTACTCAGTGGTAGATCACTATCTACCAATTGATATTCTTGTAAAGTACTGCTTTCGCCAACGGCTTCTACAGTACCTATAGTAGTCCATGAATCCAAATCTCTACTTCTCTGCACATCAAAGTGTGACCCATTTACTTCTGACACTGTAGACCAATCAAGGGTTACACTTTTTTCGCCTTTTGTAGCTGTAAAGCGGTTTAGGGCTATAGGTAAAGCTGAAGAAGAAGATCCTTTGAATTCATTAGTCCCTGTTCCGACATTATTAATTACAGCTCGTGTTTCTGTACTAGGTGCCAAATCTTCATTGTTTATGAACATTTCTGTAGTGGCAATACTACCATATGATTCTGGTAATTTGAATGAAAATACTACCATACACTCACCATCAGGTAAAACTAAGTTTGTTGTGGATGCTGCAATAGAAAATGATGCATAAACATTTCCATCGTCCGTACCACCGAGTAAAGAAGGTGTGAATGTATTAATAGCAGTTCCTCCTGTAAATGCATCTGCGAAAGCTATTGTTCCCGCTGTAAATTCTGTAAAATTCGGATTTGGTTGCAGCGCAGTAACAGATGAAGAAGGCTCAAAACCAATAGTAATAACTTGAGATCCCCACTCGTCAGTCCCATCAGCACCAGTATATGCTGCTCCTTCAGCACAGTAAAGAACAGAAACTTCTTTTTTCCCAGCTCCATCAAGCACCACTTCAAACGAAACGTCTATGCTCTGTGCGCTCAAATTAAAGAATAAAAAAGTGCTTAAAATTGTTGTATATATATGTTTCATATTTAATTTAAATTTGATTAGTTAGGAGTTTGTGACGTAAGACCTGTAAAAGTCGCTAAAGGTCCACTTCCGAAAAAGCCTGTATTTGCAGGATGAGATAATACTGAATTACCAATTAAATTTGCATCTGAAGGCGTGGATGCATCTAGTACAGATCCATCAAGATTCACATCAAAAATGCTATACACATTTGATAGTCCAGTATAAGTTGAAATTGGTCCACTACCGAAAAATCCAGTATTTCCTGAATCTCCAAGTACGGCATTACCGACTTCAGTTTTATCAGAAGGAGAGGATGCATCAAGTATAGTATTATCATTATTAACATCACCAGCCCACATTGTCATTGTACCTCCATTATTTCTTAGACCATTAGTACCGAATGCTGTATAACCAGTACTTGTAAAGTCTTGTAAAGAAGAACCATCAAGAGTAATTGATCCACCTGTACTTACGGCTAGGTGATTTCTATGCTTGATTACCACATAACCTGTCGTAGCGGCATTCTTTAAAAACGGATTTGAAGTTCCGTCAAGTGCAACAACTGAACCGTCTGTTTTTACAAATCCTACTCCTGAACCTTCTACAGTAGCTGGAGTTGAAGTATTTCTAGTTTCAAATGAAACCCAATCAACTATATCGGTATTGTCATCAAAAAAGCCCGCAGCTACTGTTTCACCACCTCCATATGGTGATGTAGTCGGCAATAGGCCTAATGTATTTAATGTATTACTCATAGTTCCTCCAGAGTAAGCTCCATCCAACATTACTTTTAGACTTGCTCTTCCAAATGAATTCGTCCCTGTAAAATCTCCACTTTCAGCTACAGTTCCAGAAACAGTATTCGTCCCCGCTGCACCTGCAGTGTATGTCCAATCGGTTCCATAATGAGCACCAACCACATCTGCGGCAGCCCCTGTAAGATCACCAGCGACATATGTACCTGTAAGGTCTGCAGAATATCCAGTTACTCCTACTTGGTCAACATTCCAATATCTAGAAATGAAATCTGTAGCTTCACCAGGAACGTTTGGTTGCTTCATAGCTACCACATTTACATCTACAGATCCAGTAGATCCAGTGATATCCGCTTCAAGTGGTGTATAATTAGACGCATCCCCTACATGGTAAGTGAATACTTGATCAGCTGATAGTTCTTTCGATACTACACCTGTATTAGCATCTCCATCCGCTAAGATATACTCGTTGTCATCAGCAGAAGTAATCGTTGCTTCTGGTTCGAATACTAGATTGTTATCCCCTATAATTATTTTATTGTCATCTCCTACAAAATTCAAATCTACAGAAACTCTCATTTCATCTAAGAGGTTTACGTCTTCTGCTGTTTTGTCCAATTCGACATTTGTAAATGTAGCGCCTCCTGATGTTACATTAGATGATGCAGCTCCGCTTAAAATTAGTTTTGCTGTATTAGACATCGTCACAGTTGATGTTGTGGCGATATCTACATCCCCTTGAACTTCTACTACACCTGTTCCTTCGACAGTAATAGATCCGGTAAGCTTATTCTCTAGACCTCCCTCTATGAAGAGAGTAGCTCCATCCTCAACTATGATGGTCGCACCATCGTTGACAAGCTGAGCATTCGCCGAGAAGGCAAATAACATGCTTAAAAATGTATAAAATATGTTTTTCATATGTGTAAATTTATTTCTCTTTATTATTATCAAATATACAAATTTTATTGCTCAATTGTTTGATAATTGAGTAAACGGTAGATTTCTATTATTTAAAGGACACTTTTGCCATTTTTTTTTCATTTCAATTACACAATTTAAACTCTTTGTTAGTTTTTGATAACTGTGTGAGTGATCTCATTTTTAATATTATGCCCGAAGATAAATAATTCCATAAAATCTAGATGACTTTCTTTTCGCAAATATCAGCCGTTAGCCACTAATTTTTATAAACTGCAAAGCACCTTACCAAACTATTAATCTTCATTACATTGATAATCAAAGATAGTTAACGTATCACAATGCTTCCATTATTGATAAAGTATGCTCCTAGGCTTATATATAACTCAAAGTCCGTACCTAAATTTTCAATTATGATATCTCCCGTATTTTCGATTTCTCCATTTGTATATATTCCGTATGTACTTACCGCTTGTATATCCGTACTTCCAGTATTGACAAAACTAGATCCTAATCTCACATCCATACCATAATCATCTGATCCAGATATCATTACCGAACCGCTGTTGATAAGCGTATTATTTTCGAATATTGTAATAGACCGAGCAAATCCATCAGACACTCCACTTATCGTTATCATCCGATTAGACGCAGAAAATGGAAATACTACATCGTGACATGGAGCTGGAACAACGCCTAAACTCCAATTATTAAAATTATTCCAATCTCCGCCCCCATTAGCAGTCCAAATATTTTCAGTTACGCTCCCTTCATCAAAGTCGCCATTACAATTATTGTCCTTGCCGTCGCATAGTTCTGGCGCTCCAGGATAGATGGTATCATCATCATCTACACAGTCATCCCCTGCACCGATACCAAAGCAGAATCCATCGCTGTCAGTATCACTCCCATACCCTAGGGCACAAAATTCATCAAATGCATTCCCTTGATTAGGCAGCAAGGGATTATTTGTAAATTTAACACTCGAAATTTCACATAGTTCAATGTAGGATTCCGGATAACACCCGCTAAAATTATTATTCTTTGTCCAGTATACATTGAGCAGCGGCAGATCAGCTATGGAAGGCAACAGAGGACCATCCATATTATTATTCTCTATATATAAGGTATTAATTTTCTGCATTGTGCCTAATGAAGCAGGCATATTTCCTGTAAATACATTATTCGATAGGTCTATAAATTCTAAAACATCTAGCGTGGACCATATATCTGGAAAATCTCCTGACAAATTATTATTCATAAGTTTTAATGTCCTTAGAGTTCTTACTTCGCTTAGACTATTAGGTATTACACCATTAAGATTATTATTAAATAAATCAATACCGATGACATTATTAAGATTATCGCAAGTAATTCCATACCACTCGCATGGCTTACAGTTAGCTCCTGTAGCTCCAATAGACCACCCTGTATTCACTGTCCAATTGTCACCATCTGTATTATTGTATAGTTCTATTAGTGCATTGTACGCGGGGTGGCACGGCACATCGGAATTGGTCACACATAGCTCAAAAGCACCAAATTCATCACTTCCTGATTCTATTATCCTTATATAATAATTCTGGTTTATACTCAATCCCGAAAGATCAATAAATAGCTTATCGTTTATTACTTCTTCGCAATATATTTCCGTCAAAGAACCACATGATCCTGAGTATATAGTTACTACCACATCCTCTACTTGATTAGTGACTGGTCTGAACTCTACTCCGACACTAGCTGAAGATGGCACAAATGAAAACCAGACATCCAAGCCAGATCCGACATCACCACATGATGGATCAGCAACACCGGACGCAGTGGCCAATACATTATCAAAAGTCAATGCATTACAGACACCATTTTCAGGAAGTTCGATGGCATTGATACAATCATCATTCGCTGGTGGGATACTTGCGCACAGATTTCCCGTCGCGCAAGGTGCGGTAATATATTTATCAAATATTAAATCACCTACCTCCGAACCAAAACCATTGGCTAGATCAATACCGCCTCCTGATAGATTACAAAACGACATGATCGTCCCTCCTCCATTAGCTGGCAGTATGGGATTATTCTCATCGAAGCATTCTTGCCCTTCGGTTTGATTATTATTTGATGATGCATATACATTTCCACAATCATCAATCTGACTGTCAAAATCAGGTCCCCATACGCATGCATGGGTATGTCTAGCCCCAAATACATGCCCTAACTCATGAGCTAGTACATTTACTGTAAATGAATAATTTGGATAACTACTATAATTAGTTTCTAATGATGTAGCGATACTGTATGGTGCAGGAAAATCCGAAGAACTACCACATAGACCTCCAACTCCATACGCCAGTCCACCCCCTAGATCTCGGGTAGACAATAATTGGGCTATCCTCGCATCATATCCATCTGCAACACCAACTACAAAAGAATCTCTTACCGCTTGTAAACTTTCAGATTGAATGTAGGGATCGGGAGTATTCCATACGAATACATTGTTGATGACGATCGGCACGTTAATCGAATTGTAGATAGTAGCTACATCATTCAACATACTCAGTGCCCATGCTTCTGTAGCGGCTACAGAGCTACCATTATCAAGATAACTTTGGTGATCACACTCTAGATAAAGCTCTACACAATCTGAACCTACAGACCGGGAAGAAGACTTAGCACTTACTAGCTCTTTTGAGTCATCGGTATTATGACATTCATAATTCTGTACAGATACTAGATCACTACTTTTGTATATTGCATATGATCCATTTGTTGATTGTGAAACTTCGATATTACCATCTGCACTCGCTAATAGAAATCGTGCTACTCCATCAATAATAGATAATGTAACCCAGCTTTCATATTCTCCCTCAATCACGCCATTATAAAAATAGGAATCAACATCTTGTTTCGATCGAGTTCCCGATGTAGACAATTGATAATTTGCCGTTTTGAGATGTCTTCTCTTCAGTACTATGGGATAGATTTCGTTCTTGAATGACAGGGTAGTTTGAATTCCATTGGGAACAGCCCCTCGAAGGTCGCTACCAAAACCCAAATCAATCTCCACGAATTCGGCATAGGAGACATGTTGATGGTCTATAGCACTTGCTTTTCGCGTTAGCTGCAATATTTCTAATGGATGTAAGTCTTTACCTGTCGAATAGCTCAGCAGTTCACTATAATACTTTGGTATATCAACCTCTACTTTTGACTGAGCGGTAACTGAATGCAATGTTGAGATCAGCAAAACAGAAAGTAAAAAAATAAATTTCCCCTTTATACCTGGTTGAATTAATATCATATGAATAATTATACTCGGATCGAATTGTAACTTTATTTGAAGCCTATATCCGACACATTAGAAATAATGATGCTAATATAGACCATTTAACAATAGTGTAAGTAGATGAAAACCCTGATTATAAAACAATAAAAACCCTAGTTATATCAATACTTAGTCTAAAAAGGAACAAAGACCTTACCACCCTACTCCAAAAACTCCTAGTTTATGTAAGTTTTTCTTAGAATAAATCAATATACTTCTAAGAGAGAAGATATTAATATAATGCCTATACTATCTCTTCCACTAAGCTGAGGAAAGTCAGCGCCTTGAATATTTGTATTTCACGCTCATTCATAGGCTCTAAGAACTGATAGGCTCTTGGATTGGGAGATTCATTGAGTCGAGCATTCACAACTTCTCCTACCTCTTTACCTTCTATCATCACAGGGTGCGAACTGAGCTGGTGGTCTGCATCAATCTTGGCGAGTAATCTATTGGTCTCAGGAGCATAAAGGCTCCCGTCAGACTCCACAAAACCTAATTCCGTATTATTGATAAATACTTGAGTCTTGGATCCATTGATCATGTATATAAAATCATCCACCTCAGAACTGATGAGCAATAGACTTTTGTCTGCGGGATACGTATATTGCTTGTAAGCGTATGCTAGAAGTGGCTCATGATATATACTGGTAAATGCTCCAGACTTGATCGTAGCCAATCCTCGACTCGTAGACGTTCCTGATTGATTCACCGATAGCAGTTCTAATTCGTTTTTGTTCATAGGAACTAGACTACTGATATAGGTAGCGATTTTACTCTTGAGTTCTGCGATATCTTTTCTTGTTTGTCCTGATCCACTATTTATACTTAAAAAAAAGTCTAACAATTGGGCTATGATGAACCCAGCAGCCAAGACAAAAATGAAAATAATCGCTAACCTTACCATGAATATTTTATATGATTTAATTCATTTAGTACAACACTAAACTAGCTCCAAAAAGTTTTAATTGGGCAAATGTTTTCTACAATTTAGCGCGATACAAATGAAAAATTGAGACAAATCATGCGCGGACTCTCTATCTGTAATATCAATTATATAAATCTCACGGCAACTTCTACAGTAATTATACTCAAAACAATACTACATTATTTTAATCTCAAATAACATTCAAGTCTCAATCCGAAAAGATTATATATTTTCGCATTATTATAAATACAAAGAAGAAAGAAAATGGCAAGAGATCATGTTAAAGTATGGGCCCCAGCGAGTGTTGCGAATGTAGCTGTGGGGTATGACATCCTTGGGTTTGCTATTAATGGACCAGGCGACGAAGTACTCATCAAGCCTGGAAAGACGAAAGGCCTAAAAATAATAAAAATAACAGGTGGAAAAGGGCTTCCTCTGGAGCCAGAAAAAAATACTGCTGGATTTGCTGCATTGAGATTACTAGAAGAGCTAGGACTGCAGGATGAACCAGTAGAAATGGAGATCCGCAAGAAAATGCCATTTGGTAGTGGACTCGGATCATCTGCGGCTAGTGCTGTAGGTGGAGTATTCGCTATCCATGAATTCTTCAAGACAGGCCTGCAAAAGAGGGACATCATCAAGCATGCTGTCGCAGGAGAACAACTAGCCGACGGTGCATGGCACGCAGATAATGTAGCGCCATCTCTATTGGGCGGCATGACCTTGATAAGAGACAACGCTTCATTAGATATACACAAATTACATATACCTAAAGCTATGCAAGCCGTGGTCATATATCCTAAAGTAGAAATACTTACGAAGGACTCTAGAGCTATACTTTCAGATTCGCTTACTCTGGATCAGCACATAGCCCAATCGGGTAATCTTGGTGCATTTATCATCGGCATGTATAATTCTGACTTTGACCTGATTCAGAGATCATTACAAGATTTGATCATAGAACCGCAGCGGGCACAACTTATTCCAGAATTCTACGCTATGAAAGAAGCGGCACTCGAAGAAGGCGCATTGGGATTCTCAATCAGCGGTGCTGGCCCATCTATGTTCGCATTGACCAATAATACACACGTCAGTGAACAGATAGTAGAGCGTGCAAAAAAGATCTACAAAGCCAAAAAAATAAGGATTAAAACTTACATATCTGAAATCAATCAAGAAGGCGCGTACTTATGCTAAACGACAACTAATTAGTAATCATGACTGTAAATCAATTGCTTGCAAAAGAGATAGAAGTACGAATTATAGACTGTGGTATCCATCGAGTGATCGCCTGTATTGAGAAACTTGAAGATCCGCACCTTCAATACCGACCAAACGATAATTCTAACAGCATAAATAACTTAGTCTTACACCTCGATGGAAACGTAAGACAGTGGTTACTGAGTACAATGTCCGATGCAAAAGATGATAGAAAGAGAAATACAGAATTCGACAGAAATAATGTAAAAACTAAGACTCAACTTATTGAAATACTGCGACAGTTAGAAAAGGACATAAGATCGATCCTACCAAATACAATTGAATTAGACTTAGTCGAGATACAAAAAGTTCAGTGTTTTGAAGAAACCAATCTATCCATCATCGTGCATGTAATCGAGCACTTCAGCTACCATGTAGGACAGATCACGTATATCACTAAGATGATTTTGGATATAGATACTGGATATTACAGTGGATTAGACTTGGAAAAAACTGGATAACCTTTATTCAGCATAAAATATATACCTTAGCTCATCAATTAATATAATATAGTAATGATCAAGAATATAGTCTTTGATTTCGGTGGTGTGCTTTTAGACTTAGACTATGAGTTAACATTTGCGGAATTATCCGAAGTTACAGGCGTCAATATGACTTTTGAAGATATACCCGCTCACATATTCAAAGTGATGCTAGGGTATGAGAAAGGCGAGATCAATACAGAAACATTTTTATGGCATCTGCAAAAAGAATCAACAAAGCTTACTCCTCAGCCGGACAAACTGATCAAGGCTTGGAATGCTATGCTACTCGGATGGAACGAAAGGCGATTCCAATTTCTGACCGATCTTAAAAAAAACTATAATCTATACTTACTTAGCAATACCAACGAATTACATATCGAATGGGTACTTCGTGATTTGAAGAAAAATCATGGTATCTCAGACTTTGCTACTCGGTTTTTTGATCAAGTATTCTATTCTCATAAAATGAAAATGAGAAAACCAGAAGATGCTATATATGATTCACTTATTGCCGAAACAGGAATCGACCCTAAGAAAACACTATTTATCGATGATAATATCAGCAATGTAGAGGCGGCAATATCAGCAGGATGGAATGCCGTTCATCATGATCCCAAAACAGAAATAGTTGATCAATTACCAAAATATCTGAAGGCGATATGATGTTTTCTCTATTTATAACAAAACCTACAATATGAATTTTACTTTTGAGATAGCGAAAAGGTATCTTTTAGGTAAAAAATCTACGAGTGCCATCAATATCATTACATGGATATCGGTCATCGGTATTACCATAGGTACAGCAGCACTCATCTTAATACTATCCATATTCAATGGTTTCGAGAGCTTATTATCTGGGATGAATAATTCCTTCAATCCCGATATAAAAGTCATACCATCGGAGGGAAAATACTTCGAAGTAAGTGATCATCAAACGGCACAGATCAATGACATACCCGGCATTATAGCCATATCCAAGACAATCGAAGAAGTGTGCATCTTCGAATATAAAGACAATCAAAAGGCGGGAAAAATCAAAGGTGTAGACGCTCAATACAGACAAGTATCATCAATAGATTCTTCTATGAAAAGTGGTACGTATAAAGTTATAGATAACAATCGTAACTTCGGAGTACTCGGTCGTGGTCTAAGCTCTAATTTGTCTATCAATCATAAAGATGCGGTCAGTCCTGTAGTCGTACATATGCCCACAAGAAGCGCCAAAGGTATGCTCGGCAAACTGGGTAAGGAATATACATCTATCAATGTATTCCCTGCAGGAATCTTCTCAGTCGGAAGCGAAGCCGATGTAACCTATCTTATATCAAATATAGAATCAGTAAGTAAACTCTTAGATCGCAAAAATCAAATCTCATCCCTGGAAATAAAGCTAAGCAAAGATCATGACGAAGATGATATCAGAACCTCTATAAATACCATCTTAGGAGAAGGATTCACGATCAAGAATCGGTACGAACAAGAAGAAACCTTCCTCAAGGTAATGAATATCGAAAAATGGGTGAGTTTCTTAATCGTACTTCTTACGCTAGGCATCATAGCATTCAACATGGTAGGATCACTATGGATGATGGTACTCGAGAAAAAACAAGATATCGCAATCCTCAGGAGTATGGGATATGAGACCAAACGGATCCGAGCAATATTTATGATGGAAGGCATGCTGATCACTGCAGTGGGTATTGTGATCGGGATCGTCATTGCCCTATTTCTATATTGGCTCCAGAAAGATTTCGGTCTTATCGCAGTGCCAGATGGATTTATGATTAGTGCCTACCCTATCGAATTAAAATGGACAGATTTTGTAATTGTGATTTTTGCAGTATCAATTATTGGATGGTTGGCTTCTTTACTGCCTTCTTATCGTGCGGGTCTTGTAAGTTCTTTTGTGAGACAAGAACTATAATGATGTTTTCCGCTAGCCGCTAAGCTTACATTTCACTGACAACACCTTCCTCATCTTTCATGATTGCTCTGTATACTTGACTTTGCACTCTTGGTCTATAATTACCCTTACTGAACTTCAGATTTTTCATACTTGGGTAAGTTCTATTCGCTACGAAAATAAAGATAATGTCTTCTTTGGGATCAGCAAATGCCGCTACACCCGTAAACCCCAAATGACCGAATGTAGAGTCCGAAGCCAACTTCGACATATTCTGACTTTTGGAAGGATTGAGCTCTTTCATATCCCAACCAATTCCTCGCCTTGTACTTTCTGGATATCGTGTGGTAAACAACTTGATCGTCTCAGGATTCAGGTATTGTACTCCACCGTAGCTACCACCATTGAGCAACATCTGATAGATAATGGCCAGTTCGCCGGCATTACTAAATAATCCTGCATGACCACTCACTCCTCCCAGCATCGCAGCACCCATATCGTGCACATACCCTTTTATCACTTGTCTCCTGAAGTAACGGTCATATTCTGATGGAGCTATTTCTTCTCGTGGGTGTTTTTCTAATGGAAGGTACCCTGTCCTTCTAAGTCCAAGCGGCTCATAGAATTGCTCAGATGCATATTCATTGATCGGCAGGCCTGTGATGTTTTTTATACTCTTATGCATATAGTAAAACGCCAAATCCGAATACCTATATCCCTTTTTACTTCTCAGTTTACTGGCATTGATTCTACTCCAGATAGTGTCTTGATAATCCGTCCGCATAAATAGATTGTCCACCACTGGAGTCGTAAATCCTTCCTTGAGCGTTTTGCTGTAATACTTTTCTAGTGGTTGTGGATTCTTCTTACTTCTACTTACTGTCTCTTTATAGAACGGGATCCAACCAGCTAACTGAGCATGATGGGCTAACATAGCCCTGATACTGATGTCCTTCTTGTCACATGTATCTAACTCTGGAATATATCTATCTATCGGTGCATTGAGATCAAATTTTCCCTCATCGTATAGTTTCATGAGAGAAATCGTAGCAGCACATACTTTTGTGACAGATGCTACATCGTACATATCATTATTATCCACAGGTCTCGCTACATCATATGCAAAGTTACCGTATGATTTCTGGAGAACAATCTTCCCATCCTTCGCAGCTAGTATCTGACACCCTGGAGCAGCCTTAGTCGTAATCATCTCATTGATAATCGTATCTATCCCTGCGAGTACAGAGGATGACATCCCTACTCGCTCTGGAATAGAATACCCGAATCGTCCTAAAGACTCGCGGTATTCTCCACCTCCGTATTTATACTTTGGTGATGCTGTGACTGGTAATTTCCCTTTTATAGTGAACGCTCCAAAGATAGACTGAGCTGCAATATTCTGTGTCATCTCATCATCTTCATACGCTACGATCACATTGGAAAAACCATCAAAAAACTTCAAAGAATATGGGCTTCCGAATATTATAATGATTAACTTTTTCTCTTTTCCTATCTCTTTTAAGAACTCGATATTTTGCAGATTCAGACCAAAATTTTTCTTCGCATGCTTACTCATATCGTGCATACCCACTATGACATAATCAGAATCTTTTATTTTGTCTTTTACACGATCCCGTTCGATCTTAGTAGAGAACCTCGGGAGTTGATTATGCTGAGTTGTCACATAGAAGTCTAACTGCGTCTGCATGGGAGTCTTGAAAGGAGATCCTATCGATATAGAAGAGAACTTCATATCATTGAGCTTCCTTACAGGTACTATCTGATCATCATCAGAAGCAAGTGTGATGGCATTCTCGATCAGTTTCTCTTTTAGTGCCAAGGACTTATTGTCATTGATATCTTTTTCTACGTTATTCTGATCTACAGGTTTCCAATTATTGAGTCCCAGTGTATATTTGGCCCTGAGTATTCTTTTGACACTATTCTCTAATCGTTCTCTAGGTATCGAATTATCCAAGATACCCTTTTTGATTGATGCTATGCCAGCTTTGAGGTTTTCTGGAAGTAGGATGATATCATTTCCTGCCATGAATGCTTCCTTATCCGCATCTCCTGGTTTGAAGTGCTTGGTTACACCTTTCATCTCCATCGCATCAGTAAAAATCAATCCTGCAAATGTCATCTCATTTCTAAGAACCGTCGTGACCGCATTGTATGATAATGTAGTTGGCCGATTCGGTCGATCATCGAATGCAGGTATATTTAGGTGAGCAACCATCACACTGCCTAATCCCTGTGCTATCAAAGATCGAAACGGCATCAACTCTATACTATCTAGTCGATTTCGATCATGATTAATTATAGGCAGATCAAGGTGACTATCCGTATCCGTATCTCCATGACCAGGAAAGTGTTTTGCGCAAGCCATCACTCCATTATCTTGCATTCCTTTCATATAAGCATAGCTTTTTGCCGCCACATTGTACTTATCCTCTCCAAATGACCGATTGTTGATTACTGGGTTGTTAGGATTGTTATTTACATCAACAACAGGTGCAAAGTTTACATGAATGCCAACTCGCTTACAATGATCTGCGATATGCGTTCCCATCTCATAGATCAGATTGTTGTCTTGGATTGCGCCAAGGGTGAGTGCCCTAGGAAAACTGATGGATCGCTCAGGATATCTCATCCCGAGTCCCCATTCTCCATCTATAGAAGTAAGAATCGGCACTTTTGATTTCTGCTGATATCTATTGTTCAATACTGTCAGTTGGGTAGGTGTTCCTTGGAAGAAGCAGATCCCTCCTATCTTATAATTTTCTATATATGAAAGTATTTTTCTGGATTCACTTTCATCGGCTTTGGCCGATGCTCTTATGGTAAATAACTGACCTATCTTCTCCTCCAAGGTCAAATTATTGTACACCCCTTCGACCCACTTATCTTGATCATTTTGGCCATGCACAGCCCATGACTGTAAGAAAATGCATACCCATATCTGAATTATCTTTCGCATATATTTATTGTAGTTAGTAAAGGTGCTCTCCTTTAAATGCGTTCTTTATTTATTTAATTTTTCGACTCTCATATAATACACAACCCCGAATTCAGCAGTATCATCTAGTCCGAAGATATTATTAGCTATATATATGACTAATCTAATGCTTTCGGATCTATCTCCAATGCTTTTTGAAACATGATCCTCGAAGTCTCTTCATCACCATAGTATTGGTACGCTTTCCCAAGATTAACGTATCCCACAGCTAAATCAGGTTGCATTTCTGTCACCTTTGTGAAATATTTAATAGCTTCTTCGTGTTCTCCACCCATTCCATGGACGATACCCAATAATCGAAATGCATCTGCATCATTATCCATTAATTGGACAGATTGTTTGAGATATTTTTTAGCTTTCGTAAGATTCTTTTCTACTTCACCCGCTTGCCGACCAGCATCCCTGTAGGCGACAGCTAGATTCTTAATCCCATCTTTATATTCTGGTGCGATCTGTAAGGTGCGTTGATAAGCTTTGATAGCGCCTTCGTAGTTTTTTTTATAGTAATTAGCATTCCCCAATAATAGCGCAGCGTTTTTATAATTAGGATGTATGGTCAGTGCTTTTTCCAAATATGGGATCGCTTCTGATAGCATCGCATCTTTCTTATTCGCGTTTTTAGTTTTTGCTGATTCTGTGACGAGTGCACCGCCAGCCGCATTGAGTACCTTGGCACTATTCGATGATGTTTTGACATCTGTGGTAAATAATGTATAATCATTTTTCCAGACGAAATTCCTAGTAAAAGTCTTAACACTGTACAAGAATAATATACCACCCAAAATCCCTATCCATACCTTTTGAGAAGGTAGATATTTCGATAATAAATAGGTCACCAATAACGTAAAACCTAATGAAGGCATAAACATAAATCGCTCTGACATATTCGTTCCAATCGGAAACACAATATTCGAGACGATAGATAGTGTGATCAAGAAATATAAGATGCAGAAACTGATCAAATCCTTTTTCTTTAATCCTCTGAAAGCTACAATCAGCATCCCCAAATATATCATCAGGCTCAGTATCACCTGCCAATTCCCAAAGGACATAATCTCCACATGTCGTGGATAGTAATCATGGGTCAGAGGATGAGGAAAGGTCAATAGTTGGATATATTTACCAAGCGTATAGGTAATCGTAGCTGCCTTCTCACCTAATGTGAATGGAACATAACTATTACCCTCCACCTTGAGATATGGATTATTCATAAGTTCCATCGGAGTGCCACCGAAATCCATACCAAGCACACTAAATCTAATCATCAAAAATACCACCGTCGATAATCCGACACCAATCATCGGCAGAGTGGTCTTCGACAATGAAACTGATCTAAAAAAATAAACAGCCAAAGGGATGACTGCTAGATAGGTAATCGTAGTCTCCTTTGCCATGAGTCCCAAGAAAAATGCAATGGACGCCCATAAAATATTGATTTGTGCTTTGCCATCAATATACTTCAATGAATAATATAGTGCCAATACAGCACCCATCATACTCATGATTTCATCTCGACCCTTAATATTAGCGACCACCTCGGTATGCAATGGATGTGCTGCAAATAACAGAGAAGCAAACAATACAAATAGGTAAAAACCCTTCTTATCGTCCATATTCGGCAGTAGCATCAGCACCATCAACTTGTAGATCAACATACAAAGTAGCGCATATAATAACACGCTGATCATGTGCCCCGCTCCTGGCGATGCTCCAAATAGCTCATACTCAATCGCGAACATAATAGGTGTCAATGGTCTATATCTGCCCCCAGAGACTAACTTGGCCTTTCCTTCGGTCTTAAAGAATCCATAGAATGTATCGTACTTCAGTAATCCAGGAATCCCAGAAATACCATCTTGGGTAAACATATTATCATAGATCACAATAGCATCATCTTGTGTGTAATCATGTAATAGTGTATTCGCATAAATCAGAAATGCAAATGCAAAAACGATCCACTGATAATACTTAGAATAGCTCCCTAAGCTCGAAATAGCTTTGGGAGTATCTACCATAGATTTTTGTATGATTTTTTTCTTCGCCTTTGACATACAGCGAAGTTACAAATTATCTTTTATTGTAATGTGTTTTGGCAACATGAATTCTATTCTGGTCTATTAGAATCGTAAATCTTATAAGACAATCAATTATAAGACATCCATAATCTAATACTTTATAAGCTACTCTGCTAGTGATTGTAATGATTGTAGAATTTCTTTGACATATTTCGCCTCTTTTTTTTATACCATTACAAATCAATAAATGAACTGACAATTAAATGAGCCCGCAACTCATACCAACTCCATAATGCTATCTAGATCTACATGATTTTCGATCAACTGGATAGCTTTAGTAACTTTCCATGGTGTCTTACGATTGATTTTCACTTCTATTTTACTGATTTTGACTACACAGCCGTAAGTATCTAGATGCGTTCTGATCAGCGGCAGATTATTTTTTTCTACATATTTCAGAGTCCTGCTGTCTATATTTCCTTCTCCGGTGGCTACTATTCCGCAAAGTGACGTCTCTTCTATATTATGAAGTTCTTCAAGATTTTCGATTTTTTTGACTACATCATTCAATGCTTTCGTAGATACGACGAGTAATTGGTCGGGCATCTTTTGCAATTTCTCCAGATCGATTAATGAGCCCGCTAAGATTCCCGCGACCTTATTATTGTCCGAGTCTGTGTTGTATATTAGAGTACCATCTACGGATTCGGCTATACTTCTGATAAGCGGGTAAGCCAGTGTAGGGTCATAGGGAATCACCCCTAATAAAGGGAGATCGTTTTTAACCAGCCACTTGCTGACATACTCTTTTACTTTTTCTAATTTCTCGGCTCTTACTTTATTGATAATGACTCCTATGATCGGTACATTTTGCTCACGGAAGATGGCTGTACACATATTGAGCATGTCTATCGTACTACCGATGCCACCTTCTACGACCATCACTACACCAGCATCTAGTAACTTTGCCACTCGTGCATTAGACAGACCAGCTACACTCCCTACACCTGGGTGCCCTGTACCCTCGTAGACTGTGATATCATTGTTATTGCTCATGTAGCGTTTTGCATCTAGGATCCGCTTATCTAGATCTACTGCCGTGGGATCATCGAGATACTTCTCAGTCGCTCCTTTACCTAGTATCACCGGACTATGATACTCTGGAATCAAATCAAAATGAATCAAATCAGCAAACAGTACCGTATCCTTATCTACGATCAGGTTATTGATGTCCAAAAACTTCTGGCCCACTGGCTTACAGTACCCTACTTTATGCCCCTTATTCATAAATCCAGAGACGAGTCCGAGGGTAGACGTGGTTTTTCCTACGTGCTGGCTACTTGCCGCTACATATATATTCTTGTATTTCATTATGGTCGATTTTGGTACTAATTTAAGAAATATTCCACTCTTTCTATGCCTGACTTGGCTTTTTGATGTAAGCTACTTTTGTATTCATCAGGTGAGATTTCAAGACATTGTTCGTAGTAATGTCTGGCCTGTTTGTGTTTTTTCTGTTCTTCTAGAATCAGACCAATCTGTAGAGCCGCATTACAGGCCATGTATGATTTTGATTTTTTGCCCGACATTAACGTCAGTGAATAAAACTCTATCGCATCGGGCAGGTTTTGGAGTTCATGACTGATTCTCCCCATCCTGTAGTTGAATTCTAACTGATCTTCGCCTTCCTCGATAAACATATACGACTTCTTTACAAGTAGTGCGTAGGCATTAGAGTAGTAGCCGCCATCAAACAAGAGACGTGCTTTTAGCAATGTAGCATTCGGTATCTTTTTGTTTTCACTTTCTTTTAGTGCTTGCTTATCCTCATCTACCAGCTCGAATCCTCTGTCTTGGCATAGCTTCATATATTTCTTATAAGCTGATATATCTTCATTGAGTGCTAGCTCGTACCATGCTAGCTTTTGATATGCTTCTTTTACAAAATGTCGCCCTTCGAATTCATTGATAAAATTGAGTATATACTTACTCGCATCATCATCTAGTGAATACAGCTTATACTGACCATACATGAAATCCAAATATGGAAACGGCATATACATATCACCATTTGGCCGCTCTTCTAGGATTTTTTTCGCCTCTTCATTATATCCATTTTTATGAGCAATATTTGCCTTCAAAAAACAAATCAATGGACTCCTTGAGTGGTCTAAATCTGCATGGGTAAGTAAGTCGTAAGCTTCCTTTCTTTTATTATTTTGAAAAAACAGGATGTAAGCATAGATCGCATAAGACTCCTCTAAGAATAGGAATTCATTGTGCTTAGAATAACTCACCACTTCATCTATCTCCTTTGTACCTTGTTCTATGGAACCCCTTATACCCATCAGCGTACGTACCCAGCCTGGTAAGCTCTCGCTCAATGCATGAATGATACTAAGACTCTTCTTATTGGCAATAAAATCAGGAAACTCTGTATTGTTCTTTTCTAGTAATTTGTATGCTTTCAGTACTTCCGTAGCAGGTGTAGTCCGCTCTCCGAACTTCAGCCTAGCGGTAGCCCACTGTAGATGAATCTCAGCTATAGCAAACCGATAATATGGACTATTTTTATCTCCTTTTCTTATTTGATCGATTCTGTATTCCTTATTATCGAGAAGCTTTTCGTATTCATTCTCTTCTTCATTGATAAATATGGTAAAGAAATCAATATAATTTTCCACGAGATAGACCAACTTGTTGTCTGGGTCACTGCTTTTTATTTCTGAAATCTTCTTTCTACCCTCTTCGAATCTCAATGTAGAGACCATGCGATATGCTTCAGCGATCTCTGGTGTAGCCTCGAAATATCCCTGTCCAGTTACAATGACAGACTGCAATATGAATATTAAACAAAATATGAAATACTTCAAATCGTACAAACTTTTATTGAGTAGATCGTAAAATAATCAAAATGAATAGAAGTACATTATCTAAGCTCTATTTTAAGATAGTATTGTGAGTTTAGAATAAGATTAATTTGATAAGCTTATTTCCTAGAGCATATTCGATCTTAGGCACTATTAATTTGATTTATTGCCCTCAATATTCTAAAATACCAATCTCTCACTATTCGCTCTTTTGAAAATAACAGAATCCTTGGTTCGAATATATTGGACTAAAATATAGCCAACGTAGCAGCTATTATCTATCTTTGTTTTATAACTACAGTAGTCTCAAAACCTCTTATCGATAAGAAATATGATCCACTCGGCAGACCATCAAGATCGATCTCATTATTGCCATTTTGAGCATCAAGAGACTTCACCAATTGACCATCTGTAAGGCTGTATACTCGAATCTGATCCGTATCTCTCATACCCTCGAGATAGACCGTACACTTCTCGTTCGTAGGATTAGGGTAGGTGAATATTTTGAATTTGGAGGTGGTCTCACTCGTACTCGTAGGTGACTCATAGATAGCACTGAACCACTCTATGCGATTGGGAATATTGGCAAGTAACCAATCTTCTATATTGGAATCTAGTCGCCCGGGGTGCGATATGAGCGTATATGCGAAGAGTGCTGACTCCGCCATATCCTCTACCTGCTGATTGTCACGTGCATAATCGGTAACAAACGTAGGGTCTTGCGCTTGAGCATCCAACCACGAGGGATCATTTTGATACATAAACTGATATGAGGCATGTACAGATTCATGGAATACCGTTTCTTCTAGATCGTTGGTATTTATCCGCTTATCCATATTATCAGAATATAGGATAAAAAACTGGCCTTCGATTTCTGCGAACGCTCCAGCATCACCTTTATGTATCACCACATGATCCAATAAGTTTCGCTGAAAATCTGGCAACTTCCCTAGCCTCGGGCACAATTTAGTAGCATATTCTTCTGCAGCTTCTTGAGTCAGAAACGAACTATGGCACCATATCTCGAGAGAACCTCCATCCTCAAAATGGGCATCAAATACAAAAGTATTACTATCAAAAAGACCTCCACCATTCGGATCGCCTGGCATTTCCTTATTTGCTCGTCCTATAAAGTCCAAAGTCTGAAAAGCATCTGGATCACTCTCAATAATGAAGTCTATATCATTTGATACTACAGAATTGGGAAACAAAGGAGATTGAGCAATAACATCCCTGCCCGTCAATATTGATAAGAATATAAAGAGAGATAATTTTAGTTTTTTCAAATACATCGTATATCTACTTTTTGCTTTTTTTAAACGCCAATGATAAGCTTTAGTTACCGAATGAGATAAATAATATCGCTGATTAATCTTCGCAAGTCTTATCCTTTACCTTTTGCCGTTAATAATCGCTATCATAGACAAAGAAACGATTATTTTCAGACACGTATCTCTATGAAAACATACATTATTAGTATCTACACAAAAAATAATTATATCGCGATCTCTTCGGATAGTGGTTTATTGCTAAGGTCAGGCGCTCTAGAAATCAATGCCAATCCAAATGTTATAACCCCTAATCGGCCCAAAAACATTAAAAAAGAGATGACCAGCTTACTAGCATCAGACAGTTCTGATGTAATCCCGGTAGATAATCCTACAGTACTCAGTGCAGAGGCTATTTCGAATAAGATCTGCTCGAAACTGAAATTTGCACCATCGATCAGAAGCAATACCCAAGTGCCAATTATCAGAATGAGGGTATAAAAAATCGCTGACGAAATAGCAAGGTATATATTTCGCGCTGGGATTTCTCTGTTGAATAGTTCTACATATTTTCTTCGTTTCAATATTGACAGCAGTACTGCAATTAATGAAGTAACAGAAGTCGTCTTAATCCCTCCGCCCGTTCCCGCTGGAGATGCTCCAACTATCATAAGTATGATCAATATAAATACTCCAGAAACACTGATTGCTCCAAGGTCATAATTATTAAATCCGACTGTCGTATGGGCTGATATACTGTGAAACACAGCTGTTTTCAATCCTTGCCAGCCGTTAGCCATCAACTGATTATCAGAAAAAAATAAAGCGACAGCAGCTAGAATCCAAAAGGAAAAAGTACTGATTAATATCATTTTAGAGGTAAGCGACAGATTTTTTCGCTTGCCCAATAATCTAAGCCAAAAATCTAGCAAGACTATAAATCCAATCGACCCCAAGAGTGATAGCACTAGGATAGTAGTCGTAATCATCGTGTTTCCACTGTATGAGGTCATAGAATCTCCAAAAAGGCTAAAACCCGCAGTGCAAAAGGCAGATACACTATGAAATATTCCATTCCAAATGGGATGCTCTACACCCTCATTCTGAAATCCGATAGACAATATGATGGCACCTATAATCTCTATCAAAATAGTAAATGCAAACACACTGTAGATGAAAGCTTTAAGCGGATATTTATCTGGAAGATTGAATTCCAATCGAAGAAGCCTCATCGATAGATTAGGTAGTCTATTCTTTTGTTTTAATATTATAAATGAACTCAAGGCCATATACCCGACACCTCCCAATTGGATGAATACCAAACTTGAGATCTGTCCTATAATATTATAAGATTTTCCAAAATCTCCTGGCGCCAAACCCGTCGTACTCACTAATGAAACCG
Source organism: uncultured Saprospiraceae bacterium (assembly GCA_938007965.1). Taxonomy (GTDB): domain Bacteria; phylum Bacteroidota; class Bacteroidia; order Chitinophagales; family Saprospiraceae; genus CAJXUU01. Next base: position 52,954 of record CALLMH010000031.1, on the reverse strand, counting down.
CATAAAATAGATGATCTATGATAGAGTTACTTTCTTTTTGACAAAAAGGCATGGCCAAGATGATAAAGCACAATACTGTGAGCACCGAATATCCTTTGATCAGTAGCATTACCACTGACTTGTCATCCGTCTTCCTACTTAGCAACCAATTCCTGATGAAACTTAACAAATGTGGTATAGATTAAAATTATATAATAATAAGCCAAAAGTAACAATAAATAAGAGTCTTCAAGTACGTATGTAGGCAGCAAAAATTAGAAATCTTACGTCAATACAAGGTCTCAGGATCTCTCCATGTAGCTATACAATCTCGGACGCTCGAAGCTATTTCAAAATACCAAGAGATCATTGAGAATATATAGCACATTATAGATTACCTAATCTATACTCTCAACAGCCCATAAAAGTTCTGTATCAAATTGAAACAGATTAAATTTATCAATTCTGATAGAATAAGATCGATTAGATTCCATAAGAATCAACTTCAGTTTATTATGGATTTTGAGAATTGAAAATTACTTTCGTAACTGTTTTACATACCATGGGCGAAAAGATCGTTTAAGTAACAAGAATGTAGAACCCACAATATAGAATCAATGGACATCTGTTTTTTTGGATCTATAGAAACAAGCACTATCAATGAGTACAACCTATATATTAATGCCTCTTTCAAAAAATAAATTCACCCCATTCAAATCCGATATCACTGCCATCCCCTTACCCAACAAATTTACTTTTCCATTTTACTATGATCCGCACCCGTTAAGCTTACTAGCGGCCGAGGAACTACAACATCATATAAATACCCAAACCGAATGGACACACGACTTCGGTGATCCAGAAGATAGAGAAAGCTATAGTATCGGTAAGATGTTCGGTGTATTGGTCGTGCAAAGACAAGATGGAGAGATCGGTTACTTATCTGCATTCTCTGGTAAGTTGGCAGATGCTAATCACCATGATAGATTTGTGCCACCAGTGTTTGACATGTTGCAAGATGGGAACTTCTTCATAGAAGGAATGAAAGAACTAAACGTGATCCAAGCCGAAGTAAAAGCACTAGAGTCAGTAGATGGATATGAAGAAGCGATACAAAAACGAAAAGCCGACTACCAAGAAGGCCAATCCCAAATAAAAGTACTAAAAGAGAAAATCAAAAAAGATAAAGCCAAACGAAAAATACAAAGACAAGAAGCTAAATCCAATCTAAATTCAGAATCTTATAATGACCTCGTAGATCAACTAGCCGTAGAAAGTCAACAAAGCAGAATCCATCTCAAAAACACAGTAAAACACTGGAACGAAAGAAATAAAATTAATGACCTTAACCTCAGTCTTTACACTGACAAAATAGAGGCAGCAAAATCAAGGCGAGCAGCTCACTCCGCAAACCTACAGCAAAGACTGTTCGATAGTTACAAATTCCTCAATGCGGAATCTGAAATCAAAACACTGAATGATATATTCACCAATATACCGCCTACTGCAGGAGCAGGAGAATGCGCAGCTCCCAAGCTTCTCCAATATGCTTTCCTACACAAATTAAAACCGATATGTATGGCGGAGTTCTGGTGGGGAAAACCACCTAAGTCAGCCATACGAAAACATGGTCAGTTCTATCCTGCCTGCCGTGGTAAGTGCGAACCCATCCTCGGACATATGCTAGTAGGGCTTGAAGTAGAGGAAAATCCACTTTTGATCAATCCTGGTATCAATAAAAAGATAGAAATCATATTTGAAGATGATTATATATTGGCCATCAATAAGCCTCCTGACCTGCTATCTGTGCCTGGTGTAATTATCAAAGATTCGGTATCGGATAGGATCGAGAAAATGTATAAAGATCAGCCAGGGCCATTCGTAGTGCATAGATTAGATATGTCGACCTCGGGTGTCATGATCTTCTCTAAAACGCGAGCGGCCAATCGGGGACTGCAGAAACAGTTCATGAATCGGACAATCAAGAAGCGATATGTAGCTACGCTAGAAGGGTACCTTACTCAAGACACCGGAACCATCGATCTGCCTATCCGATTAGATCTCGATGATCGTCCAAAACAGGTCGTAGATTATGTGCAGGGAAAACCCGCAACAACACACTACGAGGTCATAGAAAAGAAAAACAATACCACTAAAGTATACTTCTACCCTATTACGGGGCGCACCCACCAACTGCGCGTACATGCCGCACATCCTGATGGGCTGAATCACCCTATAGTCGGTGATGATTTTTATGGGAGAAAGGGCGAGCGATTACTTCTTCATGCAGAGCGGATTGAGTTTTTGCATCCGATCAGTAAAGAGGAGATGGTGATTGAGATGAAGGAGGAGTTTTAGTCGTTATTTTCTTTCTCTTCAAATGGAACAGCTATTCAGACATATTGACTGGCATGATTCTTTATTATTATTTCCATATAATACACTACAGATCAACCATTAACAACATATCTCTATTTTACAAACTACTAATTTACTAAGAGAAAACACTATATCGTTGACTTCTCAAAACGAGTTTCTTTACATAGAAATTTACGATTTGAAAGAAAAAAGGAAATAAGTAATGATTCTGGAGATATCGAAGCCATGGGAAGTGTGAACCCAATAGGTGAAAAAGATCAAGTTTGGCACTTCAAGGTAGATGAAAATGGATGCTTCGAATCCGACAATTGTTATGGGGATGTTCAGATTTCTACAACTACAAAAGAGGAAGAGTACCAACCAACGACTACCACTCTATACCCTAACCCTGCCAAAGGTGAAATAAGAATTGACCTATCCAATTCACAAACCATAAAATCAGCTATAATTTCTAATGCGATGGGACTCAATCTCGATGCAGAAATTACTGATTCTGTGGTAGACATTTCAAACCTCTCCTCAGGTATCTATACCTTGTCTATCGTATTAGAAGGTAATGAAGTGATCAATCTACAATTTGTGAAGGTGGATTGATTGTGAGAGGCATAAACAAACAAGGCCTCGGAAGTTTTAGAAACCTCCGAGGTCTAATTGTAATGAATTAACCCCCAGCTAAAAGTGAAACCCAATTCTTATCTGTCCTAAATTCACTAGTGACACTTTATATTCATTTCTAGGTTCAGCAATACCAAAATTTACTCTATCTCTGAAAATACCGATCGAAGGTTCTGTTGAGATTGAAAAATGAGGACCTATATGGTACAAAAACCCTAAGAATGGAATCATTCCAATCTTTGTGAAAGATCTGTCGCTATCGTTGATACTCACTATAGAATATGCAAAATCTAATCCACTGTAAAACTTCCAGTTGCCACTCTCCTTATACGTATTATCAATACCTACCCGAACTGCAAAATTAGAAAGTTCATCATCATCCGTACTAAAACCAAAGCTCGTAGCCAACCTCAATGTATGAGAAGAATCTATCGCTGCAATTCTATAAGTAAGATCTAGCGTATTCTCTCCCTGATCCATAAATAATTGAGAATACTCACTCGCATTAATGCTTAGTTGCTTCTTTGTATATGGCACTTGACTAAAGATAGAAGTAACGGTAAAAAATGCTAAACAAACAGAAAAAAAACACTCTAATTTCATAGTTAATTGATTAATAATTGTGAAAATAATTGGAATAAGTAAATATATACATAATACGATACTTCTCCCCCTCATTGTATTAATTATTTATCATTCGGTCATAAAGGTTGATAATTAGAGATTTTCAGCACTCAAAAGGAATGAACAGGGATATTTCGCAGCTTTCAAAATCCATTAAATTCCTTGACGCTAGAAATCACTCAATCTTCCATCTGATATCCCTTCTTCTTAGCTTGCTTCCTTACCGTCTTGATGATAGAGTTCCCAAGGTTATCTTTACTTTTTGCTTTGATTTTTTCTTTCTTATAAATCGTTCTTTTTTTGTCTAGATCATTGATTTTGGATTTTACGACTTCTCTCTTTTCAGACATCAGCTCTATTTCTTTTTCTAGTTCCTCTTTTGATAGCTTGCTCAATCTCTCATCTTTGATCACTGCCTTTTCTAAAATCTTCTTATCTTTCTTATAATTCTCGACAAGGTCCCAGTCCTCTGTTTTATATTGCTTGCTCGCTTTGAATTTTGTTCTTTTCGCAGCATTCTCTTTACTGTAGGAGCTTGCATTACTATCTTGTAGGTGTAAGTTCTGTACTTTCCCTTCTCCATAACTGTTAAACGAATGATACGTCTTATTCAACTCTTGATTCAGTCTATTGATCTCATCATCATATGGTGTCTCTACATATGCTGTCGTCTCATTGTGATTGATGGTAAAGAACTCTCCCCCACCCGCTTCTGCACCAGATTTCCAGTCGTTCACATCATACTTAGCTCCATCGTTGCAGTAGATCGTATTTACTAATATTCCTCTGCTCTGAGCTGTAGCACATATCTTTCTATATCCGATTGGCCCTTGAGAGAATGGTTCGTTGCCTGCTATGTATATCATCTTGAGACCATCTTTATTCGTCCAGTCTAGTTCATCGATGGAGGCTTTGATTACCGCTCCACAGTACTCTTCTCCTCCATTTGTAGTTAGAGAAAATAACTTCTCAGACACCAAATCCATGTCCGTTGTAAATGGGCTCAATTGGTGGATTTGATAGTTCCCCGTTGATCTACTAGTGTTTCCATATTCATAAAGTGCTATCTCTAAGGTAGGCAGATCTTCACCTTTTGTAGTCTTGGCTAACTCATTGAGTATATTCCATAGTTGTGATTTTGCTTGCTCGATCAGTCCTGACATAGATCCACTCGTATCGAGAAGTAATACGATCTGCATGGCGTTATTCTTTCTTTCTTTTTCAGTTAATTTTACTGGCGCAACATTTATTGTAGGGTCAGTTGGGTTGATAATAGGGATGCCAGATGTCATATGTATTGGATCGATTCCATTGATTACGACATTATTTGATTTCTGTGTAAAATGAATAGCCGCATAACTAAATGATAAACAACCGATGATAATGATAAAAAATAATGAGATGTTTCTGTAGATCATGATGAATTAGATTATAAGATTAATTGAATAAGATGATACTCAATCTCTGTAGTTGAGAGGTAAGTATTTGATTATTTACAATTCCAAAAGTGGTATCTAATCAGCAAAGAAAATAGTCAGAATACGTGAATGGTACACTTCACTTGGTGAATGAACCATCTGACTTTAGCAACTCACATTACTCAACAAATCATGAAAAAACGATTAAATAAATAAATCCTAACTTTATCTTCGAATGAAGAAAACACAATACATATTCGTGATCATAGGATTCTTATTTTCTACCAATTTGGTGGCACAAAAAAAGATCAAATCCCCCTATAACTCGAAAAGGCAAACTCCAGCGGCTATGTTGGATGAGGCACAACGATTAAGTGAAGACTCCCCATCGGCAGCCATAAAAGTAATAGAAAAGATTATATCCAATAAAAATGACAAATCCGCTTATGCTTTACTGGACGAAGCTTACTTCATATTGGGGAAGATCTATGAAGATATTAATCAGAATGATCTAGCCATCGAAAGATATAAAACAGCACTCACCTACACCTCAAGGAAGGATGGCGATCAACAGGCACTGATCTATTACAGACTTGGGATACTAGCACTCGAACAAGAGAATAAGCAGAATGCCAACATTAATTTTGACAAATGCATAAATCTCTCCACTGATGATCTCCAAAAATATCAGTGCGAAACAGGTAAAATAGATGTCCTAATTCTCAATAATGAAAATGATCTGGCACTAGCTGAACTGAATAGACTACAAACATTGAAATCAAATGATAGCTTGGCATTGGTGCAAATAGAAACTAGGAAATCTCAAGTCTATTCTCAGATGGATGACTTTACGAATGCCGCGCTATCTATCCAAAATGCATATAATACAATGCCGCAAGAAATCGACCTGCCCGAGTCTGATATGGATCAAGTCGAAAAGACACAAGATAAACTATATGAAAATGAAAAATTGACCAACAAGAAAAAGATAGAAATCCAAAATAGCTTAGAATATAAGGACAAAAACTTCAGAGGTAATATAGCCAAAGAAAACTTCCGACTATCCAAAATATATGAAGAAGAGAACGACATGGAAGGAATGGTCTATGCGCTCGATATCTCTAAAGAATACATCGATGAATCTACTGAAACTAAACTTATCGCGGATGTCTACAAGAAATCATACGAATACAATCTCAAAGCTGGAAATGCGGATGCTGCATTTACCGATCTAGATAAATACATAAAAGCCAAGGAACAATCAATCACAGAATTAGAAACCAAACTGAAACAAGAAGTAGAGATTGTAAAAAGTCAAAAGTCTATTGATATCTCTCAGAGTGATATAAAACTACAAGAAAAAGAAAATGATCTTATGAAAAGTCAATTGACCACACAGAGGATAGTCATAGGTTTACTATCGCTTCTGGTATTGGCATCACTCGTATTTTTCTACTTTTTAAATCGAAATATCAAAGCAAAAAAAAGAGCCAATCAATTACTAGAACTAAAATCTCTACGTACTCAGATGAACCCGCATTTTATATTCAATGCACTCAATTCTGTAAATAACTTCATCGCCAAAAATGATGAAAAAGCGGCGAATAAGTACCTGTCAGAGTTCTCCCACTTGATGAGGATGGTACTCGACTACTCGAAGCAAGACTTCATTACACTTAGAGAAGAAATAGAATTGAATAAACTATATCTCAAACTCGAACACTTTAGGTTCAGAGACAAATTTGACTATACATTTGAGAGCGACATCGACGGTCAGGAACTCGAAGTCGAAGTACCCCCGATGCTGATTCAGCCTTTCATAGAGAATGCCGTGTGGCACGGACTACGATATAAAACAGAGACCGGAAAACTATCTGTATCATTCACAAAAGAAAAAAATGATATCATAGTCACTATAACAGATGATGGTATCGGCCGCAAAAAATCAAAAGCACTCAAAACTGCAAATCAAAAGAATCATAAAAGCACAGGGCTGAATAATGTCTCCAATAGACTCGCTGTATTGAATAGTACCTATAATAAAAATTTCAGCATCTATATCTCTGACTTAGATGACTCAAAAGAAAATATAGGAACAGTCGCTAAAATCATATTGCCCATCACATCTACAAACCAATAATCATGGATAAGCTTACAGCAATAATAGTAGATGACGAGCAAGATAGCCGTGAGATCTTGAGAAATTACTTGGCTAAATACTGCCCGAAAGTAACTCTACTCGCAGAATGTACAGATATATTGGAAGCTCGCACTTCGATACTGAAGCACGCTCCGCAAGTCGTATTTCTAGACATCGAGATGCCGCGCGGCAATGCATTTGACCTATTGGATCAGTGGGGTGAGATAGACTTCGAGGTTATCTTCATCACCGCATATAGTCAATACGCTGTCAAAGCATTCTCCCTAAGTGCAGCGCATTATCTACTCAAACCTATCAACATCGAAGAACTCGAAAAAGCTGTAGCGTGCGTTTATCAACTCTACCTTCAAAAAGATAAAATAAACAGGGCAGAAATCCTTCTAGCCAATTTCACCAAAGATAAGTCCCAAGATCAAAAGTTGGTGCTTCCACTCATGGAAGGAATGCAAATCATCAAGATGAGTGCGATCTTATATTGTGAAGCTGCAGACAACTTTACCACTTTCTATCTTCTTGATGGACAGAAACTGATGATCTGCCGCAATCTCAAGTTCTATGAAAATGCATTATCCGATTACGGATTTGTAAGGATTCATAGATCGACAGTAATCAATCTCGAATATATCCAGAAATATATCAAGGGAAAAGGTGGATCAGTCATTATGTACGGTGGCAAAGAACTGATTGTATCGGCAGGATGTAAGCGTGGATTGATGGATCGACTGAAGGGATAAGTAAGTAATAATGTTTCTCAATCTACTTTCCAATTACTGATTTTATTGGTCATTTCTCAATGACAACTTACAGCTTTGGTCTATTGCGCGGAGTAGTATTTATTATGGTCTTAAAAATAAGAAAAAGGAAGCCCATTGAACTTTATCAAGGGACTTCCAAAAAAAACCAGGTATAAATCATAAGGGTTTTAAGAGCTCTACCAAACGAAATTGAAACTAAATTAACTTGTCAGTAACCCTGATGGTGTCAAAAGGGGCAGCACCCCTTTAATGCTGCCCAAAGCACCTAGGTTACATGAAAAGACAAATTTGAAACTAGGACCATTAGATTTAGTATTGCTTTAATATTTTTTGAGACTCTACTACCTCACCATTCAATGAATATCTAATAATGTAGAGTCCAATAGGCCAATCATCCGTTGACAGGTTAAAATTTTCTGTATCAGATATATCGGCATTAGCTATGGTTCTGCCCTGCGCATCTAGGACTATAAATTGGTGTTTTCCGTCCCTATCTACATTTATGTTTATTTCATTTGAAAATGGATTGGGGAAAGCTTTAAGTTGAATCTGATTTCCGCAATCGAATTTGGAGGAAAGCACATTAGAGTAAGATGATCGTCCATCATAATCTGTCTGTTTTAGTCTATAGTAAATCGTGTGTTTGCCTTCGAAATTCAATTTATCTTCGTAGGAGTAGGTTTTTACAGAATTTGAATTTCCAGCTCCATCCATTCTATCTATAGTTTTGAAATCACTGATATTATCAATACTTCGCTGGATCGAAAAGTACTCATTATTGATCTCAACTTCGGTCTTCCATTCTATAGTGTAGCTATCGCATGATCTTTTTTGAACACGAAATTCTGATAATTCTATAGGTAGTATATTATCTCCATCAACAGGAAATGTTGAAAAACCATTAATAGCGGGCATTCCATCTATTGTCAGATTCATAAGTGGACCACCATTTTGGCTATTCCAAGGACCCACCTGAGAAGCTGGATCGCCAAACTCATAGTAGGTATCTGTATCCATATCCCATACTTGGATAGTAAAGTTTTCATTTGGAGACATCAGCGTATTTACCGCACCTTCATTTCCATAGATTGTAAGGGCGAAAAATGCTGTGGACATTCCGTCGTAAAAAATAGGCGCAACGCCTGTCAGCTGACCCGCTTGATTGAATGCGGCAATATAGTCACCGTCTTGAGCTGGATTTCCGAAAATAGAAACATTTCCAGATAAAGTTGCGCTTTGATTTGTTGTTGGGCCTCCAACCCATGGTGAGGGCTGTCCGAAAGCTATCATCGTAATAAGTAAATTGGCAATGGTGATATATATAATTTGTGTTGTCTTTTTCATGATTTAAATTTTATTTTTTGTGCAAATCAGTATGCCCGAATATATAATAGAAGAGGGATATATAAGGGGCAGATAAAAAGAACGGGGCAGGCATATCTGCCCCGTCCATATTGTTATTAAATTTAATTAATGATGATTATAGGTAGTCTTGCGATTGATTTCTGGTTGGTATTTTGTACTAGTACAATATAACTTCCAGCTCCTAAATGATCCCTTTCGAAATCAATTAGATTAGGACCTGATGGTAATACTCCAAGATCCAATGATCTTACGACTTTACCAGAGGCATCAATTATAGACATTTGATAGTTTCCACTCGATACTACATCTATTGAGAGCGTAGCATTAGAGAACATTGGATTTGGATAGATGGATAATCTATCTTCTTCTAGCTCTTCTACACTCGTCGAAGTTTCGAATTCTAGATCAACATGATGTATAATCTTACTTCCTTCGAATGTTATTACTACGTCACTCGTAGAACCATTGAATACGAAGTTTAATTCTTCACCATTGATCAATCCATCGATCTCTTCAGTAGTATTCGGATCGTCCGCATAAAGAGGAGTAGTCATCAGATACTGATCAGCCACCACTTCTAATTGGATCACTAATTCGCCGTCCTGATTTACCACATCGATCAAATCTCCATTCTCAGCTCCAGAGATGGTACCATTGATGAAGTCATATGCAGATGTTTTTGCATTACCCCATTCATCAGTATTACCACTTCTTGTTGATGATTCATCTTCGGTTTTACCAAACCAATCAGAACCAGAAACTGGAGCATTTACTTTAATCCAATATCCCCATCCATTTTCCATTGTCTGTAAAGTATTAAGGAATGGAAGTGGAGCCGTAGGATCAAATATCAGAGTACTCGTAGTCGGTGAGTATGTAGTTGCAAATTCAAGGATACCAGGAGTAATCAAATCATCAAGGTGTAATGATGGTGATTCAGGTGCTTGAGGTATGAAACTTACAAGATTCCATCCAAAGTCAAGATCTTTCTTGAACGAAGGATCAATGCATGTTCCAGAAGCTACAATCGTTACATCAGCATTACATAACACCCAGTATCCAAATCCAGGAGCGATATTCTGCAGTGTATTCAATGCCGGTATTGGTGCAGACGGATCATAGATCATTGCGCCATTGTCATAACTTGAGATATAATTGATGGTAGTTCCTAATGAAGAACCGAAGACACTTCCAATAGAACTATCCGCTGGATCAACATCGAATGAAATTAAGTTCCATCCTTCCTCCATCGTGATTTCATCTATACATAGATTACCACTATCCGCTACAGTTACATCCTCACAGTATGTATCCTCATTTCCACATACATCAGAAGAAGTCAAGCACACGGTATACGTACCTGCCGCCGCATAAATATGTGTTGGGTTTGTTGCTGCAGAGGTATTACCATCTCCAAAGTCCCAGGCATATGATGAAGCATTTGTGCTTGCATTAGTAAACGAAACAGAAAGACTTGCATCAAAGAATGTAAAGTCAGCAAATGGTACATTTGGATTTACAGTAACATCGAACGAGCAAGTTGCTGTGTTACCAGAATCATCTGTTGCCGTATACGTCACAGTAGTCGTACCTACTGGGAATAAATCTCCTGAAGCATGATCACTAGTTATCGCTACTCCTGATCCTTGTCCGCTACAATTATCATTCGCATTGATCAAGGTCTCATCCCAAGAAACATTTGCACCACATTGAGTTATGTCACCATCTACTATAATATTTCCAATATCGTCACAACCCGTAATAACAGGATCGATATTATCTATGACAGTTATATTGAATGAGCATTCGCTAGTGTTGCCAAATCCATCCGTTGCGATTACAGTTACTTCTGTATCTCCCACTGGGAATAAAGCAAAGGTGTCTATTCCTGTCTCTATAAATGTAATATTAACAGATACATACTCATAAGTAGCGGAACCTGTACAAACATCCGTCGGGAATAAAGTAGGCATGATCACATTCTGATTACAATCAGAAGGTAATGTATTCACAGTTATATCCGCTGGACAAGTAAGTGCTGGCCCAGTCACATCCACTACAGTTACTGTAGCTGTACACGACGATTCATTTCCATGATTATCCACGACCGTCATCTCTACTGTGTTTTCACCTAGATGAGAACAGTCAAATGTTGTATGGTCTGTACTGAATGATGCAATGCCGCAAGCATCAGTGCTTCCGTTATCTACAGCATTACTGTCTATCGAAGCTGTTCCATCAGCACCTAATTCTAATGTAATGTTCTTACACATTGCCATAGGAGCAACCATATCTACTACCGTTACTTCCGCTGTACATGTCGAGACATTTCCATTCACATCTGTAAGCGTCAATGTCACTGTATTCGCTCCAGCTTCTGCACATGTAAATGCATCAGGAGATACGCTCATCGAAGCGATTCCACAAGCATCAGTACTTCCATTATCCACATCAGCCGCTGTGATTGCTACATTACCTGTAGCATCTAACTGTACTGTGATATCTTGAGTCTGACAATCCGGAGCAACCATATCTTCTACCGTTACTGTGGAAGTACATGTAGAGACATTGCTACTACCGTCTGACACAGACATAGTTACTGTATTATCACCTACGTCTTCACATCCAAATGAAGTAATATCAGCACTAAATGTCAATGAACCACAAGCATCTGTACTTCCATCATCAAGCATATCGCCTGTAATAGATGCAACGCCCAGCGCATCAAGAGTGACAGTAATATCTTTACACATCGCTACTGGAGCGACAGTATCGAGTACCATTACACCATTGCTACATGAGCTAGAGTTTCCACTTTGATCTTCTGCAGTCATTGTTATCAAGTTCATACCCAAATGAGAGCAATCAAAATCAGACTGACTCACGCTGAATTCTATAATAGCGCAATTGTCGTAACTGCCATCATCTAGCGCATTAGAATCAAGAGCTGCCACACCACTAGCGTCTAAGTAAATAACAGTTGATGTGCATTCCATAGTTGGAAGGATATCATCTTTTACATTTACAGCAGTAAGGCATTCTTCTACGTTTCCATTAGTGTCGTACACTCTTATGATTACATCTACAAGACCAAGATCATCGCAAGAGAAGAACAACTGTTCATTTTCAATGCCGAAGTCTGGGTGAGATGCTTCATCATTTCTGATTATAAATGTATCAACTACTCCACAAGCGTCAAACGTAGCTCCAGTAACTTCTTCTTTAGTTACGAAACCGATACCGTTTGTATTGAGAGGTACTTCGACATTGTTCACACAGTTTACAAGAGGAGCTACATTATCTTCTACGGTTACCGTAGCTTCGCAAGTGTCTTCATTACCATGTACATCTGTTACTGTAAGGACTACTGTATTAGCTCCTACATTACTACAGTCGAAATCTGTCGATCCAGCGCCTGCAGCGAGCGAAGCTATACCACATGCATCAGTACTTCCACCATCTATCATATCTCCAGTAACAGTAACATCTCCGTTGAAATCTAACTGTACAGTTATGTCTTGACATATAGCAATCGGATCGACATTGTCTTCTACCGTAACTACCGCATCACAAGTAGATGAATTACCACTTAGGTCGGTCACCGTCAATACTACATCGACATCTCCTACATCAGCACAGCCGAAAGTTGTAATATCTGTCGAGAAAGAGGCTATACCACACACGTCAGTGCTACCATTATCTACAGCGTTAGAGTCGATAGTTGCTACTCCGTCGCTATCCAACTGGACAGTAATATTCATACACATAGCGTCTGGAGCTACATTGTCTTCTACTGTAACCATGGCCGTACATACAGATGAATTTCCATTCACGTCTGTTACTGTCTGCGTAACTGTGATTGCTGATCCTACATCTTCACATGTAAAGTCTTGATTGTCTAGTGTAATAGAAGCGATTCCGCAAGCATCAGTACTTCCTCCATCTACAGCGTTCGAATCTATAGATGCCGTTCCATCAGCTAATAGTTGGACAGTAATATCCATACACATAGCGTCTGGAGCTACGTTATCCTCTACTGTTACAGTTGATGAGCAATAAGAAACATTCCCATTTAGATCCGTCACACATAGAGTGACCGTATTGTCACCGATTTCAGAACAATCATACTCTAATGCTGGTGCACATTCGAAAGCAGATACTGTTCCTCCTGCTACACTACTAACATCCCAAGTATAGTCAATATCCACTGTGGTAGGTGTATCCCAAGTAGATGTCATCAAGACATAGTCTCCTGGAGCCATAGTCAGAGTAATTACAATAAGCGGATCAAGTCCAGTTCCTGAATCATCATCTCCATAAATAATGTTTTGGCAGAAATCTAAAGGGTTAAATTCGCTATCATAAATAACACCGATAAAATCTCCATCAGTACTATTAAATGTAAACGTATAGGTATCTGGTGCTGAAATTGTAAATCTTTGCTGATCAAAATGATGAAGACCTTCTTGGATATCACAACATCCATTAAATATAGCTGTATTAAAAATACAAGCATTCGATGGTGCAAGATCATCAATTAAGAAAGTCGGATCAGAATCGGATATTGTACCAGCCAATGAAGATGTTTCTACACCCTTACCGACACATAATTCTGCAATACCACAGACATCAAAACTACCATTATCAATATCGCTAGGTACTACTATTGCAGATCCTGATGCATCTAACTGGATCGTCACATCTTGGCACATTGCTACTGGCAATACATTGTCTACTACCGTTACAGTATCTGAACATGTAGATACATTTCCATTTGCGTCCTCTACTGTAAGAGTGATTATATTAACTCCTACTTCAGAACAATCAAATGATGTCTGAGAAGCAGTAATAGATGCTATACCGCATGCATCATTGCTACCATTATCGAGATCTAAAGGATCTAAAGTTCCATTTCCTGCAGCGTCAAGCATTACGACAGCATTATGACACAATGCTTGTGGAGCGACATTATCTTCTACAGTCACTGCAGCTGTACATGTAGATACATTTCCGTTTACATCTGTCACTGTCTGAGTAACTATGACGGGAGATCCTATATCTGCACATGTAAAGTCTTGATCATCTAATGTAATGAAAGCGATTCCACAAGCATCTGAACTTGCATTATCTACTGCATTCGAGTCTATGGAAGCCACACCGTCAGCATCAAGCTGGACTATGATATCCATTGTTGCACACACAGGTGATATGGTGTCCAATACTGTAACTATAGCATCACAAGTAGAAGCATTTCCACTTTGATCAGTTACGGTCATCGTCACTGTATTTTCATCTATCATCGTACAATCAAAGTCCTGATTATCAAGTGTAATACTCGCGATCGAACAGTTATCAGAAGACCCGCCATCTACGGCGTTACTATCGATAGATGCAACACCAGTTTCATCCAGGTAGATAGTAATATCCATAGTTTCGCATTCAGGATTTTCTTCATCTCTTATTTCGATATCTACAGTACATTGTGTTTGATTTCCATTATTGTCAATAGAAGTAACTACTACACTCTGAGTACCAAGATCAGCACAAGAGTATAGTTTTATCGGAACTCCATCTACTAGAATTTGATCTATCCCACATGCATCAAAAATTCCCCACCATGCCAAAAGGTTTATACCTACAAGCGCTCCTTCTCCGTCAGAGTTAAGCGATACTGTGATATTATCTTGACAGTTCATGAATGGTGATGTCTCATCGTTTATAGTGATTACTGCATCACACACTGATTCATTATTATTATTATTATCTGTTATCCTGAGTTGAACATTAATATCTCCAACGTCATCACAACTAAACTCTGCGTCTGAATTCCATCCTCCAAAGAATGTATTACCGAAGAAGTCAGTGAATTGTCTACGAATCTCATATGTAGCAATACCACATGCATCGAAGCTACCATCATCTATATCTGTAGCTTCTACTGTGTAGTTTCCGAGTGCATCCAATACTATGGTAATGTCCATTGCCGAACAGTCAGGATCTACATTATCTTCTACTGTTACCGTAGAAATACAAATAGCTTCGTTTCCATTGTTATCTACTACTGTGAGTGTTACCGTATTAGCGCCTACTTCAGCACAGGTAAATTCAGGTATATCTACAAACATAGTATCTATACCACATGCATCATTACTCTCATTATCTACATCCAAACCAGATATTGAGGCAAGACCATCGACGTCCAATTGGATTGTGATATCTTGGCACGTTGCTATTGGATCCACACTATCTTCTATTGTGACTGTAGATAAGCATGTTGATATATTACCATTAACATCTGTGACGGTCAATACTATATCATTGGCCCCCACATCATCACAATCGAAAGCGTCATCATCAATCGATAAGCTTGCTACACCGCAAGCATCATTACTTCCATTGTCTACTTCTTCTGCTGTAATGGTAGCATTTCCAGTCCCATCCAACTGTACAGTAATATCTTGACAGACTGCATCCGGAGATATCGTATCTATAACTGTAGCAATCGCTAAGCAAGAGGCTGTATTTCCACTTTGATCTTCTGCTACTAAAACTACTGACACTTCATCAACTGCAGGAATTGCTGTTTCTAATATGTAAGTGTATGTGAGATTCACAGGAACATCGTTCCATAATCCCGATCCTCCGAAGTTAATTATCGTTCCATCTTCATTTCCTAGATTATTGGGTTCTCCTCCAAACCAGCTAGTATATGTGACGGCTTCTCCGCTATACCAAACGAAACTTCCTTCTACTAAGATATCGTTGAAACCTATCCAACTAGAACCACCCAAAGAAGCAGCTAACGCATTCTCTGACGCATCCTCTATACTCGCCAACATACCTCCATGCTCGATTGCATCTGCAACAGCGTTACTAAAGTTAAATAGATTTGTAGATTTATAGTATCTGTGTCCATTATAATCACCCAAAAGTGTAAACTCAGAATAGTCGGTAGCATCGCATCCAACTTCTTCGGGTCCTGCCGTAAAGCTAGATACCATACAATTGTCTAAAGTTCCGCCATCTGCCATTGTTGATGAGACAGTAGCAGATCCATTTACATCTAGATAGATATCAAAATCTTGACAGCTTATTATAGGTGCAATATTATCTTCTACGGTTACTGTTGCATCACACGTAGCGGTGTTTCCGTTGGTATCTGTTACAGTAAGCGTGACCGTTACTTCACCTAGATCAGCACATGTAAAACTTGTCTGAGTTGCACTATATCCTGCAGCATCAATACCACATGCGTCAAAACTGCCTCCATCTAAAATATCAGCTGTTATGCTTCCATTTCCAGATGCATCTAGCTGTACTGATATATTATTGCATGTAGGAGTTGGTGGTACATTATCTTCTATAGTTACAGAAGAATTACAACTCGCCGTATTTCCATTGACATCAGTAACTGTCATCACAACTACCTGAGTACCAATATCGGCACAAGTAAACGATGTTTTCGATGCTGCAAATCCAGCAACGCCACAATTATCATATGCTGGATCTGTAACGTCATCAAGATCTTGTGGATCTATAGTAACTTCACCTAATTCATCCAGTTGGACAGTTATATCTTGACAATGTATATGTAAATGGCCATTGTCCTCTACAGTTACATTTGCATCACAAGTAGAAACATTACCATAAATATCTTCGGCTGTCAAAGTAACTACATTTACACCAACATCATCACAATCAAAATCCATATCACTTAAATATAATGTATCTACTCCACACCAGTCTGAAGTCCCATCGTCAATGTCTGAAACAACAATTGATGCAAAACCCATATGTGAGAGACTAACAGTAATGTCCTGTGTTTCGCACATAGGCGCAGTATTATCAATTACCTGTAGGATCGCAAAACATTCTTCACTGACATTACCGGCTTCATCCCAGACCCAGATACTTACATTATTGAATCCAACATCAGAACAATCATATGTTCGCAGGTTATCATTCATATCCGTCCCTGAATATGAGAAAACTAAATCGCCGTAAGCCGTACAATTATCTACAGATGCATCATCCATCTGAAATGCAAATACATCAACTTCACCAGTAACTCCAGATAAGGTCGTCGTTACACTCAGATCACACAATGGAGTTGGTGGAGTTAAATCAGCAATTGTCACATTCGAAGTGCAATTATCTGAATCACCATTTGAATCAGTTATAGTAAGTGTAACGGGTACCGTACTACCTACATCAGTACAATCGAATGAATTTGGACTAACAACTATACTCTGCAAGCCGCAATCTGCCGTAGATCCATCATCAACTGAACTAGGATCTAAAGTAAGTAAACCCACATTGTCTACGCCTACCGTAACGTCCATACATGAAGCTACTGGAGCAGAACAATTTTGCACTATAATTGTAAAACTTGTCGCAGTCTGTAAACCTGCATCATCTTGTGCAATAAGTGTAATCGGATGACTACCAACATCAGCTATTGTAGGTGTCCAGCTTAATGTAGTCGAATTAGGACTAGAAGTGTTAGGTAGTGCTGGAGTAAATATTGCTCCTGCTGGCACACCTGATGGATTGATATCTATAGTATTCCCCGCATCAACATCCTCAGCTTCTAAAGCTATACTTCCCGCCACTCCGGCGAAAAAATTTATTGTGCTTCCATCAGCTGGCGTTACTGTATAATCCCATGATGGCGGAGTTCCTGTCACTGTACTAACTCTCAACATGATATCTCCAGGTATAGTACCGTTTCCATTAATGTCAGTAACCTTTACTGGAAATGGAATCAATTGCCCGTTGGTAAATCCTCCAGCAGGAGCACCAGGCATTGTGGTTGGATTTACACATATGAGTCCAGATGGAGATAATGTTCCACTAGGCCATAAAGATGATGGATCTGGAAAAAGCCCAGATTCAAAACCATTGGTAATAGAAAATGAAAAAGGGTCGTTTTCAGGATCAACTGCATTTAATTGAAAACAAGTTTGATTGTTTCCAGGAGCGATATTTATAAATGCAGGAGAGGCCAAAGCAGGAGCTTCGTTACATCCAGGTCCAGCATTGACTGTTGACTGCAATATAAAATTATCGCTACTCCAACCATTGGGTAATCCATTGATTCTACAGCAACTCGAGATCCTCGATGTATACTGGCCTGGTGAAGAATAAGTTTTGGTAATTACTAAAACTTGACTAAACCAGTTTTCAGATACATTTACAAAATTAACTGTACCATCGAGACTTTGAGATGTCCCATCTCCATAATTAAAATTGTAGCTAAATCCAGTCGAGCCCAATGAAAAAGATCCTTCCCACTGCGTAGATATAGTATATTCTACTTGATTTCCACCGAGACAATTCCAAGATATAGTTCCACCTCTAAAGTGGGCAGCGTCAACCTCCCAGCAACAGAGTAATGTAAAGAAGAAGAATAAGATCTTCCATTTTTTGAAAAGAGTAAGTTTGCTTTTCATGATTATTTTGGTTTTAAATAAAAGGTTAAGTAATTCTATGCACTAGCTAATATTAAGCAGCTACATAGATTTGATTGATAAGGTGTTATTGAGTGACACCTATAGAAAAGTTACTTATGAAGAGGTTGGAGTATTTTTCCGAGGGATTGATTGCGCTATGCAAGGAGAATTCTTCTCCAAAGGGGGAAATTACTCAGGTTTTCTCGTTTAAGGTTCTTTGGTATAGGTGTTTCTTACGCTAATATCAGAATGAAAAAATGTATAAATTTCTCGCTTACACTAACTGGTCAATAAAATTTCATAACTGGTTAAATCAATTAAAATCAATGACATCTAAAGCAAGGTGAAACGCTCCATAAAATCTGATTTTTTACGTCTAGACATTTTAATTACATCTCCATTTGTAAGCACTAATTGGGAGTTAGCACCCTTTTCAAAAGACTGGAGATACATAAGATTGACAGCATAGCAATGATGCACCCTTACAAATATATCTGTGGGCAATAGCGCTATTATCTCTTTGAGTTTCTTGGAAACGACGAGCTGCTTGTTTCCAGTAATCGTTAAAACGGAATAGCTTCCTTCAGAGTGAATATGTATAATTTCTGACGGAAAAACGAATTGATAATCACTGCCTACTTTGAGGCAGATTCCAGGAAATTTTGTCATAATATATAGGTTGGTTTTAAATGGTTATTGGCAGCAAATCTCATCGTCACAAGTTCACTGAATCCAATCTCAAATTACGCAACTACATATAATGAATTATCTATTATAATACTAAGTGGTACAGTACGGTCTATAACTGGACAAAATTAAAAGAAAATCGACTTCTATGAGATAATACCATCGGAACTCAATTTAATAAAAAGTATAAGTATACATCAGGCGTATATTATCTTAGAATTTTGTAAACCTATCTAAAAAATCTGATTTACGTCTTCGTGATAACGGAACTAGATTTCCCCCTATCAACTCTATCGTATTATTTTCTCCTGGATGATATTTATCTACATACATAAGATTGATTATCGCAGAATGATGAACCCTCAAAAAGATCTCCACGGGGAGTAACGATTCTATTTCTTTCATACTCTTTGAAACCTGTACAGAATCTTTGTCCTTGATGAAAATTGTTACCTTCCCATCTTCAGCTAAGACATGAGTTATCTCAGAAGGGAATACGAATAAATAGTCTTGCCCTTGTAAAAGGCAAATTGCTGGATACCTAATCATAGAATATTATTTTAAGCTGTAATTAATTTGCTTACGCGAATGAGTTACAACACTATCACAGAATTTATTATTTCAGAAAATAAATTCTCATCAAGTGCTATTTCATCTCCATTCCTGAGAAACATAAGTTTACGTCCATTCCTATTAATGGATACTATGTGCTCGGAATTAACAATAAGATGCTCACTTATTCGTCTGAATAAAGATCTATGATTAAGCTTGGGCCAGAGTAGGCTTATCGTAATATCAATCGTATAACTCCGTTTATCTATACAGTATATTTTAACGGCGTTCCCGTTTTTTGTGAAATAGAGAATAGAGTCCGAAGAAATCGCTTGATAATTCAATTTATGGCGTACTAACAAGTCAGGAACGCTGGCACGAAGTATCCTCCTGCCGCTCCTGTAAACTTGATTTGTAGCACCATAGACTTGGGGGGTCTGCAGGTGTTCCATTTAGGTTTTTTGTTGTTATATTTTAATAAGGTTACAGTAAAAGTACTACAAATTAATTAGAAAATTGTAGTGAAGCCATGAAAAATCAAGCTGAAAATTAGCCTTTTACGTAAAGATGTAATATTATCCGACGATCGGTCAATTTCAAGAAGTGAACGGCAAGGCACAATATTATTAATGCATCAGAAATTAAAAAATTTAGCTTATATCGCTGCTTCTTTAATACAATATTAAGGGTGCATAAACCATGTCGATATTTTGAATATGGGAAAATACAAGAAATGTAGCAGAGTCAAAAACAGATTACGAAGGTCCAATGTAATATGCGATTATATGAAGAGTCCACAAAAGAAAATATACGAGTCATAATAAATCATAATACAAGCATATAATTAATTGATATTAAGCTATAATTTGCTTTGCATTCAAAACAAAGAAACCAGTCTCATAGGCGCTCCTTTTCCAAGTAAAGCTGTGAGAAATAACTACAAACCGAAGTGCCTCTAAACTAATTGTGCGAAATTCACACTGTTTATCAATAAGTTATAAAGACACTAGTTAAAAATAACTCTCAAAAAGGTTGCACATCAGTTAATTAAAATATACATTTGCAGCCGCTTAGAGAATTAAGCTGAATATTTGAAGAAATTTATTAATAATTATAATACCTAATAAAGTGGATACACTAAGTTATAAAACGGTATCAGCCAACAAAGCTACTGCAGATCAGAAGTGGGTAGTGGTGGATGCTGAAGGACAGACAGTAGGTAGACTAGCGTCTCAAATCGCTACTGTATTAAGAGGTAAGCATAAGCCAAATTACACGCCACACTGTGACACAGGTGATCATGTGATTGTTTTAAACGCTACTAAGGTAAGATTTACAGGTACGAAACTTGAAAATAAAAAATACCTGACTTACAGTGGTTACCCAGGAGGACAAAAGTCTACTACGGCTCAAGAAGTCATGGACAAGAAGCCTCTAAGAATCATGGAAATGGCAATAAGAGGAATGCTCCCTAAGACAAAACTAGGAAGAGCGATGATCAAAAAACTATTCTTGTATGAAGGTGCTGAGCATCCTCACCAAGCTCAAAAACCAACTGAACTAAAATTCTAAGCATATGGAAATGATAAATAGCATAGGACGTAGGAAAGCATCTGTAGCCAGAGTGTATCTTACTAGTGGCTCAGGAAATATTACCATCAATGGTAAAGATCTTAAGGATTATTTCCCAATGCCAGATATTCAACTTAAAGTAACTGATCCATTGACTACTATCGAAGTAGCTGATCAGTACGATGTAAAAGTAAATGTAAAAGGTGGTGGGTTCAAAGGTCAAGCAGAAGCGATAAGACTAGGTATCTCAAGATCATTAGTAAAAATAAATGAAGATTTCAAATCTCCACTAAAAGCGAAGAAATTCCTTACTAGAGATGCGAGAGTCGTAGAGCGTAAGAAATTCGGTAAGCCAAAGGCGAGAAAGAGTTTCCAATTCTCAAAACGTTAATCTTTATTTTTTCACAAACTATCAATTTATATAAAAATGAGTACTCAGTTACCTACATATAAAGAATTATTAGACGCAGGTGTACACTATGGACACATGAAAAGAAAGTGGAATCCAAAGATGCTTCCGAATATTTTTATGGAGAAAAAAGGTATCCACATCATCGATCTCAATAAGACATCGAAAGGTCTAGAAGAAACTGGTAAGGCTATGAAATCAATGGCTAAAGCTGGTAAAAAAATACTTTTTGTTGCGACTAAAAAGCAAGCAAAAGACATCGTAGCAAAAGCTGCAGAATCAGTAAACATGCCTCACGTTACCGACAGATGGTTGGGAGGAATGATGACTAACTTCGCAACGATCAGAAAATCTGTTAAAAAGATGAATTCTATCGACAAGATGTTAGCTGATGGTAGCCTATCTAGTATCACTAAGAAAGAAAGACTTACACTTACTAGAGAAAGAAATAAGCTAGAAAAAGTATTGGGTGGTATCGCAAACATCAACAGATTACCTCAAGCGGTATTCGTTGTAGATATTAGCCATGAGCACATCGCAATCGCAGAATCTAAAAAATTAGGACTTCAGACGTTTGCTATGGTTGATACTAACTCTGATCCTAACAAAGTGGATTTCGCTATCCCTTCAAATGATGATGCATCAAAATCAGTAAAAATTATTACTGACTATTTGACTTCACAAATCAAGGAAGGATTGGAAGAGAGAAAGAATGCTAAAGCTGAACCAAAGAAAGCTGACGCATAATTTTTTATCAATTAATTATTTATCAATTTAAAAATAGATCATCAAAATATGAGTGATGTTAAAATTTCAGCTTCGGACGTAAAGAAGCTAAGAGATATGTCAGGAGCTGGTATGATGGATTGTAAGAAGGCTCTTAAGGAAACTGGTGGAGACTTCGAAGCGGCTATCGAGTTCCTTAGAAAAAAAGGTCAAAAACTATCAGCTAAAAGAGCAGATAGAGACGCTAAAGAAGGGTGCGTTCTTGCTTTAGTATCAGATGATAATAGTAAAGGTATCGTAGTAAGACTCAGTTGTGAGACTGATTTCGTATCTAAGAATGATGACTTCGTCGCTATGACTCAGAAAATAGCTGAATTGGCATTGAGCAAATTCCCAGCTACAAAAGAAGATTTACTTGCAGAGGATTTCGGTGGTATCTCTTTAGGTGAGAAAATCATAGAGCAAACTGGTGTAATCGGTGAGAAAGTAGAATTAGCAGATTATCAGAGATTAGAAGCACCAATGGTTGTTCCTTATATTCACATGGGTAATAGAGCTGGTGTAATCGTAGCGCTTAACAAAGCCTCTGACAGTTTCGTAGAAGCTGGAAAAGATGTAGCTATGCAAGTAGCGGCTATGAATCCAATCGCGCTGGATCAAGAAGGCGTATCTCAAGATAAAATCCAGAAAGAAATCGAAATCGGAATGGATATGGCAAGACAAGAAGGTAAGCCTGAGGCTATGCTTGAAAAAATTGCTACTGGTAAGCTAAATAAATTCTTCAAGGAGAATACCCTAGTTAATCAAATGTTTGTAAAAAATAATAAGCAAACAATTGCTGCATTTTTACAATCCGTTGATAAAGATCTAGCGGTTACAGATTTCAAACATGTAAAATTAGGTTAATCCTAGTTGATGTTAATATATAAGAAAAGCGACTTCATTCATTTGTAGTCGCTTTTTTTTATGCCTGAAAGATTTATCCCTTTATCAAATAAAATATATTACATATAAAACACATATAAAAACTAACATTAATTATCTTCGTATCGAATGTTGGATAATAATAATCTATCTATGAGTTATAAATATAAAAGAGTACTATTAAAATTAAGTGGCGAATCACTTATGGGAGATCAGAAATTTGGAATCGCACCTCAAATGTTGGTGCACTATGCAAGCCAAATCAAAGGACTCGTAGATAAAGGAATAGAGGTAGCTATCGTAATCGGAGGTGGAAACATCTTCAGAGGGCTCAATTCATTGGATTCTGGAATTGCAAGGGTCCAAGGTGACTACATGGGTATGTTAGCAACTTGTATCAATGGTATGGCGCTACAAAGCGCTTTAGAGACCGCTGGAATATACACAAGACTCATATCTGCAATAGAAATGCGTCAAATAGCGGAGCCATATATTAGAAGAAGAGCAATACGACATCTTGAAAAAGGAAGAGTAGTCATATTCTCTGCAGGTACAGGTAGTCCATATTTCACAACAGATTCTGCCGCGGCATTACGTGCCAACGAGATCAACGCCGAGGTAATACTCAAAGGAACTCGCGTAGATGGAATCTATGATAGCGATCCAGAAAAAAATGCTGAAGCAATAAAATTTGAAACCATCTCCTTCGAAAAAGTAATAGATCTTGGTCTCAATGTAATGGACATGACTGCATTTACTATGTGTCAAGAAAATGATCTACCTATTATCGTTTTCGACATTAATGATCACAGAAACCTACAAAGAATCATAATGGGCGAACATGTAGGAACAATTGTGTCTTGAATTCGAAACTATGCATTAGAAAAATCTAATACAACTTGAAATGGGTTAAAAAGACTGTGACAATAAACTCAGATAAAAAAAGCGATTTGTATAATACAAATCGCTTTTTTTATCACTTATCTACCCTTCTCAATCTATTTTGGTATTTGCTGTATCATTCCATCGAGGTTTGAGACATAGTTGACATTCAATGGATGGAAAATAACCTGTCCTTGTAGATAATTTCTATCATCATTTGGATTTGCAAATTTTGCTTTTCCGTCCATATTGTAATCTCCTCTGTAGTATCCGAATGTGAAGTCATAATTGATCAAAAACTGAGGTGAAGTAAACAATACATTACCATAGAGTATATTGATATCACTTGCTGGCTCTGTAAATTTCAATTTTCCATCAGAATTAAAATCTCCTGCCCAAAGGGCTAAGTAACCATTTTTGACCGTAGCCTTTTGGCTTAAGTCAGCATAATCAAATCCATTATTAAGTGTAGTGCCAAAATTAAACGTCGGTGTATTCGGTGATGTAAAATCAATCAGCTCACTACTACTACTTACCTTGGAAGACATAACTCCTAAGTGAGTTCTGTGTCTTATACATACGTAGAAACTATCAACACTTATTCCTTGAAATCTCAATGGACTTACACCATCTAGATCCACTACATCTCCATCTCTCTGTACCAAGCCTGATCTAGTAGCTATAGGAGCAGTATTATCATCTTTATCTCTTAACTCCACGTGTACCCAATCCACAATCGCATTATCTCCAGTCACTGAGAATACGCCAATAGAATCTATAATATGTAAATTCTCGTCCAATAAACCAGGACCCATTTTCAAAAACTTATCTTGAGAATCATCGAATAATTCAGCTTTATAAGTATATGGATCATTTAAAGGTATGTGATTGAGTCCTGTAAATGGACTTTTTCGCAGTCCATCCCTCATTAATGGTCGCCCATCTTCTGATATTTCATCATTGTTCTGAATCAGTGATCCCTCTAAGTAAACTCTCAACTGCAACGATAAATCATCAAATACCTGAATGTGTAACGTAGCATCAGTACATGCAATATCTACATTATCATCGCAGATCGTATAAATAATCTCCAATGCCCCACTAAATGAATCTTCAGGGGTAAACTCATAACTACCGTCCGTATTGATGAAGTATGAGCCTTCTGGAATCGTGATAGGAGTCATAAGTGATCCTTGCTGTATAGCAGCTATTGCATCATTCTCAGAATCAGAATCGTTCGTCATTAGATTGCCTGTTACAGTTGTTGTTTTTAATGTGTACGCAAAATCATCCGCAGCTACAATAGAATTCAATGCATTAGGAGCATTCACATTGATCACCTGACTTGACGTACTACAACTACCTCCTGTTTCGCATACTTCATAGTGAATTGTATCTTGTCCGATAAACCCAGCATTTGGCGTATAGGATATAGTCGACGAACCTGTGACTGTAGCTGTACCATTTCCTGGTGCATCTACTATAGCTAATGTCGATTCTGATAAGTCACATCCCGATATATAAACACAGTCATCATTTGACAATGCCTCGATCTCCACAGTATTCCCTGGTAAGCTTACGTCCGCATTTGAATAAGTAGTGGTAAATTCTAAATTACTGACTGGATTATTTTGACCATATACATTGCCTAAGACATTGATCTCCAATATTGTACTCGGACATCCAGATAACATCGGTGGCAAACATACTGGTACTTTATACACATACTTTCCTGGTTTGTTGGTCAAGAAACTATATGTTCCATCTGATGCAATGATCAATTGTGGTAGACTCCCAACTGGCTTTTCTAGTGTTTGTGTAAAGTTGCTATACGTTGCGCTGTTAGATATATTATCATTTGTACTAGCGTCTCCTGTGATCGTCTGTGCTACCAGTGCTACATTAAAATCATGGTTGATACAATTCTCCACTGTTATCGCTTCTGTAGTACCTCCAGCAGAGCATCCATTACTTGAATCTACGAAAGTGAACGTTACAATCCCTGATGCTTTACCTTTTACAATTCCTGAATTAGATACCGTAGCTATTGCAGGATTATTACTCGTCCATGTACCTCCAGAACTCGGCGATAATGTAGTCGTATACCCAATACAGATTTCGGTATCGCCTGTTACTTGAGCATCTACACTTGAAGCAACGCTGATATTCAATGATCCATCCGATACACAACCAGTAAGATCATCCGTGAATATAAAATAAGCAGTCCCTTCTGATACACCAGTTACAACTCCATCATCTGTAGTCGTCGCTATATCTTGATTTAGACTCGTCCATATACCTCCTGTGCTCGGACTTAATGTAGTAGTAGAACCAATACAAACTAATGATGATCCTGACACAAATACTGTCGATGGTCCATTTACTACTAAGCCCTCACTTAAATCAGAAACACATCCACTACTACTGTCTGTCAGTCTAAACTGCGTTGTACCCGCTGAGACGGCGCTAATCAGCCCATCATCTGTAATCGTCGCAACTGATGGATTCGTACTCACCCAGGTTCCAGGACTAGACGACGTTATACTTGTCGTCTCGCCTTCACATATCGCTGTCGGTCCTGCAAAGTTTATTGATGGACCATTCACCACTGTGATCTCACTATTCTCCTCAGAGATACATCCTGAACTCAATTGAGTAAATATAAAACGTGCATTTCCTGAAGTAATACCTGTTACTTGTCCGTTATTTTGTATTGACGCTATCGTAGGATCTAATGAAGTCCAGACACCTCCTGTACTCGGCGTCAAGTACGTAATACTTCCTATACATATCTCAGCTGGTCCATTTAATCCTGTATTAGGGATCTGATTAATAGTAAGATCTTCTGATGGATCAGACACACAGCCAGTATTAACATCTATAAAAGTAAAGTTTACAGTTCCAGAGGATAGTGTAGTCACTACCCCATCGTCTGTGATAGTAGCAAGAGATGTGTTGCCACTTGTCCATGTTCCACCTGAAGAAGGTAACATTTGAACTTGATCACCCGCACATACTTGATTCGAACCGTTAATAGAAACAGCAGGTGCACCATAAACGATTACTGGTGAGGTCTCATTTGATTCGCATCCTTCTTCTGTAACAAACGTAAATTTGACTAATCCTTGTGAGATTCCAGTCACTACTCCATCCTCAGTTACAGTAGCTACTGATTCATTATTACTAATCCATACACCACCTGTATTAGGTGATAGAGTAGTTGTTTCTCCTGTACATATTGTATTGTCTCCGGCTATTGATACAGGAGTATTAGCTAATATGGTTATAGGTGCAGATGCTTCGGATACACAATTCGATCCAGTCTCATAAAAGGTAAAAGTAACTGTGCCCGGTGACACTCCAGTGACCTGTCCATTCGATGATATGACAGCTACATTAGCGTTGCTGCTAGTCCACACACCACCTGTATTGGGTAGTAAGTTGGTCGTAAACCCAATACAAATCATATCAGCACCGATGACCTCTGTCACAGGGGCATTATATACACTTAATGATCCATCAGTTGTGCTTTCGCATCCTGAATTACTATCTACAAATGTAAATTGGGCTAACCCAAAACCTACTCCTGTTACCAACCCACTATTATCTACTGTAGCTACACTCGTATCTGATGATGTCCACTCACCTCCTACATTCGGCAATAAGTTGGTAGTCGATCCAATACATATCTCTGAAGGGCCACTGAATACTGTAACGGGATTTGGCACTACTGTAATACCAATAGATGGCTCCGATGTACATGAAGTATTACTATCAAAAGTAAATGAAACCACTCCAGGATTATAACCAGTGATTACACCTTCATTTGTTATAGTGGCTATATTATCATTACTACTCGACCAAGTTCCTCCAGTACTAGGATATATATTAGTAGTCTCTCCAATACATATTGAACTAGGTCCTGTTAATACTATTTCTGTAGGTTCATTTACAGTGAACGGTGAGGATTGATTAGAAGAGCATCCGGTAGCATCATTTGTATATATGAATGATACACTTCCTGGGCCTACACCTGATATTACGCCATCAGCCGATATAGTGGCTACAGATACATCAGTACTTGACCATTGTCCTCCTGTGGTCGGTGAGATACTAGACTCTTCTCCTTCACATATCTCAGTAGGCCCTGTATAGCTTACAATAGGTGGAGCATTTACTGATAATGGAGATGATAATTCTGATTCACATCCAGTACTATTATTTGTAAATATGAATCGTGCCGCACCTGGGCCAATTGCTGTAATCGTCCCATTGTCATTGACAGTGGCTACTGATTCGTTTGTACTCGTCCATGTCCCACCATTCGATGGTGTGATTGATGTTGTCTCCCCGACGCAAAGGTTGGTGTCGTCTATCCCATTAATTGCGGGCGTACCAAATACACTTATCGATATTGTACTGTCTGATGTACATCCATTAGACAACTCTACAAAAGTGAATGAAGCTATACCCTCAGTTTTTCCTGTTACTATTCCTGAACTATTTACAGACGCTATATTATCATCATTACTGATCCATATCCCTCCACTAGTAGGTGATAACGAGGTAGTATTATCTATACATATATCTGCTGGTCCTAATAATTCTATCGTAGGACTTGTTACGATGGTAATAGGTGTAGCGAGCTCCCCCGTACATCCTGAATTAGATACAAATAATATTGTTGCCTGACCACCACTTACTCCAGTGATTTCTCCACTTGGTGATATTGTAGCAATTGATGAATCCGAAGTAGACCATGTACCGCTGATAGATGAATTTACATAAGTATTATCATCCTCACATATAGTCGATGGTCCATTGAGAGATATGATAGGATCATTGTTGATTATGATTGTATATGTACCATCTTCATAGCAATCACCAGATGATACGTCGTATAATATGTTTGTGCTTCCTTGACCTTGTGGAGTTACGACTCCATTGGCATCTATGGTAGCCACGCTTGTGTTTGTACTGCTCCAAGTACCACCTTGGACGCTAGCATTTAATGTCGGAGTATCAGAAAAGCAAATTTGATTGTCTCCAGTAATCGTTATTACTCCATTGTCTCCAACGTTGATAGATCCCGTTGGGTCTGAGATACAACCCGTTGTATTGCTCTTGAAAGTGAATGTAGCTGATCCATTACCGACTGCACTTACGACACCACTATTCGATACTGTGGCTACACTATTGTTAGAACTCGTCCACTCTCCTCCTGTATTGGGAGATAGCTGACTCGTACCGCCTACGCATAAGTCAGTAGAACCAGTAATACTTACCGTTGTTTTTTCATCTACTACAATCTCAGCAGTGGCTTCAGTAGTACATCCTATAGAGTTGGTTACTGTTACTGTGTAAGATGAACTTGGCACTGAAGGTGTTACTGTTACAGATTGGGTTGATGCACTTCCTGCACTAGGGCTCCATTGATAAGCAGATGCACTTCCGCCACTTACTGATAGTGTTATTGATTCGCCTTCACATACTGATGTATTCAAAGCGAAGATAAATGGCTCATATGATTCATAGACAAATGCTGAAGTTGCATATGTACATCCTTTGCTATCAGACACTGTAACATTATAATTTCCGTCTATGAGGACATCTATCGTTTCAGTATTACCCGTGAATCCTCCTGGGCCTGACCATGTATATGCATATCCTGGTGTACCACCAGTTACTACTGCAGTCAATTGTGAATCTTCTTTAAGACATTCTGAACCATTGAAGTCAATAGAAACAGATACGGAAGGAGTAACCGTAATCGTTCCTGTATTGGCAGAAGGACAATTATCTGCCGAAGTATGGTAAAATGAAACTGTACCCGCTGATATACCAGATACAACGCCTGCCGATGACACTATTGCCACATTATTAGAGCTGGTCCAGTAACCACCCGATGCCGTTGTTGATAGCGTAGTCGTCTCGCCTACACATATCTCTAATGTCCCAGTGACAGATACTGTAGGTGTATCAAATACCTCTACCGCAAAACTAGCATCCTCTTTACAAGAATTTGATGGATGTTCATAGCTAATAAGCACTGTTCCGGAAGTTACGGCTGTTACTAATCCTGAAGCATTTATCGTCGCAATACTCGTATTATTACTAGACCATGTACCCCCTCCAGCCGAGGCTGATAGTGAGGTTGTATTTCCTTCACATAGTTTGTTATCTCCAGTGATTACGACTCCTTCTTTGTTAGTTACTGTTATCTCTAAGGTCGTCGAAGCAGGACAATTATTATCTGCAACAAAACTTATAGTGGCTATTCCAGCTGATATACCTGTTACAACTCCTGTAGCTGATACAGTAGCAACTCCATCATTATCACTTGTCCAAGTTCCTGATGTAGAGGCATTTAAAATTGTAGTTGACCCTAAACATATTATATCATTACCAGAATTACTTATTGTTGGATT
The DNA here is from genome assembly GCA_938007965.1 of uncultured Saprospiraceae bacterium. Classification (GTDB taxonomy): domain Bacteria; phylum Bacteroidota; class Bacteroidia; order Chitinophagales; family Saprospiraceae; genus CAJXUU01. The sequence goes on along the minus strand of CALLMH010000031.1, from coordinate 22,026 downwards.
ATTACTATCCAGTAAAGAGACCGTAGATATAGCTACTTCGCATGAATCATCAGGCCATTTAGCCATCAGATCATAATCTCCAGAAGCTAGATTATTGACAGTGAAGGTTCCCGTATTATCATCGATTGTATACGGAAAGAGAATTCCTCCATCTATACTAAACAATATACTTGTCCTATTAGGATTATCTACAAAATTAAATGTAATACTTCCATCAGCCGCTCCACATGAAGGAGGCGAGAAAGTGACAGTCGGAGAAGGTGCTCCTTGGATAGTTATTGCTGAAACATCTGTGTTTGTGCAATCGTCTTTCGATACAGTTAGGGTTACAGTATTTGCTCTATCACCACCATTTCCGTTAGGATTAGAATATATGATTTCGTGTGGTCCAACTCCATTTGCAGAAGAAGGTACAGCATCGACTCCAAAATCCCAAACATAAGATACTCCCGCTCCCTCATTAATCGTAGAAAAAGTTACAATTTCATTTTCACAAACTGTAACATCTTCTCCAGCATTTGCTATTGGTAAAGGTTCTGCACCTATAGTAGCACTAGCTGTTGAGGTACAACCGTTTGAATTGGTTACTGTAACTATATATGTAGTAGAAGGCGAGCTCGGGAAGACCGTTACAGAAGATGTATTTGCATTTCCAGCATTACTATCCCAAGCATAAGAGATAATATTACTCCCATTGATCTCTAAGTCTACATTCTCCCCTTCACAAATTGAAGTCTCCAAAGAGAAAATAAATGGCTCAAATGCCGCATATATAAAACCAGAAGTCTCTGCAGTACAACCAGCATTATCGGTTACTGTCAATTGGTAATTTCCGTTTAGCGATATGTCTACTGTTTCTTCTGTAGATGTCGAATTATCAGGGAAGATCCAATTATATGTATATGTTGGCGACCCTCCTGTTGGTACCGCTGTCAATTGTGATCCACTTTCTAAACAGGCAGATCCGTTATTATTTATAGATACAGATAAATCAGGATTAATGGTCACCGCTTCTGTAGTGGAAGAACATCCACTAGAAGCATCTGTAAATGTAAATGTGACGGTTCCAGGACCAGTACTGCTAACATTACCCGTATTGGAAACAATAGCCACATCTTCGTCACTACTTGACCATGAACCACCTGAGGTAGGCGATAATGTAGTCTCCTCTCCATCACATAACTCAGTATCTCCCGTAATATCTACAGTAGGGTTACCATTCGGTGCAATGACCATAGAGCCTATACCTTCGCATCCATCACTATTGGTGACAGTCACATGGTATGTACCTTCTGAAAAAACCTCCCTAGACTGACCAGTATTGCCGTCATCCCATAGATATGATAATCCGGCTGGTAGTGCCGTAAGTGTCGAAGAAGAATTAATGCAATCAATTGTTCCATTGGCGCTTATTGTGACGACAGGATTATCAATTATCATCACCTCTGATTGTGCAGATGTAGAGCACCCTTTTGCGTCAGTGACAGTTAGCGTATATGTATCGGCTGCATTGATGTCGATAGATTGAGTAGATTCTCCAGTACTCCAGTCATATGTCAGAGCTAGTTCTCCACATAGAGCGATATCCCTAAATTTCGAATATCCTCCAGTCCATATTCCAGTCCCAGAGAAGAAAGAGTGGTCATAAAACAAATCATCATTAGATTCAATAAGACTCGTATAAATTATTTCACCATCCATTAGGTAATCTATTGTCGTACCAGTTCTTCTAAGGCAAAATTGAGATCCTACGTATGAAGTTGTTCCTAAGTAGGCCCAACCTTTGGAAGTTCCGCTTTCCCTTATTTGGATCCTCCATAAATTTGATTTTTCTCGGACATAGACATACATTGCATAGTCTATATTTGTAAAACCATTGCTCGTGTTCGGATCAGCATTCAATCCGATCATCTGAGGAGAATCAAGGTTTAGTGAATCTACGGTGAAGCATAGCTCACCATCACCGATTAAAGCAGACCTTTGATTTCCATATATATTTTTCCAACTGTTGAGTGCCAATGGTCTTTGAGATTCTATAACTGGATAGTTTTCACAGACTACAGGACTAAGCACTCCAGAATCCCCTTCACAGAGTTCTAGATTATCTAAAATAACTGTCGGAGGTATATTGTCTTGTATAACTTGCCCTCTTGCAATAGATGAACATCCGTTCGTACCCGTAACGGTAACATCATAATATCCTCCTTCGGTAACATTAATAGTGCGGCTTGTCTGTCCATCAGACCATAGATAAGTAAGTCCGGTAGGGCTAGCCGTCAATGTAGAAGATAGATCTTCACAAGTGATAATACCATTTACCGAAACTGAAGCGACAGGGGCATCTGTATTTTCTGACACTACTGTAGAAGCTGTAGATGTACATCCATTGCTATCCGTAATCGTGACTACATAGGTACCACCTGATGAAACTGATTCTGACTGTCCAGTATTTCCTGACTCCCATAAAAATGAAAACGATGGGGGAATGGGCTTACTTCCATTCGAAAGTGTAATGGTTACATCAGACCCATTGCAGGTAAGTGGCCCATCATTTGATATTCCTAATTCTTCTGGATCTAAAACAACTACATTAGAAGTTGCTGATCTCATACAAGTACTTTTTATCAATATCACTTCATCTAGAAACAATCGACTGACTTTATTAACATTTATAGCAACCTGAATACTCACTGAATTATTAGGCGCTACAGACGACACCGTATATTGCGTATAATCATTATTCTTAATGAATACAAAATTATCTTGACTAAGAATAATTCCATCTTGATCAAAAAACTTTATTCCTACATTAGGTAAGGCGTTAGAGTTGGTCGTCTTAGCCCAGAAAGTAAGTGTAAACATTTCTCCAGGATTTGCAGCTTTCAGCTGTCCAGCACCACTATAGCCCGTAGATGCATAGATAAGTGCCGCTTTATTACCAGAATATACATCGGCTGATTCTGTAGTAATTGACGCATTGTACCAATTTTCCCAAAATTCAAAATCAGTTGCTGATTCAAAATCACCATTGTCCAATAGATTAGAAGATTGATCCCCGTCGCAAGTTACGGTGTAAGATGTATTACTAGTCGGACTTACGCTGATAGTCGCCGTAGTCTCTCCCGTACTCCACAGTACATCACCAGTACAACCTATAACTGAGATATCTGTTGTCCCTCCTTGGCATACTTCTCCATCAGTCACTTCTAGTCCAGGCACTGAGCTATAACTCAATACGACATCATCAAAATAAGAACATGAACCATCTGTAACCGTCCATCTAGCGGTAGCTACATTTCCAGATGTAATTGTCGCATCAGTATCAGGGCTATTACTGTTTGTAAAACTCATTGAACCATTTACAGCACTCCAAGAACCAGAGTAACCAGTCGGAGGTGTATTTGCCTGTAGATCAAATGAATTCTCACAATTGAGCATATCCGCACCCGCTAAAGCATCGGAACCTGAAGATATTTCTGTAACACATACGTCATCAATAAATATTCCGTGGTCATTACTCATAGATGTGAGAAGAAAATCAACATATTCGTATCCATTATCTGGAACTGTAACCTCAAATTCGTAGTGATTCCAATTCAAATCTGAAAATAAATTACTGGCAGGAAGCATTACCTCTTTTTTTAGAAAAATATTGGGAGGATTATCATCATTGTTCCCTAGAGAAGCCTCTATCGCTAAAGGCGCATCGGATTGAGTTCCTGAATGTGTAAAGGCCGATGCCCATAATGCAAATTTATACGTTTTACCGCATGTAATATTAGAGTTTATTGTTAGGGGAGACAGGCAATAATCAGTTCCTTTCAGATAGATCATATGATTGCCACTATGCGCACTACTTGTCTGGATATAGAATGCTGCATTAAAGTTAACTGTATCTGGAATTGAAGGTCCATATCTCTGAGCCCATCCTGCGGGATTGTTATCTCCATCAATAAGTAGTGCAGGCGATCCAAGGAAGTCCAAATTAAAATTAGTTGCATTTCCATTATCTTCGATATCACCGCTGTAGTTCAGTGGATCAATACATTCTATAGAGCAATCTGATGTATTGGACAATGTGATTTCATCAAATACTGTACATGTATCGCCATCTGTAACGGTCCATTCAAGTGTAGTGACACCTGTAGGTATTGTAAAAGTATTTATCGGGTTATGCCACCCATTATATGATGTTGCAGATCCACTAACTACAGACCATTGCCCTGTCGCGCCTAATGGGGTATTTGCTTGTACATCAAATATTGCGTTTTGACATTGTGATTGATCAGGTCCCGCATCTGCTTCACAAACAAGGCAAACTTCTTTTAGCTGTACATTATCAATCCATACATTTTCTAAAGATTCGCCAAGATTGAAGATCAGGGTAACTTCGTCTGTAAATGTACTACCCGATGTAAAAAAATAGCTATAAGATTCAGAAGAGGTTGTAATATTAAAACTTTGACTAGATACTAAGGTCCAAGGGGCCTTATCCAATTGCGTAGAAACCATGATTGGTCTATTTGCAGTAGCCCTCGCATCAAAGAGAATTTCATATGTCTTACCATCCTCTACGCTAAATCCAGCTTGCGCCAATTGGACATGCCAGTCGGTACCACTCGTGTTTGTAATATCAATATACGCAGAATTGACACCTGACAATACAGAAGATTGATCTATTGTAAAAGTTGACGTATTTGTATCATAGTTATAATTGTACCAAAAATCAGTTCCATTATCAAATTCTCTATTCTCTACAAATCCACAATCTATATCGGCGCAATCTATAAAACCATCATCATCATTGTCTATTCCATCATCACAGATTTCTGGACTAATGTATCCAACTTCGGATCTTAGATTTACTAAAGCTAAGGGTACTGTTTTGTCTGTATTTTGGTACGAATAGTCCATGACCTCCTCAGTATATACGGAGGCGTATTCGTCACCAAAAGACTGCCCAAACCCGTTGTGTGTTACACAACACAAAACAAATGCTATTGATAATATTCCTATTATTCTTAATTGCTTATTTGGGATAAGCAATGCAAAATTTGTGAAGTAGTTCATATGTTAATTAAAGGTGTTTCCCATAAAATTTGCATTAAGTCTAGATTATAATTAGGCTCAATGAATAAAGACATCAATTACTTATATATTAAATCTAAAATCGGAAATGATTTAATATGAAGATGACTTTCTATTAAATGCAAACTTAAAGGTATTCTCGATCACCAGAACTGATTAAGGTTTCATATGTAAACCACTTATCACTATACTATTCTAGATGGTAAGGAGTAGGCATAATAAAAGAGCGATTCGGTTGTATCCGAATCGCTCTCAAAACTTTAATTTATATGTTTATGCTTTGCTTAAGGTATTTGTTGTATCGCACCATTTAGGTTAGATATGTAATTGACATTTAATGGGTGGAAGATAATCTGTCCTTGTAAAAAGTTCCTATCATCATTTGGATTGGCATATTTTGCTTTTCCATCCATATTATAATCACCTCTAAAATATCCATACGTAAAATCATAATTAATTAAAAACTCTGGCGATGTAAATAGAACATTACCATAGAGTATATTAATATCACTCGCAGGCTCTGTAAATTTCAATTGACCATCCGAATTAAAATCACCTGCCCATAGTGCAAGATATCCGTTTTTGACTGTTGATTTCTGAGCGAGTTCAGTATAGTCATATCCATTTGAAAGTGTAGTACCAAAGTTAAATGTTGGTGTAGTAGGCACTGTAAAATCTACAAGCGTTCCATTTTTCACTTTACTAGACATTACTCCGAGGTGCGTTCTATGTCTTACACATACATAGAAGCTATCAACATTGACCCCTTTAAACCTCAATGCACTCGTACCATCAAGGTCTACTATATCTCCATCTCTCTGCAATAATCCTGATCTAGTTGCTATAGTGGCTGTATTATCATTCTTGTCACGTAACTCTACATGTACCCAGTCCACTATCGCATTATCTCCTGATACTGAGAATACACTCATCGGATCAGAAATCACCATATTCTCTGGAAGTAATCCAGGTCCCATTTTCACAAATTTCGAAGCAGTATCATCATATAGTTCGTTGGAATTAGAATATGGATCTAAATATGGTATATAATTAAGCCCTGTAAATGGGCTTACTCTCAATCCATCTCTCATCAGTGGTCTCCCATCTTTTGAAATCTCATTTCCATTATTCATCAAAGATCCCTCCAAGTAAACTCTAATCGCCAATGAAATATCGTCAAACACTTGTATATGTAGTGTAGCATTCGTACATGCAATATCGATGTTATCATCACAAACTGTATATATAATATCTAATGCACCGCTAAATGATTCATTCGGAATGAACTCGTAGCTACCGTCAGAATTTATATAATAAGATCCCTCTGATATAACTATTGGACTCATCAATGAACCTTGTTGAGTTACCATGATATCATCATTCTCTGGATCTGAATCATTCGACATTACATTTCCTGATTTTGATACTCCAGTAAGTGTATAAGCGAAATCATCCGCCGCTACTACCGTGTTAAGAGCGTTTGGAGCATTTACCGTTATCACTTGAAAAGTTTCACTGCAGTTGCCTTCGCTTTCGCATATTTCATATTGTATAGTGTCTTGGCCTATGAATCCTGCATCAGATGTATACGATATCAGGCCTTCGCTCGTTATTATCGCATTTCCATTTCCTGGCAAATCTGTTATTGTAAGCGTAGAATTATCTAATTCACAACCCGCAGTCACTACACAGTCATCATTCGCTAATGCATCAATAGTGATGGTATTACCAGCGAGTGAATTATCGGTGGCTGCAAATGTAGTCGTGTATTCTAAATTACTCAGTGGATTACTCTGACCATATACATCGTCCAATACATTGATTTCTAAAAATGCTCCAGGGCATCCTGAAACCATTGGAAGAAGACATACTGGAACTTTATATAAATATTTACCTGGCTTATTAGTTACAAAGGTATACGTACCATCTTGCGCTATTGTCAACTGAGGCAAGCTCGATGATGGTTTTTCTAATGTCTGAGTGATATTGCTATACAGTGCATCACTTGAGATATTATCATTTGTACTTACATTGCCTAAGATAGTCTGATCTACTAGCGCTACGTTGAAATCATGATTGATACAATTATTTACTGTAATCGGAGCTGTAGTTCCTCCTGCCGAACATCCATTACTCGAATCTACGAATGTAAATGTGACTATCCCAGGAGCTTTACCAGTAACGACTCCGAAGTTGGATACCGAAGCGATAGCAGGATTATTACTAATCCAAGTACCTCCTGTGGTAGGTTGTAATGTGGTGGTATATCCAGTACATACATTATCATCTCCTGTGATTTGCACATCTAATTCCGAGGCTACAGTGATACTTAATGTCCCGTCGGACTCACACCCTGTCAAATCATCAGTAAACATGAAGTAAGCTACTCCTTCTGATACTCCTGTCACGATACCATCGGCTGTTGTAGTAGCAACACTTGGAGTGAGGCTCTCCCATGTTCCTCCAGTATTTGGACTAAGGGTAGTTTCAGAATCGATACATACTATCGAGTTACCAGAAGCTGATACTGTCGGTGGTCCATTTACAGTTAAGGTCTCACTTAAGTCTGACTTACATCCAGAGACAGATTCTGTAAATCTGAACCGAACTGAACCAGACGATATTCCAGTGATTAATCCAGTATTGCTAATTGTAGCAATTAATGGATTTGTACTTTCCCATGTTCCTGCATTTGGTGATGATATATTAGTAGTCTCACCTATACATATAGATGATGGTCCAGTAAAGTTTGTTGATGGTCCACTTAATACTGTAATCGCATTATTCTCTTCAGACACACACCCTGTATTCAGCTGAGTAAATACAAACCTTGCATTACCCGGAGATATCCCTGATACTTGTCCATTATTCTGAATAGTAGCAATACTTGGATCCAGTGCGGTCCATATACCTCCTGTACTTGGTGTCAAGAATGTAGTACTTCCGATACATATATCTGATGGTCCATTTAATCCTGTATTTGGTACTGGGCTGATGGTGAGATCATTCGATGGATCAGATGCACATCCTGTATTTCCATCGATAAATATAAAGTTTACTGTTCCAGACGATATTGCAGTAACTATACCTTGATCAGTAATCGTGGCGATCGAAGGATTAGAACTTGACCATGTACCCCCTGATGTAGGTAGCAACTGAGCCTCTTCTCCTATACATACCTGATCAGAACCACTGATAGATACTGAAGGAGGTCCGTATACGATTATCGGTGATGTTTGATTGGATTCGCATCCTCCATCTGATATGAATGTAAACTTTGCTATTCCTTGCGTAATTCCAGTTATCACGCCATTTTCTGTAATCGAAGCGACTTCTTCGTTGTCACTAATCCAGCTACCGCCTGTATTCGGCGATGCAGTAGTTGTTTCTCCTACACATATAGTATTGTCTCCAGTGATAGATACAGGAGCTTTCTCTAATACAGTTATCGGATCAGATGGATCAGATACACAGTTTGATCCCGTCTCATAAAATGTGAATGTCGCTGTACCTGGAGATATTCCAGTGACCTGTCCATTAGAAGCTATGATGGCTACGCTCGTATTACTAGATGTCCATACTCCTCCAGTACTTGGAGTCAAAAATGTAGAAAATCCGATACAAATCTCATCGTCTCCACTTATCACTGGAACAGGTTTATTATATACACTTAGTGTCTCGTCTGTATTATTTTGACATCCCGTGTTGTTATCAGTAAATGTAAATTGAGCAGTTCCAAATCCTACCGCTGTGACTAATCCATTGTTACTTACTGTTGCTACATTTGTATCCGAAGATATCCATTCACCTCCTGTATTGGGCAGTAGATTGGTCGTAGATCCTATACATATCTCTGAAGGCCCGTCAAATGAAGTTATTGGACTTGCTAGTACTGTGACCAATGCAGATGCGTCTGATGTACATCCAGTATTGCTATCAAAAGTAAACGTTACTATTCCAGGATTATGACCTGTTATTATACCAGAGTTTGAAATTGATGCTATGCTACTATTACTACTAGACCAAGTCCCACCAGAAGAAGGTAAGATACTCGTCGCTTCTCCAATACATATATCACTAGGTCCATTTAATGAGATTCCTGTAGGATCATTTACAGTCAATATTTCTGAAGGATCAGAAGAACATCCTGTAGAATTATTCGTATAGATAAATGATACAGTTCCAGGTCCCATTGCAGTGATAACTCCACTAGAGGAGATTATCGCTACTGTGACGTCGGTACTAGACCATTGACCGCCTGATGATGGTAATATATTAGTTTGTTCGCCCTCACATATTTCTGTTGGCCCAGTAAAATCAATCACAGGTCCAGAATTAACTGCTAATGGAGCCGATAAATCTGATTTACACCCGGTAGCATTACTTGTGAATACGAATCTTACTGTACCAGATCCTACCGCTGTGATCACACCATCATCAGTGATTGTAGCAACTGATTCATCTGTACTCTCCCATGTTCCACCACTAGATGGAGTGATAGACGTACTTGTCCCAATACATATATCTGAGTCTTCTAATCCATTAATTGTTGGTGTGTCATATACTGTGATCCCGATAACCTCATCGGAGATACAACCATTTGATGACTCTACAAAAGTAAATGTAGCGGTTCCTACATCCTTAGCTGTAACTAGACCGACGTTATTGACACTGGCAACATTATTATTGCTACTGATCCAAACCCCTCCAGTAGACGGTGATAATGTAGTCGTATTGTCTATACACAGTTCAGCTGGTCCTAATAAGGATACCGAAGGATTGTCTATAACTGTTATCGGTTCATTAAGACTAGATGTACATCCAACACTTGTCTCTAGGGATATGATTGCAGTTCCTCCACTTACTCCTGTGATTACTCCAGAGTTAGAAATCGTAGCTACTGATTCGTCTGATGAAGACCAAGTGCCACTTACTGAAGAATTTACGAAAGTATTATCACCTTCACAGATGGTAGCAGATCCATTTATTGAAATACTTGGATCGTTATTAATCGTAATGGTATATGATCCATCATCATAACAACCTCCTGATGTGACATCATATAATATTGTAGTTGTTCCTTGTCCTTGCGGTGTTATTACTCCATTGACGTCTATAGTAGCGATACTCTCGTCTGCACTACTCCAAGTCCCTCCAGCTACGCTCGCATTCAGTGTTGGTGTATCCGAAAAACAAATTTGACTATCACCAGTGATGGTTACTGTTCCATTCGCACCAACATTGATATTTCCTGTTGGATCAGAGAAGCATCCTGTAGCATTACTTTTGAAAGTGAAACTAGTAGATCCGTTGCCTACAGCTGTTACTACTCCTTCATTTGTAACTGTTGCTACATTAGGATTAGCACTTGTCCATTCTCCTCCTGATTCAGGAGACAATTGACTTGATTCGCCTACACATAAGTCTGTAGATCCAGATATACTTACTATCGGCTTAGGATCTACCATGATAGTTGCAGTAGCTTCCGTAGTACATCCTATCGAATTCGTAACTGTAACTGTGTAACTAGAACTAGGTACGGATGGTGTTACGGTCACAGATTGGGAAGTCGCATTATCAGCACTTGCACTCCACTGATACCCAGCTGCACTTACACCATCTACTGATAAGGTGACTGGATCTCCCTCGCATACTGTTGTATTCAATGCAAATATAAATGGCTCATAAGATTCATATACAAATGCTGTAGTAGCGTCTGTACATCCCTTGCTATCTGTAACAGTAACATAGTAATTACCATCTAAAGAGATATCTATTGTCTGTGCATTACCTGTGAACCCATCTGGCCCTGTCCAAGCGTATGTATACCCTGATGTCCCACCAGTAACCATAGCCGACAATTGCGAATCAGAAGTAAGACATTCTGATCCATTGAAATCAATATTAACCGATACATCTGGTGTCACAGTAATACTTCCCGTGTGCTCAGAAGTACAATCGTCTCCTGTCGTATAGTAGAATGTAACTGTACCAGGAGCGATACCAGATACTGATCCAGAAGATGACACTATGGCGATATTACTATCAGAGCTTGTCCAAAATCCTCCCGTAACTGTTGTTGAAATCGAAGTAGTTTCGCCTACACATATTTCAGTATCTCCAGTTATTGATACAGAAGGTGTATCAGACACTTCTATTGTAAAACTAGAATTTTCTGAACAAGAATTCGAAGGGTGATTATAGCTGATCAGAACTATTCCAGTGCTGACTGCTGTAACCGTTCCTGATGAGTTGATTGTTGCAATATTCGTGTTTGCACTTGACCATGTACCTCCTCCGGCCGATGTGGATAGTGTGGTCGTATTGCCTTCACATAATGTATCATCGCCTGTTATAGTTACTGATTGTTTATTCGTTATGGTTATATCTATATTTGCCGAAAGTGCACAATCGTTAGCATCAGCTACAAAAGTGATCGTCGCAGTTCCTGCTGACACCCCTGTCACTGCACCTGATGAAGAAACCGTTGCAATATCTTCATCACTACTCGTCCAGGTACCTGTGGTAGACGTACTCAGACCTATAGTCGATCCTATACATATGGTATTATCACTAGAACTAGTAATTGTAGGATCAATACCGTAACACGGATCAGTCTTTGCTTCTAGACAGAATCCATCAAAAAAAGCTGATCCTGTGGCATTATCTTTAAGAGCAAATACACTTACATATGCTGTATTAGCTGGTGCTATTGCTTCTAGTTCATATTTCATATAATCATTGCTGACTACATTTTCTGTAATTTCATTTCCAATGAGATTGTTATTAGCATCGTAGAATGATATACCTGAACTGACCGAAGTACTTCCAGATTTTTTAGCGTAGAATGATAAGGATATACTGTCACCTGCCGCTATGTTTACATCTTGGCGAATACCTCCACTTCCTCCTGATATGACTGCGACGTTGTTTCCATTAGACTCTGGTTCTATAGTGGCTGTTCCGCTGTAGTTATCCCATGGTGCCAATTCATTTTCAAAACCAGGATTAACTAATATCCCGTCTTGACAATCATAACATTCTAAATCATCTTCATCTGTAGATCCATCACCATCATCATCGATTCCGTTTCCACAGATTTCTCTTGGCTCAGGGCAAAATTGAAACCCGGCTAATCTAATAGCATGATCATCACTAAGTCCGTCATCTTCAGGTCCATTAGAATATGTAAATGTTATAGAAGTCATTTTGGTTAATGATGAAATATTCGCATGGCCTCTAGGATCTGTAGGCAACACGTCACCACCTGATACATTGTCATAATCAGCAAGCAACTTGATATTAGAAGAGTTATTATTGAATACTTCTACCGCCGAACCTGTAATGGCAGAAAGAACGACTGGCATACCCATGCTATCCGCTACCACATCTACTTCATCTTGGTAACTGGTCAATGCAGGATTAGATGCCGGTGAAAAATCAATATCTCCAATTTCAAAATCACACAAGTAGACTGGGTATTCAAAATCATAAGTTATTGATGTAATCTGATCACTATTATCTGATGTAATACCAAATGTCAAAAAGGAACAGCCATAAGTAAATTGCGTATCTGTAGTATTAGGGTCACCATCACATTCAGTATTTCCATTTGGGTCACTACACGTTGCTGTATAAGCTGCATCGGGTATTGAGGTACAATTCGAGAAATCAATATTCTGACCATCGGGGTTATTCAATGTTACCGTAACATTGTAATCGCCCAAATCGCCTGAAATGGTATAAATATTTGAAACAAGAGCTTCTCCATTTGTTATGGGCCATTGATAACCATCTGAGCCATCGTACCAATTAAATACATAGGGATTGGCACATTCTAGTGCACACAAATCCGAGCAATCAGGATCATTTGCATCTACTAATCCATCTCCATCATCATCGATGCCATTATCACATATTTCTGCAAAATTTTCAGATATAATATTAACTGTATAGTCCTCTACCTCACCGTAAGGAAATGTATTTTCACATGAGGAAGGAATTCCATTATATTTCATAGATACCCTCATCCTATTAGAACCCGCTATCGCACCATTAGGCACAGTAAATGTAGCTGTATTGGTACTATTTTGATTTGGGGCAATTGAAACTATCTGCTCCCCAGCATCTTCAAAATCTAAATCTCCATTAAAATCTATCCAAACACCGTAACCTTCATTATATTTAGTACCTGACCATGTGGGACTGATAACAATACTGTATGATTCGCCTGCATCAAGATCTGTGCTTATCGCTGTAAAATCAGAATAATTTGTCGCTCCAGAATTATTATTAATATTCTCCAATACAACATTACCTATATACTCGTAAGTAGAATTTCCACTTGACGAAGCACAATACATTGCTGGATTTGAATTCTCTAAAATAATCTTATCAGAATGATCTTCTACATATTCGACGAAAGTAGTTTCAATCGATGTACCAGTCTCGAGTATATCATTTGAATATTTTCGTGAACCATCATCATAACTATATAAACCTGATGATGGTAATAGAGTCACAAAGCAGCATAGTAAAAAACAAAATGAATTTCTATACGAAAGCCTTTGAAGTTTTCCATTAAGGAACTTATCAATTACGTTTGTAATCATTATAAAAGTTAGGGTGTTTTTAAAAATTTGCATTCTCCTATTTTTGACTTTCCAAATATTGTGTTCCACCCATTTTAGGTAAAAAACACATTGTATAAGAAGTTTTCAGGTTTATTATTCTTTCTACTTCTCGATCAATTTGTTAGACTCTATTGAAATTAAAAGTCACGCTTATGGACGCTCATTTCCGAACCTATAAAAGTTTATTTAGGGCATGCATTATATCGGGCAAATCTATTATAAATCAGTCACTTACAGTCAAACCCTCACACCAAATGACAGTCACCTTACTAAACAAAACATACAAATGACACCTACTTTACATTTATTGAAATATTAATCAGAATTCAATATTTTTATGAGAAAACAAATATGAACAATCCATTTATAGAAAAGTCCTAATCAATGAAGGCCATAAAACAAAAAGAGACCATTCTATGAAAGAATGATCCCTTAAGTGAGTATAATAAATTTCGTTTTCTACTATTCAGCTTTTGGCACTTGTTGAATAAAGAAATCAAAATTTGATAAGAAATTAGTATTTAATGGATAGAACAGTAATTGAGCAAATAGATGATTTTTATCGTCATTAGGATTCTCATATTTTGCCTTTCCATTCATATCAAAATCACCTGTATAATAACCCAATGCAAAATCATAATTGATCAAAAACTGAGGCGATGAGAAAAGCACATCTTGATATATGAATACTTGATCATCACTAGGAGCAGAAAATTTAATCTTTCCGTTAGAATCTAAATCTCCTGCCCAGCATGCTCTATAACCAGATTGATAATTCTCTTTCATAGCTAGTCCTGAGTAATCAAAACCATCGTTTTTAGTCGTGCCAAAGTCAAATAGAGGGAAGTCATTATCTGTAAAGTCTATGAATTCACCAAAATGTACCTTCTGAGACATCACACCTAGATGTGACCTATGTTTTACAACTACATAGAAACTATCTACGTTTGTACCTTGGAACCTTAACGGACTTACTCCATCTAGATCTACAATATCACCGTCTCTCTGTATTAATCCAGCTCTAGAAGCAAAGGCTTCAGTCATATCATCTTTCGATCTCAATTCTACATGAATCCAATCTACAATAGCATTATCACCTGTAACACTCATGACTCCCTCGACATTCGAAATGGATGTATTCTCAGTCATCGAATGTGGACCTAGATGGTTATACTTACTCGGCAAACTACTGAATGTACTAAACGCGATAGAATAAGGATCATGCGATGGAATACAATTTTCTCCTGTAAACGGATTTAACCTAAGGTTATCACGCATCATAGGCTTCCCTTCCGATGTTGTCTCATTTCCATTATTCATAAGAGCTCCCTCCAAATACACACGTATTTTCAGCGAAATATCGTCGAAAACTAAAATGTGTAAAGTTGCATTCCTGCATGTTGTATTCGAATTATCATCACATAATGTATATATTATTTCCGAATTACCACTAAAGTTAGCGTCTGGAGTAAAAGTATAGTCTCCTGATTCATCAATGAAAAAACTACCCCCATCTACTGTGATAGGCACCATCAATGAACCTTGTGGAACAACAGTAATTGTATCACCTTCTGGATCTCTATCATTAAGAAGTACATTCCCACTTACAGGCATACCAACGAGTGTATAATTAAAATCATCACCGCCAACTACAGAGTTATCAGCATTCGATTTTTTCACTGATATTATTTGCCATGATGTATTACAGTCACTATTTTCATCGATACATGTTTGATAGTATATCGAATCGTACCCGATATACCCCACTTCTGAAGTATACAAAATATTACCCGATACATCCACTGATGCAGTACCATGTTTTGGAGCTGTGACAATAGATACCGAAGCATTATCCAGATTACATCCACCTGTGAAGACGCATCTATCATTCGAAATTACGTCCAAAATATGAGGTGAAGAATGCGACGAACTATCCGTGCTCGTATATACTGTGGCTATATCCAAATTAGCGGCAGAATTACCTTTCGAATATACATCATCCAGTACAGTGATCTCCAATAGTCTTGTCGGACAACCCACCAGTTGACCAGCTGCACAAACTGGAATTTTGTATAAATAATTCCCAGGCCTATTTCCACTGAATATGTAAGTACCGTCAGGAGAAATATTAAGTGTTACAAGACTACCTTCAGGTTTTTCTACCGTTTGGTATATAGCACTATATGATGTCCCTTCAGACATATTATCATTCGTACTCAAATTACCACTTACTCCCTGATTCACAAGAGTTACATTGAAGTCATGATTGATACAATTATTGACAGATACTATTTTTGTAAGATCGCTGGTAATACAACCAGTCACCGCATTCGTAAATTGGAATGTAGTCTTGCCGGCCGCTTTTCCTGTTACTAATCCAGAATTTGTAATCGTAGCTACATTTGGGTCTAGACTAATCCACGTACCACCTGATGATGGAAGCATTTGTATATTGTACCCTACACATACCTCAGATGATTCTGAAAATTCTATTTGGGTACTACTAAATACTTCAATACTTGTATTTCCATCAGACGTACATCCCGTGATTGAATCTATAAATGCGAAATTGGCAATACCACTCATCAAACCTGTTACTAATCCATCTTCATCTATAGATGCTACATTTGGCTGAAGACTGATCCATGTTCCCGCAGATCCTGTGGACACCTGAGTTGTGCTTCCTACACATATCTGATTCGGACCCTCTATTGTTACTGATGGAGCACCATTTACAGTAAATATGCTACTTATAGACGATGTACAATTAGTCCCTGAGCCATTATATTCGAATTGAACTATACCTTGAGAGATACCAATGATCATACCTTGATTCGTGATCGTAGCGACAGACTCATCCGTACTCATCCAAGTTCCACCTGTGGATGGACTTATATAAGAAGTATCTCCTATACAAATTTCAGAATTCCCAGTGAAAATAGATTCCACACCATCCAATACCGAAACGATATCACTCGTATCAGAAGTACATCCTGAATTAATCTCCGTAAACAAGAATCTTGCATTACCAGCAGATATACCAGTTACTATACCATCATTATCGATAGCTGCGATAGCAGGATCAAGACTAATCCATGTACCACCAGATGTCGGTGTTAAGTTGGTAGTAGTTCCTGCACATATTTCTGCTGGTCCATTTAATCCTATTACTGGTGGATCGTTTACTGTCAGAAGATCTGATTGAGTAGAAACACAGCCTGTAGAGGAATCTGTAAAAACGAAACTTACGGTTCCTCCTGATATTCCTGTTACTATTCCTGAATTTGTAATCGTAGCTATAGATTCATCCGAAGATGTCCAAGTTCCTCCAGTAGATGGAGATAGCTGCGTCGATTCATCGATACATAAATCAGTATCTAACATCAAAATACTCGGCGACCCATTCACTATGATAGGACTCGTATTATTTGAAGTACACCCAGCATCTGAAATAAATGTAAATCTCGCCAATCCTTGAGAAATAGCTGTAACTACCCCTTCTTCGGTAACAGAAGCTACTGACGGGTTAGTACTTACCCAACTCCCATCCGCAGAAGATAACAGTGTAGATGTCTCTCCGATGCAGAGTTGACTCGCGCCAGTTATAACTGCGCTAGGTTTTGGCAATACAGTGACAGGGTTAGAGTATGCAGAAGTACACCCTGAGATAGTTTCAGTAAATAAAAATGTAGCTTGTCCCGGAGATATAGCTGTAACGACTCCCGCATTCGTAATACTAGCTACCTGATCGTTGGTACTGATCCATAATCCACCAGTCGATGGAGATAGATTTGTAGTTCCTCCAATACATATTTCTGAATCTCCTGTTATGAGAATTTCTGGATCCTCAAATACATTTAGCAATGTAGAATTTGTAGCTGTACATGTGCTATTTGAGTCGGTAAAAGTAAACTGTGCATTCCCTTCAGAGATTGCAGTAACTAATCCTTGATCGGTTACCGTGGCTACACTTTCGTCGCTACTTGTCCAAGTACCTCCAGTTGAAGGAGATAGGTTAGTCGTACTCCCAATACATAATGCACTAGCACCTATGAAATTCGTGATCGGTGCTGGATTAACCTGTATGTCGATGGTAGGATTTTCTTTACAATTATCAAAGGTCGTCAATGTGATGGTGACTATCCCTGGACCGATCGCTGAGAATTGTCCCGTATTTGTAACATTCCCTATAGTAGGATCACTACTAGACCAATTTCCTAGATCATCACTCATCAATGTGGCAGTCTCTCCAATACATAAACCACTAGGTCCAGTTATACTTGAGTTCGTAGGGTTACTTATCGTAAATAATGCGCTAGGATCTGATGAACAGCCAGTGCTAGAGTTGGTAAAGGTAAAATAGACAGATCCCTGAGCTACTCCCATGATGTTGCCTTGATTATCAATTGTAGCTACGGATACATTAGAAGTAGTCCAGACTCCTCCCGTAGCTGGTAGTATGTTAGCCGCCTCACCTACACACAAATTGGTCGATGCTGGTAATATAATTGTAGGGCTACCTTCTACTGTAATCGGGTTAGATGATATGGAGCTACATCCACTAATAGCATCCGTATATGTGAACATTGCAACTCCTGGACCGACTCCTGTAATAGTACCATCATCAGTAATCGTAGCGACCAAGGTATCACTGCTATTCCAATACCCACCAGAGGAAGGTGTGATGCTAGCAGTTTCGCCGATACAAATCATAGGAGTACTCAAATCATTTATACTTGGAGTCTCATTGACTGTAATTCTAATTTGTGAAGAAGCTTGACATCCATTTGTAAATTCCACAAAAGTGAAATCCGCTACTCCTTCTCTATTCGCGACTACTACACCTTGACTACTGACAGAGGCAACTTGTGTATTGCTACTGATCCATAATCCACCTACATTAGAAATAAGAGTAGTAGATTCAAAAATACATAATTCAGTAGGACCTGAAACCGATATCTGAGGTTGAGCAACTACCGTAATAGGAGAAGCTAATTCTGACACGCATCCAAAGTCGGATGTAAATGTGAAAGACGTTGATCCACCCGATACGCCCGTAACTATACCAATATTAGATACAGTGGCTATAGACTCATCATCACTAACCCATGTACCTCCCGAAGAAGGGACTAAATATGTAATATCTCCTTCGCATATCAAGGATGACCCATTCACATTGACGAATGGTAGATTTCTGATAACGATAGTTTTAACACCTTGGTCAAAGCATAGATCATCTGGCATGGAGTAATTAATATCAACCGTACCCGCTGATAAAGGGGTAACTATACCTGTAATAGAGTCAACAATAGCTACTGCATCATTCGAAGAAGTCCATGTACCTCCTGATTCAGATGCATTCATTGTCTCTGAAGTACCTATACACAAGTCATCCGGACCTGAAATGGTCAGTGGTGTATTAGATAAAATAGTTACTGATTCTGAATCATCGGAGTAACATCCAGAGACATCATCTCTAAATGTAAATACCGCTGTACCTGGACCTACGCCTGTGACTACTCCATTATTATCAATAGATGCAATAGAGTAATTACTTGATACCCACGTTCCAGACGATGATGCTGACAATGTAGTGGTACCACCAACACAGATATCATTTTCTCCAGTAAGGGATATGATTGGTGTAGGGTTGACATCTATTACTGCAGTAGCGACTGTCGTACATCCTATATTATTTGTAACTGTTACCAAGTAAGTCGCAGAAGGAATCGGTGGAGTGACAGTGACACTCTGAGTAGTTCCTCCCCCAGCATTCGTACTCCATTGATATGTTCCTTCATTAGAACCGTTGATACCTAGTGTTACATCTTCACCTTCACAGATTTCTGTATTCAATGTGAAAATAAAAGGCTCATATCTCTCATAAATAAATGCACTACTACTCTCGGTACAACCCATAGAATCTGTGACTAAGACACTATATGTTCCACTCAATGGTACATCTATGATCGCATCAGAAGAACTAAATCCTCCAGGACCTGTCCACTGATAAGTAAAGCCAGGTGAGCCTCCTTCGACATCGGCCGTCAGTTGAGTATCATCTTCTAAACAAAGCCCTCCACTAAATAGAATATCCACCGTCAACGCAGGATTGACAGTAATAAGTGCTGAGGTATCAGAGAAGCACCCATTGGACGACTCATAGATAAATGCAGCTTGTCCAGCACTAACGCCGACGACTGATCCATCTTCTGAAACTACAGCTACTAGAGCATCTGTAGATGACCAAGCACCTCCACTAAGTGAACTTACCACGTTAGATTCATCTCCTATACAAATCGAAATAGACCCAGTGATATTTACTGTTGGTTTTTCATTGATTGATATTTCATAAGTAGCATCATTAATACACAGATCCGAATCTTGAGTATATGTGATCGTTACAGAACCTTCTGCAAGTGCATTAAATGTTCCTGATATTGGATCAATCTCTAGTAAAGAACTATTGCTACTAGACCATTGTCCGTTTGGTACATCTGACACTAAAGTACCAGATTCATCTTCACATACTTCTGTAGGTCCACTGATGACCATATCAGTATATTCTGAAACTGTGATGGTCTGAGATTGAGGAGATGTACAATTATAATTACTTTCGAAAGTGAAATAAGCTGTTCCATTCCCAACTCCAGTAACAACTCCTATATTATTGATGGTAGCTACATTGGTATCACTACTCGTCCATACTCCTCCAGAAGTAGGTGATAGATATGTATTCTCGCCTTCGCAAATATCAGTATCACCCGTGATTTCGACGGTATATACTGGATATATCGTAAGTGGTGCACTCATATTAGAAGTACAATTTGTACTCGTATTTGTAAAGGTAAATGTTACATTTCCTTCACTTACAGCGGTGATAGATCCATCGTTTGAGATCGTAGCAATACTGGTATCACTACTTGTCCACTCTCCCCCACTCGAAGGCGAGATTGATGTAAATTCTCCTTCGCAAAGAAAAGTTGGGCCTGTAAATACAGGATTAGGAAGTCCTATTATTGTAATCAACTCCGTAGGATCCGAATTACATTCATTGATACTATCCGTAAAGATAAAGCTAACGCTACCTTCCATAATACCAGTAACTATACCCTCCGGTGTCACTGTAGCTATGTCATTATTAGCGCTACTCCAAGTCCCTCCCGATGAAGGTGATAAAGTTGTCGTTTCTCCTTCGCAGATTGAGGTACTACCCGTGACATTTACTTCAGTTTTGGCGTTTACATCAATAGTAATGGTTGCTTCCGCCTCACATCCCTGATCATTGGTTATAGTTACAGTATAGATACTTGCTGGAACAGTCGGTGTGACGGTCACAGAAGAAAGTGTACTGCTCCCTGCATTGGCACTCCATAAATAAGTTTCGGCAGTTTCAGAATTCACGGCCAAATCTACCGTCTCACCTTCACAAACTTCTGATTCCAGTGTAAGTATAAATGCATCATAAGCTTGATATACATATCCAGAAGTAGATTCTTCACAACCAAAGGCATCCGTAATAGTAACATAGTAATTACCAGATTCTTGTATATCAATAATAGAATCAGTAGCCGCAAAATTGTTAGGCCCTGTCCAAGAATAGGTATAGTCGGGTGTTCCCCCTGTAATATTTACTCCAAGTTGAGAATCATCAGTAAGACAAACTCCTCCGATGTAATCAATCGTAATGGACATTTCTGGACTGACGAATATTGTATCAGAAATTGATGTACACCCTCCTGTCTCTGTAGTAAAGGTAAATATGGAGTATCCTCCAGATAGAGCGACTGCGTTACCATCATTAGAAATTATAGCTACTGACTCATCACTACTAGACCAACTTCCACCTGAATTGGGCATAAATGAAACCGTCTCACCAATACATATTTCGTTGGGTCCATCAAGTGTAATAGTAGCAGGTACAATCTCAGATATAGTAGCTTCACTTATGTCTGTACACCCATTTGGACCAGTAATCGTCACAGAATATTCACCTGGATTCATTACATCTATTGACATTGATGTAGCACCATTCGACCACAGATAATTCATTCCCGAAGGACTTGCAGTTAAGCTTACTGTAGGATTGTCACAAGTTATTGGACCATCATGTTCTATACTAGCATTCGGTGGGGTAAGATCTGTTCCTATTGTAGTACTCGCTATGTCGCTACATCCATTGCCATCCGTTACTGTGACGGTGTATTCGCCTGATGTATTTACTGTTCTTGTTGATCCTGTGCTCCCATCTTCCCATAGATAATTTAAGCCTGATGGTGTCGCTGTCATCACTACATTTGGCTGG
>CALLMH010000030.1 GCA_938007965.1 uncultured Saprospiraceae bacterium | reverse complement strand
CAAATGCTCTCAGCAATACATTATATTCCTTAAACCTTCAAAAAGAGTCGTTTGTGTAGTAATTCAATGAATTAAAAGATAAACCTTTTTCTAGATCAATCTCGATCAATTACGTAGATCGTTACAAAAAACAAAATATGGAACAAAATAATTATCAAGTTTGAAAATAAGCTGTAGCAAAAAAATAATGTTCTAAACAATAACTAGAACTTGATCAATTAACTAAATCTAGTCAGTCGAAAAATTGATCATACGACAAAAAGTATTACCTTTGCAGTCCTTTTGAGAAAAAGAAGTATCAAAAGCATCATAACACATCATTTTTAAACAAATTGATTGGTTGTAATCGGTGTAAAAACGAGATGGCAAATCAAAGGAAAAATTTAAACAAATGGAAATCGTAAAAGTAGAAGCTCAAGTAAGAACTGAGTTTGGAAAGAAAAACACAAAACTTGTAAGAAAGGAAGGTTTGGTACCAGCGATCATTTATGGAGGTGGCACTACACAAGCTATTAGTGTAACACCAAAATCTGTGAAATCATTGGTCTACACTCCAGACTTTAAGCTTGCTGAAATATCTGCAGGCGGAGAGACTTACACATGTATACTAAAAGATATAGTATTCCACCCATTATCTGACGAAATCACACACATAGATTTCTTAAGAACTATCGAAGGAACACCGATTAAAGTTGAAATTCCAGTAGGATATAAAGGTAAATCTCCTGGTGTAAAAAGTGGTGGTAAGCTGATCTCACAAATGAGAAAAGTAAAAGTAAAAACCACTCCAGATAAATTAACAGATAAGTTATATGTTGATATTGGAGAATTGGAATTAGGAAACTCTGTAAGAGTAAGAGATATCGAAGTACCAGAAGGCATGGAATTAATGACTACGGGCGCTACACCTGTAGCCATAGTAGAAGTACCTAGAGCACTTAAATCAGCTGCTGCAGCTGAAGAAAAAGAAGCTGGCGCTCCCGCAGATGAAGCTGCCCCAGAAGCATAACCAATCAATAAAAATCAATAAGTTAAAGGCTAGTAACATCACGTTGCTAGCCTTTTTTGCTTTTATGCCCAGTTGTTTAGACTCCAACAAATGTGCACGTATTCAAATTTTTCATAATTCGTAGATAGTTCTATCGTTATTTTAGTGATATTTGTAAATATGATAATACTATAACGTTCTAATTGAGATATTATAAAAACAACGAAGTAAATAATTAATGTTTTTTAAAGATATACCTGGCAAATCTACAGAAAAGAAATACCTGATAGCAACTGTGCAAGAAGACAAGCTTGCTCATGCGCAGTTATTTCTTGGTAGGTCAGGTACCGGTCAACTGGCACTAGCATTAGCATTCACAAGCTATTTGATGTGTAAAAATAGATCCGACCAAGATAGTTGTGGTAGTTGTACTGCCTGTCTAAAAACACATAAGTACATACATCCTGATGTTCACTTTTCTTTTCCTGTTGTAAAATTGGATGGCAAACAAAGAAAAGACGTAACCTCAAATGATTTTCTCCCCCAATGGAGAAAATCTGTCGCAGCTAACCCCTACCTCGATATGAACACATGGCTAAACAGTCTAAGTGTAGATAATGGTCAGGCAAATATCAATGTAAAAGAATGCGTCGAAATTGTAAAAAAACTCAGCCTAAAAACATTTGAAGCGGAGCACAAGATACTAATCGTGTGGATGCCCGAATACTTCAAAAATGAAGGTAATCGTCTACTTAAACTTATAGAAGAACCGCCAGAAAACACAATCATCATCCTTGCAGCTGAAAAACAAGAACAAATTCTAAACACGATACTTTCTAGAGTTCAGTTATTAAAAATAGCACCCTTTTCTGATCAAGAAATATCTGATTACCTCTCAGAAACCCTTAAAGTAGTACCAGAAGAAATCGACCAAATTACTGGTCTGGCGTCAGGAGATCTAAATGCGGCTATCCATCTAGCCAATCAAGATAATGCCAACTATTCTGACGCATTATTCCAATGGTTGAGGATAGCATATAAGATGGAACCAGTAGAACTCGGACAGTGGGTTACCGAAATTTCTAGATGGGGAAGAGAAAATCAAAAAAATTTTTTAGAATACGGATTGCACTTTTTTAGGGAATATCTCTTTTCTTTGATCACTGGTAAGGATAATATCAGACTGAGCAAAGAAGAAAAAGAGACTGCTTCCAAAATGACCAAATTGCTCGATGTATCTAAAACCGAAAATATAATATCCGTTCTAAATGACTGTATCGGAGCAGTAGAACGAAATGCAAATCCGAAGATCTTATTCTTAGCAGATAGTATGACTATCGGCAGAATAATGAGAAATGCCAAGGTGGACAGGAATATCTACCAGGTATAGGATGTCTTCTAAGTCGCTTATTGAAACGATTATAGAACATCAATAAAACTAGATTTTACAATAATGAAAATCTAGCATACATAACCAGATGAAAGAGATCATCAATATAGAAGCTAAGATCATCAATAAGATAATAGCAAACTAGATCACTGGATTCGTCTAAATATATATACAAATGGGATGTAGTAGCTGCGGAAGCGGAGGCACACCGACAGGGTGCGGAGATAAAGGAAATTGCTCGACTGGAGGCTGTAACAAAAAAAACACTTACGATTGGATATCTGTAATGGACATCCATGACCCAACAGAGTTCAAAGTCGTAGAAGTGAGTTTCAAAAAAGGAGCAAGAAAAGACTTCTATCACAATAATACACACACCAACGCTGAGACGGGAGACTCTGTCATGGTAGAAACCGACGGTGGTATGGATTGTGGAATTATCACATTGTCAGGAGAGCTGGTAAGAGCACAAATGAAAAAAAAGAAGGTCAAGCCAGACCGAGTCACATTCAAAATAATTAGAAAAGCGAATATCCGAGATCTCGAAAAACTTAGTGAAGCAAGAAATCTCGAAAAACAAACCTTAGTGAGAGCAAGAGTTATCGCAAGAACACTTGGACTCGAGATGAAAATAGGCGACATCGAATATCAGGCGGATAAGAGAAAAGCAACTTTTTATTATACCGCAGAAGGTAGAGTTGATTTCCGTGAACTCGTAAGAAGCTACGCCAAAGAATTCAAAGTAAAGATAGAGATGCGTCAAATAGGTGCTCGGCAAGAATCAGCAAGAATCGGAGGCATCGGATCTTGTGGTCGAGAACTATGCTGCAGTACGTGGCTTTCTGACTTCCAATCTGTAAATACAGCCGCCGCTAGATACCAAAATATAGCAATCAATCAAACAAAACTTTCAGGACAGTGCGGACGATTGAAGTGTTGTTTAAATTATGAGTTAGATACCTATATGGATGCGCTCAAGCATTTCCCAAAAGGGGTAGATTATATAAAAACAAAAAAAGGCAAGGCGGCGTTGATTAAGACAGATATCTTCAAAGGATTGATGTTTTATGCTTACCTAGGTGAGAAATCTAGAGGTCCGATTGTAGCACTAGATAAAGATCGGGTTAAAGTAATTCAGAAAATGAATAAGGCGGGCGAATTACCTGACGAACTAGTGGATAGAATCGCTCAGATGGCCATAGATAGTGCACAAGAAAAAGAAATAGAATATGAAGATGTAACGGGTGAAATAGAATTGCCTGAACTACAGAAAAAGAAAAGAAGAAATAAAAAAAGAAAACCAAGTAATCGATCAGGAAGTGGATCAAAAGCCCGCAATGAAGGCCAACAAAAAGGTACCAATAAAGAAGAAGGGAGCTCAGATAGCAAACCAAACCAAGGTGCCAAAAAGGGCAGAAAGCCTAAATCAAGAAACAACCGAAACAGAAACAATAAACCAAAACAAAATTCTGAAGGCACACCGAATAATAAATCCGAATCTAATGCAGGTAAGCAAAATCCGGAAAGCCGACAAGCAAAAAAAAGAAGACCAAACAAAAGAAGAAACAACAATAAAAAATCTAGCAATGGACCCCAGGTAGAGGGTGGTGGCGAGAAAAAATCAGATATCTAATTTCAATAAAAGTTTGATTGAGTTGATGAATAGATAAATTTTAATTTAAAATTGAATAGTCGAAAAAAAATAGTAATTATAATGGAATACGATGTAATAGTAATCGGATCAGGACCTGGAGGATATGTCTCAGCCATAAGATGTGCGCAGCTAGGCATGAAAACAGCCATCATAGAAAAGTACAATACCCTCGGTGGAACCTGTCTTAACGTAGGGTGTATCCCATCAAAGGCATTGCTTGACTCCTCGGAGCACTATCACAATGCAGAATCTAGTTTCTCAGAACATGGGATCGGTGTAGGTTCACTAAAGCTAGACATGAAGCAGATGATAGCTCGAAAAAATGCGGTAGTCTCACAAACTTGCTCAGGAGTCGAATTCTTAATGAAGAAAAACAAAATCGACATCCATACTGGCCATGGCTCATTCGTCGATAAAAATACAATCGCCGTAAAAGCTGCTGACGGTAAAATCACTGAGCTTAAAACTAAAAAAACAATTATCGCTACAGGATCAAAGCCTATGACTCCTGTCGCGTTTAACTATGATAAGAATAGAGTAATAACCTCTACCGAAGCGCTAAACATCGACAAATTACCAAAGAAGATGGTTATTATCGGAGCTGGTGTAATCGGACTAGAGTTAGGGTCTGTATTCTGTAGATTAGGGACGCAGGTCGAGGTAATAGAGTTCCAAGATAGAATCCTTGCTGGCATGGATAAAGACTGTAGCAAAGAGATGATGCGGTCACTCAAGAAACTAGGAATGAAGTTCCACCTCAAGCACGGTGTCACTTCTGTAAAAGCCAATAAAACATCAGCAACTGTATCATTCAAAAAACGAGATACAGAAGATGAAATATCTATCAAAGCCGACTACTGCCTCATCGCCATAGGTAGGTACGCATATACGGATGGCCTAGGATTAGAAAATGTAGGAATCACAACTGATGATCGAGGAAGGATAAATGTCAACAGCCACCTAGAAACAGAAGTAGAAGGTATATTCGCTATTGGAGATGTAATCGTAGGTGACATGCTCGCTCACAAAGCTGAAGAAGAAGGTGTATATGTAGCAGAATACATGGCTGGAGAAAACCCGCACATCGATTACAATCTGATACCAGGAGTTGTATACACATGGCCTGAAGTAAGTGCAGTAGGAAAAACAGAAGAACAACTCAAAGAAGCAGGTGTAAAATACAAAGTTGGAAAATTCCCAATGAAAGCCCTCGGTAGAGCTAGAGCAAGTATGGACACTGAAGGCATGGTCAAGGTACTCGCAGATGCCGAAACTGATGAATTACTCGGCGTACATATGGTAGGACCACGGACAGCAGATCTTATTATGGAAGCAGTCGCGCTGATGGAATTTAGAGCATCAGCAGAAGATATGGCAAGAATCTGTCATCCCCACCCTACATATACCGAAGCTGTAAAAGAAGCCGCATTGGCTGTTGATGATAGAGCGTTGCACATATAATGCATCTAACATTTGTCCCTACTAGAGAAAACCATTAATTAGCAGAACCCGAATAATCTTAGTTGATTTATTCGGGTTTCTTGTATTTTAATCGGGTTCCAGCTTCATCCCGATGGCTTTAAACCTGAGCTGTGCACTATAAAATGTATCACAGCATGACATTCAAAAGAACCTTAAGTATAAGAGTATCTATGTACTAGAGATAGAGATCTGTCATAATATCTTCATCATCACAAATCTTCATCTATGCCATTCCCTTTTCCAACCAAAAACCACTAAATTCGCAATAAACCTGTAAATAGATATCTATGCCTGATTTTAATCACCTACACTGCCATACTCAATACTCACTTCTCGACGGTGCGTCTGAGATAGGGAGTATGATGGACAAAGCCGCTGCAGATGGACAGACCGCAGTTGCAATGACAGATCATGGCAATATGTACGGTGCATTCAAATTCGTAGCAGAAGCTACAAAACGTAATATTAAACCGATAGTAGGCTGTGAATTTTATATGGTGGAAGATCGTCATAAAAGACAATTCATAAAATCAGCTGGAGAAAAGGATAAGAGATATCACCAACTTATGCTCGCCAAGAACAGACAGGGATATGAAAACCTATGTAAACTTTGTTCCCTCGGATTTATAGAAGGTCTGTATGGTAAGTTTCCAAGAATCGACAAAGAACTGATCGAAAGATATCATGAAGGACTGATTGTGACTTCATGTTGTATAGGTGCTATATTACCACAGACTATACTCAAAGGTGACATAGAAGCTGCAGAAGAAGAACTGAAATGGTGGCTCAATATATTTGGCGAAGACTATTACATAGAACTACAACGTCATAGAGGCCTCGAAGAGATCGACAATACAGGCATGAGTCAAGAAGATGTCAATCAGATCTTGCTAGGTTTTGCTAAAAAATATAATGTAAAAGTAATCGCAACCAATGATAGTCACTACGTAGAGGAGGAAGATCATCAGCCACATGACATACTTCTATGTGTAAATACTGGCTCATATCTGACAGACGAAAAAAGATTCAATTTCCCGTCATCTGATTTCTACTTTAAGAAGAAACACGAGATGGAGGCGATATTCAGCGATGTTCCGTTTGCACTAGACAATACGATTGAAATATCTGATAAAGTGGAAACTCTAGAACTGGCTAGAGATGTCTTACTTCCTAACTTCCCGATGCCCCCACAGTTCAAGACTCAACCAGAATACTTGGAGTACTTGACATTTGAAGGAGCGAAAAAGAGGTATCCACTTATCACTGCGGAAATAGAGGAACGTCTCCGATTCGAACTCAGTGTAATCAATAATTCGGGATATCCAGGTTACTTCTTGATCGTACAGGATTTCACAACAGAAGCACGAAGAATGGGTGTCTCCGTAGGTCCAGGAAGAGGTTCTGCCGCAGGCTCTGCAGTAGCTTACTGTCTAGGGATTACTAATATAGATCCGATAAAGTACGATTTGCTATTTGAGCGGTTTCTTAATCCTGAGAGGGTATCGATGCCCGATATAGATATTGATTTTGATGATGCTGGAAGAGGTTCTGTCATAGACTATGTGATTGATAAATATGGTAAAAATCAAGTAGCACAGATCATCACATATGGTACCATGGCCGCCAAAAGTTCTATCAAAGATGTGGGGCGTGTTATGCAAATACCATTGAATGAAGTAATTGATGTGACTAAAACATTCCCTCAAGCATTAGGTGCTAAACTGAAAGATGTACTTGCTGATGGTGACATAGCTCCGAAACTCAAAGGCAACCTCAACTCTGATGACAAAGAATTGGCCTATAAGTTCAGAACTTTATCAGAGGGAAAAGGTCAAATAGGTGAGATGATCCGAATGGCCAAAAAACTGGAAGGATCAATCAGAAACACTGGAATCCATGCTTGTGGAGTCGTGATTACACCTGATGATATTACCAATTACATCCCTGTCACAGTAGCCAAAGATTCAGAATTGCTCGTATCACAGTTTGACAATAGTGTAGCCGAAGATGCAGGATTACTGAAGATGGATTTCTTAGGCTTGAGGACATTGACGATCATCAAGGATGCAGTGGAGATGGTCAAAATAAATCATGGTATCGAATTGATTCCCGATGATTTTCCGCTTGATGACGAATTGACTTATGAGCTGTTCCAAGGTGGACATACGGTCGGTATATTCCAGTATGAATCACCTGGTATGCAGAAGCATTTACAGGGATTAAAACCTACCGCTTTTGCCGACCTTATCGCTATGAATGCCTTATATCGACCTGGTCCAATCCAATACATCCCTGACTTTATAGACAGAAAACACGGCAAACAAGAGATCACTTATGATCTAGCGGATATGGAAGGTTACTTGGCTGAGACATACGGTATTACTGTATATCAAGAGCAGGTAATGCTACTATCTCAGAAGCTAGCCAACTTCACCAAAGGTGAGGCGGATATGCTTAGGAAAGCCATGGGAAAAAAGAAAAAGAAGTTGATTGATCAGATGTGGCCTAAGTTCCTAGAAGGATGCCAAGCCAATGGTCATGACGAAACTATCGTAAAAAAGGTGTGGACAGATTGGGAGGCATTTGCATCTTACGCATTCAATAAGTCTCACTCTACATGCTATGCATTCGTAGCATTTCAGACAGCATATCTGAAAGCCCACTACCCTAGCGAATTCATGGCTTCTGTATTGAACCATAATAAGAGTGACATATCAAAGTTGAACTTCTTCTTACGTGAATGTAAACGGATGAAAATCGAAGTGCAAGGACCAGATATCAATGAGTCATTCATGGCATTCACGGCAGATAAAGAGGGGAATATTCGATTTGGGTTATCCGCACTTAAGGGTGTAGGCGAAGGTCCAGTAGAAGAAATACTACGAGAACGCGCAGAAAATGGAAAATTTGATAGTGTATTAAGTCTAGTCCAAAGACTAAATCTTAGATCGGTAAACAAGAAAAGTCTCGAAAGTCTAGTATTGGGTGGCGCTTTTGACCAATTTCAGCACTCTAGAGCTACTTACTTCCAAAAGAGTGGAAACTATAATACGGTTATAGAACAGCTTACCAAGTATGGCAATGCTTTTCAAATGCAAAAAGAACAGAATCAAGTTTCTCTATTTGGAGACTCGCCAGACATGTTGATCGACGAGCCTAAATTCGAGTCTATACCTGAGTGGGATCAGATGATAAAACTAGAGAAAGAAAAGCAAGTAACCGGTATCTATATCAGTGGACATCCGCTTGATGATTATAAACTAGAACTCAAAAACTTCACCACACACCCGCTCAATGTTGTAGAAACTACACTAAACACCATGGTCAAAGTTGCTGGAATCGTTACTGAATCCATGGTCGGAGTATCTCAAAGGGGAACGTCTTATGCGAGATTCACAATACAAGATTACCGAGGTGCACTCGATATAAGTCTGTATAATGAAGATTGTGAAAAATGGAAGAGCCTAGCAACTAATGGAAAGGTACTATACATCGAAGGAATAAATCAACAATGGAGAGGTAGCGACAGAATCTCATTTAAAGTCAAAGACATAAAGATGCTAGATACTGTAGGTCAATTATTGACGAAATCCGTGACCGTAAAATTGCAAGCTGAACAACTGGAAAGTGGACTAATTAATGAATTCATCAATCTATGTGAAGAATACGAGGGTACTCACAAACTAAAAGTGAAAATCGTAGACAAGGAAGATGATATGATGATGGATCTCATATCAGGAGCAAAAAAAGTAAATGCCAACTTCGAATTCATCAATGCAGTGAAAGAAATGGGCATAGCTTATAAAATAAACTAGGGACATTCCGAAATATAGAATATCCTTTTATTTACCAGACTATGACAGCCTTACTTCTGAAAAGATTAGCTCTTTATTAATGACTTAACCGTAAAAATGATACAATAGAATATCTTAGAAAGATATGATGGAAGCCTATAGACTTCCGTACATTATAGATAATATTTCAATTTAGAAATCCTCTAGCTTCAGATCTCTTAGCATACCACCACAATATAACCGAAAAGAGGACGATCACAGCTGGAAATACAGGACTCTGTCCCATAATCTCTAATGCATCCGTAGCAAACGAAGAATATCCCATCTGTATCACGACGGCAATCAAAGATACGAGAAGTGCAGGAGTAGCCCATCGCTTACGCATAATCAATCCAATAGATCCTAAAAGACCCAAAATAGTGGCTACGCCAAATACAATCTCCATCCAAAGAGGACTGTTGAGAATCAATTCTTTTTGTGGCTCAGACATCTGTGCTATCATAACATCGGTAAAAAATACCTGGAAAATAAAATTCGCAATTCCCGCAAGATTCCAGAGTACTCCTAATACGCCTACGATCCAAAATGTTACAGGCACTTTACTTTGATTTGATGACATAATTATAGTTAGTTTTTGGTTGATCTTGCGACCAACGATAGTTAGTTATATGTGCTAATTTATGAAAAAGAATGCAAGAATAACAGCAAAATACATATCCAGGTGCAACTGATGAGCTTCGCAGATAACAGAAGTCACTACGAATAGACATTTTTGTTACTTTTTTAGTGGAAGAAAGTCAGCATGTATGACAGGAAGACACTATTTAAAATACCTGTTCATGCTTATTTACCATTGTTCATTAATTATTCTCTAGGAAAGAACATCGAACCAGATTTATGAGCAATCTCTGTTTCTATATCTTCCTTCGACATATTTATAAAATCTACATCTTCGAACCATATATTATAACGTGCTTCGATGATGATCGTCTTATCTTTACCCCGTTCCGAGATATAAGAAACTGGAACTATAATATCCTGGACTGCACCTTGTCCTACTACATCGTAGATAACCGTATCCTTAAATTCTATTCCTTGAGCTATCTGGATACGCTGAAACACGTAATTTCCTTCTACATCTCTAAACAATGAATCAGGATCATTTGTCAGCGGATGAGACGAAACTTCGGAAGTAAACCTATTCTCATCTAGCACCTCAAGCAAACCTAGCTTAAAAGATAACTCTGACACTTCTCCATCAAAAATCACTGTGCCGAAGATATAACTGAATCCGTCTCTTCTAACCCGTATTACATCATCTTTCACGAATAGCGTACCGTTAGCGTCATTGAGTTGTATAGAATCCTCTACTTCATAAGATTGGCCATCAACAGTAGTCATCTTAAAATCCGATAGAAAATAGGCGTATTTCACAATTGAATACTCTTGCCCTAAATTATTGACAAGTGTATCGTCTAAGAACAGAGTAGTGTCTCCATTCTGATGGAAAACACTCAGCTTAATAGTCGGATATACACAGCAATCATCACAATCCCTATCTCCGACGATACTATAATTAGTCGCCTCAGGATCTAGACAGCCATCAATAGGCATATAACATGAAGTGATAACTATCGACAGACAAAAAACAATAAGAACTATCCATTGATTTGATTTCATAACTATAGAACGAAGTAAACTTGATTATTGCTACTTATTGGCTTTTTCTCTAATGATATCATCCATGATTCTTTTTACAGCTTTTTTTACTTGAACTGAGAAATCTTTATCCATTATCCAAGCATAATATTGACGATCATTTGAGATGATATCTCTGACCTTCTTTCCTGAGAACTTACCAAAATTAAAAACAATCTCTCCCTCAGGGTTATATTTTAATCTCTGAGTTACATCCACCATTCGTCTGTCATGCGTAAAATCAGCCAATGCTGACATGTCATTTTTGATAGGCGCTGGAGTTACAAAATCATCACCATCAACGTAATCGACCCCATCGTATCGCTTCAATTGTCCTTTTAAGACATCAATGGTTGCCTTCACATCTGCCAATGCATCGTGTGCATCTACGAGGTCTTTATCACAATAGTGACGAAGTGCCGCTTTCAATGTCCTCGGCTCCATCTTGTAAAATATTTTTTGGACATCAATAGTCCTTCTTTTTTCTATCTCTAAGTCATAGCCGTATCTATGAAATTCTTCCATCAACATCGGAATATCAAACCTATCAGAATTATATCCAGAAAGATCAGCCGTCCCTATAAACTTAAATAACTCCGCAGCTACCTCCTTGAATGTCGGTTTGTTTTTGAGTTTATCTGGTGTGATTCCATGGACATTCATCGCTTCTTCAGAAATTGGAATTCCTGGATTGATAAGCATTTCTAATTCGATCGGGTCACTACCATCTTTTGGGTACTTGATTAATGCTATCTGTAATATTCGATCTCGCATCACATTGAGTCCAGTGGATTCTATGTCAAAAAATACTAAATCTCGTTCTAGGTTAAATTTCATTTTTCTATTTTTTTCACTGTTGTGCTCTACAAAGCTATTGATTTTATGAAAATACTACTTAGAATGCAATACTATTTCCTCGAAACCATTTGCATAATACTTTTCCAACTTTTCATCTCCATCGCCATCGTAGATAAGACATGCCAAATAATTGTACTCTTCCAAAAAAGACTTGGCCTCTTCTAGAGAACTGACCATCAGTGCAGTCGCTACACCATCAGCCGTCATACAATCGTCTGCGATGACTGATGCACTCAGCAGATCAGAAGTTGTAGAGTATCCTGTCATAGGATCCATAATGTGAGCGATCTTTTTACCATCTTTTTCGTAAAACTGCCTGTAGCTGCCACTTGTGGCGATAGATTTTCCGCTCAGCGCTACGACCAATTCCATATCTGTCAAACTTGATCCTTCGACGGGCTTATTGATCGCAAGCCTCCATGGAGCTTTACTACTACTTATTCCATGAGCTCTCGCCTCTCCTCCGATATCTACGAGAAAATTTTCCACCCCTATACTTACCAGATAGTCTCCAACGATATCAATACCGTATCCTTTTGCTAGGCTGGAAAAATCCAATTCTGCCCGTCGATCAGACTTTGATATAAACTTATTTCCATCTATATTTACTATTTCGAAAGTAGAAGTCGCGACTAACTTACTTATCTCTTGGGCCTTAGTAGTATCTATCTTGGTACTATTATCCCTCCAGTATCTTAGCATAGGCATGATTGCAGTATTCAGTTTGCCGTCTGTTTGATTTTTTAAGACTTCAGATTTTTTTAGCACGGGTTCAAAATAAATCTCCTCATCCGGTAAATAGACACCTTCTTCACTAGCATTCAACTTACTTATCAGCGAAGTAGGAATATAAGTAGACAATGAATTATTAAATGAAATTAAAAGATCATCGACCGCTGTCTTTACCTTTTGCGGATTTCGGCCTTCGAAAGTAACTGCATAGTATGTACCCATCGTTTCTCCAGAAAACTTATGATATTCTTTTGACTCCTGACAAGACAAACCTAACAATAATAGCAATACAATAAATAACTTTTCTATTCTAACACTCATATTTCATTTGTCTACTTTCATGCATGGAATCCTTACCATCGAATACTTCCAGTGCAAAAATGATGTTTTTTTTATTTCTTTTAGTCTTATAACGTTCTAAATAAAAATTGATATTCATTACACCTACTTCTATACTATTTAAGGTAATATATCATAGTCATCAAAGCAAATTTCTAAAATTCAAACGATCCAGCAATTCAAATAAAGAGTATTTATATACTCTCAAGCACCCTATATTTCAGAAAAAAGTATTCATCTAATCATGAAAAAAATGACCTTTCGTCTATAATTGAGTTTTCTATGACAGTCTTCTATATTAATTAAGATTACATTTGCATTACAAATACCATCAAATTGATCTCAGCTAAGAAATTAGATATAATATGGATAACAGACATCAAGAAATACAAGAATATTACGGAAAGGAACTAGAATCTTCTGAAGATCTGAAGACTAATGCGTGCTGTACACTGGTACCACCTCCGAAGCACATCAGATCAGTAATGGGGCTAATCCACGATGAAGTAATATCAAAATATTATGGTTGTGGACTGACGATACCATATGAACTAGAAGGAAAAAAGATTCTTGATCTTGGTTCTGGAAGTGGTAGAGACTGTTATATAGCTGCTAAACTAGTCGGACAAGATGGTTACGTAGTAGGTGTCGACATGACTGATGAACAACTGGATGTTGCCAACAGACATATTGATTTCCATATGGATGCGTTTGGTTTTAATGGATCAAATGTCAAATTTGTAAAAGGAAATATAGAAAAACTGGACGAATTAGATTTAGAGGACGAATCATTCGACATAATCATATCCAACTGTGTAGTCAATCTGGCCAGTGATAAAGCTAAAGTTCTATCGGATGCGTACCGATTATTGAAACCAGGCGGCGAGATGTATTTTAGTGATGTATACAGTGATCGAAGAATACCGCAAGCATTACAAAACGATCCAGTGTTGTGGGGCGAGTGTCTCAGTGGTGCACTATACTGGAATGACTTCCATAAAGCTGCAAAAGAAGCTGGGTTCACAGATCCTCGAACAGTAGAGAACAAACCCATAACTGTAGAAAATGAGATCCTAGAAGAGAAATTAGGCGACATTAAATTCTTCTCTGTTACCTATCGCTTATTTAAGATCGAAGGCTTGGAGAATGATTGTGAAGATTATGGTCAGGCTGTCCGATATAAAGGATCCATCGAAGGAAAGCCAACATCATTTGACTTAGATGACCATCATAGATTTCAGAAAGGAAAAATTGAATCTGTCTGTGGAAATACTTACATGATGCTCAATAAAACTAGATTTGCAGAGCATTTTGATTTCTTTGGTGACTTTGATACCCATTATGGAATATTCGAAGGATGCGGAGGAGCTATGCCATTCAATATAGATGGAGCCCAAGAAG
>CALLMH010000029.1 GCA_938007965.1 uncultured Saprospiraceae bacterium | reverse complement strand
AAGATACTCTTGTGCAAGCTTTTGACTCACTTCTTCTTTCGGAAAGTTCTTCTTACAAAAGCCAAAAAATGATCTTAATGTACGACAATACATGTTGACTGTAGAGGGTTGAAAATTCTTCAATACCAGGTATTTTCTGTACTCATGGACTTCATTTTCTACTTTGACGTGATCGGTTTTCATAGTAGTATTTTTTTGATTATTTAATACTACTAAGGTAGATCTATAAGTGGATATTACATTGATTTACTGAGACTTATGGTTGAAAATATGGATTGGGGATGTTCAACGTCCCAGTGACATGCGGCGTGCTGACGAAGGAAGCATGATCGTCATGTCACATGTTACCTTTTGTTTCATTTTTTATTGGCAACTCAATATCGTTCATATATTCCAAGAATAATTTCGGATCTTTTATTCCTATTAGAATTTTTTCACCACTATTTGTTGCAAAACTTAGCCCATAGTTACCTTTTGCGTTATAAACTTTTCCATATGTTGCTGAAAATCTTAGTCCGTAACCTACAAAATCGTAATTAATTAGTCTTATGTCTCTTAAATTTTTGAATAAATATTTTTGACTTCCAAATGGCTTTAAATTTACGAAAATGGAATCTGCATTGACACTAACTATTAATACTATATACCTTAAGAACAGTAGTATTGACAATGGAATAAATGACAAAATAAGTAATTCTGTGGAACCGATAATTCTATCTCCTTTCCCAGCTGGAACATTATAAATTTCTTGTCGCAATAAATATATAATACAAACTAAAAAAAATATAAATAGAGCCAATTGTACTATCATCATAAACCATTGGTCAAACTTTGATACTTCTTTGTAAAACTTCACGTATATTAAATTTTTGAGGTTAACAATGAATAACTTATTTTTGTCAAACTCATGCTATTAACATTTTTGTCCTGAATTATAGAAAGCAATTTCTTATCTAAATCTATTCTTTGGCAGATCTTCATTTTTGTTCTTCTTAATGAAAGGTAACGGATAATTATAACGATCGTCTCTCTGAGGTACGAAGAGATATGATCTGTTATATATTGTTAGACACAGTTACTCATATCTTGTCTATTACCTCATTTTTATATTTGATAACTATTTGAGCTGTATCAGGATACAATACTTTATCTCTTTTTTCAAATGCTTCTTTTATTGTTTCTCTATATATTCTGCTTTCAGATTCATAATTGTGTGAGTCAATCAATAATGTTGGATTATAATATTTTTCTATTGATGCGTTTCTAATTTCATCTCTTAAGTCTGATTTTCTTTGGATTACTTCAGCTGTATCATCTTGCTCTACTGCGTATGTAATATTGACAAATTTACTCCACGACCAATTTATTAAATATGTTTTTGTTTCAGCATTAAACTTACGAGTCGAACCAATTTCCCAGATTACGCGTCCCATACAATCTACTATATTTGTAGAGTTATGAAGATCATTAACTTTACTAAGGTTTATCCAGTCATTCATTTTTGATATCATATTCTCACAAATTTGAAATGTTAGAGTAGATCTATTGGTTAGTTTGCCCTGGTCGTCTTCAAACTCAAGATTTGTTAGCATAAGTCTTATGAAAATCGGGTAGTAAAACAACCACATGTGGTCATTAATTTTTTGAACTATAGATGCTCTTACAAGAATGTCAATAAATTGAATTGCCCAAGTAACTAAGTAGTCATTTATCTCTGAATTAATATATTCGATATCTCTATCTCTTAATATAGAATTTGGCTTTCTTATTTCTTCATTTAGTTCATCAATTGCTGATTCTGCTACTCCTTTCCAGACCAAGTTTGTAGATGCAACTGAAGCATCATCAACTAAGGATTTCATTATTTTTGAGTCTTCATCAAAAGAATATTCAGAATTATAATTTATCGAATAGTTAGAGAACAATTCCTTTTTTAAGTGACGGTTTTTGTTTCTTGTAATTGTAGTTAGATATATTTGAAAAAGCTTCTCATTACTAATCTTCTCCTTATTTATACACTTTAAAATTTCTGTGAAGTAATAAGGGTTTTGCTTTGCGATTGATTCAATAAAATTGTCATCAAGAATTACATTATGATATATCATTGATTCAAACAACAGGTTTTCTTCTTTAAGATATTCTTCCCTTTTCTTGAATAATTCTTCATAATAAATTTGATTCGGAAATCTTCTTTTAATCTCTGGTTTGAATTCTTTAATCTTATTCAGGTATTTAGGAATAGTAGTCAAATATTCCTTTTCTATAATTCTTGATAAAAAAACATATTCGCCTTCATTTAATAACTTTAGAAAATAAGACCTAACATTTTTAATATTTCTGTTTGGAAATTTTGCGAAGAATATTTTGTAAACGAAATAACTTAGAAGTAGCAATGTTATAAGGTATGACCAAGTTGACTGATTAGGAAAATGCTCAATTTCAAACTTGCTAAGGAATTCTATTCTTTCTCTAAACCAATCGTAGAATATTAAGTAGTTAATAACAAGAAATGTTAGGGTGATTATAGCAAAATCATATTTCGTGAATTTTAGAAACATATAATTTCTATTCCTTTCGCTTATGATTGCAATCACTGCAATAATTATCCCTATAAGTTCAAGTACATTTCCTATTTCCATTTATTCAATTGTGTCTAACTTGTGTATATGTGGAACTAATCTACACAAATTCCACATATATCTGCTATCGCAGCACTACTTTTCTTCCTGCTCCATCTTATCCATAGACCTATCTAGTGGACTCCATACTATATTATTGTTGATATTTACTACGTGGGTATAGATCTCAGTTTTCTTTCGACTAGAGCGCTACAGTACGTTTTCGTAAATTACTGATTATAAGATACTTGAATTACTTTGTATCTTTTCTACGCATCGAATTAGATGTTGTTTTCTCTATGCCAATCGCCACTAAAATTGGAGCTTTGTAACCCGATAGAAACAAACGATCAACAAAAACGCATAGTACATAAACCTATCAATCAATCACTTACAACATTAGCCGTAACGTATCCGATGTTATCGGATAATATCGGATACGTTACGGATAAAAACGGTTATTATCGGCTAATTGCTAGCGTATGACTTTCTTGAATCCTAAGGTGGGTCTAAAGTGACGCGCGTTTGCTTTGCAAGCCACTCTGACTAAAGTGACGCGCGTTTGCTATGCAAGCCACTCTGACAAAAATAGGGTTCTGTTTTTGACGAAAATTAATCTCCGAAAAACTACACTGACCAAGACCAATTTATCGTGTTTCAGCAACTGTACTAAATACCAGAAATCAGAAAGTGCCCTTACTTATGAGTATCCCTGTGTCAAGACAGACATGAAAGCCAATCGGCGTGCGAAAGGATATTATCAGAAGTTAGACGGTCACGGTCCAGTGAATAAAAAGGAAATTCTGTATTTCGAAATATCCCTAAATTATGAGCATCATAGAATTATGTATGTCGAAATTCACTTAACACTATAAAATGAAGTTACAATATTTATTATATTGCTTCCTTTAGAAAATGCATAGCCCAAACATGAAACTTATGAATTCTGTCTTTTTCGACTTTTTAAAGCTTACTTTAATATCATTATTATGCATACTTACATTTGTCACTAACTGTCAGGTAAGTCAGATCGAGAACGACTATAGGATAGTAAAAAAAAATCATAGTAATCAAGCATGGTATTTAGAAATACAGAAAGAGATGCCCAACTATCAAATCGTCAAAGAGGCATATGATGCATATTTTGATATACATCCATTCGAGCGGAGTCCTCAAAAAAATCAAGTGAGAAGGTGGTTGATGACTTCTAGACCTGTAGTAAGTGACGATGGTTTGGTGAGAAGATATACGCCATCTCGTGAAGATCACCTCAAAATATCAAAAGCGAGCCTCGCGGCTCAAAAAGCTTATCAATCATTTCCACGCCAGGGCGATCTATTCAGATCAATGGAGTCATACCCTAATGAAACATGGAATGATAGTGTGGGTACATGGAGAATGATCGGTCCCTATCATAATAGAACACACAATATGTTTGGAGGCTTCAATGACCGAGTATTTATCAATCGCTTCAATACTGATAATATGATAGCTGGACAATCGTTTGGAGGCTTGTGGACAACTCAGGATGGAGGTGCGACTTGGAAATTAACGGACGCAGAATATCCAAACGGCAATAATACCTATTCGAATAGAGATATGTATTATGGAGATATCGAAGTACATCCCATAGATGCCGACAGGATAGTAGTAGGAAGTGATGCAGGAGTATTAATATCAAATGATGCAGGAGAGTCATGGGATCTCGCAGAACAACTCAACTATATAGATATGCCATCAGAGAGAAGTTATTTCATCGCTCAGAAAAACGATGATATAGATGTGATTCTGGCTTCCTATGGAACTCGAATATATAGATCTACGGACAGTGGAGAGACATGGTCTGTAGTCTTTGATAATTCTGCAGTTACACATCGCAGATCAACCTATCAGCATACGACCAATGGAGTCTATCATAGGTGGTACAATTTTGCAGGTCTGGAGTTTGATCATGATGATCCGAATATCGTCTATCTAGCGGCAGTCAATAGTAATAACCAAACATGCCTACATAAATCTACAGATGCAGGATTGACATTTACTCAAATTGCAAATACAGGATCTACCAAATGGCTAAAAATGATACATACATCAGGAGAACCTGACTTCATTAACTTCGCTACGATATTTACAAGTTTGCAATCGCCTAACAGTGATGAGGGAATATACAAGTACGATGAAGATGGAAATCTAACATCATTTACTGTGTATCCACAGAATCCCGATGCAAGATCTATCGATGATGTCATGCAATCTCAGACTGATCCCGATGTATGGGTGGCCAGTGGATATTCGTCCAATAAAGTATTCTACTCGAATGATGGAGGAGCCACTTACAATACAAGCATTGATAATACTCATGCAGATTTACGCGCATTTGCAATTGTAGGAGACACAGTATTAGTTGGTACTGATGGAGGCTTACACATATCATACAACGGAGGCGAAAATCTAAAAGAAGCCAGCCAATGGATATCAGGAATCGATCTATGGGGTTTCTCCTCAGCATTCAAAGGTGAGCTTGTAGCGGCAGGTGATGATCACGGCCCAACAGAATTTAGGATTACTGATGCAGATCGAAGCTGGCACAGGACGGGAGGAGCAGATTCTGAGCATGTACAGATCAATAAATGCGACCAGAATTTTGCATACGGTAGAGATGTATATAGTCCATTCTTAGGAGAGAAAATCAATGATAGCACCTTCATCAGACGTGGCAACTATATCCCTGACGGCAATTTCAAATATCTAGCTCAAGATCCTGACGAATGTTATAAATTTTATCCTACTGATGATAATCTACTGAAAATTAGTACTAATAATATGGTCAATCAAGATGTACTACATACTTTCTCCCAGGATGTCACTAAAGTAGAAGTAGTCCTCAAAGATAACAATACAATCTATGTGCTAGAAGGGCATAAAGTAGTACATAAGTCTATCGATGCCGGGAGTAGTTGGACGATTATCACTCCACCTAGTTCGGTGACGAATGGCAAAACACAGATCCAAGATATAGAAACTGACGAAACAGGAAGTAACATTTGGTTGGCGTACGGTCAGAATCAAACAAGCTGTAAAGTCGTTCATTCGGATGATGGCGGTGCGACATGGACTAATATCACTGGCAGTAATCTGCCAGCATTTGCAGTCAATCATATCACTTATCAGAGAGGTACAGAAGGTATGGTCTATATAGGATTGAGACCTGGCTCAGTATGGTATAAAGATGACAACACTGCAGATTGGTCTATGCTCGGAAGTGGATTGCCGACTATGGGATATATTACTACTATGTATATTATTCCTGATATGGGTAAGCTTAGGATGGGTTCTTCGCGAGGAGCTTGGGAACATGACCTGCCCGTAGCTTCAGATGTAGTGAGTCATTTTTCAGTATCTAGTAGGAATAGTTCTTCTTGTTATTTAGATACCATTAAGTTTTTTGATTATAGTTCTTACTATGGAGCTACATCGTCGACTTTTGCTTGGACATTCGAGGGCGGGACTCCATCCACCTCTACCGAGATGAATCCGAAAGTAGTATATACTACTCCTGGAATCTATGATGTTACGCTACAAGTAACAGATGCGAATGGTCAATCAGATACATACACGCGTGAGGATTTCATGACTATTTTTCAAGCTGAGACATGCGGACCGGAT
The DNA here is from genome assembly GCA_938007965.1 of uncultured Saprospiraceae bacterium. Lineage (GTDB taxonomy): Bacteria > Bacteroidota > Bacteroidia > Chitinophagales > Saprospiraceae > CAJXUU01. The sequence continues at coordinate 43,506 of CALLMH010000029.1, read as the reverse complement.
CAGCTACCATCATTTGCCTATCAGAATACTTCTAACTATCACTACATGACCGCTCCTTCGATGGATGTAGAGAATACACAGACATATACCATGATGGCGTGGGTAAAAGGAGAAGGAGTCCAAAGAGAATATGCAGGAATACTGTCACACAGGACTTCTAATGGTTCCGTCCATCTGAATGTGAGGTCAGTAGGACAAGACAGTACAGAGATAGGATATCATCATCCAAATGGTCAGTGGTGGTGGTCGAGTGGTCTATACCTAGTACCTAATCAATGGACTCACTTAGCCCTAGTCATAGAGCCGGATGGAATATATATCTATAAGAATGGAGTAGGGAAGAAGCATAACCGAACCGTAGAGGTTGCTGATCTTGTCGAAGAATTTAGAATAGGTGGTATGATTGGGCGAAACGATAGATGCTTCAAAGGTATGATCGATGAGGTGGCATTCTACAGTAGTGCGCTATCTGAAACAGATATCAGAACTATGATGCACCTTACGAAAGAAAATCCTGACTATGTAGATCAGCACGAATCTACGATAGAGAGTTATTATCAATTCAATGAGATGGGAAATAATACAATCATAGATGTAACAGGGAATGGTAGAAATGCTGTTATCTCCTCTCAAGTAAGTATCATAGAGAGTGATGGCCCATTTGGGGGAGGAAGGTCTCAGCTAATAGAGGTTGAGGACAATACGCTACATAATTTTGACGATCCGGGTGTACAGATCCAGTTCTCTACGAGTAATCCTGATGGACCTATAGTAGTTTCTCATTTAGATAATCTTCCTGATATATATCCTGCACAAAAAATGCACGACAAGGGTTATTACATTATTGATAACTATGGTCTGAATACGACTTTCGATCCATTGTCGATGATAAGTTTTGATAAGACAGGAACGATAAGTAATACCGTTGCTTCTACAGGAGCGGGATTTAAGATTTGGAAGCGAGGTACACACATCCACGATATAAAATTTACAGAAGTGATATCTACCAATATAAGTGCCACAGCGGGCATACAAGGAAGTATAAAGGCCGATGACGCGAGTCCAATAATAAGTTTCGGACAGTTTGCTATCACAAGGGATCTCTATCCAGCGGGCAACCCGAAGAGTAGAATGACTACACCTGAGAATGCAAGTGAAATGATCGTAGGTGGTGAGAGTATGTCTGTGTATATTGACTCTGATTATCAAGGCTTCAAATTGCCCGTATTGACTACCTCTACTTTAGCTAATATAGGTATGCCAGCCAATGGATCATTGGCATATTCTGATGATATGTCTGCACTGATCGTATTCTCTGAAGGAAAATGGAATACGGTAAATTCTGCACCTCTATTGAACACAGTAAATGGTACCACCCAAGGAACAGAAACGATACACTTAGGATCGGGAGATGGGGTAGTCTCTTCCGCTATTCTGAATGCAAGTAACACGGGATTTATCAAAGTGGCTCATTTTGACGATCAATCTATATTAGACATCAAATATCCAACTGAAGGTCTATTACTCTATAATTCTTCGTCTGAGAAGTACCAGTATTTCAATGGTAATAATTGGAAGGATTTACCGACAGTACAAAATTCAATATCCGCCTCTACTAGCACAATTCAGAATGTGGAGGGGATTACAATCAATGCTGAAGGTTTGGGTAATAACGCTTTACTAGATGACCAAAGTACCGATGCCACTATCATGATCCCTACATTGACCGCAGAGAGTATCATGAATCCGATAAGAGGACTATTGATTTTTGATACAAGTCGAAATGCATTTTTATTTTTCGATGGACAATTGTGGAATAAGGTAGGGGAGTAATCAATATAATCGACTAGAGCATCACTTTTCTCTCAAGATCGCTATCCCTAGGATTACGACTATACCCATGGTAGCTAATATGGCCAATGCCAGAGTGCTACCTGAAGGGATTAGATAGGCAATGATCATACATAATAGCATCAATACCGAGGAGAAGTATATTGTAGTTTTTAGATCTTTTGACATAGTGTTATTATTTTAATTTTACCTACTAGTATTGAATAATGTTGATCGCATTCTGGTATAGATTAGCGAAAAACCTTGGCTTCCAATGAAATGCTCGCAGACTGACGGCTGTATTCTTTTTGACTATAGTATTGTATGGCTTCTAGCGTTATATTATAAGTGCTATTAGTAACTAAATCACATATTTCAAAAAGTAATTTATAACCAGTCATAGGAAAAAGAGAACTGTCATTTCGAGATTACGGCTTCGGTCATTTTTGATTTTTTTGATAACAAATCCAGCTCACTACTACACCATATATGATCACTGTGATAGATGATAATGGCATAATGATAGCCGATATTACGGGGCTCAGCTGTCCACTCATAGCAAAATATAACCCGATACTATTATACATGAATGCCATTGCGAATGCTCCGTAGATAATACGCTTCGCAGCCTTGAGGTAGGTAAGTTGATCATACAGTTTGGAAAATTTACTCGCTTCCACAATACCATCACATGCTGGAGAGAAGTTGTTTTCATCATCAGATATGACCATTCCTACATTGGCCTGATTGAGTGCTCCTGCATCATTGAGACCATCCCCGATCATCATGACTTTGTATCCCTCTTCTTGTAGTGATTTTATCTTATCCAATTTGTTTTTAGGAGATTGGTTAAAGTATACTTCACAATGATCTCCGACCAGCGATTGGATTCGTTCTGACTCGTGATCTGTATCACCCGAAAGTATGGCAAGTTTATATTTACGATCCAAACTTTGAATAATGCTTTCAACATTTTCCCGGAAGGCATGCTTGAACTCGAACCTACCTAAGTACTTCCCATCGATCTCAATGAATACTCCCTGCCGGTGGTTATCATCTATGGTATCAAATATGAATCGAGAAGATCCTATCCGTATATCTTTGCCTAGTATTGAAGCGGATAACCCACTACCAATAATTTCTGTGTACGCCTCTATTTCGAGTGTTTTTGTCTTTGATAGATACTTTGATATCGCTTTACTGAGCGGATGAGCGCTTTGCTCACACACGGATATAATCATGTTTTGATCATATTCATCTAAGGGATTTCCAATGTAGGAGATGTCTATCATCTTACTGTCAGTGATCGTACCTGTCTTATCGAAGATGATATAGTCTATATCTTGTATATGCTCTATGGTCTGTACATTTCTCAAGTAATACCCATCTCTTGCCAATAATCGTAAGATATTTCCATATGTAAATGGTATAGATAATGCTAAGGCACAAGGGCATGCCACTATCAGAACGGCTGTGAATGTATTGACCGCCATACTAGGATCTAGCTTGAGCCATATTAATAAGGTAATCGTAGCAATTCCAATAACTGCATAAGTGAAATACTTACTGATTCCTCCGATGAGCTTACTCGTATTTGATTTATCATGCTGTTTGAATGTGTCTTCATTCCATAATTGGGTAAGATAGGATTGATTTACTTTTTTGATGATTTCTATTTCTATGCTATCTCCCTCATGTCTAGCTCCTGCGAATATTTGACTACCTTCTTCTTTTGTGATGATATTTGATTCGCCAGTGACGAAGCTGTAGTTGAGTCTTGCTTTACCTTTTCGAAGTATAGAATCTGCTGGTATAAGTTCCTGATTTCGAATCAGTACTAGATCTTTGGGTGCTATGTGATCAAGAGATTTTGAGATCCATTCTGAGCCAGATTTTACGGTCGCGGATATAGGAAAGTAAGACTTGTAGTTTCGATCGAAATCCAACGCCTGATAGGTAAATGATTGGAACCAACGGCCAATCAATAGGAAGAAAACAAAGCCTGCAAAACTATCCAAATATCCTTCTCCACTCTGATTGATGATGTCGTATATACTCCGACTAAATAATGCGATCATACCCAATGCTATAGGAAGATCTATATTGAATTCTTGAATCTTGAGTCCACGATATGCAGAGCGTAAGTAATCGACACCACTGTAAAACATTACAGGCATCGCCAATACGATATTGATATATCCGATATGGAATAGATAACTCGCCTTGTCAAATCCCAAATATTCTGGAAAGCTCAGAAGCATAATGTTTCCAAATGCAAAACCAGCCATACCTAGTTTATAGATAAGGGATTTATCAGTTTTTATATTTTTCTTATCCGAATCGAGTTGGTCATAATTGATAGATGGTTCGTATCCGATCTTAGTAAGTAGTTCGACTACGCTACGAAGGGTTATATCTTCATCTCGAAATGTAATGATCGCCTTCTTACTATGGAAATTGACAGAAGATTTGATAATCCCACTGTCAAATCGGGATAGATGCTCCAGTAACCATAAGCAGGCACTACAATGTATCTGCGGAAGTAAAAATGATACCTTAGATATGCCCCCTTCATGGAACTGGAGGAGCGACTTTATGATTTGATCATTATCAAGATAGTCAAAAGATCGGATTCCAAATCGCTTCTGGGATATACCAGGATTGATATCATAGCGATAATAGTCACCCATGCCATGATCATGTAACAATGTATATACCATCTGACATCCATTGCAGCAGAAGGTACTTTGCTCGTAATTAATGGCTTGTGCGTCACACGCATCACCACAGTGCGTACAAGTCTGATTTAATAGAGTCGTCGGTGTAGTTGTTTTCATCTAGGCATTCATAAAGACCAATGCAACCAATGTAATATTAGCCAGCAAGATGACTAGTAAGATCAAGTATTGTATTAGTTTGTATCTTTTTTCTGAAGTGTTATAAACCGCCATGCTTTTGTTATTTACTGTGAATAATAGTGTAAAATTATAGGATGAATGTCACCTGTTTTATGATTCGAATCACTGTGCACTATGATCTGTATCACCGTTGTTGTGACTTGGGTTAGATAGTTTTGTGTTATTAAAAAATAATAATATGAATATAGAATCGACGCTAATCACTAAGTACAATAAGGCCGTACCAAGATACACGAGTTATCCTACTGTGCCTCATTGGCAAGATGAAATACCTACCGAATCACAATGGCTTTCGGCAATGAAGAATGCATACAATGAAGCGCCAGGGATCAGCTTATATGTCCATCTTCCATTTTGTGAGGCACTATGTACCTACTGTGGATGTAATAAGAGGATTACAAAAAATCACAACGTCGAAGAACCATATATAGATACCGTAATCAAAGAGTGGTCTATCTACAGGGCACAATTTGAAGAACCGCCGATGATCAAAGAGATTCATCTAGGTGGGGGGACACCTACCTTTTTTGAACCAAAACAATTAGAGCGATTATTGACTGCGATATTGGCCGATTGTGAAGTAGCCGAAGAGCATGAGTTTAGCTTCGAAGCGCATCCAAATAGTACATCCTATGGACATCTCAAGTGTCTGTATGATCTTGGTTTCCGAAGGATAAGTATCGGTGTGCAGGATGTCTCCCCAAATATACTCAAAGCTATCAATAGAGAACAGACCAGTGATGAAGTCAGAGGCCTTACGAAATGGTCACGTGCGATAGGATATACTTCGATTAACTACGATATCATATATGGACTGCCATTCCAGAAACCAGTCAATATCATGGACACTGCGGCGTTTATTGCTGAAACTAAACCAGATAGGATCGCATTCTATTCCTACGCTCATGTGCCGTGGAAGAGTGCTAGCCAACGAGCATTTACGTTAGATGATGTTCCTTCTGGTATCTATAAAAGTGACCTATACGATCTCGGTAGATATTTATTAGAATCAGAAGGATATGAGGCTATCGGAATGGATCACTTCTGTCTACCTAATGAAGGACTCAATAGGGCTTACCAAAAAGGAGAAATGCATAGAAATTTCATGGGGTACACAGCTAATTATACCAAGTGTAGCATAGCACTCGGTGCCTCTAGTATAAGTGATAGTTGGGATGTGTATGTGCAAAATGAAAAGAATATAGAAAAGTACCAAGAAATCATAAATAGTGGAAAGCTACCAATCACAAAAGGCCATGTACTCACTGATTCTGAGACGACTATGAGGAAGCATATCTTAAACCTTATGTGTAAGGATTCTACCACATGGGATCTAATCAGCAAAGATGCAATAGCAATCACACCCTTCTTGTCTAATCTGGATGAATTGGTAGCCGATGATCTCGTGAGATACAAGAATAATCAAATCAAAGTGACTGAGAAAGGTAAGTACTTCATCAGAAATATATGTGCAGCGATAGATCCAATATTTCAAAATACTGAAGTAGATAGCCCATTATTCAGCAAAGCTATATGACAGAGAATCCTAGATAGTAAAGAATACTGATAAGTTCAGTTTCGAATCATTATGTATTACAAACCGTACATTACATAAGGCTCAATCAATAGGTGCTAATATGGATATAACAATTGTGTCGCAAGAAATCATCAACCATACATGAAAATATTTCAGGCATATTGTGCCATTTTTTCGTGCTTAGTGTAAATCTGTCAGAACATATAGTTAGGAATACATTTTGCTGCTTTGTTGCTACAGTTTAAGTGCATTTCTCGATGTCTTTTTCGATGATATACAGAATTGATGTTGTCATTTTTGATTTTGCCAAAACACTAGAACTGCTGGATTGCTTAATCATTTTATAGCGTTGACCAAATGAACTTTTGATATTCGAAAAACGGCAAATTGAAATGTAGTCTAAAGTTTTGTAATAGATTTATCAACAAAAAATTGTTAGCTATGGAAGCGTCGACTTTTAGGTCATGGAACAGCCTAGATGCAGTGCTCTTGAAATTAACAAGCGAGAGTTTTAGCAAAAATATTTGTAGCGCTAGTCTTTCAAGAATTTATAACTTTTTAGTACCTGATCATTTATACACCTCAGTACATCAGACTTCCCATACCCGTCATCTTATAGAATTTCCGAGTGGGTATTAACTAAGCCTATTTACATTTATATTTCGTAGCAATCCTATTCGGTGGTATCATATACTTGATCCAGCATATCATTACTCTGTAATACAGTTTTACTTGCTCTTATTTACGGGATTACTACTTTATTATCTAACGGATCACTTTGGTTTCGATCTATTTTTTTAAGCTAATATTTTAAGGTATGAATATCTCGCTTATCAATCCCCATAATAACAGACATCGGTATGGTCACAATGTAGAATTATCCTATTCATTATTAGGATATTTATTTATCGTTTTCTTAGTCGGAGCTGTATATTTTCCAGCATTAGACAATACATTCGTACACTGGGATGACCAATATTATGTTACTGAAAATATCTACATCACTCAGCCAACATTTGAGCATTTTTGTGTGCTTCTGACCAAGGCATTTTCTCTTAATTATCATCCGCTTACCATGCTCACATTGTGGGCCAATAGTTATGTTTTCGGGGTCGAGGATGCTACACCATTTATCATAACTAATGTATTGATTCATACACTCTCATCATTGATCCTTTTTAAGTTTTTGATTTACGTTACGAGAGAGGACTATATAGTTAGTCTGGTTACTGCAGTCATATTTGCTATACATCCTATGCATGTGGAATCAGTCGTATGGGTTTCTGAACGTAAAGATGTATTGTATGGTCTGTTCTTTATTTCAGCACTGTTTGCTTATACATGTTGGGTTGACTCCAAAAAATCAAAATATTGGATGCTTGCCTTTTTCTTATTCTTATTGTCCTGTCTATCTAAGGCAATGGCGGTATCTATTGTACCATGTTTATTTCTTATAGATATATTAAGAGGATATAAATGGTACTCGATAGACTCTATTCTTAGAAAAACACCATTTATACTCCTTGGTCTATTGATAGGATTGATCGCTATAGATGTGCAGTCGGGAGGAGATTTTTATGGTTTTATTTTGAATACTAACATCGATCAAGCGGTTGTAGATCCATCTATATTTTCATTGAGTGATAAATTTGCCAATGCAGCTTCAAGTCTCGTATTCTATTTGAAGGGGTTCGTTACACTATCAGAGATGAGTCCCTACCATCCTTATGACTGGGACAATATACTCGCTGATAAGTATAAAAATATTATCATTGGATTGTTTTACGGTGGAGGTTTGATTTATGGCTATTTCAGAAATAAGAACCTATTTTTTGGACTTTCTTTTTTCTTGGCTACCGTGCTACTTGTATTACAATGGATTCCTGTCGGGTCGGCAGCCGTAGCGGATCGGTATACTTATCTGCCATATATAGGATTAGCTTATGCCATAGGGCATTTATTATCATGGATGAGTAGAAGGCAGATTCCTAGATTTATAGTGCCATCTATTATTTGTGTGGTGGTGGTTTTATTATCATCCACAGCGTACAATCAAGTTGAGAAATGGAGAGACCATACTACTTTGTTTTCTCAGGCGGTAGATAAGTATCCCCATGATTCCCAATCTCGTCTTTTATTAGCATCAGGGCAATGGACGGAAGGAAATCATGTCGATGCAATTGAAAATATAGAATATGCGATAAATGAGTTGGGGCTATACAATAGTGATGCGTTCGAAAAACTGGCAAACTGTTACTACGAGGTGGGTGAAGAAGAAAAAGCGAAGTCATTCTATAATCATAGTATATCTCTCGATAGTCTCAATTATGCAGCAAGGTATCATCGTGGCTTATTGATCATGCATGAAAACCCTACACAAGCAATACTAGATTTTGATATTTGTGAATCCTCTAACTTCGAATATATAACCAAAAATATATATGGTCCAAGAGGAATATGCTATGGTCGTATTGGTGATTATGAAAAAGCAATAGCTGACTTTACGATGGCCATATCAATTGGGGAAAACCTCGCAGCAAACTATGCTGATCGAGCCCTCACATATGAATTGATGGGTGATAAAGAACGAGCTGAAAAGGATAGATTAATGGCGGAGCAATATTAGGATATAAATGTGGACCTGTCTGCGATGGCAAAAGTTGAGAAATAGGTTGAGATACTGCATCTGGCATGATCGGAAGAAACCCGAGCGAAAACGTAAGAATCTCATTAGACTAGGAGTAGAGAGAGGAATGTCCTATGCATGGAGTAGGACAAGAATGGGAGGGTGGGCAGTCGCCCAAAGTTCTATCCTTGGCACTCCTCTGGCAATTTTATTATTTAATTTGCACTATTTTTTCTTGTTTTACTAGTTCCTCCCGCTATCCACGATTTGATTCTAACTGATTTTAGTACTTAGTTTATGCAGTGTACTAGTTTACTTCTATGTACATCTTGAAGTATAATAATGATTATAGCACTTTAGCTGTCCAGCTTTCGGTTGTACTTTTTGGTTCAGTTTTTATCGGCAAGATCTAATTTTAGATCTTTAATCGAGGATAACTTGTGTATATAAGAAATTAAACTACTATAAATTCCACATATTCCTACCATAGCAGCACTACTTTTCTTCTTTCACCATCTTATCCATATACCTAATCTAGTGGGCTCCGTGCTACATTATTGTAGCAAATATGTAAGAATGCTCAGCGGTAATGGCACTTTCTGAATTTTGGTGTTTTATAAAGTTGCTACAACAAGTTATATTGGCCTTAGTCAGTGTAGTTTTTGGGCTAAAACATCAATAAGCAAGGTGTTTTTCCGCAGTATTTAGAAAAACTGTTACGGAATAAGGGTATTCGGGATTTAGGAAAATCCTTACTAGTATGGAATAAGGATATTCATTATCTACTGAATATCCTTATTTAGTTCTCGTTTTTAGATCTTAAAACTCAATCTGAAAAAATTAAGAGACGTTACCATTTAAGCGGCTTTAGAATTGTAAATTTCAATTGTATCGGCCATTATTTTCTTTGTTTCAGTTTTGGAAGGGAAGAAAGTAACCGCTGTCACTGCGGATAAAAATATTGGCAATGCAATAATTGCTAATATAGGTACTCCCATAAGAAATGGAGCAATGACTGCCGCCATCATGGATGCAAATCTTAATATTACCGTTTCGAATGATGCTGTAAAGAAGGTCATAGTTATATTTTTTTAGTGTTTATTTTTCTGATTAATTACACTACAAATATCGCTGGCAAACGACTTCTAATTAATGACTAGCATCATAAATGATCATGATGTTAGTCATCAGAATCATTGTGGCATGTCTTTCAGCCCTTGTCTATCTAGTATAGCTATATGTGAGGATTGGATTTGAATTAATTCTTCATTTTTAAAATCAGACAAAGTACGTATAGTTGTTTCTTTTGCTGTGCCAGCCATAGCTGCGATATCTTCTCGTTTTACTTTTATATGACCTTCAGATGTTTTTTCACTCAATGCTAAAAGTGCGTTTGCAACCTTCCTACGTACGGAACTATAAGCAAATTCAATAAGTTGTTTTTCATTGTGATCTGCATGATTTGCTAGCATATTGATGAATTTCGCAGCGAAATCCCTATTGTTAAATAGCAATAATTTAAAATCTTCTAATGGTATCAGCCTAAGAACTGTCTCATCTAATGCCACTGCTTGATCTATATACTTTGTATTATTTAGAAGTGGCATAAAACCAAAAAAGTCACCCTGTCCGTACAAGTGGGTGATTAAGTCTTTATTAAATTCGTTGGTCTGGATGGTTTTTACTTGGCCTTGTACTACATAGTATAACCACTTAGGGTATTGGCCTTCTTGATATATGTTGGCTTTTTTCGGATAGGTTCTTACCTCTCGATCTTCGGATAATTTGTTTAGTGCTTTCTCTCCCTTTGCCTGATTGAAAAACTGTCGTACTCCTTGATCGCTATTATCAATGCTTTGTAATTTGCTGGCTTTGTTGAGTCTCATTTCTATAGCTTCTAGCAGTTCTACATCATCATAGGGCTTGGTGATATAGTCATCTGCGCCTAGTCCCATCCCTTTTCTAAAGTCTTCTTTCTCAGCTTTTGCAGTTAGAAACATAAATGGGATATGCATTAATTCTGGATCATTATTCAATATTTTTAAAACACCAAATCCGTCCAGTTCTGGCATCATTACATCACATAGTATGAGATCAGGCTTATGGATTCTTACTTCTCTGATACCAATCTTACCATTCTCAGCGGTCAGGCATTTATATCCCGATAGTTCTAGTATCTCGGCAAGGTTTTCCCTTACATCATCATTATCTTCTATAATAGCTATGGTTTTCATCTACTTTATTTACTATGTTCTGCATTGGGTATCGTTACGAAGAATGTAGTTCCTACTTCATGTTCACTTTCAAATTTTATTTGACCTCCCAACAATTCTACATATCTTTTTACGATATTAAGGCCTAGACCTGTCCCTTGTATATTGGTTACATTTCCAGCTCTAAAAAACCTCGTAAATAGATATTTTTGATCTTCGATAGGAATTCCTATTCCCTGATCTTTGATGATAAGTTCGAAATGATCCTCATGGAAATGAATATCGCAAAAAACATCTTTATCACTATATTTAATAGCATTGGATATGAGATTGAATACTATATTTCTAAGGATTCGCTCGTCTATTATAGTCCGTGGATTTTCTCCATGTACAGTATGTATGATCTTTTGATCTGATTTCAATAATTGTTTGGTGTCTTCTATTATTTCATGACATAATAAGTCGAGATTTAATTCTACCAGATTGATCTCGACTCTACCTTCTTCTATCTTACTGAGTGATAAGAAATCGTTCAGTATTCCTGTAAGGTTTGCAACGGAGGATTTAATTCTGTTGATGTGTTTTTCTCTTTTGTCTTGTTGATCTTCTTTTTCGTATCTACCTATTATAGCTGCGGACGAAAGAATAGAAGTAAGCGGAGTTCTAAATTCATGAGAAGCCATAGAGACGAATCTTGATTTCATCTCATTCAGTTCTTTTTCTTTACTCAGTGATTTTGTCAATTCGATCTCACTCTCTTTCAGTTTTTGCTCTGCAATCAGTCTTTCTTTGATTTCTGATTCGTATGCCTTATTAGTTTGTAGTAATTTATTGATGGTACTTTCAAGTTCGTATGTACGCTCCGAAACTGTTTTTTCTAGACTTTTATTTAATTTGATTATCTGATTTTCTGCTTCTTTCACATCAGACAAATCGTGTATGACTCCTGTATATATCATACGATCATTCAATATCACTTCACTTACAGCTAAGCGAAAAGGAAATATTTCACCATTTTTCTTTTGGCCTTTTACTTCTCTGCCGATACCTATGATATGCGGTACCTTGGTGGTATTATATTTATGAAGATATCCATCATGCTCAGAGTGATATGGTTCTGGCATTAGCATCTTGATATTATTGCCGATGACTTCTTCTGTATTATAGCCAAATAACGAAGCTGCGGCAGGATTCATTCGTTCTACATTTCCCCTTGTGTCTATAGTGAGTATACCGTCGATAGCCGTATCAATGATAGCTTCTAGTTGTAGCAGTAGATCAGAGTTGTTATTTGCCATATCAATTTTTTACTAGACTAAAGGTAATTATTATTGATTACTTTCAAAAGCTGATGAGAGTCATTATAAGTCATGATTAGGATCATTTATAAGGAGTCATTGATTATTTAGATTTGTTTTAAAATTATAAAATTATGAATCTATTAGGACCTGTACGAGATATTATGACTGCCACTCCTATAACGCTAAAACCTTCCGCTACGATAGGGGATGCAGCAAAAATATTTGACAAATATAAAGTACATCATATACCAATCGCTATTGATGATAAACTCGTGGGTATCGTATCAATGAGTGATTATCTATTCTTTAGGCGAGGATTCTTGGATGATAGAGATGACGAAAAGATAGAAGATATCCGAATGAATAACTACGAAGTCAGCTATATTATGACAAAAGGAATCGCCACTATGGAGTCTGATGAACGAGTAAATGTTGCGTTAGATATCTTTAAAGAAAATCTATTTCATGCCATACCGATAGTGGATGATGGCTCTCTAGTCGGCATCCTTACTACGCACGATATTATTATTAATCTAGCTAAAAATAATGGAGCATATGCAGAATACAAATGAAGTCAAAGTATTAGGAGCGGGCACATCCAAACATCAGATGGTGTCTACTGTCCTAAAGGAGTATATCGATAAAGCAGGTATATCTATAGACGTAAAAGATTATACTGATGTCGACCAATTTATAAAAGACGGAATAGACTCTATACCCGCAGTTATCTACAAAGATAAAGTTATAAATATAGGAAGTAATGGCAGTTTCAATAAGACACTCAGGAAAGCCGTAAATGAAGTACTCAAAGAGAGCAATTTTGGAAGGATAGATAAAATCGTAATTCCGGTAGACTTTTCTGATGTGTCCTCCAATGCATTTGCCTTTGGGCATCGATTGGCTACTGATCTCGGAGCTGTGACGAAGGCCGTACATGTATTTAGCCCTTCTGCCAAAGAACTCGCTGAGTCGGCTACGGTGGATGTAGACTTCGCTTTACTTCACAATTCTTATTTGGAAGAATTTGTAGCTACATTTGATAGTGACTGGGGGAGCGATCTCATGCGTACATCCTTGATAGATAGTGAATTTAGGACTGGATTTCCAGGCGAACAGATATTAGAATCAATAGATGATAATAAGGTATTTATGACCATTATGGGGACAACTGGCAAGTCAGACGTAGTCAGAAAATGGTTCGGATCAGTCTCTACTAAAGTTATGCATGAATCTACCACGCCAGTATTACTAGTTCCTCAGGAGGCTCATTATCAAGGTATTAATAAAATAGCATATGCTTATGAAAATATAGATCAAGACAAATCTATCCTTGAAAAATTAGCTTTTCTGGCCAATAGACTCGAAGCAGAAATACATCTTATACATGTAGAGGACGGGAAGGATCACCCCGATCCAGGCTTCTTTTTGACAGAGTTATTGACTGATCATTATCCATCTTCTCATATTATAACTTCATCCATCCATGATAGTAATATCGTAAATGGAATCAACGACTATTGTGCATCAAATGATATTGATGTTATTAGTCTTTCTACACATAAAAAGAATTTCTTCGAAAAAATCTATGATGATAATATTAGTCTGCAAATGACAGTGGCGAGTAGTCTGCCATTACTAATACTTAAGGATGTACAGTAGTAGGGCTACTTTCTACATTCTGGTATTGTATAAAGTTGCTGCAACAAGTTAAAGTGGCCTTAGTCAGTGTAGTTTTTCGGCAATAAGACCAATAAGCTGGGTAATCTTTTCAGAAGTAGTAAAAAAAAAACTATTATGGAATAAGGAAGTTTGTTATTTACGGATATCCGTACTTAAGAATACGTAGATTATCAAGAAGAGTTAATTGTTTATCAAAAATGATAGGCAATAGAAGAATTAGAATGAGTAATTTATGTTTCATATTTATGTGTGTTTTATTGTTTTGAAATAAATCTAAAGTCTCAGAGCGCTAAGACTTTTTTATCAATCATGAATTCTAATACATCCTTGGAGGTTATGATCCCAATGACTTTACTATCCTCTACCACAGGGAGTGCATGAAAATCACCCTGAAGTAATAATTCTATGGCATAATCTACCGTATGTTCTGGGGTTACTACTACTGGGTTAGGCGTCATTATATCTCTAGCGGAAGTGACAAATAGAACTTTCGACGTGTATGATTTTCCTGATGTTTCTTGAGATAGGCTAAGTGCTTTCTTATACAAGTCTGTTTTCGAAATGATGCCTAGAAGGGTATTCCATCTATCTACAACAGGTAGATGATCAAATTCATTTTTTTTCATCTTTTCGATAATATGAGAGACACTCTTATCATCAGTGAGGGTTACAGGATTTGATGTCATTATATTCTTAATAGTTGGATACATTTTCATATTTACAGTATTTATAAAGTGGCTAAAAATATTGATATTGATTTTTCCCTATCGACATGGGACTTTATGTATTCTACATAAATATATCTAAGATCTTCACCATATTCGCAGAGATCATGTTGGATATAGTCGTCATTGTTTACCGCCGTGTTAAATCTATTTATTGATTCTTGGAGATGGATTTTTCTCGTTGTTTGCAATTTATATGCCATGTTATTATTTCCCAATAATTCAATAGAGGGGTAGTGTCTCTGCACCATTTCCCAATCCTCATTCATGCAGTCTACCATTATCTGATATCTGAAATTCTCCCCATTCATAGAGATCTAACATAGGGTCGATCGCTGCTTTTGTAGTATAGTACATTTCCTTTTCGAATCTACAGAGATGGTATAGATACATGTCATGATCACCACATACTTCTAGATCTATGAATTGACCTTTTAGATCTCTGAGTTTCTCCAGTGACCAATGATTTTTTTTCACTTAAAACCCAGTGAGCGTATATCTCAAGATCTTTAGTAATCTCAGCTAAGATTGCGCATTCTAAATCTGAGTGCTCATCAAATGCAAATACGATCTGGCAGGGATTATTATATCTCACATTTTCATGAATCAACATAACTAGACATTTCGCTCTACGTAAGGTGATGGAAGAAGCCGAACCCAGTATCTACAGGGACTAATATTTTAAACATAAGGCCAGTATTTAGTTTTCCGATAATTGTGTAATAGGGTAGGCAATATTGATCAAGTCATAGGTTGTGATAATGCCTACGAGTCTACCGTCCTCGACGACGGGCAATGCATGAAAGGTATTTTCTTTCAAGATGGTAGCACACTTGGATAGTGTATCTTCAGGACTTACTGTTATGATATTGCGATTCATCCTTCTGCCAGCTGTCGTGCTATTTAGGATTTGATCATTTGCTTTTATCGCTGTTCTCAGTTGCAGGTTAGTCCCCCAATCCTTCATCAGTAGGATGTCATTCTTAGTTAATATGCCTTTGAGGTTATTATCATCATCAACCACAGGTATGTGATTAAATTTATATTTCTTCATGAGCGCATCCACCTTAGTCATTACATCATTTTCTAGTACTGATTTTATATCAGTTGTCATTACATTTTCTACTTTCGTTTGTAAGAGTTCTTGAGTATTCATTAGATAGTGTTTATAATGTTATTTAAGTATTTTACGAGATCATAATTAGTGATAATGCCTACTAACTCTTCACCATTTTTGACAGGTAGGCAGTTAATCCTTTTTTGTATCATGATCTCTGTGACGTCTGAGATGAGTGCATCGGATTCGATACAATATGGTCTAGGTGTCATGATTTCGTCTACAGTAGACATTTGATATTTTTTGTCCTTAGAAATTCATCCAATTAGTTGTTGATTTAGTTTTCGTTTCATAATAAGTATTATTTATAATTCAAATATCCTAGCTTTTTTAGCTGTCGGAGTTGATCTATGTCATTGGAAGTGATGATCTTTGTTATCCTGTAATTGCCGTGTGAAAATGAATGTTACAGATTATAGATATAACACCATTCTTTTATTGACTTATTACTTTATCATCTAGTATGGTAATCCTGATTATTATTTTGAGAAAAATCTTGAAATTTGGTTTTTAATTCACTGAACAAATCAATTTGCCGATCGACCATCTGACCGATATTTTGATGGTAGTTTTCCTTGTTTTCGGTTACCAATTCAAAACAGCTTCCTCCGATTGTATCGCTATGCAATTGACACTTCTGGATCCTGGTTTTTATTTTCTCAATGTCATAACTATGGATTCGAAGTTGATTTTGTAATTGTCCGATCTCTGCAAAGTTATAGGCATTGGTTTTATGATCTAAGATTTGTTCAAAAAACAAAATTTCCTCCTTCATATCATTGAGTTCGTTGTTCCAGATTTGATGATCCGCATCCAGTTCGATTATAGTAGACATATTATTCATTGATCTTTATTTATAGTTTGATAGTATGACTCAAATATCATTCATTACTATTCCTTTTGGTATGACATATATCATTATTGATAAAGAGCTTCGTCATTCTATCTAAGAGGGATTCGACTGAATATTACCTAATAAACAAACAGAAATCTATCTGCTGACTAGGATTGATTTTTTTTCTTTCAAGAGCATACGATTAGTTAGATAAACCTGCAGAGTCAAATTATAGGTATCTGTATAGAGCTAATCACAATACTATTTTAAGTAGACTCAATACACCTATGAGGCATGATTCAAATCATGCCTCTTTATGATTGCCGTCATTAGACTTGATCTAGTCTCCAATTACCTTGCACCTATATTTAAAATTAAAAATACTATGAAGATCATCTTATTTCTAATAATCATCAGTCTATGTGTCGCAGGAGGATTTCTCTTCGCATTTTTCTGGGCTGTCAAAGATGGTCAATATGAGGATGACTTTACACCTTCTATGAGGATCTTAGTCGATGATGACATGCTCCTTCCTATAGAAGTATCCTCTACAGTGGAAAGTAATCAATCAAATCAATCAAAACAACAATAGCTAATGGCACAATTAGAACAATTTAGTTACGATAATAAGATCGTACGTGACTTCGGAATAGCCACTACCATATGGGGTATAGTAGGTATGCTGGTAGGTTTATTGGCAGCACTTCAATTGGTATGGCCAGATTTCAATATGACACAATATTTCACCTTCGGGCGGATACGACCATTGCATACTAATGCTGTAATCTTTGCATTCGTGGGCAATGGTATCTTCTTAGGCGTATATTATTCGCTTCAGCGATTACTCAAAGCTAGGATGTACAGCGATACATTGTCTAAAGTCCACTTCTGGGGATGGCAGTTGATTATAGTAGCTGCCGCGATTACGCTTCCGCTAGGTATCACGAGTTCTGCAGAATATGCTGAGCTTGAGTGGCCGATAGATATAGCTATAGCATTAGTCTGGATCGTGTTTGGTATTAATATGTTTGGGACTATTCTCAAGAGAAGAGAAAATCACCTCTACGTAGCCATCTGGTTCTATATCGGGACATGGGTGACGGTTACCATATTGCATGTCATCAAAAATCTAGAGATTCCTGTGCATATGTGGAATAGTATCCCTGTATTCGCTGGTGTGCAAGATGCATTGATACAGTGGTGGTATGGGCACAATGCTGTTGCATTCTTCTTGACGACACCTTACTTAGGATTGATGTACTATTTCTTGCCAAAGGCAGCAAATCGACCCGTATATTCTTACAAATTATCAATCGTACACTTCTGGGCATTGATATTTATATACATATGGGCTGGTCCTCACCATTTACTATACACATCACTGCCTGATTGGGCGCAGTCATTGGGTTCTGTATTCAGTATCATGTTGATCGCACCATCTTGGGGAG
Source organism: uncultured Saprospiraceae bacterium (assembly GCA_938007965.1). Classification (GTDB taxonomy): domain Bacteria; phylum Bacteroidota; class Bacteroidia; order Chitinophagales; family Saprospiraceae; genus CAJXUU01. The sequence goes on along the minus strand of CALLMH010000029.1, from coordinate 25,276 downwards.
GTATGTTGAATGGACTACTTACTCTCAGAGGCGCTTGGGATAGGGTACGAAAAGATCCAATATTGAAATTTATGGTGGTAGCTGTAACAGCCTATGGAATGGCTACATTAGAAGGTCCATTATTAAGTATCAAGTCTATCAATGCGATCAGTCATTATACAGATTGGACAGTAGGTCATGTACATGTAGGTACTTTGGGCTGGAACGGAATGCTCACATTTGGGGTCCTGTACTGGTTATGGCCAAGGCTATATGGGACTAAGCTATTCTCTACGAAATTAGCGAATACACATTTCTGGATGAGTACGTTGGGTACTTTGTTCTACACAGTACCATTGTACTGGGCGGGATGGACACAGAGTTTGATGTGGAAGAAATTCACCCCAGATGGATTCTTACAATATGGAAACTTCTTAGAAACAGTAACTCAGATCATACCGATGTACATGCTCAGGTCATTGGGTGGTGCGATATATGTAATCGGTGTATTCTTGATGGCATATAACCTATGGAAGACGGCTAAGTCTGGCACGCTCATAGAGAATGTCCCTACTTCTGCGCCAGCTAGAGAGAACCATGTCTCACACAAAGGAGAGCATTGGCACAGATGGATAGAGAGGCGACCAGTACAGTTGATGGTGGCGAGTGCAGTTGTAGTATTAATCGGAGGTTTAGTAGAGATATTCCCGATGCTCGTGATCGATAAAAATGTACCTAAGATCGCAAGTGTGATGCCCTACACTCCGCTAGAGCTAGAAGGCAGAGATTTGTATATCAAAGAAGGCTGTATCAGTTGCCACTCTCAGATGGTTCGACCATTTAGATCAGAGACGGAGCGATATGGAGAATTTAGTAAGTCTGGAGAGTTCATATATGATAGGCCGTTTCTATGGGGGAGTAAGCGTACAGGACCAGACCTACATAGACTCGGTGGGAAATATCCACATAGCTGGCACTACAATCATATGATGGAGCCCGAAAGTATGTCACCTGGATCTATCATGCCGCCATATCCATGGTTGCTGGAACAAGATTTAAATACAGAATATACAGCTGCCAAAATCGAAGTACTCAAAATGCTCAATACACCATACCCTGATGGATTCGAAGACAGAGCGGTGGATAATCTAAAGGCACAAGCGAAGCAAATTGCAGATGAGCTGCGGGATCAAGGAGTAGAACAAGAAAAACTTGAAGATAAGGAGATCGTGGCATTGATTGCCTACTTGCAACGGTTGGGGACGGATATCAAACCTAAGCCAATCACTAAAAATTAAAAATCAAATAATTATGTATAAATATATATTACAAACAGCTGGAAATATTAATTGGATGGCAGTATTTGCTTTGATGACATTTTTTTTCGTCTTTCTAATGTCTGTCTATTTAGCCTTCGTCAAAGACGCTAAGTCCTTGCAGCATATTGCGGATTTGCCGTTATCTGATGACGCTCCTATTATTCAAGATTAATACTATTGTAAAATGAGGAATAAATTGAAATATAAAGCGGCTTTTCTTGTCTTATTGGTCACAGCTCCTACTTTGGTTACTGGCGCAGGCAAAGCTATGACTAATCCTGTATCGACTTGGGTTCTACACAATATTATATTTATCGTAGCGGGATTAATTATCGGAGGTGTCATGCTGGCACTATGGAATCTGACCAACTCTATCATGATAGATAAAGGGAGAGAATATCTCAGAGCTCAAGGAATAGAACCTACGCCACCTCCAGTAAAATCAGGGGAGAGTTTTGTATCGAAATGGTACAGAAAAGCATGGAACCTGGTACCCATAGAAAAAGAGACTGATATACAATTAGACCATGATTATGATGGTATTAAGGAGCTAGATAACAGTCTTCCGCCGTGGTGGCTATATGGTTTTTATGTCTCAATATTGATAGCCATAGGGTATATTTATGTACAGCACTTCTCAGATATCGGGATGAGTCAAACCGAAGAGTATGAGATAGCAATGAAACGAGGAGAGGATGAAAGAGCTGCTTATGCAGCAAGACAGGTCAATACCATAGACGAAAAAAATCTTGTAATGCTTACCGATCAGAAATCACTGGATGTAGGTGCAAGTATATTTAAAGCAAATTGTGCAGCATGTCATGGACAAGAAGGTCAAGGTGGGGTAGGTCCTAACCTTACGGATAAGTTCTGGATTCACGGTGGATCAATCGGACATATCTACAAAACCATCAAGAACGGAGTGCCAGAGAAGGGTATGATAGCATGGAAGACTCAGTTGCAGCCGGCGACGATGCATAAAATAGCCAGTTATATACAGACACTGCAAGGTACTAATCCTCCAAATCAGAAGGGGCCACAAGGCGAACCCTACGAAGAAGAGGGAGGTGAAATGATTGGATCAGTGGACTAGAAAAGGGTATGGGGGTAATAAGAACACAAGACGAAAAAGGGTATAGAGATCAGATATCTACAGTGGATAATTCTGGCAAGCGAGTATGGATATACCCTAAGAAGCCTAAGGGGAAATTCTACAATTACCGGAAGTATGTCTCTTATATATTATTGACGATATTATTCGGACTACCATTTCTATCCTATAATGGGAAGCCGCTGGTATTGTTAAATGTTTTAGAGACAGAATTTATCATCTTTGGAATCTATTTTTCACCCCAGGATTTCCACTTGTTTGTGATCGCCATGTTGATTGGTATTATATTCATCGCACTATTTACGGTGGTATATGGAAGATTATTTTGTGGATGGGTCTGTCCTCAGACTATTTTTATGGAGATGGTATTCCGTAGGATAGAGTACTGGATAGAGGGCGATGCCAATGCTCAGAAACGACTCAATAAATCAGAATGGACAACCGGTAAATTATGGAAGAAGATACTGAAACAAAGTCTATTTATACTGATTTCTGTTTTGATCGCACATACGTTTTTGTCATATATCATTGGGATAGAAGAGGTGTGGAGTATAGTTACTGATCCTATTGGTGAGCATCTAGGCGGATTTATAGCTATGGTGATATTCACGGGGATGTTCTACGGTGTATTCTCAGTACTACGAGAGCAAGTATGCACTACGATCTGCCCTTACGGAAGATTGCAAGGAGTCTTGTTAGATGAGGATTCATTGGCTGTAACTTATGATTTCGAACGAGGTGAGCCCAGGGGCAAATTGGTAAAGCATAGAAAGGAAAAGAAAAGGGATTTGACAGATGGGGTACATGCACTTAAGCAAAGTGTCAGTGCTTATCCAGCCGATGCACTCAAGACTATGTTCAAAGATTTAGAGTCAGAGCCACGTCAAGGAGACTGTGTAGATTGTGGGCTTTGTGTCCAAGTATGTCCAACTGGAATCGACATACGAAATGGCGTACAGCTAGAATGTATCAACTGTACCGCATGTATGGATGCCTGCGATGAGGTGATGGTCAAAATCTATAAACCGGAAGGGCTTATCAGAATAGACAGCTATAATGGAGTAGTACAAAAGAAAAAGTCAGTATGGACAGCAAGAGCTGCAGCCTACTCTGCGGTATTGATCATTTTGATAGGTTTAGAATCGTTTCTATTTATCTCTAGATCGGATGTAGAGACATTATTATTACGTACACCTGGTATGACATATCAGACTTCTGAAGACGGCTACATTAGTAATCTATATAATTACCAATTGATCAATAAGACGGATATGCAGGTAGATGTTACTTTCAAAGTTGAAGGAATTGACTATATCGTTTTCGAACCAATAGGAAATCCACCTACAACGATCAAAAATGCAACAACCGAGGGGGCAGTATTTATAAAGATACCTAAAGATAAGCTTACAGAAAGAAGCACCAAAATAGAGGTGCAAGTATATGGAAATGGCAAATTGATAGATGAAACGGAAACATCATTTTTAGGACCTATTAAGTCTTCAAGGAAAATAATAAAATAGCGTGCTTTGCTTATTTGACTGTAGAATGCTAGTCGATAGGAAACAGTACATCACTAATAAATAGAAATTATGTTTAAGAATTTTAATTGGGGACATGGGATAGCATTATTTTATGTGTGTTTTGTAGGGATAGTGGTTACTGCATTGATAGCTAGTTTTAGTGTAGATCGAGACTTGGTCGTAGATGATTACTATGCAAAAGATATCGCATATCAGCAGCGATATGACAAGATCACCAATAGCATAACTTCGGATAATGTGAATGTCAAGGTAGAGGACGACAATGTTATTGTGAGGTTCGAAGGATCCGATGATATAAAAGGTTCTGTCCTATTTTATAGAGCCTCCGATAAGTCTCAAGATTTTATAAAACATATTGATGGATCGGAAATTATCATCCCAGTTGCTGATTTATCTAAAGGAAAGTGGAGTGTAAAGATTGATTGGGTTGAGGGCGATAAATCATTTTATAAAGAAGAAATAATATATCTCTAGTAGTATGATCTATGTAGCATTCACATTGGGTCTATTTGGTAGTCTGCACTGCATAGGAATGTGCGGCCCGCTTGCTATTGCATTTAGCAATCAAGATGGCAATACACAATCTTCTAATATAAAGTCAGCCCTATTTTATAATCTAGGAAGAACGGCTACTTATACGCTCTTTGGGCTTGTTTTCGGTATTTTAGGTCGATTTTTGTTTGTCGCCGAATTACAGAAAATCGTCTCAATTATACTGGGTATTTTGTTGATTGTTTCATTTTTGTTCAATATAGATTTAGACAGGACGATCAATCAAAACGATGCAATCAAAAAGTACTACTTTTCTATTCGGAAATTTATAGCTGAGATGATGAATAAATCTCAAAACTACCATCCCTTCCAACTTGGTATGGCCAATGGTCTTCTGCCTTGTGGACTAGTATATTTAGCATTAGCTGGAGCATTAGCGACGGGTGACATTATCGGGGGCGCTGGATTTATGACCATATTTGGTTTAGGAACACTGCCAATGTTGTTTGCCCTTACCATAGGGATGAGCTTGTTTTCCCCAAACTTCCGATCAAGATTTAGGAAGATTCTGCCTTATGTTACACTCTTTTTTGGAGTATTTCTAGTGTATAGAGGAGTGGTAGTAGATATGCCTATGGAATTGGATTTTTGGGAGGCACTACGAAACCCTGTCATGTGTCACTGATATATTAGAAGGTCGCTAGAATAGACCATCAAGCGCCCGAAAGCGCCAACATTAATTCTGCAGCTAAAGCACCTCCGATAATAGGTCCCACTATTGGTATCCAAGCGTAGCTCCAATCATTCGACGCTTTATTTTTCATAGGAAGCACAGCATGCATGATCCTCGGTCCTAGATCTCTAGCGGGATTGATTGCATAGCCTGTAGTCCCACCTAGTGATAGACCAATCGACCAAATCAATAAGGCGACAGGTAGTGCTCCAAGAGAACCTAACCCTATCAGAGTTTCTTTATCGGTCGCTAGATCAGTGATAGACGCATCTGTGAAATATAGAATTACAAATACAAGGGTAAATGCGCCAATGGCTTCTGATATTAGATTTGAAATCGGATTTCTGATGGCTGGAGCGGTGCAAAATACAGCTCTTTTCGTCTCTCCGTCTGAAGTGATATCGAAGTGATCTTTATACATCAACCATACTACAGTAGATCCCAACATCGCACCTAAGAATTGGCCGAGGATATATGTAGGAATCAATGCCCAATCAAATTTTCCCGCAATCGCTAGACCGACGCTTACAGCCGGGTTGAGGTGAGCTCCACTTGTCGGTCCAGCGATCACCACACCGACGAATACAGCTAATGCCCAAGCGGTAGTGATAATCATCCATCCGTTTTCATTTGATTTTGTCTTGTCCAAGACCACATTTGCCACTACACCACCTCCTAGGAGTAGTAGAAAAAATGTACCTATTATTTCTGCTATAAATGGAGTCATAACATTTGATTTTTGATCAGTTTACATATTGGTGTAATAATCTTTTTCTATCCTTTTGTCCAATGTTCCAATGCATCTATGGCTCTGTACCAACCTTTTATGTTATGTTCTATTTCTTCCCTATCCTCTACAGGAGAGAATTTTTTGTCCGATTGCCATATTTCTTGTATTTCTTCGGGATTTTCCCAATACCCTACAGCTAGTCCAGCCAAGAAAGCTGCACCCATGGCTGTTGTTTCTACTACCTTAGGTCTTACGGTTGATGTATTTAGTATATCAGATTGGAATTGCATCAGCATATCATTCACTGTGGCTCCTCCATCTACGCGCAGTTCTTTGATGGAGATGCCTGAGTCGGCTTCCATTGCTTTGAGTATATCCATTGTTTGATAGGCGATAGAGTCCAATGCAGCCCTAGCGATGTGCGCATCAGTGCTACCTCTTGTCAGTCCGAAGATTGTGCCTTGAGCATGTTGATTCCAGTGAGGTGCTCCTAATCCTGCAAAAGAAGGTACGAAGTATACGCCATCAGAACTATCTACGGAGCCCGCAAGACGCTCTACGTCTTCAGATTTACGTATTATCTTCAGACCATCTCGAAGCCATTGGACGACAGCCCCAGCGATGAATATACTTCCTTCTAGGGCGTAGCTTGTTTTTCCATTGATTTTCCAAGCCACGGTTGTCAGCAGATTATTCTGGGATACGGTGGGCTTATCGCCGATATTCATAAGCATGAAACAGCCTGTTCCGTAGGTGTTTTTCACCATACCAGGTTTTGTGCACATCTGACCGAATAATGCTGCTTGCTGATCTCCTGCTATTCCCGCTATTGGGATTTGACGGTCGAGAACAGAAGATTGCGTATGCCCATATACTTCACTCGATTCTTTTACTTCGGGGAGCATGCTTTTAGGAATCGTTAGGAGTGCTAATAATTCATCATCCCATGACATTGTATTGATATTGTACATCAATGTTCTAGAGGCATTGGACACATCGGTGACGTGTTGCTTTCCTTTTGTGAAGTTCCATATCAGCCATGTATCTATCGTACCCATGATGAGTTCCCCCTTATTAGCCTTGTCTCTTGCTCCATCTACATTATCCAAGATCCATTTCACCTTGGTTCCGGAGAAGTAGGAGTCTATGACCAATCCTGTTTTGTTTCTTATTTCGTCGGACTTACCTAATTTTTTTAGCTCGTCGCAGTATTTGGAGGTACGTTTGTCCTGCCATACGATTGCATTATAGATTGGTTTTCCTGTATTTTTATCCCAGACCACCACTGTTTCTCTTTGGTTGGTGATGCCTATCGCAGCTATATCCTCTACATCTAAGCCCTTCTTTGCTATAGCTTCTGCAGCCACACCGGCTTGAGTTGACCATATTTCCGTTGGGTCATGTTCTACCCATCCCGGTTTTGGAAAGTATTGGGTAAATTCTTTTTGAGATACAGATATTATATTTCCTTTCTTGTCAAAAACTATTGCTCGTGAACTTGTAGTTCCTTGATCTAGTGCTAGAATGTATTTTCTCATTTTTTATCTTGTATTTATGTATACTTCATAAAACATTATCATAAAGCATATTACCAATTGATTGCTTAAAACTAATAATTCATTTTATTTCAGAGATGAATTGTTTAGTGATTTTGATATTGAAGTGTAGTTTTAGAAAAGTGATCCTCGGAATATTTAGTCCAATAAATCTGATACTTTGATCTAAATTCGCGCCTTCCTTTTGTTACATTTAATGTGAATCATAAGAGAATATGGTAATGGTATTGCTCCTTAAGTAACATAGATTACATTGATATTATTAATCGGTGGTATATTTGTGAAAAGTATAAGGTGATATGAATGTATTCAGTAGTATATGGAATTATAAATGTCCGAGATGTAGGAAAGGAGATTTATTTGTGGCTCCGTTTGATTTTAAAAATCCGCTAAATATGCATGAGAATTGTTCTCATTGTAATCAGAGTTTCAGTCCAGAGCCAGGATATTACTTCGGTGCCATGTTTATATCTTATGGATGGACAGTGTGGACTATATTGGCCGTGGTTGGGTTCTGTATGCTTGTGTTAGATTGGTCTGTAGAGGGTGCATTTGCTTTGGTTATTTTCGTATGTACGATATGTTATTTCTTTATTGCTAGGGTATCACGTGCTATGTATATTCATATGGATGTGCGATATGATAAGAGTCTCGCTGAGAAGGGTGAAACTGATTAGATTTTTTGAGGAGAAGAATGAAAGTCTACGTATTTATAGAGATTTTATAAAGTTAGGGTACTTCCCTATACAAGAGCTTTATAAAGTTGTCGGTACAGGTTTAAATGGAATTGCCAAATGCAATAAACAATAGATCACGATTACAATTTAAAATGTAAGCAATATCCCACTCTGAATAGCGGGTATATCTGCGACAAAGTCTTATCTTGCTATTGTCAAATTGATGGTCAAGATAAAAAGCCTCACTAGAGATTGGAGTTAATTTAATAATGGAAAGAGAACCGCATGCTTACTTAGACAAAATCTAAATAAGAAATCAAGACGATCCATCTTTGGCTTACCATTGTTTAACATTAAATTTGTGTAAAACTAACAAACGAAAATTTTGAATTTTATATGAAGTGGTTAATTAACTTTTTTACATCAAGTATCGGTCGAAAGCTTATTATGAGTCTCACGGGTTTGTTCTTGATTTTATTCCTCGTAATTCATTTATTAGGAAATCTTCAACTATTAGTTGATGACGGAGGTGTTACATTCAATGCCTATGCCTATATGATGACTCATAATCCTTTGATAAAGGTGGTGGCCTATGGAAACTATTTTTTCATTCTACTACATGCATTTATGGGTTTTTTACTTTGGTCGAAGAATAAAGCTGCAAAAGGTTCTAAGTATGCAGTTAGATCTGATGCTAAAGTTTCGTGGGCATCAAAGAATATGGCATTACTTGGAACATTGATTTTAGCGTTCATTTTTATCCACATGGGAGATTTTTGGTTCAAAATGAAATTTACGGATCAACTGGCAATGGTCTCCATAGAAGGTATGGACGTACAAGTAAAAGATCTATACACTCAAGTCGCGACTACATTTTCAAATCCTTTATTGGTGGTTGCTTATTTGATAGGTCTAGCTACGTTATCATTTCACTTGTGGCATGGATTTCAATCTGCGTTTCAGACATTAGGCTTGAATCATCCCAAATACACACCTATTATAGGAGGATTAGGAAAAGCATACGCTATCCTTGTTCCACTAGGATTCGCAATCATCCCATTATATTATTTCTTTGTGATGAAATAAGAGGAGGATTCCTCAACCAAATTGTTTAATCAAAGTACAACTTACGTTGATACTTTTTAAAATATAGCCTTATGAGTTTAGATTCAAAAATTCCAAAAGGAGACTTAGCTGACAAATGGACAAAGTATAAGTCGAACATGCCATTAGTAGCTCCCAATAATAAAAGGAGACTGGAAGTCATCGTAGTGGGTACAGGTTTAGCGGGCGCTTCTGCTGCAGCTACGCTTGGAGAGCTGGGATACAAGGTGAAAGCATTCACATTTCATGATAGCCCAAGACGAGCACATAGTATCGCTGCGCAAGGAGGGATCAATGCATCAAAGAATTATCAAAATGATGGAGATAGTACATATCGTCTATTCTATGATACCATCAAAGGTGGAGATTATAGATCTAGAGAGGCGAATGTACATAGACTTGCCGAAGTAAGCACTGATATCATAGATCAGTGTGTTGCTCAGGGTGTCCCATTCGCTAGAGATTATGGAGGTCTATTAGATAACAGGTCATTCGGTGGAGTACAGGTGTCTAGGACATTCTACGCCAAAGGACAGACCGGGCAGCAATTATTGATAGGAGCATATCAAGCACTATCTAGACAGATTTCCCTCGGCAACGTCACGATGTATAATCGTCATGAGATGATGGATATGGTGAAAGTAGACGGTAAGGCGAGAGGCATCATCGCGAGAAATTTATTGACTGGAGAACTAGAGAGACATGCGGCTCACTGTGTGATATTAGCCAGTGGAGGATATGGTAACGTATTCTACCTATCGACGAATGCCATGGGATGTAATGTCTCTGCAGCATGGAGGTCAGTAAGAAAAGGTGCATTGATGGCGAATCCTTGTTTCACACAGATCCACCCGACTTGTATACCAGTATCAGGAGATTATCAGTCGAAATTGACATTGATGTCAGAATCACTGAGAAACGATGGTCGTATATGGGTACCAAAAAGTAAAGAAGACGCAAAAGCCATAAGAGAGAAAAGAAAGAAAGGTGTCGATATCGCTGAAGGAGATAGAGATTACTACTTAGAGAGAAGATATCCAGCATTCGGTAATTTAGTGCCTAGAGATGTCGCATCAAGAGCTGCAAAAGTTGTTTGTGATGACGGACACGGAGTAGCACCAACAGGTCTTGGAGTATTCCTAGACTTTGCTAGTGCGATACAGAGATATGGTAAATCAGAAGCCAACTCTCAAGGACTAGATACAAATAATCAGAAATTGGTTACAGAACTAGGTACTAAAGTCATAGAGGCTAAGTATGGTAACCTCTTCGAAATGTATGAGAAGATAACAGGAGAAGATCCATATACGAATCCTATGAAAATCTACCCAGCCGTGCATTATACGATGGGAGGTCTATGGGTTGATTATAATTTGCAAACGAATATCGAAGGATTATTCGCATTAGGAGAATGTAACTTCTCAGATCACGGAGCGAATAGACTCGGAGCTTCTGCACTTATGCAAGGATTAGCGGATGGGTACTTTGTGATACCATACACAGTAGGTACTTTCTTGGCAAATGAGATTAGAACTCCGGCTTTTGATCCGAATACAGCAGAATTTACAAAAGCGGAAGCGGAAGTAAGAGTAAGGTTGGAATCTCTAGTATCTAATAAAGGGACTAAGTCTGTAGAGAGCTTCCATAAGAGATTAGGATTAATCATGTGGGACTACTGTGGTATGGCGAGGTCAGAAGAAGGCCTGAAAAAAGGTAGACAGATGATTAGAGATTTGAAGGCTGAATTCTATGCAGACGTATTCGTGCCAGGTACACAGGATGAGTTTAACCCAGAGTTAGAAAAAGCTGCAAGAGTAGCTGATCTTATAGAGCACGGAGAGCTGATGATGGTAGATGCACTGGATAGAAATGAATCATGTGGTGGTCACTTCCGAGAAGAATACACTACTACAGAAGGAGAAGCCCTGAGAAGAGATGATGAATATACTTACGTGTCTGCCTGGGAATGGGATGATGATAATCCGGTCCTGCATAAAGAGGAGCTGGTATTCGAAAACGTAGAATTAAAAACGAGATCGTATAAATAATTTGAGATTCTGAGAAATTGGGCATTTAGAAAATGAGACAAACTTCATATTTGTTTTTGAAATTTCAAGCTCTCAAAATCTCGAACTCTAAATTTTAATTTTTTAAAATTTAACTTATGAAACTGAAATTAAAAGTCTGGAGACAACAGAATAATAAAGATAAAGGAGGATTCCAAACGTACGATGTAGTAGCTGAGGAGCATATGTCTTTCTTAGAGATGATGGATGTCCTCAATGAATCGTTGATCGAGAAACAAGAGACTCCCGTAGCATTCGAGCACGACTGTAGAGAGGGGATCTGTGGATCATGTAATATGGTGATCAATGGTCGTCCACATGGACCTAATAGTGGAACTACCACTTGCCAACTGCATATGAGGTTTTTCAAAGACGGAGATACGATCGTAGTAGAGCCTTGGAGATCTCGAGCATTTCCAGTAATCAAGGATTTGGTTGTAAATCGATCTTCTTTTGATCGTATCATCCAAGCGGGTGGATATGTATCGGTAAATACAGGTCAAGCACCTGATGGTAACAGTATACCTATCGAAAAAGATATAGCTGGAGAAGCTATGGATGCAGCTACATGTATCGGATGTGGAGCATGCGTAGCGGCTTGTCCTAATGGTTCTGCTATGCTATTTACAGCCGCCAAAGTATCTCACCTGGCACTTATGCCTCAAGGTAAGGTAGAGTCTAGTCGAAGAGCTAAAAATATGGTAGCAACTATGGATAAAGAAGGATTCGGCATGTGCTCTAATATCGGAGCATGCGAGGCGGACTGTCCAAAGGAGATATCTATTGATAATATAGCGAGATTGAATAGAGAGTACGTAGGTTCTGTTTTTGGCGGAGCATAGAAGACAAATAAATAATAAATGGGTAAATAAAAAGCTGTCTCACAAGAGATGGCTTTTTTTATATCAAAATAGGGCTCTTTTAAGAAGGACTCAATAGGTAGGAATGCTTCAATAGATCACTGAGTAAAGCCTATTATAAGAGATAGCTTGACTAGCAAAGAATAAGGATATTTGTTATTTACGGATATCTCTAGAGATCTTAAGACAATCCAGTTGTCCAACTTGTTAGAAAAAATAAACAGCAATGTATAAATGGAGTAACCTTCGAAACTGAAAATTTATATACATTATGCTCTTATTATTTTTTTTATAAACTTTTAGTGAACCATATTCAATTGTAGTTATTACATTAGCGCTAAGAAGAATTAAATTTTCTCTATATAAGTTTTTCTACACCCTTTGTAGTATCTTTTTTTGAATGTATCCTTCCGTGATATATCATTCATGAATCAGTCGAGTATGTCGCTGATCTTGTGTATTATTTTCAAAGAAATTATAGATTTTACATTTTTCCAATTTTATAACTTTTAAGTAATGTGCTTAATGTATACCATGGTGTTGCATTGATTACAAAACAACATCATTTAATGAAATTTTACCAAATAATTGATAATCTGAGTTTAGCTAGTATGACTACTGTGCTCTTACCATTATTTGTGTATTTTATAAATCCTCATGTAGCACTTGCTTCCAATGCAGATGATTTGGAATTGGTTAATATGTCAGAATCATCAAATATGTGTTTAGTCAGTGATTCTATTTTTAAATATTACCTATCAGAGGGAGTTCCTGACTCTATTAGCAAATATGGATTAAGTACTATAAGATTTTGTAATGTTGATAAAAAAGATGAGTTTGGTATACTTAAATCTGTTCTAGAAGAATTGGGGAAATTTGGTCAATATGATGTAATACGCAGTAATGTAGATTCTATTGTTTCTGAATTAAAAGATGTGAATGAAAAAGTTATTTTTTACACGTTTTTAGCACATAATCATGTTATATATAATTCCGAGAATGATACTAATTATTATTGGGATATGGCTAGTGAATTATTGCCAGAGGCGACTGATAATTATGCATTATGTATGTATTACAATTTATCAGGTTTCAAAAATCAATTGGTAGGCAACTATGTATCAACGTTCCAAAGTTATACAATCGCATCGAGATTTGCAGATCCGAATAATGAGATGGAACTTCCCACCAGATTAAGACTTGCAAATGCCTGTGTTTTAGTAGGAGACCATAATAAAAGCCTTGAGATCCTTAACGAAGTGGTGAAAGATGCCATTGAAAAAGGCGACTACGAAACACTCCTTTATTCTTATTTTACCATGATGCATATTAAATTATTAGATTCTGAAAACGAAGATCTCATTAAATTAGGGCATAAGACTTTAGATTTTCACAAGAGGTCCAATCTTTATGTATCTGCAGGATATACTTATTATATGTTGGGGGAGGGGCATTTGAATAGTTCAAATTTAGATTCTGCCTACTATTATTTTAGAAAATGTGTAGATGTAAGCATTGCCAATAATGAGAAAAAAGAATTGAGAGACGGTTATCAAGGATTAGGGCATTATTATAAGGTGATTCGGAACTATGAACAATCAAGATATTACTTCCATAAAGCACTAGAGACTAAAGCATATATAAATGAAAATGATTTGATTAAAGAAATCTCTGAATTATGGATGTTAGAAGGGGATCATAAAAAAGCCTACGAGAATGCACGAAAGTACATTGACATGCAGGATAACTTGAAGCTTAATATTGAATCAGATGCGAGATTAGCTTCAAAGATTATAGAAGATGCATACGATTATAAGAAAAATTCAGAAATTAAAATAATTGAAAAAGAAAGACAACAGAACTTCCTACGATTGATAGCTGTGGTAGTTTTTTTTATATTATTAATTGTTTTTTTTGCTCTAGTACATTTCTATCAAAATAGGAATAAACTACAGACCTTGAATAATCAGATATCTGATCACAACCGTATTATCTCTGCTCGAAATAAGGAGTTGGGTATCCTTACAAAGAAGCAGACAGAAACTATAAAACATCTAGAAAACTTCGCGTACGTAGCGGCTCATGATCTTAAGACACCCATACGTACGGCAACTTCTTTTGCTGGATTACTGTCGAAGAGTTCAGGAGATAAATTGGATGAGCGAGGGCAATCATTTTTGAGTTATATAGACTCTAGTATAGGGAATCTGTCACAGATGATAGATGATTTACTATCCCTATCTAAATTGGATGCAGATTTGCCTGAAAAAGAAATAATAAACCTCAATGAGGTCGTAGAGATAGTAAAGCATTCACTAGGAGAATTATTTTGTACATCAAAAATGAAACTTGTAGTGATAGGTGAATTGTCAGCTATATATGGACATCAATCTTTGATGATACAGTTGTTTCAAAATTTAATTAAGAATGCAATAAATCATAGTAAAACTGATAAAGAGACTATTATCAAGATCGAATCAAAACGAAAAGATGATGACTGGTTATGTGTGAGTATAGAGGATAATTCAGGCGGCATACCAGAATACATGATCTCGACTATATTTGATCTATTTTCATCTTCAGACAAAAAATCAGGAAATGGGATAGGTTTGGCTACTTGCAAAAGAATTGTCACTCATTACGGTGGAGAGATTTGGGTAGAAGTTAATGAAGGGGTAGGTTCTACTTTCAAATTTACTATTCCCTATTCCCCCTTACCTATTAACTTTAAAGACGCAAATATGAGAACCGGTACTGTGGATTTTTAAAATAGAGAATAAAAGGGGATGCAATTAGCCAATGTTATTATTAAGAAAAAGTAGAAATTAATGCAATTGGAATATTTATTTACTGAAAATAGTAGACGGAATATTATCCGATGTTCTGTTATGCTCAGTATTGTTTTATTTGTAGTACCTGGGGGCATTTTTGCTCAGGATAGCAGCTCTAGATCTATTATAAAAGATAGTACTCAATTGGCCGAAGAAATTGATCAATTAAGAATAAGTATCAAACAGCATGATCCGATAGACATAGATCGAGTTAAAGAAATCATGCAATATTTTTTTGAAGAAGGTGATTCAAGCAAGTTCTTTGTCTTTGTCGAGAAGGAATTATATACATATTTCTTAGAAGAAGAATTATCTCTTCGAGGAATTTCATTTTTTAAAGAGTTGCAATCTAGCTTATCACCGAACCCAAATCCATTTGGAGACTTCAATAATGTGATCGGAAATATGTATCTAGAATTAGATAGAAATACTGAAGCTTTAAATTATTATTTCAAGAGTGTAGAATGGAGTGAAAAATACAACGAAATATACACTACCTATCCTCTTGGCAATATAGCAGAGGTTTACTTCAGAAATGAAAATTATAAAAAATCATTAGAATATAATGAGCTTACACTGAGTTATTCGCTGAGAATGCCTGAAGGACGCTACAAGAATTACTGTTTGATATACGATTATTTTAGAATAGCCACTGTACACTATAAACTCCAAAATTTTGAAAAAGCATCCAAGTTCTACACAAATTCGCTAGCCGTTTTTGATGAATATGATAATCCTAAACTTATGCTTTACGCTATTTCAATAGCGCTTACATTCTATAGTGATATCAAAGATTACGATAAATGTAAAAGCCTGATAAATGATGGAGACAGTATAATAAATAATGATTCGCTAAGCGTAAATGAATATTGGATCAAAGATTATATTATCAGCAGGAGTAAACATTACTTGAAAATTGGACGACACGATAAGGCCATACAGCCCAATAAACTTGAAATGATGACTGAAATCAAGTCTAAAGAACTATATCAATATTCTATAGACTATTTCAAAAGTAAAAATGATATGGACAATGCATCTGTATATTTTGAAAAACTCATAGAAGAATCATTAAATCAGAATAAACAAAATAAAAGCAAGCTATACTCCAGCATAGAAGAAAATTATTTAGCCAAAAAATTAAAGCGAGAAAATGCAAATTTGATCTTCGATATCAAGAGACGTCAAAGAAATATGAACTACATTCTTGTTGCTATGGGCTTTGTATTGTTACTGCTCATTTTACAATTCATTAATAGTAGAAGATTCAAAGAAGTCAATACTCTGCTTAAGAAAAATCAAGATGAACTAGAAACTTCTAACTTGAAACTCACTGCTGCCAATGAGGAATTAGAAAGATTTGTACATATCGCGTCTCATGATCTCAAGACTCCATTATCTTCCATTATCAATTTCACGGGATTACTTGATCAAGAGTTGAATCTACCTTCACAAAGTAAGCATCAGAAATATCTTAACCTCATAAAAGACGAGGGTGTAAGACTCAATACGATTATAAGGGACACTTTGGAATATTCATTGCTGACCCATAAAGAGCAAGACGCTGAAGCAATCAATCTGAATCTATTGGTCCATGAAGTCAAAGAATCGCTAATAAAATCAACACAAAAAGAAAATGTCCAGATAGCCATATCGGTTAATCTTCCTACATTGATAGCAAATAGACCATCTATTATGTCTTTGATTCAGAACCTGTTGGAAAATGGAATACAATACAACTCTTCCGATAAACCAAGTATAAAAGTGTGGTTTGAATTGACAGAGGAACACTTCAAATTATTTATCGAAGACAATGGAATCGGGATAGGTGAAGAATATCATGAAAAGGTATTTACTATGTTTTCAAGATTACATAATTACAGTGACTATAGAGGTACTGGATTAGGGTTAGCAATATGTAAAAAGATAATGAACGGACTAGATGGTGATATTTATCTTAAAAGTAAAAACGGTCAGGGATGTTTATTTGTATTGGATTTTCCAATACATCTTATATATTCCAAGACATTGGACGAACCATGAGGTACATTGTAATTGATGTTCTACGAATTAGAATATTCGATAGTGGTAAATATAAGCTTGCTTGTTGATACCCTCATAAAACTAAAAAAGTTCAATAAATTTTGAGTTGCTTCTGTATTTCTCAAGTTATTGATCAGTATGTATGTAAATGGCATAAACGCATTTTTAGTAAGTAAATAGAGCTATATTCTAATTATTTTCAATATTTTTATCTTTAATGCAGAAAATAACCTTGGATGAATACATTTTGCTTTTATGATAAATAAAAGTGTCAAAAAAATTATCCCAACACATGGCAAATAATTCCCAAATGTTATGTTTCTATAGGACTGTAAAATATGTTAAACAACACGTTTCAGTCCTTCCTACCTATATGTGCTTATGCTTTTTAATATCAATTCCTACTGCATCATTTGGCTCCAAAATAGATAGTGTAAAGCATGTTTT
This sequence comes from uncultured Saprospiraceae bacterium, assembly GCA_938007965.1. Classification (GTDB taxonomy): domain Bacteria; phylum Bacteroidota; class Bacteroidia; order Chitinophagales; family Saprospiraceae; genus CAJXUU01. The sequence continues at coordinate 7,787 of CALLMH010000029.1, read as the reverse complement.
GGCAAATACGCAAAATCCTTCTGAAGAATGTCGTTTAGGCTTTTATGTCTATAGTCAATATCTCTCGGGAGGGAATACTGATACTATAGTTAAGTATGGATTAGAGACGATTAGCTACTGTGATGTCAACGATAAAGAAGAGATCAAATGGGTAAATGTTTTACTTGCAGACTTTCTTAAATTAGGTTTAGACTCTATGGTAAATGAACGAGTTGATTCGTTGGCCAATCAGATATCAGATGTAAATGATAGACTTATTTTTTTTTCAACAATTACAGAATTCAATATATTTTTTAATCCAAATCAAGATTCTTATAAATATTGGGAGAAAGCCAATGATTTGATACCATACGTTACTGACGATAATGCATTCTCGACGTATTACGGCGTTTCAGGTTATAAGAATGAAACTATTGGAAATTATATCTCCGCCTTTCAGAGTTATAGTCTAGCATCTTCTTATGCGAATGTGGATCATTATACTGAGTTACGGACCAAGACTAAATTATCTAATACTTGTATATTGATAGGTGATTACGAAAAGGCTAAATTAATACTTGATGAACTGATAATAGACGCTACTGAAAATGAAGAATATGAAATAGTAGTATTCTGCTACTACAATATGATGGAACTATATTTTTTAACCAATAAGTATGAAGAACTTATAGATTTGTGTCATCAAGCAATTGAGGCGCACGAACAGTATAGCTACGACAATGCTAAAGGGTACACTTATTACATGTTGGGGCTAGGACATCTCAATATTGCAAATATGGACTCGGCTTACTACTATTTTACCAAAGGAGTGGAAGTCAGTATTGATAACAATGACGACAAAGAGCTAAAGGATAATTATGATGGAATAGGGGATTATCATGCAGCTATTGGTGATTATAAAAAATCTAATGAGTTCTACGAAAAAGCACTCAACATAGAAGCATATGCTGACCGTCATAAAAATGATAAGTTAATTAAAAAGATAGCTAAGTTATGCATGCTGCAAGGAGATTACAAAATAGCGTATTACAATCTAGAGAAATATTCAGATAATCAGGCCGCAGAAAAGCTCAAAAGTAATTCGGATATAAAAGTTGCGTTTAGTATTATAGAAGATGCCTATGATTATAGACAGCAGGCAGAGCAAAGACTGCTAGAGAAGGAAATGCAGCAAGTTCCGCTTAGAAGGATTGTATTTACCGTGATTACTTTGCTGGCTATCGGATCTTTGGCGTTTTTTTTCCTTTATGAAAATAGAAAAAGACTAAAGATGCTGAATGATAAGATCTCAGCGAGCAATGTCGAAATGAATATTCGTACAAATAAGCAAAAAGAGACAATCAAATACCTAGAGAATTTTGCATATGTAGCCGCGCACGATCTCAAAGCACCCATCCGCACTGCAACTTCTTTTGCAGAAATACTATCTACCAGCTCTACGAGCAAATTGGACGAAAAAGAATTGTCTTTGCTAGGGTATATTGATTCGAGTGTTGGAAAATTATCACAAATGATAGACGACTTACTATCTCTATCGAAGTTAGATGTAGATCTTCCAGATGAGGAAGACATAGACCTCAATGATATAGTAGATCGACTGAAAATATCTCTTGGTTCCTTGATCAATGAATCGGATGCAATAATTACTGCCATGTCACAATTGCCTATTGTAAAAGGGCATCCATCTCTAATTACCCAGTTATTTCAGAATATTATAAAAAACGCTATTAATCATAATAGATCTAATGATAGACCCATTATAAAAATATCCGCAAAGAAAAAAGATGATCACTGGTATGTAATTAGCATCAAAGATTATTCAGGAGGAATAGCTGAATATTTAATGCCAACACTATTTGATCTATTTTCTACTTCCGATAAGAATAAGGGGAATGGTATAGGTCTGGCTACTTGTAAAAAAATAGTAAAGCATTACGGCGGGGATATTTGGGTTGATGTTGAAGTTGGGATAGGGTCTACCTTTAATTTTACTTTACAATATTAATCTTATCTTCATGTAAGATATAAATAGATAATATAGACATATCAAGAAGTGAAACTATTGAAACCTACCTATGGAAGCATTGTATTGGCATTAGTATTTGCACTATTTATCCTACCCATTGGCTCATTTGCATCCAATACAGATAGCATCAACCAAAATCTTAATGCCGAGCATCCATCGAATAAATGTATTTCTAATTATCCAATTTTTGAACGTTCGTTTTTAACAGGGAGTCTAGACTCTGTTACAGAAATTGGTTTACGTTCTATTAGCTTTTGCGATATCAATTCAGAAGAAGAACTTTATATAATATCAGATATCTTAGGCACATTAACTTTTAATGGCTTGCATGATATTGTGAAGCAAACAAGTGATAGACTCAATGATCAGATAGAAGACGATAATCTAAGATTGATATTTTATGCCACAATAATCGAATATCAGATACTCTATAATTTGGATGATAGGTCCAATTATTATTGGGATAAGGCGAATAAGCTAGTCCCCTATGTCACGGATGAAAATGCACTCGGCATGTACTATTTTGTCATGGGAAACAAGAATCTGCACAGTGGTAACTATATATCAGCTCTAAAGAGTTACAGTTTGGCTTTATCATTCAAAAATGTGAATGAGGAAACCAAATTTAATATTAAAAGTCAATTAGTAAGTGTTTCTATACTGATTTCAGACTATGACAAAGCGGAGCAGTTACTCACTGATTTGATTAGAATTGCACGTAAAAACGAAGACTTTAGATCCGTACTGTATTGCTATTTTGACAAGATGGATATTTTACAAGAAACATTTAAATATGAACAACTTGTCTCTACGTGTCATAAAGCACTGAGTATGCATAGTACGTACGATGTAGATGAGTGTATCGGATACACTTATTACATGATGGGAGAAGGACACCTTAGTCTTTCTAATTTGGACTCCGCATATTATTATTTTAAGATGGGGATTGAAGTAAGTATGAAAAATAATGAATTTAAAGAGTTGAAAGATAATTATAAGGGAATGGCAAAGTATTATCAAGCTAACGCTGAATATGATAACGCTAGAATTTTTTATCAAAAAGCACTGGATGAAAAGACTTATGTTGATCAAACTAACAATGCTGGAATAAGTAAGGCATTATCGGATCTAAGAGCGCTACAGGGTGATTATAAAAACTCATATCTAGAATTAGAAAAATATCTCAATAATCAAAAAGTAAACAATAAATCGGATCTAAGATTGGCTACAAAGATAGTTGAAGATGCTCATGCTTATAAGCAACAAGCAAAATTAAGAATAATTGAGAAAGAGCGACAAAAGACTCTTCTACAACAAATTTTGTTTGGATCAATCGCTATGTTACTCTTAGTGTCTGTTTTGTTTTATTTTCTCAATAAGAACCGAAAAAAACATCGTGTTCTTAACACACAGATTTCGGCTCGTAATAAAGAATTAGGCATTCTTATCAATAAATACAATGATACAATCAGTTATCTCGAAAACTTCGCCTACGTCACGGCACATGATCTCAAGGCTCCTATACAAACAGCTACTTCATTTGCAGGATTACTCTCTAAGTATTCTGCCGATAAATTCGATGACAAAGAACTAAATCTTTTGGAAAGTATCGATTTGAGCATTGGAAAGTTAACTAAGATGATCGATGACTTACTATTTCTTTCTAAATTGGATGTCGATCTAGCTAGTCAAGAAATAATAGATCTTAATCAAATTTTGGGGGATGTGAAAATCTCATTGAATACATTGTTGATTAAATCAAAAGCAAAAATTATCGTTGAATCCAAATTGCCTTTTGTAACCGGGCACCGGTCTTTAATTGCACAACTATTTTCTAATATCATTGAAAATTCCATAAATCATAACACTACAAAGAGGCACGCTGTGATCAAGATTTCATCTAAAGAAAGAGAGGATGGATGGCAGATTATAAGTATTGAGGATGCCTCAGGAGGTATCCCACGATACATGATTCCGAAATTATTTGATCTGTTTTCTTATTTTGGTGATGAAGTAAATAATGGAATAGGTCTAGCAACATGCAAAAAAATCGTAAAGCTACATGACGGTGACATATGGGCAGATATTGCCGATGGTATAGGCTCTACGATAAAGTTTACGCTGCCAGCTTCTGCTTCAAATAGGGACTAAGTCGATATATAAATAGCCCAATTAAAGCGAAATCGCCACTTCTTAATTATGAGAAGCGTTCATTTAATGCAGAACTCAGAATATTATAACCTTTCAGTAGCTCTTTTTTCTCAGCTCCTATTCCAATTCTAAAGTGATTGTCTATACCATAGACGTCTCCAGCTAAAATGAAAACACCTTTTTCCAATCGTAACCAGTCAGAAAGCGCTGTCGAGTTGATGGGAAATTTATATTTTATAAATACCATTCCTCCTGCCTTTGGAGGTACGAATTCGAGGAGATCTTTGTGCTGATTTACCCAGTCTACAGTCATCTTCAAATTCTCATTGAGCATATCTATATTGCGTGATAGTACTTTCTTTCTCATCTCAGGCTTTAGTACTATTTCACCAATCTTGTGGCTTAATATTCCTGCAGTAATCGAAGTGTAATCAGAATATGCCCAAGCATCCTCCATCTTATCTTTAGGTCCGACCAGCCAGCCTAAGCGTAATCCCGGTAGGGCATAAGCCTTGGACAGTCCGCCATTTACGACGACCTTGTCATACATACCATAAAAACTTGGTTTTTCAATCCCGTCCAAGTTGGCACCTTTATATACTTCGTCACAATAGATCCAACAATCATGTCTCTTCGCTATATCCACTATTCCTTCCATTTCATCTTTCGATAGTACGTATCCAGTAGGATTATTTGGATTGCATAAGACGATCATCTTTGTTTTTGCTGATATCTGATTTTCCAGTTCTTTCAAGTCGGGTTTCCATCTATTTTCTTCTCTTAAATGAAACCTTCTTGGAATACAGCCCATCTCTTTCGCAATTCCCCATATTTGCATATAATTAGGAACCATCATCACGATTTCATCTCCTTTTTCCAGTAATGTGTGACAGGCGATGAAATTTGCTTCTGCGGTTCCATTCGTTACCATGACATTGTCTTCAGTACATTTGGGATACAGGTCTGCGATAGTTTGTCTTAGTGGAATCGAACCATTGGTCTGTCCATACCCTAAGACAGTTCCAGTCAACATGTCGAGCTGGTCCTCGGATAGCAATTCTTTCAAAGTATAGGGATGAAAACCACTTTCTGTCAGATTTATAGGTACTGTATTCTCATAAAGGGACTGAATACGTTCCAAATCAAAAATTTCAATATTCATTTTGTCAAATTTTTATGGTGATTGTATATTGCTGTTGCTATCATTATGTCTTGAACAGCAACGCCCGTTAGGTCGGCAACGGTAATCTGATTGTCGTTAATTCTTCCTTGTTTTGGATTCTTGATAAGCGTGCCCAATTCTGTCAATTTGTTTTCATTCAGATGGCCGCTTTTTCTAGCTTGATACACTTCTCCTCTTGACCGGCTTTGATTGATACTATCCGATACCACAAGGTCCGCTTGTGCTATTATTGATGGTGAGAGTTCTGCTTTTTCAGCGGTGTCAGATCCAAGTGCCGTAATGTGTGTGCCAGGTCTTACATCATCGGCTGATATCAATGGGAAGGTGGAAGCTGTAGTAGTAATAATAACAGAGCACGACTGAGCCAGTGAAGGGATAGAGTCCGCTATTGTTATGTGATAAGGACTATCTTGAAAATATTTTTGATAGGCGAGACAGGAAGATTTGTCTCTTCCCCAGATTAAGATGTTCTTGCAGTCTGATACTTTGTGTAAAAAAGACAATTGCAAATGAGCTTGGATACCCGTACCGATAATACCGATGCTATCCACTTTCTTAGGAGCAAGATGCTTAAGTGTAATCATGCTTGCGATTGCTGTGCGCACGTTTGTCAAGTGCCCTTCGTCTAGTAAGATGGATACTAATTCGCCTGTTTGTTGACTAAAAAGCAACATAAGACCTTGACTTGATGGAATACCCAGCTTTTTGTTTTCATAGAAGCCGGAAGCGATTTTTACCACATAAAATGGATTGTTTTTTATATAACCATATTTTATATGTGCTTCTCCAGGAGGATTGTCAAATAATAACTCGCCTACAGGAGGGACGACTACTTGGTTTGATGAATAAGCAATAAACCCATCCTCTATAAGCGATATCAAGTCTACTGTCTGTAGATATTTTTTAATGGAGTGAAGATCTAGTATTGTTGGCATCATAATATTAATTTTTTGTACTCAATTAATATTAGGGTATGCACTTTTATAATATGTACAAGAAGCTTACTTATTTCCCAATGTCTTCCCTAATGCTGGAAATAAATAATAATATCAGCTGATATCGTACTCTTCGATTACTACAAATATAAATAATATTCTCCGGTCTTTAGAAATAAAGTGGGCATTAAGATGCAGGAAGATGGCACTATGCTTACTATGTTATTCGTCCAATCTTCATTGCAAAGTTCCACTAAATAATGCGGATTATAGAGTTTTTTATCGGTATATTACCATTGCTAAATGATCATCTTTGCGTTATTTTGAGTGATCAAAGCACACAATAAAGTGATCTAAGTATCTCAATAAAGGAACAGAAATATAAAATCAGTAAATAGCTCAAAAGGGTGAATATTAGTATTCAGTTTTTAGAGTGGATAAAACATATTTTATGAATATCAAATTAGTAGTGTTTGTGGTAGTAGCATTGTTATTTACACAGTGCAATCTTAATTCCAATATAAAATCAACAAGTAGTGCCAGTGAACCCAAGTTCAATCTCAAAAAGGACTTATTGCTGGCTCATTATGATTTTAAAACCGATGTAGATGATCTCCATTCAGTGGCCGCTCTTGCGACTTTGTTATCCACTCCCAAATATTCAAAAATCAACTACCACGCAGTTGCGGGCACATATGGGATTCAAGAAGGACTTTATGTGCCGCCTAATGATTTGATGCGTCTTTCATTTGGCGATAACTGGACGGATGCCCACGAAGACTTCGATAGTGCTACCGACAAAGTCAAAAATATGATAATTTTATATCTCAAAAATCAAGGTCAGATATGGATCGCAGAAGGTGGACAATCTGATTTTACAGCGGCACTTATCAAAGCTGTTCAACTTGATGTCCCTGAAATCAATACTTCGAATGCGATACACGTGATTCAGCACAGTGACTGGAATGAAAAGCAGACACTGCCCAAAAATCTTGAATTCGTAAAACAAAATACTGACTACATAAAAATACCCGATGGCAACAGTGTAGGCAATGGTACACCAGGATTTAATTCTCCAAGCTCTTCTAGGTGGAATGAGGGGGACCTACATCCAAAATTGACTCAGATCTGGCAGTTAGCCGTCAACAAAGGACACGAATATAATGGAATAGAGGGACGGTATCTGAATAAAACCATTTCTACAGGAGGCGTTGATTTTTCTGATTTTGTAGAAATATGTTGGATCATTGGAAAGCAGTATATTAAGGATACTGAGCATTTTTTTGATCTATATGCGAGTGATGATTTATGACATGAGATGACACTAGGATTATTTAGATATGGTCGGAAGTAGGGTTATTCAGAAGTAAGGAAAAATATTAAAATTATATCACTTACAAGGAGCAATAATTTGTGGCAGAAATTAAATCGACCTTAGCTGGCTTAGGTATTTGGATTTCATTTTGGCGTTAAGAACTTGCAACTGTCTGAG
>CALLMH010000028.1 GCA_938007965.1 uncultured Saprospiraceae bacterium | reverse complement strand
GAGATTTATGAGCTTAAAAATGGAAAAGTTATTCGTGTAATCATTTCAGATAACGGTCCAGGTATTGTCAATTTTGATTTGGCGAGTAGACAAGGCTACAGCACTGTTAAAACTAGTCTTGGGCTAGGATTAGAAAGTACTCAGCGATTGGTAGATAATTTCAAAATAGACTCTAAAGTAGATCTTGGCACCACAGTGATATTGGAGAAGTACAGACCTCTGACTGTAGACAATGTATCATACGGCTTAGTAAGTATACCTGATAATAATTACAATTATAATGGAGATCAATATATCCTCAAGGAGTATGATGGAGACTCTATATTGATTGGTGTGGTAGATGGTCCAGGGCAAGGTTATGATGCCCACTCTATCGCTCAGACATGCAAACAATTTGTAGAGAATAATTACAAGAAATCACTCACTGAGCTCATGACTGCACTCAATACATTGATGAAAGAAAGCATTGATGAAGTAGGTATTACTTGCTCTTTGGCAAGAATCACGCCGAGTGAAATCAATTATTTAGGACTAGGAGATACGCACGCTTATTTTTCTATAGATGGGGATGACTTTATTAGTCTTACCAATCAAGAAGGGAGAATAGGATACGTACGGAAAGTGAAAGCTCAACAATACAGGTCTGAATTTCAAAAGACAGTTAAGATCATATTATGTACGGATGGAATCAAGACGATACATGATGTGATCGAAGATGAAAATCCACAGGCACTAGCCAATAAATTATTTGACCAATATCATCGTAGTTCTGGTGATGCTACCATCATCATCGCAGGATATAATAGTTTATAGTCATATGGAAACTAATACTGAAGCAATATTATTTCTCAATGCTCTCGTATCCAATATGGACATCGGGGTCATTTCCTACGACATGGAAGGTTATGTAACATTGATTAATAGTAAGGCAGTCGAATTTCTGGGAATCAATGAAAAAGCAGGTAAACTAATAGACAAAGAAGTATTGACTCTTTTTGATATTCCAGAACTATTAACAGAGATAGAATCAGGGTTATCAAAATCACGACGTAACTTTCACATCAAGGACGTACTCTATAACGAAAGACATCTCATCATCGATGGTAAAAAATTGCTAGATGGAATGTTACTCAGTATCACAGATATCACAGAAAATGTATTAGCCAAGGATGAAGCAACTCAATCACTCCTACTTGGTCAAGAGATGGAAAGAAGAAGGCTAGCCAAAGAAATCCATGACGGTGTAGGACCTAACATGAGTGCCCTCAAGTTGCAAATTGATGCCATCAAGAGAAAAGCGAAATCTGACACAATAATTTCTGGTCTCGAAGAGATCAATGTAGCGATTAGTGACATAGCTAGCGACATTCGTCAGATATCTCATGACTTGATGCCGAGTAGTTTGATTGATTTTGGTGTAATAACAGCATTGTCCAATTTCGCAAAAAAAATATCCGACGCTAGTGAAATAGAAGTTCACTTTCAGTCCAATATAACTGACGGTCTACTCAGTAAGGAATACGAACTCAACATATTTCGTATCATTCAAGAGTTAGTCAATAACGCTGTAAAACATAGCCAATGTGCCAATATCGAAATAAGTATTAGACAAGATCAAGAATCGATCAATATCCTGGTTCAAGATGATGGTGTCGGCATGGACGCATCCATATCAGGAGGAGGCATAGGATTATATAATATTCAAACTAGAGTAGAATCTCTCCAAGGAGATATGGACATAGCATCTCAGTTTGGTGTAGGTGTTACCATACATATTAGTTTACCTACTGATCTCCTTGACCAAAACAAATAATACCATGAAAGTAGCTATAATAGATGACCACAAAATGTTTCGACAGGGAGTAGAAGCAATGCTAGAAGATCATGATGGAGTGAGCTTATCTTGGGGAGCAAAGAATTCGGAGGAGGCAATGGCCAAGTTGAATATGGAAGTGCCTGACGTCATACTCATGGATATAACACTTGGTGATGAGAGCGGTATCACGCTGACAAAGACTATACTCCAGTCACATCCTGACATCAAGATACTAGGTCTATCCATGCACAAAGAAGATAACTATATAGTCAATCTACTAGAGGTCGGAGCCAAAGGATATCTGCTCAAAGATGCAGGATCCGACGAAATGGTAATGGCGATCAAAAAAGTATATAAAGGCGACACATACTACAGTTCCCACGTGACCAATGTGCTGATGAAGCACCTCACCCAAGGTACTAAACCCAGCGAAACGGGCGACCAAGTTAAGCTTACCAAAAGAGAGCTAGAGATCCTCAAGTTAATCGCAGAAGAATACTCCAACCCTGAGATCGCGGAGCAACTTTTTATCAGTATCAGGACAGTAGATACTCACCGACGTAATCTACTAGATAAGCTCCAAGCAAAAAATACAGCCGGCTTAGTGAAATATGCTATGAAACATGGCTTAGTAGATTTATAATATAGGTCTCTTTATAATGTGACATTTCAATTTGAGAAAATTCCTTTCACACGTATCCACTAAGATTGGCACTTTAAATACTTCTTATATTTCAGTTAATATCTGTAGTCGTATACTACATAATCTTGCAAGAGGCGATGTCAAACCAGAGCATCGAGTATTGAGATTGGACAATGGATATTTTTATTTATAAAATTATATTATTTATTGGTGACCAATCAAATAAAAAAGACTCTCTGTTATGAATAAGGGGTAAACCCAATAATTTTTGAAACAACAATAATGAATAAAATGAAACAAGTTTTTTACAATTCAACTGTACTTTTTATTATTCTATTCGCTACCTCATGTGCAAGCAAAAAAACACTTGAAACAGTCAGACTTCAATTAGATGATACGACCAATGACTTCAGAAGATCGCAATCTGAGCTTGAGAATTGTAACATCAAGTATACCAAAGTAGTCGGAGAAAAGGAAACCCTTCAAGGGCAGCTGGCTAACAGAGCTGATCAGATTCAAGATCTAAGGGATCAAATCGCAGACCTGAAAAAGCAACGTGAAAATCAAATCACTCAAGTAGGTGATCTCACTGTACTATCCAAGACCGCTAATGACAACATCGGTCAGACGATAAAGCAACTAGAAAACAAAGACAGATATATCAATCTACTACAAGCTGCAAAGAACAAGACTGATTCTCTAAATCTAGCTCTTGCGATCAATCTCAAAAGTGTATTGGCCAAAGGAATAGCGGATGACGACATCGAAGTCAAAGTAGACAAGACTGTAGTATATGTCAATCTATCTGACAAGATGCTCTATAACTCTGGGAGCGCTACAATAACTCCTAGAGCGGATGAAGTACTATCTAAGATAGCTCAGATCATCAAATCAAGACCTGATCTAGATCTTATGGTAGAGGGATACACGGATAATACTCCGATCCGTACATCTTGTATTGAAGATAACTGGGATCTATCGGTCAAAAGAGCTACCTCTGTAGTAAGATCTCTACAGACCAAGTACGGTGTCAATCCTGATAAACTGATAGCGGCAGGTAGAGGTGAATACAATGCTCTTGCTAATAACAATACCGCTGAAGGTAAATCTATCAATAGAAGAACGAGAATAATACTACTACCTAAACTAAGTCAGTTCTACGAACTTCTAGATCCTACAAAAATGCCTAAATAGATAGACTGGCAGTCCAAATATAAGTTGGAGCCCTCATTATCTTGTGTGATGATGAGGGCTTTTGATTTTACGAAAGACTATTCATCTAGGTAAATTGCGTAGAAAATAAATACGCTTTTTTGCTGTATTCTTGGCAGTGATATCAGCTGATCTTTGAGTTATAATTTAATAGTTATAAATCGAATTAATTATGATCTCTACTCAGACACTACAGAAAGAAGAAGTATTAGTTATCACATACCAAACTACTCAGTGCAATAAGGCATTCGGTGAGTTATATGAAATGTTCTACAGTCAACTGTTTGACTACGTGTGTAAAATCGCCAATAATGCAGATGATGCTTTTGATATCACTCAAGAAGCCTTCATCAAAGCGGCTCAGGAGTTACACAAACTTAAAGTACCTATTACATTCAGGTTTTGGCTATTCCGAATAGCAAAGCACATGTGTATGAAAAATCACAGAAAGATCGCTAAGCAAGCATACGATAGATACGAGGAAGAATCCGCTGTACAAGATTACAGTGCCACTGAGGCAATAGAAAAAGATGAACTATTGGAAAGAATGGCTCTCATATTATCTACACTGTCACTAGAAGATCAGCAATTACTTCTCGCTAAATATAGCGAAGGTAAGTCGATCAAAGAAATAATGGAATCAACAAGCCTCGGTAGCTCTACAATCAAGATGAAACTGATGAGAGCAAGAACTAAGGTAGCCAAGCAACTATCAGTATAATCACCTAAATACACCTTGTAAATATGTGACCAAAATGATGATTCTGACTCTCTTTATTAAATATAGGCACATGATCCATACACTTTCATATCAGTCAGAAGACCTTTTGAAACCCAATTACTTCAAAGTAAGAAGTTTTATCAACGTCTCCACAGATATCATACATCTGACTGTAACACATAGCCATCTAATAGATCTGACTACAGAAGATATATACAAGAAGATCTTGAGTATGGATGGGAAATATAGAACAGAAATGAATAAGTGGACAGATCCAGCGGTAAAAGTAAGAGTCATAAAGCAATTATAACATTACCATCTTGAATAAGGATATTAGTCAGCAATCTACTATTCTAAACATACGTCAGCTGTGATCAGATATGAATTCAAGCTTGCTATGTACTTAAATATCAATCTAGATTTTGGTTATATTTTTTCATAAGCTCAAATAACTGAAAAGACAAACACCTAATAGGGAGCAATGATGTATGTCGTTGCTCCCTATTCATCATAGAGCTAGGCTCACACACTGATAGCCGTGGTACTGATGAGTACAACTTGGAATTATCTTCAAAAAGGGCACAATCCGCAGTAGATTACATAGTTTCAAAAGGAATCAAAGCATCTAGGATTACCTCTAAGGGGTACGGCGAGTCAGTGCCTCTTAATAAATGCATAGATGGTATCTCTTGCACGGATAAGGAATATCAATTCAATAGGCGTACCGAGTTTAGAGTAACCGGTTTCTTAGAAGCGACTACATTTGACAGGAAGTCACTCAAGCAAATCCTCGATAAAGAGAAAGTGACAAAGAAGCGATTGAAAGAACAAATAGAAGGTTTATAAAACACAAGATTCGCTTTAAGAATTAATACGTGAAGCCGCCGATATTCTTATTATTTATTGGTTTTGATATAATGAAAATATGGAGACATTTATGGCATGAAGCTAACGTCTAGCTCTATCTATAGATTCTCCATATTTCTTCATACCTTCCCACCGAATTCTATATCACTAGCGGTAACTTTCTCCTATGTGATATCTACTTGTATCGGAACGATACATGGGTGGTTTGATACAATTTCGAACACAGAAACTCTATAAAAATCAAAAAAAGATAAATGAAAATATTCGTCATAGGTTCTGGCAACATTGCATATCATATGGTACGGGCTATATGGAAGTCGGATCATATTCTAGAAGGTCTCTATTCTAGGAATGAAAGTGAAGCAAGATCATGCACTAGAGGAGAAAAAGTAGATCTATATCATGATATAAGTAAGATCACAACCACTTCTGATATATATTTGATCTGTGTGAGTGATGATGCTATAGCTTCTATAGTTACTAATTTGCCGATTGAGATAAGAAAAAAGAAAATCGTAGCGCATACCTCAGGCAGCCAGGCACTAGAAATATTGGGTGATATCAATCATCAAGGAGTATTCTATCCGGTGCAAACATTCACTAAGGGACGCAAAATGGCTTACAATGACATCCCGTTTTGTATAAACGCTAATGATGATAATACAGAAGACGCGCTCATAGAACTCGCCAATAGCATAAGCAGCAATACGACTGTGATGTCAGACGCTGATCGGCAGATAGTACATGTGTCAGCAGTAATGATCAATAATTTTGTCAATCACTTGATCTACAAATCGGAATCAAATTTGGAAGCAAATGACATACCTGTTGATCTGTTACAACCTCTCCTCAAGCAAACTATTTTAAAACAATCAAAATTAGGTAGTTATGATTCCCAAACTGGACCTGCTATGAGGAATGATGAATCTACCATAGAAACTCATCTAAGCCTATTATCAGAGCAATCAGATAAGGATATATATCAAGCAATCACAAACAGTATAATCGAAACATATAAATAATGAGAATAATCGGAGAAATACCACATGCTGTTTATAAAATAACAGTACTCAAAATGAATGAGAAAATCACCATCCAAATCGAAGATAGACTGGTCAGTCAGTCATTTGTATTCAGGGATGGTTCGGGCATTAGAGATCTTGCTACCGCAGATCAACTTCTTACTTTTGAATTTATGCAAAAGGTAAGCACTCGCTTCAAATCTATGAATCAAGACTATATCACCGCCTTAGAAAAAATAAATGAAGAACAATTAGACGATTTCGACATCATCTAATTTGTATTAAACATTATATAATCATCTTACCAGCTCGTCAACTAAAAAACTGACCAATAGTTTACATAACTGATCTTCTCTCCTACTCTACTCTTTTTTGGCAAAAAAATTGGACTACACCGTCACGATAATCAAGACGTATCGCTGATATGTTTTGTCAGATACAAATAGTGAAACTTTCTTGAACCTACACCTGTAGATCATCAGAGACAATTTGTATTTGCATTTTCCAATTGATCCACTCAGATGTGGATGTGCCCGCCGATAGACTAATTCTAGGTAGGTAGCCTGAGAGATAGATGACTAAAAACCTATTCATAGTATTGTTTACCATAACTGGATTCTTTTTGGAATCTTATGTCAGTATGGTTGAGATATGTATCTCCAAAGGCACAGATACTACACATGAATATATCAATCAAATAACGATCAATCAAATCGATAATAACTCAGGGAATAATGAAGGCTATGGAGATTTTCGAGATTTGTCCACACCACTTTTTTTAGGGAACCGATATGATATACTTCTATCTCCAGGATACGGAGACAATGAATTCACCGAGGCTTGGAGTATTTGGATTGATTACAATCAAGATGGAGACTTCGAAGATGAAGATGAAGAAGTCTTATCAGTCCGAGCGGTAGGTGATATACAATCGGAAATCCATATTCCAAATCACGCAATGATAGGGAATACTCACATGAGAATCGCCATGCGATACAACAAACACGCTACGCCTTGTCAGACATTTATCTTCGGAGAGGTGGAGGATTATACAATTACATTATCCGACGAAATGCCGTGTACAGAAGTACTACAGAACAGCTTCGAAGATGATTATGGCATATGGATAGATGGAGGAGATGACTGTACTAGAGTAAGAGAACATCCTAAAAGTGGGGAGTGGAGCGTCAGACTAAGAGATGATACAGGCGCTAGCTCCTCGATGACTACACAAGACTTATCCCTTGCAGATGTGGACGAGACAGAAATTAACTTCTCTTACTACCCCAATAGTATGGAAGATGGAGAAAAATTTTCCCTCTTAATCTCTACTGACGGAGGGCAAGAATACGCCAATCTAAAAACTTGGGAAAGTGGAAGAGACTTCACAAATGGATCTCATTACACAGAAAGCATACTAATCAATGATGTATCATTTACCAATCAGACAAGAATAAGAATAATGTGCGATGCATCTGCCAATGCAGACCAAATATTCATAGACGATATTTCTATCACTAAATGCAATTATATAGATACATCAGAAGAAAATCACCAAGAAGATCAGCTTGATTATCACGAGATAATCCCTGATGGAATCATAGATAATAACAAACAAGAAGAGCAAATCAAAGATCAAAAATTAGAAAATATTACCTTCGAAATATATCCTAATCCGACACACGGAGAACTTTCCTTTATAAGTCATGGTACGAAAACATCATCGGATTCTTATACCATAAGACTTATTAATGTACAAGGTGATGCAGTCTCTACTGTATCTTCGATTACCAACATTGATGATTACATATTAGACGTTTCGTCCATCTCCAATGGCATGTATTTTCTACTCATAGAGAATGATAATATAATAGTTGACCGTCAGAAAATCCTCATTTCTAAGTAATCTACGGAGAGTGAATAAATTTAAGAAGGAATCTATATAAATAGAATTGTATTTAACTCAATACAGGCTTTGAATTTTTAGTTCGCTAATAATAATACGCACTTAGTAATTACCATCTCAGCATAAGCAGAAAGACTTCGATAATCCGAGGAACTCAATATTTTTGATATATAAAACAATAGTGTTCAATATTTAGTTAAATTACAATCTAAATATGATTCACTTCAATGTATAGCTTTTTCGAATTACTAATATGGAATTGGAGAAAGTGTATTCCAGGAATCATCGAAAATGACTTTATGAAATGGCCCCGCTAAATATCTACCATGAAAAAGACGATTGTTTCAGTTATTAGCTTATTGATATTAGTTCTTGGATTCGCTTTTGCAGAATCTCGTAAAGATTGGTCGGGTGATAATCATAATGCTGCACATAGCAATATTGAACAATCACAAGATCCATTTGATAAGATGATGCTTGTACTTACACATCAGAGATGTGTAAATTGTCACCCAGCGGGATCAAAACCGATAAAAGGAGATGATAGCCATACCACAAGAGCACTAGGTATACCGAGAGGAGCAGATGGCCATGGACTAAAGAGTATAGATTGTTCGACCTGTCATAGTGAAGAAAACAATGATTTCTCAGGAGTGCCAGGTGCGCCCGAGTGGGCACTAGCACCCGAATCAATGATATGGGAAGGCAAGACAAGAGTCGAAATAGCTACACAAATGATGGACCCGAAAAGAAATGGAGGTCGATCACCTGAAGAAATAATGAAACACCTAACCGAACATGAACTCGTACTGTGGGCATGGGATCCAGGAGTAGACTCCGAAGGAATTCCAAGAGAAAAACCACCAGTTCCTAAAGATGAATATATCGCCGCAGTAAAGGAATGGATAGATAACGGAGCCATTATTCCTAATGAATGATATTTCTCAAATCTCAATTATTCAAACATAAAATAACATTAAATACAATCCCATGAAAACATCATTCACTATAAATGGAGAAGTAAAATCTATAGATGTAGATGGCAAGACTCCACTGCTATGGGCAATCAGAGATGATCTAGATCTCAAGGGAACGAAGTTCGGATGTGGCAAAGCGGCATGTGGTGCATGTACGATTCATGTAGATGGAAAACAAGTTCGCTCATGTTCATTTCCAGTAAAATATGCAGAGGGAAAGAACATCACAACTATAGAGGGGCTTTCAAAAGGTGGTCAATTACATGCAGTGCAGCAAGCTTGGGCAGAGATGGTCGTTCCTCAATGTGGATATTGCCAACCCGGATTCATTATGGCGACGGCTGCACTTCTAAATCAGATCCCCAAACCCACAGATCAGGATATAGATGACAATATACTCAACGTATGCCGGTGTGGCACTTACTATAGGATGAGAAAAGCAATCCACAGAGCCGCTGAAATTTATGCCAGTAAGTAATCCAATTCACCACTTTGATCTCGAAAAAATAAATATGACCGCTCGAAATAAAAACGATAAGAAACCAAAAAGTAAATCCCGTCGAAAATTCCTCGTTCGTGGAGGGTTAGGGACATTGGGAGTATTCGCTTTAGGTACATATATTCTTAGAAATCCATTACGAAGGAAGGTCCTAGGAATAGCAGAAACGCTCATAGCTCCCTACTCTGGATCTGGGACGAAGCCTAATCTATGGTTTGAAATCACTATCGATAATAAAATCTTATTGCATTCTCCAAAAGTAGAAATGGGTCAAGGAACATTCACAGGTCTCGCGCAAATCGTAGCGGACGAAATGAATGTAGATATAGAAATGATCGAAGTGACAACGGCAGCTACTAGTACTGGCATCGTAGATAGTATCGGCACAGGGGGCAGTCTGTCGATAGCATCTATGTATACACCCTTGAGAGAACTGGCAGCGACTATGGGAGAGATGCTATCTATCGAAGCAGCTAAGCAATTTGGAATAGCAAAGAACAAGCTTCAAATCAACAATGGCACTTATTTTTATGGTGGAAAAGAATTAACCTATGCACAGATTGCATCACAAGTCACTGAATGGGAAATACCGGATACCCCAACATTGAAATCATCAAAAAACTTCAAATACATAGGCAAACCCGTAAAACGAATAGACCAAATAGCCAAAATAAAAGGAGATCCTATCTATGGAATGGATACCACTATGCCCGATATGGCATATGCAACGATTATCAGACCTGAGCACGTAGGAGCCAAGCTGAGGTCCGCCGACACATCGGATGCTGAGAAAATGGCTGGCGTAGTAAAAATCATAAAGAGAGAAGATTGGATTGGTGTAGTGGCAGAAAGCTACGTCGAAGCGATCATGGCTAGGAAGAAAGTGAAGGTCGAGTGGGATATTCCTAAAATATGGACAGAGCAAGGCATCAGAGAAATGCTCAAAGTAGGAAATGGTGATAAAATGATCACTCAGAAAAAAGGATCAGCACTGGAAGATGACGATGATAAAGTTGTCACAATAGAATTTTCCAGTCCGCTAGGTGCTCATGCACAGATCGAGCCTAATGGAGCTGTAGCTTATGTGAATGAGGGAAAAGCAACTGTCAAATTATCTACCCAAGTCATAGGCATCACTCAAAAACAAGTAGCAGAGGCTCTCAATATAGATCTGGATAATGTCAATATCATCGGTACTTATCTAGGTGGTGGATTTGGTAGAAGACTCAATACAAGTCATGCTGTGGAAACCGCAATTATATCCAGAGAAGTGGGTAGACCGATAAAATACTTCTTTACAAGACAGGAAGAATTTCAAAACGATACTTTCAGACCACCCACTCACCATATCATGAAGGGTAAGTTAAATGACGAGGGCATTTTGGAAGCATTAGAACATCATTACGCGAGTGGAGATGTGGCGATCAATTCAGTATTGCTTCCTGCGCCGCTTCATGGCGTTCTGGGTACAGACATCGGTGCTATGCGTGGCGCCAATATCATGTACAAGGGTTTACCTAGTCATAGATCCGTTCAGTGGCATACTACCCTACCGTTTGCTACCAGTTGGTGGAGAAGTCTAGGATTATTAGCCAATACATTTGCAATAGAAAGTTTCGTAGATGAAATGGCTATTAAATCTGGAAGTAACCCCATTGACTTTCGCCTTGCAATACTAGGAGATAAAGACTCAGGACCTAGGATAAAAACGGTATTAAAAGAGGCCGCTAGAATCGCAAAATATACGGATAAATCTGATGGAAATAGAGGTATGGGTATCGCTGTCTCTACAGATACGGGATCTCCATGTGCTCATGTAGTGGAAGTCGCGATTATCAATAATAGAATATCAGTAGAGAAAGTGACCTGTGTCTTAGATTGTGGACTTGCAGTAAATCCTGATCAAGTAAGGGCTCAATGCGAGGGATCTATAATCATGGGATTAAGTGCCTCTCTCCATGAGAAAATGACACTTAAAAATGGTAAGCTCTCTCCTACTATCTATGGTGCTTATGATATGGCACTGATCAAAGATGCTCCAAAAGAAATCAACGTGCACTTAGTCCAAGGTGTCGACGAACCACTGCCAGTAGGAGAACCTCCTATGGGCCCAATAGGTGCAGCGATAGGCAATGCAGTCAGAAGAATTACTGGGAAAAGATTAACGGATTTACCGATGCGATTGAGCTAGATCGCTATTTCCCATTTCGTACGGCTAAGACGTCAATCACATCATTTATTCCAAATCCTTTTGCGACCAATAATATCAGATAGTGATACATCAGATCAGCTGCCTCATTCAGAAATAGGTCCTTGTCATCATCCTTAGCTTCTATGACCAATTCTACCGCTTCTTCTCCTACTTTTTGAGCGACTTTATTTATCCCTTTTGAGAATAAGGAAGACGTGTATGAATTGTCAGAAGGATTGTCTTTTCTATCTTTTATGATCGTTTCTAATTCATCAAGAAACAAAGTGTTGGGCTTATTGTCGAATCCCCAGCATGTGTCAGTTCCCGTATGGCAGGTAGATCCGCTAGGTAACACCTGCACGAGTAAGGTATCCGCATCACAATCCAATGAAATATCTACTAGGTTTAATACATTACCAGATTCTTCGCCCTTTTGCCATATCCTATTCTTAGACCTACTCCAAAAAGTAACTAGTCGAGACTCTATAGTACGTTCGTATGATTCCTTATTCATATAACCTAGCATCAGGACTTTAGAAGTGTTCGCATCTTGAATTATTGCGGGGATGATCCCATCTCCCTTCTCGAAATCAATATTATTTATATCTATCATATTTATTTTTTATTGTCGGATCGGAACACCGTTTGTCATTAATTGCTGTTTCAATTCGGGTATGGACACCTCATTATAATGAAATATACTTGCAGCAAGACCACCCGTCGCTTTTGTCTCTGTGAATAATGTGGTAAAATCACTCATCTGACCAGCCCCACCAGAGGCTATTATAGGTACATTAACCTCATCAGCTAGACGTCGCAGTGCTTCGATACTAAATCCAGCCTTGGTTCCATCAGCATCCATAGAAGTGAAGAGTAGCTCTCCTGCACCTCGATCTACGAGTTCCTTTGACCAGTCTATCAGTTTCAATTCTGTTTTATTTGTCCCTCCCTTGGTGAATACGATCCATTCGTCATCGATCAACTTAGCGTCTATCGCAGCAACTATACACTGAGAACCATATCTATTGGATGCATCATTGATCAAATCGGGTTGATAAACTGCCGCTGAGTTTATAGCTATCTTGTCAGCTCCGTTACTCAGTAGCTCTTCGATAAGGTCTACGTCCGCTATACCACCACCTACCGTGAATGGTATGTCTATAACTTTTCCGATTTCAGTGACTAATGATACGAGGGTTTTTCTCTTCTCTAGCGTTGCCGTTATGTCTAGAAACACCAATTCGTCCGCTCCGATTTCAGCATAGTGCTTAGCAAGTGTGATTGGATCTCCTGCATCTTTCAGGTTTATGAAATTTGTGCCTTTTACGACTCTTCCATTTTTAATATCAAGACAAGGAATAATTCTTTTGGCTAGCATAATATATCTATTTGAATAATCGATTGAGATCTATTCTATTTTCGAATAGCGCCTTTCCAATTACGCATCCGTACATGCCCATTTCATCTAGTAATTCCAAATCTCTAACAGAAGCTACTCCACCTGAAGCAATCAAATTTAATTTTGGGAATTTATTACGAAGTAGATTGTATAGTGTATTTGAAGTACCTTCAAGCATTCCATCTTTCTGTATATCAGTACATAAGAATGTAGTAGCTCCACTAATCATGTAGTCAAGAATGAAATCAGAAATATCCTCTTCACTAGTACTGAGCCATCCATCTATTGCTATTTTACGATTTCGTACATCTGCGCCGATTATAATTTTACCTCCTCCATAATTAGATATCCATGACTTCACTTCTATACGATCTTTCACAGCTTTACTCCCTATGATCACAGCTTTTACACCTTTCTCAAAAAACAGATCTATATGTTCCTTAGACTTGATGCCTCCACCTGCCTGTACTTGTAATCCAGTCTCTTCCGCTATTCTAAAGATGATTTCTTTATTCGTCCGAATACCTCTCGCCGCATCGAGATCTACTATATGAATCTTCTTGGCTCCAGCTTTTTCATATTTTTTAGCTATTTCTACGGGATCTGTATTGTACATAGTAGACTGATCAAATTCACCCTTCGTCAGTCGCACACAAGTACCATTTATTATGTCTATTGCAGGTATTCTTATCATAATTCTAAAAAGTTTTTAATGATTAATTGGCCATCTTTGGAAGATTTCTCAGGGTGAAATTGTACCCCGTAGAAATTATTGAACTGTACAGCACTAGAATATTCAGTACCATAGGTCGAAGTAGAAATAGTATGCGCTCCCACATCAGCTCGAAAACTGTGTACAGCATAAAGATAGATAGATTCCTTTAATCCTTGGAATAGTCTATTCTTGGTCAAAAAATTTGTGTTCCATCCTACTTGTGGCACGATTACTTTTTGATCATCGAATTTCTTGACGGTGCCCTCTATGATACCTAGGCAATCTGTATTTCCTTCTTCACTGCATTCATACAACAATTGCATCCCTACACAAATACCTAAGAGTGGCTGAGATACAGACTTGATCACATCGACCAATCCTTTATTCTTCAATGAATCCATCGCATGCTTAGCATGACCTACGCCAGGAAAGATGACCTTCTCCGCTGCAAGTATCTTTTGTGCATCATCTGTCAGTTCATATTCAGCACCTAATCTATCTAAGGCATTCATCACTGATCTCGTATTACCAGCATTGTAGTCTATTATTACTATCATAATGTTCCTTTAGTTGATGGAATAGAGAAATCATTTTCATTTCGACTCTTAGCCATTTTTATAGCTTTGGCAAATGCCTTGAAGATTGCTTCTATCTTATGATGCTCATTATCCCCTTTTGCACTGATATTGAGATTACATTTGGCATGATCACAAAATGATTTGAAGAAATGATACCACATTTCCGTAGGTACATCTCCAATCATCTCACGGTCAAATTTGACATCCCATACCAACCAAGGACGTCCACCAAAATCCAGTAAAACCTGAGCTTGGCAATCATCCATAGGCACTGCATATCCATACCTAGTAATGCCAGCTTTCTTTGCCAATGCTTTATGAAATAAATCACCAAGTGCAATAGCCGTATCCTCGATTGTATGATGTTCGTCCACTTCTAGATCTCCTTTGACCTCAATATCTACATCCAAAGAACCATGCTTAGCAATCTGATCAAGCATATGATCAAAAAATGAAAGTCCCGTATTGATCTCCGCAGCTCCAGTCCCATCTAGATTAATGCCAGCTGATATACCCGTTTCAGAGGTGTTGCGAATTGAGGTAGCTTTTCTATCCGCTTTTAGAAGGTAATCTAATACAAGACTCCAACTATTGGCCTTCAATACAATGGCGTCCTTCCAATTGCCAGGCTTATTGGTTTCTCTTGGGTGGAGCCAGATACCCTTACATCCCATATTAGCCGCTAGTTGCATATCACTCCATCTGTCTCCAATGACATAACTATTCGCTAAGTCATATTTTCCGCTCAAATATTTGGTAAGTAGTCCAGTATTTGGCTTTCTATATTTCGAATTATCTTTTGCAAAACTGCGATCAATACAAATCTCATCAAATGCTACGCCTTCCCCTTCAAGACTACGAATCAGTAACTCCTGATACGGCCAAAAATCAGATTCAGGATAGGAATCCGTCCCTAAACCATCTTGATTAGTAACCATGACTAACTCATAATCAAGTGATTGAGCTATCTTACTTAAAGCAGAAAACATGCCAGCTGGAAACTTTACTTTCTCCAACGAATCAACCTGTTCGTCTTGAGGTTCTTCCAGTAGTATACCATCCCTATCTATAAAAAGTACTTTTTTCATGTGCAGATTTATTTTTGATTATATCGACTTTAGAATTCTCATTAACTTTTCCATTTCTGGTTCGGTCCCTATACTTATCCTCAGACTGTTTTCACAATTCGTATTGGAAGACCTATCTCTGACGATGATTTTGTGCTCTATAAGTGTAGAGAAGACTTTAGCATGATCGTAGAATCGAACCAGTAGAAAGTTAGCTTCTGATGGAAATACATACTCTACAATACTGAGTCCATTTAATGATTTGATCAATTTTTCTCTTGATGCCTTGATTTGAGATACATATGCTTTGACTTTATCAAGGTTATCTAATCTCGACAATGCTGCTTCTTGGTTAGGGATGCTTATATTGTATGGTGGTTTGATTTTATTAAGGATTTGGATCAGATATGGATTCATGAAACCCATACCTACTCTTATCCCTGCAGCTCCCAAAGACTTACTAAAAGTCTGAAGTACAATCAAGTTATCAAATTCATCCAATCTGTGACACCAGGAATCTGTATTAGAAAAATCTATATATGCTTCATCTATCACCACCAGATTATCTGTAGCGGTTAATATATGCTCTATAATATCTCTAGGAATAATCCCACCATTTGGATTATTCGGAGAATTGATAAATATAAGTTTATGATCGACACTGAGTTTAGCGGATAAGTCATTCATATTGACAGATAGATCCGTATTGAGTGCCACTAAATCTATAGCTATATCATTTACAGCGGATGATACTTTGTACATTCCATAACTTGGATCTAGGCTCAGTATTCTGTTTTTTCCACTTTCGCAAGTAGCTCTTATGAGTAGATCTATTATTTCATCTGATCCATTCCCTATAAAAATACGGTCAGCATCCACAGATCGCCACTTTGATATTCTGGCTTTTAATTGTGATTGATAAGGATCAGGATATCTATTATAGTTTAAATCGTAAGGATTCTCGTTGGCATCCAAGAATATACCTTCAGCACCTTGATATTCATCCCTTGCAGATGTATAAGGGTCTAATTTCAAAATGTTGGGTTTTATCAATTTGCTTAAACTCTTCATACTCCCTTATTTTCAAGATCCATTAATCTTATTTTCACAGCATTAGCATGTGCTTGTAAGTTTTCATTTTCGGCCATGGTTATAATGGTATCTCCTAGATCTAATATTCCACGTTTGTCTATACTTTGGAAAGTGATCTTACGGGAGAAACTATCCACATTGACCCCATTATACGATTTAGACCATCCATCTGTGGGTAGAGTATGATTCGTTCCAGAAGCATAATCACCAGCACTTTCGGGACAGTAATTACCTAGAAAAACAGAACCTGCATTGACGATTTTATCTATATATCGCTCAGGTGTCTCACTCGCTATAATAAAGTGCTCAGGCGCATACTCATTGATGAAATCAAAGGCAGAAACTACTTCATTTAGCACGACTGCTTTACTATTGACTAAAGCTTCCTTAGCAATTTCTCGTCTTGGAAGTTCTTGTAATTGTTTGTCAATTTCAATATTAATAGCATCTACAAACTTAGTGTCATTGGCGACCAAAATAACTTGACTATCTATACCGTGCTCTGCTTGGGAAAGTAAGTCTGCCGCAACATATCGAGGCACACAGGTTTCATCAGCATACACGAGTAGTTCTGATGGACCTGCAGGCATATCCATGGCTACTCCATAGTGCTGAGCAAAAGATTTTGCGGCGGTTACATATTGATTACCAGGACCGAATATCTTAGCGACTCTTGGCACCGTTGCAGTTCCTAGAGTCATAGCAGCGATGGCTTGAGCACCCCCTAATTTATAGATATGAGTTACACCACAGAGCTGAGCAGTCCATAATATTACGTTATTAATATTGCCTGCCTGATCAGGCGGAGAACACAATATGATCTCCTTACATCCCGCTAGAGATGCCGGTATAGCCAACATGAGTACCGTAGAAAATAACGGAGCTGTTCCACCCGGTATGTATATCCCTACGCGTTCTATGGCAACTGATTTCTGCATACATCGCAAGCCTTCAGTAATCTCAACATCTATTGTATTACTTAACTGAGCAGTATGAAATTTCTCTATGTTTGACTTCGCACGACGAATAGCAGATTTTAATTCATCGGATACATTTTTACCCGCATTATTAATTTCATTTTCTGCGACTTGTATTTCTTTTACGGTACAGTTATCAAACTGCTGAGTTAAATCCTTCAATGCTCGGTCACCATCTCTAGCCACCTGATCATATATGGTTTCTATGATCGTATTGAGTTGTTTTGCGTCTTTTTTAGGTCTTGAAGACAAATTTTCAAAAGAATGTCTAGCGGGTTCTATATTTATGTCTGTAATCATAAGATGATATTTTCGATTGGTAATACTAATATCCCTTCGGCACCTTCTTTTTTGATCTTAGATATCACACTCCAGAAATCTACTTGATTAATTACCGTATGCATAGAACTCCATCCCTCCTCTAGAAGAGGCAACACTGTAGGACTCTTTAAAACAGGCAAAATACTTGATACCACTTCAATTTTGTCATCTGGAATATTAAAAAGTATGTATCTATTTTCTTCCGCTTTCAAAACTGCATTTACCCTAAATAGTATCTCTTCTATCTGTTCTGATTTTGTGGTAAGAGATTTCCCATTGGCAGCGATGACCGCTTCGGAATTCAATATGATTTCTTGTTCGACGAGTCCATTTTTGAATAGTGTAGAACCGCTACTTACTAGATCACATACTGCATCCGCTAGGCCGATACTTGGTGCGATCTCCACAGATCCTGAGATTATATGTAGATCTGCGTTGACTCCTTTTTCTTTCAGAAACTTATTAAGTGTATTCGGATATGAAGTTGCAATTTTACATCCTTCCAAATCGGTAATGTCATCGTATACCAAACTCTTAGGAGTGGCTATAGATAATCTACAGTTAGAAAAACCTAATTTCAGCAAATTGGTAACTTTAGATTGTTTTTCTTCTACTACGTTTTCTCCGATAATAGCGAGATCCACTACTCCATCCTCTAGATACTGTGGTATATCACTATTGCGCAAAAAGAAAACCTCCGCATCGTAGTTTTTAATTTTGGCCTTCAATTGACCTTTTGCATTATCTATTTTAAGACCACATTTTTTCAGTAAATCAACAGAATCATCATACAGTCTTCCAGATTTTTGAATTGCTATTTTTATCATATTATTTTGTTGTTCAGTTTGATTCGATTCGAGCATAAAAAAATCCCACTTGAAATAAATCAAGCGGGATTTGATATTTAGTACTACACACTACTACATCACAAACGGCTCGATAAACTCAAGATATGGTGTTGATGTATATGTGTATTGTTAATTTTCATGTTTATTATGTTATATGTAAGTAATACAAATGTAGTACAAATTGTTTTACCCGTGCTTTTCAAAATACCTCTTTTCTCAGATGTAAAATTTTATTTCAATTCAAAATTGAAAACATAATTTACTTCTGTTATTATGAAATCAACAATTTATTGTATTGAATCAGTTCGAATTATTTAATTACGACCTCTACTTTACCATTTTCTGCTTTGATAGCGTCTTCTATCCCCATTCCCTTCGCTGAGATTTGCTTTTTATCTACACCTAAAGTAACTAACATATCTCTTACTACATTAGCTCTAGTATCAGAAAGTTCAGAACTTTCTTTTTCATTCTTACCATCATTCGTATAGACCTGCACTTCGATCTTTCCGTTTACATTCGCTTTTAGTGCTTCAGCAAGTCCTACAATCTCAGCTTTTGAGAAATTAGATATTTTATGATCCTCTTTGTTAAATTCTATGTTTGACAATGCATAAGAAGATCTAGTACTCTTTTTCATGATCATATCACCAAATAGGCTCTTCATATCATCGGCCGAGACAGCTTTAGTCATTCCAGCCAACAAAGCCATGATTTCTTCTCCAAGATCTCTTGACATATCAGATGCTGGTAATATGACACGCTTGTTCCCCTTATCTACTAGGTTACCTTTAGCATCGAACTCATATGAGCCGCTAGCAATTACTATTGCGCCTTTATCATTGAGGATATCTCCATTTTGACTAAGACTATATGTAGGAGCATTATTTTTGCCTGTATTCACAGTGATACTTGGGCTAGATGTAGTGGTTGTAATTTTTGTATCAGACTTCTTTTGAACTTCTGTTTTATCGGTTGCAGCTGCGCTTTGAACTTCTTCAGTTGTTTTGTCTTTATTCATCCACCAATAACCAATAGCACCTAATAGTAGTATTGGCAACAGGTACTTAATAAAACCTAATCCTCCGCTTGATTTATTGTCATTGTCTTTTGCAGCTGCAGAACCCACAGCGGCACTTACTGACTCTTTCACATCCGCAGGACCTCCAAACATTGCAGAAAGTCCTGGAACCAAACCCATAATTTCACTTTTCTGATCATTTAGATAACTAGACAGACCTGAAGCGGATAAGTTCTTACCGAATACAATTCCCGCCAATTTATTGACCACTATAGGAGCTAAGAAACTTAAGATCGATGAACCGCCAGATTTTCCAATACCTGTAGATTTTAATATCATATCTAAGATGCCTGACTTATTATTTCCAAAGATTGTTCCTAAGAGGTCAGCCCCGGTTTCGAGCATTCCTCCCCTCTTATCAGCATCTCCAAGTACTCCAGCTAGGTCACCTAGATTATCATCACCAAACCCACCTTTTTTGAATAGATCGATCAATCCTCCTGCACCCTTTTCGTCACTACCTTTATTGATCAATCCGCCAATTATTGCTGGAATAGCCAATTTCATTGCTGACTTCATCATGCTATTTTCTACTCCTAGGACGCTCGCAGCTTTGTCTACTACTGCATTCGTCATTACTCCTTTTACACTGTCTAATAAATTCATTTTCGTTTGTTTTAGTTAATTTTTCAATCTATAGAATTTCTATATGACCATTCATGATAAATACAAATATATAAATTACAAAGAAAAAACCCATGTATAGTCTTGTATACATGGGTTTTAGGTACTTTATATTTTGATTTTCTACTTCAATTCCACATTATCTATCCTCACTTTCGTAGTATTAGATGATGAAGTACCTTGATATAAAAATCCAACTCTTACTTTTCCTGATAAGAAATTTTTCAGATCAATATCGCCAGAAGCCACAAATTCATAATTATCATTCGAATTGTTAGCTAGAATTGCTTGATCTAGTGCTATCCAATTTGCTTCAGACAGATTATCAAAGTCTTGGCTAATCCAAACAGATAATCCTTGGTGCTGCCAAAACGCTATTGCCGATTCAAATGAAAAGATAGACTTATCATCCGTATCGATAGTTGGAGTTACCAACCATGCTTCTGTTTCAGGATTATCATCTTGGAATGCTTCACACTCTACAAACCCATTATTATCGAATGATCTGGTGTACCATTGTCTATCACCTTTTGTAGCTATATTCAACCACCCGCCAATAGATACTGGGTCAAAATCTGAGAATCCTGAGAAATCTTGATTGACTTGACCATCACTTCCATTGCCACCGGGATCAACGCTACCTCCTGATACATCATCAGCAGAATTCAGCATAAGCTGAACCGTATCATCGAATTGGCTTAATACTGCAGTAACACTAACAGTTCCTGTTGGTACGGGCTCATTTGCATATGAAGTGGTACTGAATGTAAATATCACAATCGTCTCTGTACCATCATCGACTGTAATATTGCCAGCACCATAGGTACTTCCACCACTCAGCATTGCATCAGTGATCAATACTCTCGTAGATTCATATCGGTTATTATCCATTAGTATTTCATCAATCGTTAGCTGATTAGGTGCAGGAAGATTGCCCGAACCAGTCGTTGTAGCATTACTCAATGGTATATTATTAAGTTGTAGTACATTTCTAAATTCAGATACCTCTTGTCCAGAAACTACAACTTTTAACTGATCACCTAAATTAAAACTATGATCACTTGTGAATCTTACTAAGATTCCTGATTCTCCATTTTGTACGATTACATTTTGGGAATTTACTTGTCCTGTAGTTCTATCTGAAATCACTGTACCGGTAATGAAACCTTCTTCCGCAGAATCTGCACCAAAGTCGTAGTATCTATCTTGGATAGATTTGATCGTCAACTCATCACCAGTTTCTACAGGATCAATAGATCCTCCTACTACATCAGAGGCTGCATTAATAAGTAGCTGTGCATTATCTCCGAATTGGCTCACCACTGCAGTAACATCTACAGTACCTGATGGTACAGGCTCATTTGCGTAGGAAGTGGTACTAAAAGTGAATATACTGATCGACTGACCACTACCATCATTTACATTGATATTTCCCGCTCCATAGGTACTTCCGCCACTTAGTGTCGCGCCTTTTATAAGAACTCTTGTAGACTCATATCTGTTATTATCGGCTAATATTTCACTTACGGTAAGTTCTCTCGCATCCGGCAATTCTCCACTACCTATTTTTTCAGCACTAAATAAACTTACATTATTGATCTGTAGCAAATTGTTGAATTCAGAGACCTCCTGACCCGATACATTAATTTTCAATTGATCGCCTAGGTCGAAACTATGCTCTCCAGTAAACCTGATTAATATTCCATGCTCTCCATTTTGGAAGAATATGTTTTGAAAGTTAACTTGACCAGTATTCCTATCAGATATGACAGTACCTGTAATAAATCCTGCTTCGGCTTTATCGGCTCCTAGTTCGTAGTATCTAGTTTTTATTTTTTCGATTTCTATTTCGTTATCTACCTGTCCCCCTGATCCGTCACATCTTAGTTCCATGAAGTCTATATCATTAAGATCCCTGATGAAAAGCTGTAGGTCATTATTAAATACACTGACGATGGCAGTCAATGTACCACTACCAGATGGCATGATCTCTCTGGCAAAATCTGCAAATCCACTATTTCTCAATATGATTTCGTTATCATCACAATCTGAGATCATAGCATTGACAGTCTGTGGCCCTTCTGGATTATCAGCATCAGCAAACGTCTGCCCTGCAAATTGGAGGGTAAACTCTGCTTCCTCTATCGTCACCAATCGATTATAGTACTGGTTGGCATTTTGAAGTATTTCAGAAATAGTTACTACTTGTGGAGATATTACATCTCCTTCTCCACCGGCAAACATAAAATCATTGACCAAGATGTCAGGGATCCTCTGAAGTCTGTCATTCTCTATGCTAGCGCCTAATCTAGGCAGGTTAGCATCATACGCTAATGTCAATCCGTTCAACTTCACAAAGATGGTATTCCCTTGTTGGAATTCTGCATTCAATTCATTTCTATCCGCAGCTATGCTCAACGCCCCCGTTGCATCTTGAAATGTTATCGTCTTAAAGAAGTTGCCCGAAGCATCATCCGCAGTAACGGTTCCTTTGATATACCTAGTCTCACTTCCGATATTATCTTCTCCTAACAATATACCTCCAGATACTGGAAGAAGATCGAGGATATCACTAATAGGTAACACCTCAGAATCATCAATCGAAAGTGTATTTTGTGGTTCATCAAAGTCATTGTCTACACATGAAGTGACGAACAAACCTGATACGATAATCAGTAAAAAGAAAAATTTATTAATACTATTCATTACAAATATTTTATTGTCTATTTATTAAAATCTTAATGTCAATCCTGCACTATATGTAGTTCCAAATGCATAGAAATATCTAGGAGGGAATCTATCGACATTCAGTCCCTCGTAATCAAATCTTCCTTGCTCGAAACCACCTGTTCTAAATCCCTTATTGTTCAGTATGTTATTTACGCCCAATGTCAAATTCAAGAAATAATCTCGTTGGATTCTCCATGATTTACCACCAAAAAAATCAAGGGTAAACTGTGATGGTAATTTTTCTTGTGCAATTACATTTTGGAAGGTTTCATTTCTGTCTGGTAATAATAATCCAGCTACAGCTTCATCTGTCCTTCTATCAGGATTGAAGTCTAGATAGATCTCTCTGAAGTGATTCAAATTCAAACTGACGAACCAGTATTTCGGTGATCTGTAATCTAGACCAAGAGAATAAGCCTGCTGCGGCCCCGGCACATAAAAGTTCTTTACATAAATCAACCTATCTTCTGCAATAACGTTGGCATCATTATCTTGTGTATACGTACCGAGTGGTCTAGATGTGTATTGATTGGCCCCTACAGCCGCTGCAAAATCTACACTTAATGTACTGGTGATTTTTGCTTCTAGCCCTAATTCAATCCCTTGATGTCTTTTGTCTACACCTGCCAATATAAAGTTGACAAAGGTTCTCGCTTGATCATTGTAGAAACTATTATTTTCTATCTGATCTTGGAATGTTGTATAATATCCACTTACTCGACCCTTCAGACCTGCATACCTGAAGATATAACCCGCTTCGAATCCTCGTATAGTTTCACTCGTCGGATTTCTTATAAATTCATTTCTCGTCCTTGGTGATAAGAATGCGAAACGACTGAATGGCGCCCGTGTTCTCATTGTCCCTACACCGTAGAAGTAATTTCTCCCATCCAATTTATAAGTAAGGCCGGCTTTCAAACCATAATTATTGAACGATAGTGTCTCTGATTTACCAAGAGAATTATCCGGGAATAATCCACTCTGTACAAAACTATTACGATAAAAAGATGTGTTTGTCAATTCGACCGCGGCGAATAAATCCAACTGATTGAAAGAATACTCTCCTTGCATCCATCCTCCTGCGCGCTGTGTTACTATATCGTAATCCCAACCAAATCTATCTCCAACTTCTAGTGTTCTATTCGGGCGTTGGAGATCATTTTGAGCTACTTCAGGATTTCCAGGAAAATCTCTTAATGCAAACACATTCAAATCTATATAGTAATCCGCGCCAAGAAGGTCTTTCAACAATTTATAATTATGGACATTTTCATATAGATATTCTAATCCTCCACTTAGTGTAAATCTATCACTTAATGATGCTTGCAATGTAGTATTGAAGTTATACTTCTCATTATCAAAGTGCTGCTCTTCCAAGACATAAGCGGCTAATCTACCGGTAAGTGATTCTCCTGTTCCATTTGCATTTTCGATAGTTACACTTCTTTGTTGATTGACAGCATACATTCTATCCCAGTCAATTTGTCTAGCTTCTTCGCTACCACTAAATTTTTCAGCTACATCTTCTGCAAGATCATTCAATCCAACAAGGCTGTAAAAACTTGGTAACTTTCTATAATAATCAGGTCTAGGATCACTGGCATTGTACCAATCTAATCTAGTACTTCCAAAGGTCCCAATCTCCCCTGCCGCAGTTGATCGTAGGCTTAATTTATCATTGATCTTCCAATCGTGTCTTAATATTCCGATCGGTTGATTAGAGTTATTGATTCTTGAGTTTCTTACTTTCCCATTTTGATATCCCCAATTGGCGTTGTAGTAATTAGATCCAGCGAGATCATACGCTTCTTGCACGCTTCCTGAGAATCTTCCTCTACTAGAAGGAGAATTTAATACCGTAAGCCCCAATGAGTGACTATCATTTATTTTCTTTTCTACCGATGCAAAAAGCGCATATGCATCATAGAATGTACCTTTGATATACCCAGAATCGCCCCATCTTCTTGATGCTGACAAAGAATAACTCCATCCATTTTCTTGTTCGCCAGAATTATGAGTGACCATCAATCTATTAGTATATGCACGGTTTGAGTGATTATATACGATCCTCGTCCCCGGCCTTTGTAGAGATGCTCTTGTATCTATGAAATTGGCGCCACCTACACCACCAAATCCAAATGAATTCGCTTGTAGCGTATTGTTTTCCGTTTGATTTCTCAAAACATCATTCAATCCACCCCATACAGCCCATGAGACTCTACCATCATCTAAATCATTTACAGCAAATCCATTGAGGAATACATGTCTATCTTCATTATTATATCCTCTTGCATAGAATCTACCACTACTGAAGTTGAATGCAGCGGCTGCATTAAATGGATCTCGACCCGCAGTCAATAGACTAGAGTATTGTGAACCTTGCCCTCCATCGCCGCCATCATCAGCACTAATAGTGATCACCGCTATATCCAATTGCATATCAGCGACATCATCAGAGTCGAGTGCATCCCTATTTTCATCATCTTCGGCAATGGTAGTCGTTGATTTAGGTTCGTCGAGTGTTTCTGTAGTGGCTTCTTCCTTCAGTAATATTCTTTTCCCTACTAGTCTCATGTCGCCAAGGTTAGTACTTTCCTCTCTGATCGTGATTCTACCTCTCGTATATTCATTACCATCAAATTCCACCTTCATGGTGTATGACCCAAGCGGAAGATCATAGATTCGAAATACACCAGAAGAATTCGTTACAGCTTCGCTACCACCTATATTTACCAGAGCACCAACTTGTGGATTATTGCTAGATGAAAAAATTGTGCCGGTGATGGATTGTGCATTCGTTAAACAAATACTAAATACTACAAACAGTATTACTAGGAAAAAAGGATTGCGTCTAAACATTGATATCATTTACAATTTGGAACAAAAGTAATGCTTAGAATGGAACATATAGCAGAAACTCATATTAATTAATTGTAAATCTGTAACCATGATTACATAATGAGAAACTTTAAAATCTATATTTGTAATCTCAACTAGAAAAAATATGTACAAATTCTTTTACCTTCTTTGTTTTTCAGTCCTAGTCACATCATCTGCTTTTTCGCAGGAAGATAAATTCAAAGCCGTATCTGTTGGTTTTTATAATCTTGAAAATCTATTTGATTATGAACGAGATACGACTATACGGGATTCAGAATTTACACCTTGGGGCAAAAGGGCATGGACGGAAGAAAAATACAATGAAAAACTTGCCAATATGGCCTATGTCATAAGTCAAATGGGGATAGATGTCACTCCTGCAGGCTTATCGGTATTAGGAGTTTGTGAGATAGAAAATAAAAGAGTCTTAGAAGATCTTGTAAAACAACCCGCTATTAAAAATAGAAATTACCAAATCGTACATCGAGATAGCCCAGATAGAAGAGGTATAGATGTAGCAATGATCTACAATCCCCTACACTTTACATTCTTAGATGTCGAGATGGAGAATATGAATTACATATTTGATGACGGTGACACACTACGATCAAGAGAGATCATGCACGTCACAGGAATACTCGATGGTGACACGACCCACGTATTAGTCAATCACTGGCCTTCTAGAAGCGGTGGTGAGAAAAGATCAGCTCCTAGGAGAAATAAAGCGGCCAAAAAAGTCAGAGAGATCGTAGACCGACTTAAAGCTAGTAATCCTAATGTAAAGGTTATGGTTATGGGCGATTTTAATGATGACCCTACCAGCAAAAGTATAAGATCGATATTAAATGCGAAAGGCAAAGCAAAAGATGTCAAATCAAATGATGTTATGTTTAACCCTATGTATGATCCGTATCGAAGAGGACTAGGGAGTAATGCCTATAGAGATAATTGGAGTTTATTTGATCAGATTATAATCTCTCCTGGACTTTTGGATCAAAAAACAGATGGGTACTTCTACTACAAAGCACAGATTTTTAATAAGAAATTCCTCATTCAAAGATCAGGGCAGTACAAAGGTTATCCATTCCGTACTTTCTCTGGAGATAAGTATCAGGCGGGTTATTCAGATCACTTTCCAGTGATTGTATACTTGGTGAAGAAGATATAGCAGAGAGATATTCAGTAGATCTGAATATCCATATTTATATAGCCCTTCATTCCGCTTACTGCTGAATGAATACCCCGCTTACGCTTGATTTTACCTAAATAAGAGGTAATAAATTTCAACCTAAACTTCCACTCGCCGTTCGGGCTTTCATTTTTGGCTTGACCAAAAACGAAACAAAAAACGAGTGTTTGCTAAACAAGCCATCTCTTATCTCAAGACTTTACCTGACTTTTAACGCTATTGGGATCACATTTTAACTAAACTTGCAAAACTCGCTTACGCTCAGACAGTTGCAAGTTCTTAACGCCAAAATGAAATCCAAATAGCTAAGCCAGCTAAGGTCAATTTAATTTCTGCCACAAATTAATACTCCTTGTAAGTGATATAATTCTAATATTGTCCTTACTTCTGAATAACCCTGGCAGAGAGGGTTAATCCTATAAGAAGCAAGACTATAAACAAAATAAAACCTACCCAAAAATACCTCTTAACATCTCCAATGTGATCATATATGTTGGTTTCACCCCGTCCATCCCGAGACTGCCTGAAGCCAATGTTGCACCCGTCTCTAGAGGATTATCAGAGGCGTAGTATGCATACCTCAAGACAACATCTTCAGAGATACTATTACGAATCTGAGAAGCTGCCTGTATCGCTTTTTGATAATGTGCACCTTCCATCTCCAAACCGCTTGCTTGCCATGAAGATTTTAGAAAATATCTAAGAATATCTTTATTTTGTAATGAGGTACCTAGAACAGTGATCATCGGACCTCCGAAAGCTTTGATCTCATCGTCTTTAAATTGATCAACGGTAAGTGCATTCGTAAATGGATAATTATCTGCACTCCCCTCGAATATGTGTGCATTAGGAATCATGATATCGCCTTTGTCACCTGAGAGTATTCCAGCTTTGCCCATTATATTGATAGATTTTACATCCATCATCTTTTTCACTCCATTAGATTCGTAAGGTTTCAGTAATTCGTCCATCGTTTCATAGGCTTGCTGGCCGAATGCATAATCCATGACTATGATTACGGTGTTCTCTAAATTCTTAGCACCTTCTAGCTCTTTAGGGAGGATCTTTATATCAATCTTACTACAGTCTATCACCTGTACCGATATGTTGGTACCGTTATTATCATGGAGGACCGACATACCATTCTTGAGCGCATATTTGGATACTAATCCTCTTTTAGGTTTGTTTGCCGACTGAGATAGGTCCTCGGCTATATCTTCTATGGAGTCATATTTTGACTTGGTATTTAAGACATGATTAGCATAGAGGGAGTTCATCACGCTATGCAGATTCGAACTTACCACATGGATTTCCTTTCCAAAAAGTCCATTTTTAAATAGGTAATTTTTTATTTTATGTGCCCATATCTCACCATATAGATGATGTCCTAATCGCTCACGTAATGACGAAGAAAAAGTGATCTCTCTATCTATATTATCAAGATACTCCTCCATCGACCTCTTTCCTAACCAATAGACAATGGAAAATAGAGAATTTACACCAGAAGCCTTATCGAATTTTTCACAAGCCTGCGCTGTTTCATCAAATGTACGACCGAGCAATGTGCTTAGATACGTATACCCAACTTGCTTATCGTATTTCTCTCCATGATTTATCTTTTTGATGATATCTTCTAACATCAGCCAAGATCTTACTTTGCGCCCCTTAGAGTCTAGACTATTTCTCCTGATCTTCTCCGATTCTATAAATAAGAATGTCAAGTGGGTCAATACATCATAAATATCACTTCTACCCCTCGTCATCTCAATAAACATCTGCTCATCATCAACCTTATAGCAGTTCCTTCTTCGCTTAGAGGGTACTATGGCCTCGAATGTACTATCTTCAAATCCCTCTCGGCTGATCAACTTCACGTATCTACATGTCTCTATACCTATTGGCAATCGTTGGAAGATATATAATAATCCACTTAACTCTACCCTTTCCTCATCCGCTATAGATCCATATATTTCTGGTTTTAAAGCTAACATAGAACTGATCATAGTCTCACCTGATACGCCTAATGGCTTATAGCCACCACGCATAAACAAATGTCGCATACTTACGTGTAACCGTTGTATTGCTGATCTTGATATTTGTGCTCTCGTAGGTGTGTAAGTAGGACTCTCCATAAATTGTCTTTAATATGTTATTGCAAATTTTGATCCATTATCCATCATGAGGGTAGCTCAATTGGTTATATTGGGATAAGTAATGAAGAACCGTCTTCTTTAGTTCCATCATAGAGACGCATTTAAGCATTGCGTAGAAACGAAGAACACTTGTGTATTGACGTATAATGTTGACCGTTATTACATAAGAATAATAACTTGAATTATTGAACTGTAAGGACTACTAAGTCCTAGGATGAATACAAAATTTATTATTGAGATCTCATATTAAAAAACAAATTAGACAATTAGCATTATAATAATTTTGTTTCTTCTTTATTCTGATTTAAGTATTATGATCGGTTTCTCATATATGCTAGCAAAAATGCAATCAAACCTGCAAAAATATAATATCGAAAATTAATCTTTCTACACTGATCAAAATTAGTATTCTACTAAGCTTTTTTATAATTTTTAACTGTATTTACAAATGTCTTTACGCCGTCTAAAGGTGTATCAGGATATACACCATGTCCAAGATTCACAATATGGTTTCCGCCAAAAGCATCAATCATAGCGGTCGCCGTTTGTTCTATTTCGTCATGGTCAGCATATAGGACACATGGATCCATATTCCCTTGGACTACCCTATTTTGACCGATTGTATTCCTTACGAAATCAATACTCATATTCCAATCTATCCCGATCACATTTGACCCAATGCTAGCGATATCATCTAGTGCAAACCAGGCACCTTTACTGAAGAATATAGTAGGAATTCCATCCGCTTGCAATGCATCATTGATCTGCTTAAGGTATGGTATACAAAATGTACGATACATCTTCTCATTCAGTACTCCAGCCCAAGAGTCAAAAATCTGTATGACGTCCGCTCCATGCTTGGCTTTCAGCTTAGTATATTCGATTATAGTTTCTGTCAGTTTAGACATTAATTTATGTGCTGCAACTGGGTGTTGATACATAAGTTTTTTGGCTTTAGAGAATGTCTTGCTTCCACTCCCTTCGACCATGTAACAGAACAGTGTAAATGGCGCACCACTAAAACCTATCAATGGGACACGATCATTCAATTCCTTCTTAGTAATATCTAATCCATTGAATACGTAATCCAATTTCTCAGCAGCCATCAACCCGAAATCCAACTTATCAATATCAGCTTCAGTTTTGATAGTATTGGGAAAATTCGGTCCTTTTTTCTCTATCATTTCATACGGCAATCCCATAGCCTCAGGTATCACCAATATATCAGAAAATATAATAGCTGCATCTACATCTAACTCATCTACAGGCTGGATTGTCACTTCAGCTACTAGATCAGGCGTAGTGACCAATTCGATAAAACCTGATAGACTAGCCCTGACCGCTCTATATTGAGGAAGTATTCTTCCAGCTTGTCTCATCAACCATACTGGTGGTCTTTCTGTCTGCTCACCTTTTACCGTTCTTAAGAATATATCGTTTGCGTATGCCATAGTGGTTCTATTTCTGTCTTAATTCGTCACAAAGATAATCTCTAAAACCATGTTTTCTTCTTTCTTTCGATTGTGGTGGTATATTTGACATTTCTTTGAAGAATGAAAAACACAATTTACATCGGATTATTAAATTACGTACATAAAATAAAATATGAACATAGCAATCATAGGATATGGTAAAATGGGTAAAACTATAGAGAAAATAGCTGTTCAACGAGGCCATCATATCGTCATGAAGATATCGAATGACAACAAAGACGAATTCACTATAGATAATCTAAAAAAAGAGAAAGTAGATCTTGCTATCGAATTCACAAATCCTGAATCTGCATATGCTAATATTACCAAATGTTTCGAAGCTGGGGTAAAGGTAGTATGTGGATCTACTGCATGGCTCGCTGACTGGGACAATGCAGTAGAAAGTCTCACCAAGCATAATGGAACGATGGTATATGCATCAAACTTTAGTGTAGGTGTCAATATATTCTTTGAAGTAAACAAGAAGCTGGCAGAACTCATGGATGCTCAATGGGATTACGAAGTGAGTATGAAAGAAATACACCACACAGAAAAACTTGATGCCCCAAGTGGCACCGCCATCACGCTAGCAGAAGGCATATCTGAGAAAATGCAAAGAAAGTCGGGCTGGACAAAAAATAGAGAAGCAACGGATAAGGTCCATATCAAATCTGTACGTGTAGATGCTGCACCTGGTACTCACAAAATCAAATATTCTTCCTCTATAGATGAGATCGATATCATCCATAAAGCAAAATCACGAAATGGATTTGCCCAAGGTGCTGTAATGGCTGCCGAATTCCTACATGATAAAACAGGATTATTTACTATGTCTGATGTATTAGGAATCTGAAACTCATAACATTTCAAATTAGAGATGTATTTTTTAATTACCACCAAGATCTTCCATACACTTTAACTTGTTTCAGTAACTTATAAAATACCAGAATTCAGAAAGTGCCATTACTTTTGAACAACCCCACGGGTTGTAGCTCGAATTATAATTGTATATAAAAAAAGACCATTTGTATAAATTATCTATTTACACAAATGGTCTGATGTTTATAATAAGATGGCTTAATACCCTATTGTTAATAATCGCACGTCAAATACAAGAACGAATTAAGCAACGTAATATCTATTATTTATTTGCCGTCACAACCCGGTTTAGCATCAATGTCAGAGTCTAATCTCACATTAGATAAGCCAATATCTACACCTTCTCCTCCGGTAATCATAAGTGCCGTGTTTATACTCTTCATATCGACACCAAGAGCGGCAAAACATGTCAAACTTATTCGATATTCGTTCCAGTCTTTCCCATTGATTTCAATGTCAAGCGTTTTGTCACATGGTTCATCCTGATCACATCCCATTCCGATCTTTACAGTGGTTGATTCATTTGTAAATGACTTTGCAAAGAATGCCAATTCCATCGATCCAGTAGTCTGACGTGACATATCATCTGGCTTAGAAGTACTCAATCGAACCTGATCATTGTCAGCTCTTGTCCAGTTAATACGCAGTGCATCTTCTTGTGCGGTATGGTCCGTCTTGCTGATCATAAGACCACCTACAGAAGATGGAAAACTGGCAATCTGTTTGATTAAATCTCCAGACTTAAGCCATAGCAACCAAGGTTCCACTGGCGCGCCTTTGGCATAAAATACTCCTGTAGATGATTTTGCACTAGCTTCCAGTCCAGATTCTTCAGATAGTTCTGCTATCTCTTTGGTAGTAGAGTAATCTAATCCATATCCTAATTCAAAAAGAGGTTTTACGGGTTTACCATCTTTCATCACCAAAGCTTTATTAGGCCAGGAAAATGATAACTTACCTGTAAAATCAAACGATGGATCTCTCTGAAATAGTAAATCTGAAATACCTCCACCTTCGCTTCCTGGAAGCCAAGCAGCTACAAAGGCATCAGAAGCATTTATTTCTGGATTCGTCCACATAGGTCGGCCAGATAGAAATACAGATACTACGGGTACTCCCTTTCGCTTAAAGTCTGACAGTTTACTACTATCAAAACCATTGGGTACAAAATCCAAGTTCTCTCTATCCCCTTGAAATTCTGCATAAGGATCTTCTCCATATACAGCAATCACTACATCAGATTTTTCATTGCTACTTCCATCAGGAGAGAAAATAACTTTACCACCTGATTCACTTGCGGCTTTTTTAATCCCATCAAGAATGCTCTGTCCATTTGGAAATTCTTCATTTTTATGTCCAGTGCCCTGCCATGATAATGTCCATCCTCCACAAGCCTTACTTATAGAGTTGGCACCGTCACCAATCACCATTATCGTCTTACTTGCGTCTAGTGGTAATACTTTATTGTTATTCTTCAATAATACCATTGACTCTCTTACAGCTTGTCGAGCTATTGCTTTATTATCAGGCAAGCCCAATAATTTCTCATTTCCTGCATTCGTCCTAGTACTTGGTGCACCTTTGGTAAATATACCCGAAGCGATCTTTACTCTTAGTATTCTACGAACTGCATCATCTAATCTTTCCATTGGGATTCTTCCACTTTTCGCGTGCTTTAATGTGCTTTCGTACAATCCTTTCCAGCTATCTGGTGCCATGTACATATCGAGCCCTGCATTGATAGACTGTGGGCAATCTGTATTCGAACATCCAGGTACTTGACCGTGACCATTCCAATCCCCTACTACAAAACCATTAAATCCGAGCCGACCTTTAAGCACATCAGTCAATAGCTCTTTGTCTCCATGTAGTTTTCGTCCTTGCCAACTAGAGAATGAAGCCATCACCGTCTGCACTCCTGCTGGTATGGCATTGTAATATCCCGCTGCGTGCACATCTATTAATTCTTTCTCACTGATTTTAGCATCTCCTTGATCTACACCTTTTTCAGTAGCTCCATCCGCTAGAAAATGCTTTGCACTTGAGATAACTTTACCATCTCCCATAAAGCCTTTTTGTCCCACTCGTCCCTGTAAACCATAGACGATACGATCCGCATAAGACTTTACTAATGAGTGATCTTCGGAAAAGCCTTCATAACTTCTCCCCCATCTAGTATCTTGTGGCACGGCCAAAGTGGGCGCAAATGTCCAATCATGACCTGACACTGTTAGTTCATGGGCAGTGACCGCTGCAATTTTTTCTATTAAATCAGGATTATGCATCGCGCCTAATCCAACATTATGTGGGAAAATAATAGCACCCGAGAGATTAGCATGCCCATGTACAGCATCTATACCCCATATACACGGTATGGCAATCTCTACGCCTTCAGGATCTATCGAAGCATTGTAGAACTCATCAGCAAGCTCCAACCATGATTTTGTATCTGCATAAGGCAACGGACCTGGCGCAGAATTACCTCCACTCAATACGGATCCTAATCTATATTTCTTTACTTCCTCTGGTGTTATCGATCCATTATCGGCTTGTATCACCTGACCAACCTTCTGCTCTAGTGTCAATTTCGGTAATATATCATCTATCTTGGCTTCGATATCAGGATCTAGCGGAAGTGGTTTTATACTAGCCCAATCTCCAGGATTGACAAGTTGACCATCGGTATTTGATTTTGAATCTGTCTTTTCTAAGCTACAGCCGTAGGCAAGCATAGCACAAACGCTGATTAATAGTATCCGATGTGAAAAAAAATGTAATAACTGCATGTTGAAATTTTAATAGTATTTTTAGTTGAAATTTGTGTCTTTATAAATCGAACAATTTACAACCAAGGTAATATATTTTGTGTGCTTAATTGGGTAAAATCATAAAAACAATAAGATATTTTAGACTTTAGATTATTTAGTTCTTGAGTCAATCCAAAAGATATCAAATATCCCACATATAATAAAGGATGCAAATTTTTAGTGTCAACTTCATTAAAAATTCTGGCTATGCTTAAAAGATGTTTTTCATCATGCATAGCTCTTTCCATCAGCTACTCAGCATTTCATCAATAAAAAAAGCACCCAACAAATAAATATTGGGTGCTTATACATCTTATTGAAAACGCAAGATCAATTATGCATTCTTATTCATACAGTTTAAATCATCGAAAGCCTGAGTAAGTCTTGTAATGAATGACTGCTCCGCTACTCTCAACCATTTCCTAGGGTCATAGTATTTTTTATTCGGGCTATCTTCTCCATCTGGAGATCCGATTTGACCTTGCAGATAGTCATGATACTTATCTTCATATC
This sequence comes from uncultured Saprospiraceae bacterium, assembly GCA_938007965.1. Classification (GTDB taxonomy): domain Bacteria; phylum Bacteroidota; class Bacteroidia; order Chitinophagales; family Saprospiraceae; genus CAJXUU01. Next base: position 19,379 of record CALLMH010000028.1, on the reverse strand, counting down.
CTCTGATTCCGTCCCAGAATGCCCATTGCTGATCAGTATCAATATTCATTTTGATAGCACCATATTCGATAGCCTCTCTGATCTCTTCTTTGGTCGATCCTGACCCACCGTGAAATACAAAATTTATAGGCTGTGGTGCGGTATTGAATTTCTTCTCCACGAACTCTTGACTATTTTTTAATATTTTCGGAGTCAGCTCTACGTTTCCTGGCTTATATACACCATGAACATTTCCAAAGGCAGCTGCTATGGTAAACTTATCACTTACTTTGCTCAATTCTTCGTAAGCATATGCTACTTCCTCTGGCTGTGTGTACAACTTAGATGAATCGATATCGGTATTATCTACACCGTCTTCTTCACCTCCTGTAACACCCAATTCTATTTCAAGTGTCATGCCCATCTTAGACATTCTTTCTAGATACTTTTTACATATTTCGATATTCTCTTCGATTGGCTCCTCTGATAAATCAATCATATGAGAACTGAATAACGGATAACCATTCGCTTCGAAGTGCGCCTCACTTGCCTCTAACAAACCATCGATCCAAGGCAGTAATTTCTTTGCACAGTGATCTGTATGAAGAATAGCGGTTACACCATATGCTTCGGCAAGATTATGTACGTGCATAGCACCAGAGATTCCTCCTAAGATAGCTGCTTTTTGTCCTTCGTTACTGAGTCCTTTTCCTGCATAAAATGCACACCCTCCATTAGAAAACTGTACAATGATTGGTGAATTCACTTCTCTTGCTGTTTCTAATGCAGCATTTACTGTATTCGTCCCGACTACGTTTACAGCAGGTAATGCAAAGTTATTCTTGTTTGCATAATCAAATAATTCGGTAACTTCATCACCGTGTAATACTCCTTTTCTAAACTTTGACATTTTTAATAATTTGTTGGTTATAGGGCGTTCATCAGAGGCCCATTAATTTGTCAAAAACAATTCTTCATTGGATTCAAATAGGTTAGGTGTTCTATCTAAAATCTATTTATATAATTCCTTTTGCAGCTAGATATCTTTCAGCATCTAGTGCCGCCATACATCCTGTTCCAGCGGCGGTAACCGCTTGTCTATATACATTATCTTGAGCATCTCCACTCGCGAATACACCCTCTATATTAGTCTTAGTCGAATCAGGCTTCGTTACTAGATATTTAGCTTCGTCCATATCAAGATAATCTTCGAAGATCCACGTATTAGGTTTGTGACCAATCGCTACGAAAAATGCACTTGCTTTGATAATACTTTCTTCGCCTGTTTTGTTATTTTTCACTTTGGCTCCGACTACTTCATCTTCTCCCAGGACTTCTACTGTCTCAGTATTCCAGTATACCTCAATGTTCTCTGCGTCCATTACTCTCTTCTGCATGATCTTACTGGCTCGCATTTCATCTCTTCGGACTAGCATATGGACTTTAGTACACAGCTTAGCTAGGTATGTTGCTTCTTCCGCAGCTGTATCTCCAGCACCTACTATGATCACTTCTTTTCCTCTGAAAAAGAATCCATCGCATACAGCACAAGCCGATACACCTTTATTCATCAATCTGGTTTCTGACTCTAATCCCAACCACTTAGCACTTGCTCCAGTAGATATGATTATAGCATCCGCTTCGATTTCATGACCTGTCTCTGACCAAACCCGATGCGTATCTCCGCTAAAATCAACTTTCTCAATCATTTCATATCTGACTTCGGTGCCAAATCTTTCAGCCTGTTTCTTGAAGTGCTCCATCATCTCTGGTCCCATCACACCATCTGGATAGCCCGGATAATTTTCTACATCATTAGTGATTGTGAGTTGTCCACCAGGATCCTTACCAGTGTATAATATTGGCTTCATATTGGCTCTTGCAGCATATATCGCTGCTGTATAACCCGCTGGTCCCGATCCGATGATGAGGCAATGTACTTTTTCTGGTGTTTTATTTTCCATATTATTTCGCTATTTATTTTGATGATCTTTAAACCAAGTCACAAAAATATAAATTTTTATAATCTATCCTTTGTTAATGACAGCTTATTTATATCTGATTGATGTCGTGTGATAGGCTATTTGGTTATTTATATATATGATGTGCTTCATTAATAAATATTTTGAGTGCTACAAAAAGCGAGTGATGTAGTAAATACATGCTTTTTCAAGTCTATTTATCTAGCCTTATGTTTGGTAATCCAAGGTCGAAGCAGGTAGATAAGTCATTAATAAATCAGCTACGCAATTACATCTTATAGGATTATAAGCGAATGCTTCCAAAGGTGAAATTCTAGTAGACATCTATGAAGCGAAACCAGCGTGTGTGAAGCAATGTGAGATCATATATTAGACTGTAGCATTGTTAGGCATCTTGGGCTAGCAACTCTAGTCGATGTAAACTACTCGATAAAAGATTGTCTCTAGATTTTCAATTTGTTGAAATTCCAGCATATTTCACACCAGTCAACCTATGAATATCTAGCTTGAATGTTGAAAGATCATTCTGGTTAAATTTTGAAATGTCATCATGTCCACATGCTCTTGCTACTACTTTGATTAATTCATTGGTGGCATCAAAAAAATTGTGGAGCTGATTTGCAGATGCTTCAATAATCAATCTTTGTCTCAAGTGATTTTTTTGAGTTGCGATTCCTACAGGGCAGTTATTTGAATCACATGCTCTCATTCCTAAACATCCGATCGCCTGTAAGGCAGAGTTAGAAACTGCAATAGCGTCAGCACCGAGCATCATAGCCTTTGCAAAATCTTCTGCTACTCTAAGACCGCCTGTTATGATGAGAGTAATATGATCTGCACCTTTATTATCCAAATGTTTTCTTGCCCTTGCAAGTGCTGGAATAGTCGGCACATTAATATTATCTCTTAATATCGTTGGCGCAGAGCCAGTACCTCCACCTCTACCATCAAGGATAATATAATCAACACCAACGTCGATTGCGAAGTCGATATCTGCCTCTATATGACTTGCCGCTATTTTGAAGCCAATGGGGATCCCTCCTGTTTTAGATCTTACCTCGTTTGCAATCTCTGCAAAATCTTTTGCTGTAATTAGGTCAGGAAAAGCAGCTGAGGGTTATTGCACTTTCACCAGCCTTCAAGTCTCTTACTTCTGCAATTTCTTCTGTTACCTTATTTCCTGGCAAGTGCCCTCCTGTTCCTGTTTTTGCTCCTTGTCCACCTTTGAAATGGAATGCTTGCGCCTTCTTTACCTTATCCCACGAAAAGCCGAATTTACCGGATGCTAATTCATAAAAGTATCTAGAGTTATTCGCTTGTTCTTCTGGCAGCATACCGCCTTCACCACTACAAATGCCAGTGCCAGATAACTCTGCACCAATTGATAAAGCGACTTTAGCTTCCTTGGAGAGTGACCCAAAACTCATGTCAGAAACAAATACTGGTATCGCTAATTCTAAGGGCTTGTTCGCTGATCTACCAATTACCACTTTAGTGCTTACCTCTTGGTCATCTAAGAGTGGCCGAGATGCTAGCTGTGCTGGCAAAAACTGAATATCTTCCCATTTAGGTAAGGTGTTTCTATCGACTCCCATTGAGGCAGAAGGCCCGTGATGCCCCCAATTTTTCAAGCCGTTTTTTGCTAATTCTTTAATGTAAGAATTGTAAGGTTCGGTGTCTTGAGGATTTGTGTCAGCATACTGACCTAAGTATTCATCCCTGTTGAAAGGTTGAGGATGCTCGTTTAGATATTTATTGATTTCTTCCTCATCTACAAGTACATATCCATCTTCGATTTCAGAATGAAACTTGTGTAAGGCCTCATTATTATCATACTCACTCACACCAGTATCGATTCGAAAATCCCAATCGTGTACACCGCATATGATATTATCTCCATCAATATGACCATCTGCCATCAAGGCACCTCTATGCAGACATCTACCATACAAAACAGAGAGATTGTTTTCGTATTTAATAATTACTAAGTCCAACCCATTTACCTGTTTTCCAACTGGCTTCCTGTTTTCTAATTCAGAATATTCTAGTAGTTTAATTTTTCTCATTTTGTTTATATTTTTTACTGCCGGATGACATGCCATGACAATCCTCTACTATTAATTACACCGCTCTAAGCTCCATGACCTGTTGGTTCGCCATTCGGTAGATTCAGAGTTGCAAGATTGTTATAGACACCAAAGAGTCATATATACTTTATTGTTCACTATATCCTCTTGAAAACCCAACAAAGACTTCGACCATGGTTATAAACCTCCAAAATGGGACTCCTCTTAATATCAAATTATAAATGGTGTTTGATCATACAGAGTACTAACCAATCATTTTTACACTGTTTATTTTAATTACTTCTTTTTCTACTTTGGACTTTATGCTATCAACCATAACACACCAAATTAGGAATTTTGCCGACTATTCATAGTGAAAAATGATATTCTCATCTATAAAGTAACATATAATAAGTAACCATCCTTTAATTTTGGTGTCTATATTATAGAACATCACCTAGCCCATGATAGAAGAGATTAAATGATGTTTATAAGTTACGATTATGATATTATACAACATACTTATCTTCACATTCGGCTTTTGGAATATTTTCAAAAAGCACAAGTCCCTGAGTCCAATATTGGGTTTTTCATTCATGGCTTCCTTTGCTTTTTGGGTGTTTTCCATTTTAAACTCTTCCAATAGAATAGATGCTAAAATGCTGGAAGGGTTTATTGTTCTTTTGGGATTGTCATTATTGGGATTCATTCTTATATCATTAAGTAAAAACAAAATAGCTCAAATAGGCGCAGTCATAATGTCGGTCGCAGGTCTCAACTTATATGTTACAAATCCGCACTCTACAATCAATCGGGATATAAAAATGGATACAAAAGCGGAGTTGATTATTAAACTAGATCACGATCGATCGTCTGAGGTTATTTCTGAATTACGGAATTTTTCATTCATAGAAGGTGTCAATCCACTCCTAAAGCCAAAAGAAGCTGAAACTACTCAAATAGATGACTTCCATACTGTAAACATAAATGATGCATACGATATAAATTTAGCGATAAGCGAAATAACACAATTGTCTGGAGTTGATTGGATAGAACCAAATGAAATATTAAAACTTGAACCAATCGCTAGTACGCTGAAAAATGAAAAAACAAACTTCTCTAATTCTGTAAATGATCCTATGGCGGATACTCAATGGAATATGGAAGCCTTAAATATGCAAGATTATTATCCGCTATTCGAAAAATCAAAATACCAACCAGTCAAAACAGCGAAGTTATTCATTTTGGATAGCGGAGTCAATCCTAAACATGAAGATATAGGTACTAACTTCCAACGACACAAATCAAATGATGTAAACGCCAATGAATCTGATGAAAATGGTCACGGTACGCATTGTGCTGGCGTCGCCTCAGCAATATCTAATAATGGAAAAGGGATAGCATCTATGTCTCCTGGCAATCAGTGGGTAACTGTAAGCAGTGTCAAGGTGATGAACAAATTCGGATACGGAACTCAAGCGAGCATAGTAGAAGGCATTATAGAAGCTGTAGATGCAGGAGCGGATGTGATATCTATGTCATTGGGTGGTAGATCTAATCAGATCAAGGAAGAAGCTTATAATGAAGCTCTCCAATATGCCGAAGATCGCAATGTAATCATCATAGCTGCAGCTGGAAATAATGCAGGGGATGCTTCAAAAATAGTCCCAGCTAATTCTGAAATCGTCATCACAGTAACCGCACTTGATAAAAGCCTCAATAAGGCTCAGTTCTCCAATTATATCACCAATACTAATTATGGAATAGCGGCGCCAGGCACAAGTATCCCTTCTCCATGGAAAGGTGGAAAATATGCAACATTGGATGGAACTAGTATGGCAGCACCTCATGTATCTGGTTTAGTTGCTGTCATGAAATCACTCAATCCCCAACTAACGACCAAACAAGCTTTCGATATACTAGACAAAACAGGGACAAACACCAAAGCCAACCATCTGACTGGTAGAATGATAAATCCTACAAAAGCAATAAGATCAATGAAATGATCATGGGTCGGTTTATGTGATTAGAAAGTGGGACAAAAACCATCATTATTATCAACTTCTCCTAGATAAGATATACTGATCTCTAACGCATTCAATCCTTTTCTATCATTTACTAGATCGCTGACACTATGATCGTAGCTAATACCGAGCATGAAATTTTCTATTTCATATCCTACTGAAAAGACGAGAGACTCGACACCTACACTCTCCTCATCTCTAGATAATCTCAACCACGGTCCGAAATGGAGATATGTTCCTCCTCGTTCTGTAATTTTATGCCTAAAGTTGGTCCCCAGATTAACCTCCATATGTGGACCTTGCAAAAGCAAAAGTGCTCTTGGTTGTACCTCTAATGCCTGAGTAGTCTGGAGGCTAGCACCTACATATGTCGAGAGTTTTCTATGGAGCTTATTCTCTTTGATTAAATCCGGATTCGGACTTTCATCACTTCTGTAGAAACTAATATTAGGAGAAGACAGATGTGCAAATGATACACCACCATAGTATTTTACTCCCTTCCTAGGCGCGGTAGAGTAATTCAGTCCAACTACAAAATCAAGAAAAGCAAAGTTATTAGCCGGTAGTAACTCTCCAGTCTGCAGATCAAAACCATCAATGGCATTGAACTGGTCTTGGAAAAATAGATCTTCGTAGTTTATACTTTTTTGATTGAGTCCGAATTGAACTCCTATGCCTATGTAGTTGTCATAATTTTGACTTAGAGATTTATGATAAGCGCCTACAAGTGCGATCTGATTGGTATTCAAATCGAAGTCACTTACCTGATCTGAAAAAAACATGAATCCTCCAGCCAGTATATCGGGTCTATTTTGTCTATCATTCATCATATGCTTCAAGTCTCCTGAAGCTCCGAATGTCTTTAGAGGATTATCCAGTGCACCTCTCCATTGGTCTCGGTAATTTACGGATACTCTATAGTTTCCCGCTGCCGTCCCCGCTAATGCAGGGTTCAGATTTAATGGACTGGCATAGAATTGAGAGAAGTGAGGATCCTGCCCATAACTTGTAAATGGCAATGTGCAAATCGCTGTAAGTACTAAGAAAAACAACCTTGAATATATATAGCTAATTTTCATTTGATCTTTATTGAAGATAATCAAACGCAAATGTAGTCAAAGAAGTTGTATAAATATAGTGTTCTGTATGCAAGGGTATTTCACAACATCGTTTTTTGATATTCAGAACTTATGGTTCGATCTAAATTTTGCTTAATTGGTCGAGCCTGAATTGCTAGATCGTCGGTAGACATGACTGGGGATAAGATAAAAACTAAGAATCTTAAATACTAGAAACGAACGAAAGAGAATCAAAATAGGATATACGCTATATAGATCTAACTAAGGCTATATCATCTTCCATTTTTAGGTATTTATTAATTAGAACGCTTCAGCAATTTTGAAGTAATAATTAATTTTCTCCTGACCTGCACCGAAATCTAATCTGAGGTTTAAGTCTTCTTCGGGATCAATCAAGAATCTAACACCTACTCCTACTGCAGGTCGGAGAGATGATATATCAAATTGACCAATACTAGAAGCGACACTGCCTACGCCTGTAAAAGCTGTCACTCCCCACAGACGACTAATTTTCTGACGCCATTCTACCTGAGTTACGAACAAATTACGATCCGTATATCTACCTTCAAAATATCCTCTGAGTGATTCACTTCCTCCAAGTCGACCAAGCTCTTGAAGCGGAGTGTCACCATGACTGAAATGCATTGTAAATTGAAATGCCAGTACACTATTAGATTTTTTGAACGGCTGAGTGTAGTATCTCATATCTAATCTCGTCAATTCAAAATCATGAGTTCCCCCCAGTAGCTTACCATAAAAACCATGTGTAAGTCTAAGATAAACACCATTTTTAGCATTCAATAAGTTATCTCTGCTATCGTATATAGCCGCTAATTGTCCACCTACAGAAGTAGAGCCCAATGCCCCAGTTTGTAAAGAATTAGCCAACAATCCATCAGAAATAAAATCGACGTTACTGATGCGATTACATCGAAGACCTCCACCAAAGTAGAGATAAGGAATAAACATATTTTTAAGGAAAATCGGTTCTACTAACAATCTACTGAACCCAAATTCCTCTTGATTAGACTTTGGGGAGTCTTGTCCGACACCGAAGAAAAGACTTGGAAATGATTGAACCCGTACATTTCCAGTTAGAACATATCGTTCTTGAGGCCAGAAGATATCAAATCCCGAGAAAAATAGATACTTATTCTCAACAGAATATTGTACGGTAAGTGGAATATTTGACGTTCTAGTCTCATCTCCGGAACCATTTAACTTAAATAGTCCTTTCATGCCAAGTCCAAAGCTAAGGTTCGTCTCAGGAGCATAAGAAACTACAGGCGTAAAGATAAGTTTAGCAGGATATGCAGTGCTATCTAATGCTACAGTTTTCTTATTGGGATGTACTGTTAGAAACTCAACTAGATTTTCAAATGCTTGAGCTTGTATCCCTGATGAAATAAGTAAAAATAGGATTATAAAATTTATCTGAAGTATTCTATTCAATTCGTTTATATTTATAAGCTTTTGAAACTTTAAGAAGTCCCATTATACTTGATCTCAATTTTAATAATTGTAATGATTTTCATTAAATATTGTGTTTTAATACGAAGCACAATGATAGTTATTCTTTGAAAAACCAAATAGGCGCTACGCAGAAAAGTCAAACAGTACAGTATTTATTATTTAATGCCAGCCGATACAAAATGATATTTAAGACAGAATTGTTCAAATATATTAATCAATAATTGAAAGAAATGCGATTAAACTATCGCTTATTTCTTTATCCTCCTAATAAACGTATTGGATTTAAAAAAGTTATTTCATGCCTAATTTGTAAACGGAGTGATAACACAAACTAGACACCTACTAGAACAACTTACCCTAGCTCCAAAAACATAGGACTATGATCACTCAACTTATCAATCCTCCATTGATGGTTATAATAACAATTGGTCACGATAGGCGCTAGACTCTCATCCACATAAGTATGGTCATATCTGTATCCATTCTTTTCGTGCGAATACCAAGAATATTCCTCCACTTCTCCATTTACCAATCGGAATGCATCTTTTTGTCCAGCTTTCTTAAGCTTACTTAGTTGGTCAGTATACCAAAATGACTTCCCTTTTTGGTCTACATAATTTACTCCGGTATTATAATCACCACATATGATAAACGGGCTCGTATGATCACTTGATAATTTTGTAATGAATTCTAAAAGTTGATGCTTTTTTTTGTGAGGTAGATATACGCCTAACACCGAGAATGCTGAAAAGTGAGCGGCAACAATATTACCTGAATACTGTGGATCTGACGATGGATAAATCTCAGAGTTAAATGGAAGTAATGATGCAATCAATACACTGTTATCATTTCTCGATGAGTGAGTTACAGCTTGATACCTATACCCATACCTCAATAGATAATTGCGTAACAAATTGCCAGAATCATTATTTCTGAATTCACTCAAGGCTACGATATTAGATTTTGATTTGGCGATGGCCTTTATGATCGGAAGCACTCGACTACCTCCCCCAGCCTGTATATTCCATGAGCATAATTTAATCATTACTTCGCTTCTTTGAGCTGTTTAGCATCTTCGATACTCTTCTTCAATGCATCCATGATATCCACTACAGGAGCAGACTCCGCTTCTTCGGATATTGACACAATCTCCTTACCCGCTACTTTATCTTCTACCAGCTCCAGTAATGCATCTCTATACCTGTCTTCAAAGTCTATTTCAGTGAATGGTTTATCCAGAGAAGCAATCAACGTCTCCGCCAATTTCAACTGCGTCTCATCCACATCAGAATCTTCAAGGTCGGGTACATCTTTCATATGTCGGATCTCATAAGGATATCTTAGTTTATACATGATCAACCCATTGCCTTGTGCCGTAATAAGTACGACATCTTCTCTATCTCTGAGGATAATCCTGCCTACCCCAGCTTTATTCGTCTTGAGCAGTGCTTTTCGGAATAGGTTAAACGTCTGAATCGCGATATCTCCATTGGGGCCCACATAATATACCGCTTCAAATCTAGAAGGATGTACTTCATCTACATCTACAAATGCGTCCACATCTATAGCTCTATTGCTCTTGAGCTTGATCGAAGCAAACTCTTCTTTCTTGAATACTACGTATTGATCAGGCTCATATTCATAACCTTTAGCAATATCTCCATATGGCACCTCTTCATCACAGACAGTACAGATTTTCTTATATGAAATACGCCCATTATCCTCGCTATGGAGTTGTTTGAAGCTGATGTCATTGCCTTTCTCGACAGCATTGAATATCTGTATCGGAATTGTGACTAGAGAGAATCTGATGTGTCCTTTCCAAATACTTCGCATAAGTGTTTGTTTTTGAATTGTTACGAATAGCACTAGCAATAAAATCTGTCACTAATGATCATTACATATAGTTATAGTCAAATAACATTCCAAAATCAATGAAGCCAAACGCTATCTTTAATGACCACGTACTCTAATCATCTAAAGAAGTATTTAGATAACTTCTCTAAATCTTTGTAAGATGCTAATAAATCATCGATTACAAAGAGCTATCGAAATTGATTTCTAGAGATAAGAGTGCACTGTTTTTGATTGACTATGATAAAAAAGAACGTATACGAATGAAAATTCACGATTAATAAATATAGAAATATCAACTCTACAATCTATATTTACTATCACATTATAAAACTCTAACATAATGGACACAACTACAGCACCAAACCAAACGTCTTTAGAGACTTATTTTGACCAATTCAGAGATAACATCATAGGTCAAAATCAAACTTTCGAATCTCCTTTTGGAAAAAAACAAATCTTATATGCCGATTGGATAGCAAGCGGTCGTATGTATGCACCTATAGAACGCATATTCAAAGAAGAGATGTATCCTTACGTAGGAAACACTCACACTGAAACGACCATTACTGGTTCTTCTATGACGCTGGCGTATCATAAAGCCAAAGAAATAATCAAAAAACACGTAAACGCCAACGAACATGATATCCTCATATCATCAGGATCAGGCATGACGGGAGTCGTCAATAAACTTCAAAGAATTCTTGGCCTTAAACTTCACGAAAAATTCGATAACAAAATTGACATACCAACAAAAGAGAGGCCTGTAGTTTTTTGTTCTCATATGGAACATCATAGTAATCAGACCAGCTGGCTAGAAACAATATGTGATTTAGAAATAATAAAGTCATGTCCAGAGGGCTCTTGTGATCTTAATCACCTAGAAGAATTACTACATAAATATAAGGATAGAAATGTAAAAATCGCTGCTGTGACATCCTGTAGCAATGTAACTGGCATATTTACACCTTATCATGAAATCGCCAAACTGATGCATCAAAACGGTGGTCTATGCTTTGTAGATTTTGCCTGTTCGGCTCCATACATTGATATTGATATGCATCCGTCCGAAGAAGAATCTCTAGACGCTATATTTTTTAGTCCACACAAGTTCTTGGGTGGCCCATCAAGTTCTGGTATATTATTATTTAACCAAAAACTCTACTCTAATAAAGTACCTGACAATCCAGGTGGTGGCACTGTGGATTGGACTAATCCATGGGGAGAACACAAATATTACGATGCCATAGAAGCTAGAGAGGATGGTGGGACTCCTTCATTTTTGCAAACGATGCGAGTTGCATTAAGCATTCAGCTAAAAGATAAGATGAGTACACAGAAAATAATGGCCAGAGAACACGAACTGCTACACATAGCTTGGCCTAGACTTTCAGCAATTGAAAATCTACATATCCTAGCTGATAAATATAAAAATCGCTTAGGTATCATCTCATTCTATATCGAAGATTTGCATTATAATCTAGCCGTAAAACTACTCAATGATCGGTATGGGATTCAGGTACGAGGAGGATGCTCTTGTGCAGGCACCTACGGACACTACCTACTAGAAGTATCTTATGAGAAATCTCAGTCAATAACACAGACAATCAACAGTGGAGACATGACCAATAAACCAGGCTGGGTAAGATTATCTCTACACCCTACCATGACGGACAAAGAAGTAATATATATATGTGACGCTATCAATGAATTATCACTCAATCATAAAGCATGGGCGATAGATTATAAATACTGTAACAAAGCAAATGAGTTCTCTCATAAAGATGGAAACTGCGGAGAATCTGATCTGGTCAATGGATGGTTTTCAAACGCACTGATCTAAAACCACAGAACTACAAGGATATAAAGATGGCTCGAGTCGCTCGATAGTACAATTCACTTCCTTATATTTGTCACGAATAATAAGGGAAAATGGAAAGAATATACTTTGACAATGCATCTACAACTCAACTAGACCCTAGAGTCCAGAAGAAGATGATCGACGTAATGAAGAATCATTATGGTAATCCTTCGTCAATACACTACCACGGAAGACATGCACGATCTATCATAGAAGATGCACGGAAGCGAATTGCAAATGTCGTAAAGGCTTCTATCGGGGAGATATTCTTCACCTCCTCCGCTACCGAAGCCAATAATATGATCCTCAAGAATTGTGTAGAGTACTTAGGTGTAACTCAAATCATAAGTGCGCCGACTGAGCATCACTGCATCCTCCATACTATGGACTACTTAAGAGACGAGAAAGGGATAGAAATCATATTACTGGATGTTGACCAAAATGGAAATATATACCTTGATCAACTTAGAGAAATAGCATCTAATACTACGCAAAAAACACTGGTCTCTCTGATGCTAGGAAACAATGAGATTGGTACCATGATCGATCTCAAGAGAATTAGTGAATTGTGTAAGACCTACCCTAAGGTGCTGTTACATACTGATTCCGTACAAGCCATCGGCAAGTACGATATCGATGTGAATAAAACTCCCGTGGCGTTCTTGACGGGGACAGCACATAAGTTCCATGGTCCCAAAGGTGCTGGATTCTTCTACATGAATGACGAAAATATCATCCCTCCATTCATCCATGGAGGTGCTCAAGAAAGAAATATGAGAGCTGGCACTGAAAATGTGATTGGTATTGCTGGAATGGCAGAAGCTTTAGAAATCGCTATCGAAGAACAAGCTCTCATTATAGAGCACATCACAGAAATAAGGAATAGGTTTATTTCTAGATTGTTGACAGAATTCGAAGATATCGAGATCAATGGAAACACTGAAGACTTATACATGCATCATATTTTGAGTATCTCTTTCCCTGCAACTCCAAAAGCAGATATGCTGATGTTTAACTTGGATATATCAGGCATAAGTGCCTCGTCAGGAAGTGCATGTAGCTCAGGGATAGAAAATGACTCTCATGTACTCATAGCTATCGGCCATAAGGCAGAACGAAAGACAGTAAGATTTTCATTCTCGAAATTCAATACTGTGCAAGAAGCGGATGCAGTAATCGAAAAATTAAAATCTATGACTCCTGTAAAACCAGAATTCGCCCATGCAGGATAAGCTGTATTTCCAGAGATGTTTTGATCTTGCAGAACTAGGCAGCAGACATGCACGTCCGAACCCCAGAGTAGGTGCCGTCATCGTCTATAAAGATAAGATCATAGGCGAAGGATATCATAAAATCAGAGGCAGTCATCATGCAGAAGTAAATGCTCTCAATAGTGTCAAAGAAGAATATATTGGTATAATCAATCAAAGCACGATTTATATTTCATTGGAGCCATGTCATCATCATGGAATGACTCCACCTTGTGTAGATCTGATCATAAAGTGGAATATACCAAGAGTCAGAATCGCATTGCCAGATCCGACAGAAAAGGTATATTTCAAATCTATAGAAAAGCTAAAGGAAAATGGGTGCGATGTGACCCTCTCTGATATCAGTAAAGAAGCAAAGTACCTAATTAATGAATTCGAGGCAGTACATCTTAAGAAAAGACCGTTTTTACAGATTAAAATGGTGAAGAGTACTGACAATTACATAGGGCAGAAAGATAGGCAAGTTCACTTATCCAATCCATATACCAATGTATATACGCACAAACTTAGAGCATATACAGATGCTATACTTGTAGGTACCAATACCGCTATCATAGATAATCCAAGATTAAACCTTAGAAATTATCCAGGGAAATCTCCGATAAGAATTGTACTCGACCGATCAGGAAAACTTCCACATGATCATATTTTACTCAGCGATAAAGATCCGACCATCGTAGTAACCCAGAATCCTGACTACCCTCTACTTCAAAATAAATCAAAAGTAGTACTAGACTTTGGTCATGATGAATTCCTAGATCATCTATGTACAGCGCTATTGAATCTTAACATATATCACGTCATGATAGAAGGTGGAGCGGCATTGATCAAAAGTTTTATAAAAAAAGACCTGTGGGATGAAGCTATCATAATCAAAACGAATCATATTCTAAATCAAGGCATCAAAGCGCCCAATATAAAAGGCTCGCTAAAATCTCAGATGAATATAGCTGGCGATCAAGTACACATTATAAATAATAATAAGATGTGTATAGATTGATATCACGTGATATGATGTTGAAAATGTTACACTTAACAAAATCGTTAAAAAACAATTAAAGAATTATAATTCTAAGGCACTATCCATTATTCTGACGTTATTTGATAGAGTATATGATTTAGAGAATACTTTATTATAGAATGAAAAATCAACGAGTAATTTTATAATTTAATGTGCTGACATTCTAAAAAGAAGCTCTACAACAACAGAAATACGGTATGAAAAAAGTCCTTAATTTATCTCTTCTATTATTGTTTGTCATTGGCAATGCTGGTGAATCGATTGCACAGAATAAGATCAAGTGGATTTCATGGGAGGATGCATTGATTGCACAAAAAACTGAGAAAAAGAAAATCTTAGTGGATATCTACACGGACTGGTGTACATGGTGCAAGAAGATGGATAAAGCTACTTTCCAAAAAGATAAAATAGCTACTTTCGTCAATAAGAATTATTACGCTATTCGATTTGATGCAGAAACTAAAACTGATATAGACTTTAATAATAAGACTTACAAGTATGTGAAAAATGGTCGGAAAGGATACCATGAATTAGCACTAGCAATCACTCAAGGTCAATTGAGCTACCCTACCGTCGTATTTCTCGATGAAGAACTTAATGTGATCCAACCTATTCCTGGATTTCAAGATGAGAAAACATTTGAGATGATCATGACCTATTTTTCTGGAGATCATTATATTAATACTCCTTGGGCTGCATATACAAGAGCGTACAAGGCCAATCCTAATATCCATAACGTAAGCCACTAATAATCGAGCACTATAACTATACTACCCACAAAGGCTATATTAGCATCAGTGGCAATATCTATATCATGGTATTCTTGCTTTTTATAGCATTACAGTCCGGTATATCTCAAGATAGTAAAAACAATATTTCAACACCTACTGCGGACAGTATAAGCCTGTACTTGTTTTTGTTGGATGACTGTCCTATCTGTATTAATTATACACCATTGTTAAATGATCTTTATGATGAATATGGATCGCAAATTCACTTTCAAGGTTACTTTCCAAATTTTTCTTCCAAACAAAGCAAAATAGACGTATTTCGACAAACCTACAATATAGAGTTTCCATTACAAACAGATTACTTTAAGGAACAAGCAAAACGCTGGAATGCAGCGGTAACTCCTGAGGCGATATTGTATAACCATACATTAGAAAAAATCATCTATCAAGGTAGAATTGACAATAAATTTGTACGCCTAGGCAAAAAAAGAAATGTAGTAACCAAACATGAATTGGTAGATGCTATACAACAAACATTGGCCTCAGAAAAGGTATTGGTCCATTTTGCTGAGCCTATTGGCTGCTTTATCAACTATAGCGATAGCATCAATCGAAAAAACTAGCTCTAGTAAGTCTTTTAAAGCCACCTTGATAAAGTACATACACACGGCTGAATCAGTACATACAGGCCGGATAGTGTCTGTAAAAGACATAGAAGATGCTCTGGTTAAAGTCGGTTTTGACGTTATTCCTAAACACCATTTTCCTTTAAAGATTAAAGTAATAAATATGAATAATAAAGGTGAAAATAAAATTAGTTTAAAAGAGACGATTTCTATTGGGATAGGAGGTATGGTTGGCGGAGGTATATTTGCTGTTCTGGGACTCGCAACTGACTTGGCAAAAGGAGGTACGCCTATTTCATTTCTAATTGCTGGTATTATTGCATTAATTACTGCGTATTCATATTCAAAATTATCAATCAAATATCCTGATAGAGGCGGAACTGTTAAATTTATCAATACGGGATGCGGAATTAATGTTTTTAGTGGAGGTATCAATAACTTACTATGGATAAGTTATATTGTCATGTTATCTCTTTACGCATCGGCATTTGGTTCTTATGCACCCAACCTTTTTAGAATAACGGATAGTTTAAATATTGATGGGCATATTTACAGTTCCGCAATTATTCTTTTGGCCGCTGGCATCAATTATTACAGCATTAAGGTCGTAGGAAAAATAGAGTCTATCGCCGTTATCATAAAGCTTATCATTTTGTTAGCCTTTGTTGCGATAGGTGTTTATGGCTTGTTCGGCAGCACACATTTAGAACAGTTAGCCGTGTCTAATTGGGAATCGCCATTCAATTTAGTCGTTGCCGGTATGATGATATTTGTAGCCTATGAAGGATTTGAGTTAATTGCTAATGCAGCACCTGATATAGAGAATCCGAAAGAAAATATTCCTAAAGCTTATTTTCAATCTGTCATCTTCGTCATTATTCTGTATATTATTATTGCAATTATTACTGTTGGTTCATTAGATTTTGGGGAAATAGCTACTTCAAAAGATTATGTATTAGCAGAAGCAGCCAAACCAATGTTGGGACAAATAGGGTTTACTATTATTACAATTGCAGCCTTGATATCAACATTTTCTGCCATAAATGCTTCTTTATATGGAGGCAGTAGAGTCAGTTACGAAATATCAGAAGATGACGAATTACCTCACCAACTAACTTGTAAGTTATGGAATCAGCCTGTTGGCCTGATGATTACTGTTATTGCCACGTTAATTTTTGTTAACACTTTAAAATTAGAAAGTATTTCAACAGCAGGAAGTGTTGGATTCCTTTTAATTTTTGCAGCGGTAAACTATGTTAGTTTCAAACTCCATAAGGTAATTAAAGGCAATAAATTTATATCTATAGTTGGTTTTTTATTGTGCCTACTCGCTTTATCTACATTGATAATAAAGCAATATACTGTTGACAGAGTAAGTGTTGTTATAGCAATTGGAATTATAGTGTTTAGTTTTTTAATTGAATTTATATACAAGACATACGAAAAGAATAGTTCCGCAACATAAAGCAAGTAACACCGAATAAGTAACTTTTAGATGATGGTCGTTGTTGCACAACTACGTTAGTTATTTATACTCTAAATCAACCGTAACGAGAAGCATAGAGCCCCTTCGGATATATGCAAGAGCTCCTAAAAAATATATAGTTACTACCAATTCAGACCGTGGTTATAAGGTAGCCGAGGACCGATAGAAGAGAAGGTCTGACGTAAAAGAACAAACACGCCATGATTTAGTGACATCAGATATGTGTATATAAATGATGAGGCGACGTATATGACTACACATTGATGGTTTGGCGGATATAATGATAGTAGAATGGTATTTCAATATAGATTTATTTCCTACAGTTATAATACAAATTGAATTGAAAATTTTAATTATTTAACCAAATGTTAAAGTTGTTAATACAATTACATATATAATATATTTTAAATATGTTACGATTTCTTCAATTTGCAATTTGCTAAATTGTCTACGCCCGTTGACACAATACAATTATAGGAAAATACGAACATTGCGATATTTAATTCTATAAAAAGGATCAAATTTTAAATTCTTAAAATATTATTAACGATTAGTGAAGAAGAACAAACTATTGTTTTGTGCGTTTACTATATTCACTTCGGTGATATACACAGAATCTATTTTATAATTTAAAATATAAATGATATGTTTAAGAGAATGTTTGTAAGAACGGTCGTTGTACCTGCTCTAGCTACACCAGCAACTAAAAAGAGATAGGTCAGATCTATTTGAGTAGAATTATATTATTAATTTTTAAAATTAAAGTTAGATATTAAGAAGTAAGAGCACTTGCTTAATTCACTAACTACAAAGAGGTACTGGCACAGGTCTTCATGACCTTTGCCAGTATATTTTTTTAGAAACTATTTTTTCTTTAAAAATAAAACCACGTTTGTATCAAAGTATCATAAGAATTATTTTGATTAGTATACAATCTATGCGAAGCACATGTGCGCCACATTATAGGCCTTGAGACGTTGAGTTTGATACTATTTAGATAACTCGTTTTCGAAAAAATACTTTAAGTAGCTTATGCATCATACGCTCTACTCCACTTAGATGCTACAGCCATCGCTTGCGCTTAAACCACCAAAACATACCGACGGTAATCCCTATCATAACAATCCATAAGACGAAGTAACCGTTTTGGTATTTTAGCTCTGGAATCACTTCAAAATTCATCCCATATAATCCCGTCAAAAAAGATAATGGAACGAACACAGCGGTGACAATCGTCAGAAATTGCATGATCTTGTTCATCTTGAGGCTAATCTCCGATATGTATAGATCTTGCAAACCTCCAAGGATATCTCTCATCGTATCTACACTCTCTACGACTTGGATAGTATGATCATACACGTCTCTCAGGTACGCCTCTGTTCTAGGGTCGATAAGATCAGATTCTGTTCTTAAAAATTGATTGAGCGCCTCTCTTAGTGGTACGACTGACTTCCTAACTTTTATCAGATTTACTTTTGTAGCTTGCAGCTGTCCTTTGTTGATCGCGTCTACATTATTACTGATTAAATCTTCTACTTCTTCTAGTGTCTCCTCTATATTATCAATAATATGGAAATACCTATCAACGACGACATCAATGATAGCATAAGTAAGGTAATCCGACCCCCGTTGTCTAATCCTACCTTTACTGGCTTGGATACGCTCTCTGAGTACTTTGAATACATCATCGTCATGCTCCTGAAATGAGAGTACAAATCCTTTTCCAAAAAATAAAGAAATAGATTGTGGACGCACTTCTTTATCCGTTTTACTATACTCAAAAGCCTTAAGAGAAATAAAATGACCATGCTTATATTCTACATAACTTGGGCGTTTATGTACGTCTACAATGTCTTCCATCGCTATAGCGTGGACTCCAAAATTAGCGGCTATCGTTTGTATTAAATTTACATCATGCAAGCCTCG
>CALLMH010000027.1 GCA_938007965.1 uncultured Saprospiraceae bacterium | reverse complement strand
TTAAAAGTCAGGTAAAGTCTTGAGATAAGAGATGGCTTGTTTAGCAAACACTCGTTTTTTGTTTCGTTTTTGGGTCAAGCCAAAAATGAAAGCCCGAACGGCGAGTGGAAGTTTAGGTTGAAATTTATTATCTCTTATTTACGTAAAATCAAGCGTAAACGGGGTATTCATACAACAGTAAGCGGAGTGAAGGGCTATAAGGATATTAAGATCTACTGAATATCCCTAATTATTCCTCTTCATCTTCTGGATCCATCGTCAGATATCCTCTTTCATTCAGGATATTGAACCATTTGATTACTTTTTTCATATCACTTACGTAGACCCTGTCTTCATCATAATCGGGTACTATACTAGCGAAATAGTCTTCGATTTTTTCTTTACTTTCTTTGACACCTACTGGTGGATTTTCATTGACTTGATCCAACATTCTTTGGAAGATTTCACTCAATTCTATAGTGTCACTCATCGTATATATTGCTACAGTTTCCATTGGCGTAAATTGATGTTTACGCATAGAGTAGAACTTCGTCTTGCCACCGTCCATACCCTGTACGAGTAGACCATTTCCTCTAGAGTCTACCATTTTATGTAATCCAGGAAGACCACTAATAGCTAATATATCTTTAAGATTCATATCTGTTGTTTGTTGATGTCACGATGAGTGTCACATTCATATTCAAAAATCGAGGCAAATATATAAAGTTCTTTGTAAATGTGATTTTTTGACTGAAATCGATGCAGCTCGGTTTTACGTTTTCTTTTTAAAAAACTATGTTAGGTCAACGCCATAAATTAATCTTAACACCTCAAACCATAAAACCAGTCAGATAAAATTAACGCCATGAATTCTGAAATTCATCAAAAGAGACTCTATGAAATGAGCCCTTTCTAATCTAAAAAGATCTTAGCAAAACGTAAGTAAAAATGTTGTTCCAATAGATCTAGAAATTATGACTAAACGTAAACCAATACTCTACTATCCCAAAGAAATCTCTTACTTCGTCACTTAGTGGAACCAGTAGTTCTACACCAGTACTCCAATTGAACCCTTCGTAGATATATCCTGCACCTGCACTTGGGTACACATACCAGCTCCTCGGTAGCGTGAATGCCGTGTTAAATGCATTATATTCGACTTGCGCATATAACTGACTTGTAATTTTGGCCCGCGCATATGCTAATCCACCATAACTGAAAAAACCTTCGTCTCCGGGACCGATTCTGCTTACGTAGTAGTAATCAAATTTTCCTCCGAGTCCAGCTGAAAAAGTTTTGTTGAGCTTGTACCCTACGTTTGATTTCAATGAAGCATTAAATACATTATTAAAGAAATTCAAGTTTCCAAGTTTAATCTCTGTATTCAATTTTTCAGATATTCCATTAGAAGAAAATTCGTCTTCGTTTCTTGAACTTCTGACTCTGTCAGTTTCCTCTGTGGTTTCTTTTGTTCTTCTTTTTTTCTTTCCTCTTCTCTGTGCAGATGTCTCATCTACTAGTGAAAATATAAATACGAGGATTAAAAACGGGATTAGTATCTTTTTCATCTTATCAACTTTTATTATTTGATTGCAATCAGACATAAACTTAGTGGTTTTAATTGATTATACAATGTTCACGAAGGCAATATGTTTTTCTAAACAGGTTTAAGTCATGTTTTGATTTGATATTTGATATAAATAATAATAAATTAACGGTATTCAATGTTCTCAATAATCGTCAATTAATCACAATTGTAAACATAAAGTGATTACACTTTTAGCAAATATTTGTCTTCTTAGTGATATGAAAATAAATAATTCTGGAAATTGTATATTTTTACTAAAACAAAAAGACCAACCATTGTTATATAAATGATTTGGTTAGTATGTTTACCGAACGAATAGTCTTGATGCTTTCGAGCATTAGTATTTCTAAATAATCCCTGAGTTAATTTACTTCTATTTGTTTTATCAGTAGATTCATTAAGTCTGTGAGCTATAGTATACGTTTGTATATTCTTACGACATCATTATTAGCGGACGATGTGTTTCTTATTAATTTTTTAAATAACCAGTATGTTTCAAATTACCAAAAGAGTTTCAACCATTTTTTTATTACTATTAATTGCGCTTGTACAGGGAGTGTCTCAGTCAAAATCAAATAAAAGTCTTGATGAGATGTTTTTCAAATATGATATGCGATCTATCGATTCTGACAATCTTCATTCTACCGCTCGGGGAGGAGATTTCTTTACCATAGAAATACCTAAAAGTGATAATGGCAGTTGGATGCTTGAACTTCACGATTCCAAGGTCATCAGCGATGATTATTTAAGTCAATATGTCGATGATGAAGGTGTGCATGACGGAGTTAGAACGGAAGCCATAGCAACCAAGGGACACGTAGTTGGAGATCTTTCTACTTCTGCAAGTCTTACTTTCAATGACGGTTTCATCTACGGATTTATTAAAGATGAATCTGGATACAACTTTATTGAGCCAGTTTCCTATTATGACAATAGTATGAGAGGCAGCGACATGTTTGTTATTTACAATGAAAAAGATGTCAAACCTACCGCACCTAAGACATGCGGAAATACAGAATTACAAAATAAAAGAGGCGAAATAGAAAATCATAAACATTCTGAAGAGTCGAGAAGTGCTGTTGGCGAGTGTTTTGAAGTAGACTGGGCGATCGCCAATGACTTCTTAATGTTTGACAATTTAGGAAGTGTCGCTGCGGTAGAGAATCACGCTATTGCTGTGGCTAATAATGTGCAAACGAATTATGATGATGAATTTGCCGACGAACTACAGTTGGTCATAGTTACCCAGTTTACAGTCACTTCATCATCTGCTGACCCTTGGACTTCATCTACGGATGCGAGTACTATCCTGAGTAGTTTCAGACAGTGGGGCCCATCTGGATTCGGGGCTATACATGATATCGGCTCTTTATGGACCGATAGAAATTTTGACGGGAGTACGATAGGAATCGCATATCTAGGAGTAGTCTGTAATTCATTCAGATACAACTGTCTTCAGGATTTCACCAATAATGCCAATACAAAGCGTGTGATGGTTGCTCATGAACTAGGACACAATTTTAATGCAAATCATGATGCTGGAGGGAGCGGGTTTATCATGGCCCCTTCTGTAAATGTTACGAATACTTGGTCTTCTACTTCTATCAACGCTATAAATAGTCACGTGGCTTCTAGGACTTGTCTTGCTACTTGTATAGGATCAGGAACTGCACCTGTTGCGGATTTCGACTTTACAATCCTCGATGATTGTACGATAGGAGAGGTTATTTTTACGAGTACCAGTTCAGGTTCAGATTTAAGTTACGAATGGAGTTTTCCAGGAGGATTTCCTTCGACGAGTAACGAAGAGAGTCCAGCCGTACAGTATCCTGATGCTGGAACATATAGTGCCACATTAACGGTAACGAATGCCAGTGGAACGGATGAAATAGTACAAAATAATATATTTACAATCAACCCTAGTCCAATCGTCAGCTTTAGTTATGCGCTTGACGGTACTTCTGCTAGTTTCTTCAACTTCACACAGTTTGGGGATACCTATTTATGGGATTTTGGAGATGGCTCTACTTCAATCCAGAGTGATCCAATTTATGATTTTATTGATGATGGAGTATATACTGTAACGCTAACAGCGACAAATATCTGCGGCGATGTAACCGAAGAAGAAATCATAGTCATAGCAACACCGCCGACAGCAGACTTCAATGCAAATGTACAAGAAGGTTGTGCTCCATTGACAGTTCAGTACACTTCCAATTCATCAAATAATACCGATGATTTTGTGTGGTCATTCGAAGGGGGGACACCTTCTAGTTCTACAGAAGAGAATCCACAAGTTATATATGAAGAAGCTGGGGATTGGGATGTCATACTTACTGTGCTCAATGAAACAGGGGATGATGTCCTTCAGTTTACAGAGTTCATATCTATCCAAGGTCAACCGATAAGTGATTTTAGTTTTGACTTAGATGGTAATGAAGTACAGTTTACCAATTTCAGTCAGTTTGGAGAAACCACCATTTGGACATTTGGAGATGGAGAATCCAGCACAGAGGAGAATCCTACATATACTTATACAGAAGATGGTACGTATACAGTTATATTGACCACAGAAAACGAATGTGGAACCAATTCTGCATCGACTGAGATTACTATATCACTCGCACCACAACCTTCAATAAGTATAGCAGGAGATGTGGAAGGATGTGCTCCTAAAGTTGTGAATTTTCAAAGTACATCAAGTAATAGCCCAGATACCTATGCGTGGGTGTTCGAAGGGGGCTCACCAGCCACATCGACAGCACAGAATCCACAAGTGACATATATAACAGAAGGAGATTATGATGTAACCCTCACCGTATCTAATGAGAATGGCGAGAATACAGAAACATTTAATGACTATATATCAATATTCGAATTACCTTCTGTGGCTTTTTCATCTGAGGTAGATGGATTGACAGTATCATTTGAAGATGAATCCACAGGAGCTGATAGTTACGCTTGGTCATTTGGTGATGGTAATACCAGTACTATGGCTAATCCTACACATACGTATGATTCAGAGGGGATTTACACTGTGATACTAGAAACTACAAATCAATGTGGGACAACTTCCGAAGAAGTAGTTATCAATAATTATACACCTGTGACAGCATTATTTACAAGTGGTGCTACCGATGGATGTGCAGATTTCGAAGTAGAGTTTTCAGACCAATCAAGTGATAATGTTACAGAGTGGCTTTGGACCTTCGAAGGTGGGTCGCCGGCAACGAGTACTCTACAGAACCCAACAGTTACGTATGCTACAGCCGGTCAGTACAATGTAATACTCACAGTTAGTCACCCAGAAAGTACTGAGACTATCATGCTAGAAAACTACATTGCAGTGTCTGATGTGCCAGTCACTTCCTTCGAGTATTTTGACGATCTATTTGAAGTAGATTTTACGAATACGACTGTAGAAGGTTTATCATATAGTTGGAATTTCGGTGATGGCAATTCATCTACAATGGAAAATCCATCACATACTTATACAGCCGAGGGAACATATACCGTGATTCTATCAGCAACCAATGATTGTGGAACGACGGTATCAGAACAGGAAATAGTAATCAATGCACTGCCTACCGCCGGATTCAATGCTATGAATTCTATAGGCTGTGGGCCATTGAGTGTAGCGTTTAATAATGCTTCTTCTTCGAATGTAGAAAGTTTATTGTGGTCATTTGAAGGTGGTAATCCATCAACATCGACTGAGGAAAACCCAACCGTCATTTATGATAATTCGGGGACATATGATGTGACACTGACAGTAACCTCAGCGGCAGGAACAGACATAAGTACTCTAGAGAATTTTGTAATAGTAATCGACGAACCTACGGCTGAAATAAGTACTTCTGCCTCTGGCAATATCATAAATGCAGTCAATACTGGTGTAGGGGCTGTGTCTTCTACATGGAGTGTAGATGGTGTGGTAGTTGCCACTGATGTAGATATGTTAAGCTATACCTTTGATGCAAATGGCGAATATGAAATCACTTTAGTTGTGGAGAATGATTGTGGAGTGTCGACTACATCTACTTTGGTAACGATCGATGTATATCCAGAAGTGAGTTATACAGACCTACCAATCGTAGCATGTGTAGGCGATGCGATAATGCTATCTGATAATAGTGGGAATGCAGAATCGAAGGTATGGACATTACCTAATGGTAATCCAGAATCATCTACCGATGAAAATCCAATAGTAACTTATGAATCCGCTGGATCTTATGATATTACACTAACGGTGTCAAATCAGTTTGGAGAATCTACGGAGACATTCACAGATGCGATTACTATAATCGATGTACCAGAAGCTTCATTTGATATTGTAGAAGAGACAAATACATTCTCATTTATATCTACCTCTGTAGGTGCTATAACTTACAGCTGGAACTTTGGTGATGGAACAGGAAGTGATGAAGAAAATCCAACACATACATACACTGAAAACGGAACCTATGAGGTGATATTGACAGTGACAAATCCATGTGGCGAGTCGCAGGCAACAGCGTCGATTATCATAAATGTAAATGCTGTAACCGAACAAGATTTTAAAAATATAAAAGTCTTTCCTAATCCAGCAAATGCATACCTATCTATAAACATTGATAATAAATCAGCCGATGATATCAATATCAATATCATAGATATGCAAGGTAGAGTAGTGGTAAAAGAAGTAATGAATTCAGAAAATCATACGATCAATACGACTAACTTGTTAAATGGGACTTACATGCTCAGATTAAGCTCTAGAGAAGCTTCTTATCTTGATAAGATAGTGATCATGAAATAATTTATTAATCTCAATTTTACATAATACAAAAAGAGCCTTGTCAAATCAATTGACAAGGCTCTTTTTTCGTAGCATTGAATACACTACTTCCCTGCTTTCATTACCCACTCATACGCATTTACAAATGCCGTAGCCCAAGGACTCACTTCATCCGCTCTACCTTCTGGATAGTCCGCCCAATTCCATTGATAAAATGATCGCTCGATATGTGGCATGGTCACGAGGTGTCTACCATCATTACTTACAAGCATAGCCGTGTTATAATCACTGCCATTAGGATTCGATGGGTATGCTGAGTAGCCGTACTTACCTACGATATTATAGTTAGATTCCTGCATCGGCAGATCGAATTTTCCTTCACCATGACTAATCCATACTCCGAGTGTACTTCCAGCAAGGTTGGACATCATTACGGAATCGTTTTCTTGGATGGTTACAGAAGTGAATGAACTTTCGTGCTTATGACTTTCATTGTATGTCATCTTAGAGAGCTGTTTGTGATCAGGATTTATTAAGTCTAGCTCTAGGAATAATTGGCAACCATTACAGATTCCGATGGAAAGTGTATCAGGTCTAGCGAAGAAATTATCCAATGCAGATTTTGCTTTCTCATTATATTTGAATGCTCCTGCCCATCCTTTAGCGGATCCCAGCACATCACTGTTAGAAAAACCACCTACGGCACCAAGAAACTGAATATCTTCTAATGTCTCTCTTCCTGAGATAAGGTCCGTCATATGCACATCTCTTACCTCAAAGCCTGCACGATACATGGCATTGGCCATTTCTCTCTCAGAATTACTTCCTTTTTCTCTTATGATTGCCGCCTTCGGTCTTGGCTTAGAGTCATCTATACTTGGTGATTTACCAGTGAATCCTTCGGGGAATGTATATTTTAATGGTTGATTTTTATAATTATCAAATCGATCTTTTGCTAGGCCATTAGCCGTTTGTTTTTGATCCAATAAATAGGAAGTCTCATACCAGATATCTCTCATCTCATTGATGTCGAATGTCTCTGTTATTTCTTCAAACTTGATGGTCAGTTGTTCATTAGCATTTACCGAACCTATCTTTACATAATCCACTTCGGCACCATCTAAGAATCCTTCCAACCGATTATCTGCCGCTTGAATGATAATTCCACAGTTTTCGCTAAATAGTATATTTACCAATTCACCATCGAACTCAGATAGATCGATATCAGCACCGATATTGCGATCTGCAAAACACAACTCTAACAAGGTAGTCAACATACCACCAGAGGAGATATCGTGACCTGCTACGATCATGCTCTCTCTTATGGCTTCTTGTATTGCGTGGAATGCATTAGAAAACACTTCTACACTATTGATTGTCGGAGCCTCTACACCTATCTTATTCATCGTTTGGGCGAGTGAAGATCCTCCAAGTTTAAACTCGTCTGCGGAGAAGTCTATGTAGTATAAGTCTCCACCATTCTTTTTGAGTATAGGCTCGATCACTTTGGTATAGTCATCACAATGAGCGACGGAAGATATAATAACTGTACCTGGGGCCAATACTGTCATGTCCTTGTACTTCTGTGCCATTGACATAGAATCTTTTCCAGTAGGTATATTGACACCCAATCCAATAGCGAATTCTGATACAGCTTGCACCGCTTCGTATAATCGTGCGTCTTCTCCTGGGTTTTTACAAGGCCACATCCAATTCGCTGAGAGAGAGACAGACTTAAGCCCCTTTTGTAGTGGTGCCCATACCAAATTAGTCAATGCTTCTCCGATTGCATTTCTAGATCCTGCAGTAGCACTGATCAATCCGCTGACTGGAGAATGTCCCATAGAGGTAGCAATACCCGAAGTGCCAGAAAAGTCTAATGCCATTACCCCACAGTTATTTAGTGGAATCTGGAGTGGTCCTACACATTGCTGCACTGCTACTTTCCCACCGACACAACGATCGACTTTGTTAGTGAGCCAGTCTTTGCAGGCTACAGCTTCTAATCTTAGGACATCTCTAATATAATCTTGGACCTTATTATTGTCGATTGTGATCGCCGAGAAGTCTCTTTGTCTCCTGTGGTCAGTCATGATCGTCTTAGGAGAAGAACCAAACATATCAGATAGAGCAAGGTCCATTGGCTTCTCCCCATCTTCGGAAGACTCAAAAGTGAATCGATCATCATTAGTCACGTCTCCTACGGTATACATCGGGGATCGCTCTCTGTCCGCTACCTTTTTTAGTAATTCTATATCTTTTTGGCCGATGACGAGTCCCATTCTTTCTTGGGATTCGTTGCCGATTATTTCTTTTGCAGATAGGGTAGGGTCGCCGATAGGTAGTTTTTCTAGATCTATTTTTCCTCCTGTATCTTCTACTAATTCGGACAGACAGTTTAAGTGGCCACCTGCTCCATGATCATGGATAGATACGATCGGATTGATGTCATTTTCTACCATTCCTCTTACGGTATTGGCGGCTCGTTTTTGCATTTCAGGATTTGATCTTTGTACGGCATTCAGCTCGATGCCAGATTCGAATGCTCCTGTATCGGCGCTTGATACCGCTGCGCCTCCCATTCCGATTCTATAATTGTCTCCTCCTAGGATTACGATTTTGTCCCCGGCTTTTGGTGTGTCTTTTAGTGCTTGGTCTGCTTTACCATATCCGACTCCGCCCGCTTGCATGATTACCTTGTCGAATCCGAGTTTTTCCATCCCTTCTTCATGTTCGAAAGTCAATAGTGAACCCACTATGAGGGGTTGACCAAACTTATTACCGAAATCAGATGCTCCATTGCTTGCTTTGATCAATATATCCATGGGAGTTTGGTATAGCCATTTTCGCTCTTCAAATCCTGTTTCCCATGGTCTGTTTTCTGCCAGTCTAGAGTAAGATGTCATATAGACTGCTGTTCCGGCCATTGGGATGGATCCTTTTCCTCCAGCAAGTCTGTCTCTGATCTCACCTCCAGAACCTGTTGCTGCACCGTTGAATGGCTCTACCGTCGTAGGGAAGTTGTGCGTTTCCGCTTTCAGTGATATAACTGAATCGAAAGGTTTTACTTCATAGTTTGATGGTACATCTGGTCGAGCTGGAGCGAATTGTTCTACTCGTGGACCTTCTACGAATGCCACATTATCTTTGTACGCGGAGACTATCCCTTCAGGCTGTTCTGCAGATGTTTGTTTTATCAATTTGAATAATGATGTCGACATCTCTTCTCCATCAATTACAAATGTTCCATTGAAGATTTTGTGTCTACAGTGCTCACTATTGACCTGAGAGAACCCAAATACTTCCGAATCGGTCAGTTTTCTGCCTATTCGTTCGGAAACAGTATTGAGATATTCTACTTCTTCATTACTGAGAGAGAGACCTTCTTGGTTATTATAGGCGGCGATATCACCGATATCCAAAACAGCTACTGGCTTTACATCAATTTTGAATATATTCTGATCAAGACGCTCAAATTTCTGAGATATCATTGGGTCATAATTCAGGGAATCTTCTTCTGAGAGGTAGAATTCTTCTATCCGTTCGATGCCTTCGATGCCCATGTTTTGTGTGATCTCTACTGCATTGGTACTCCATGGTGTGACCATAGCGGCTCTAGGACCAATGAAGGTGCCGGCAAGTGATTTTTCTTCTATAAGATTAGCATCACCGAATAGCCATTTCAGTTTTGGGATATCTAGATCGGATAGTTGTGCATGTGACTGAAGGGCGAATACTTTATTGGTAGTGGTCCTGAAGAAAAAAATCATTTTTACAGTTTAGATTTTCAAAGTTCAAAATTACTATTTTTTATTTTGCTCGACTCTATTTTCGGGTATTCGTTTAGGATAATTACTGT
The DNA here is from genome assembly GCA_938007965.1 of uncultured Saprospiraceae bacterium. Classification (GTDB taxonomy): domain Bacteria; phylum Bacteroidota; class Bacteroidia; order Chitinophagales; family Saprospiraceae; genus CAJXUU01. The sequence goes on along the minus strand of CALLMH010000027.1, from coordinate 6,269 downwards.
GAGATGATAAAGAGCTAATTTGATATGCTGCTTTCTTCAAGTATTTCTATTCTGCTCATTTTTTACTCGTAGAAGATGCCAATTGAGCTCATTTACCCCTTCACAGGTATCCTCTTCAGTGTCTCTAATAGAAATCCCCAATACTTCTGTACACTACTGATTTGTACCCTTTCATCAGGTGAGTGTGCGCCACGAATATTAGGTCCGAATGATATCATCTCCATTTCTGGATAGTTGGTACCAAGAATGCCGCACTCAAGACCTGCATGACAAGCGTATACATGTGCTTCTTCGTCGAATAATTCCTTGTATAAGTCTTTCATTATAGTTACGATGCCATCATTTGGTCTTGGAGTCCATCCGGGATAGTCACCACTATATGCTACAGACGCATCTATAAGTTCGAATGTTGATTTTATAGCTTGAGCTAAGTCCATCTTCTCACTATCTACAGAGCTACGAGTTAGGCAAAGGACTTGATATTTTCCGTCTTTTATCAGTACTCTAGCAAGATTGTTGGAGGTCTGTACTAGATCTGCGATATCTGGGCTCATTCTATATATTCCTGATGGACAAGCATATACTGCTTTGAGGAATCTATGGGAGAATGTTGGCTCAATACATTTTTCTACAAATTCCACGGGGTGTAAAACCACTTCTAGGTTCGGATCTGTAGTGGTATGTTCGTCGACGAGAGCAATTCCAGATTGACTCACTATTTCTTCAAGTTTTGAGATCAGATTTGTTTTGACTGATATTGTAGCGACGGACTCTCTAGGGATAGCATTTCTCAATCCACCACCATCGATACTGTGAATAGAGATTGACAACTCATTCCCGATTTCAGTGAGGATTCTGTTCATTAGTTTATTAGAGTTTCCTAACCCTTTGTGGATTTCCATTCCTGAGTGGCCTCCTGATAGTCCCTTGATTGTCAATGAGAAAGAAGAATGGTCTGTGGTTGTGTCGACTTCCTTGTAGGTTCCTGTAGCTGTGATGTCTATACCTCCGGCACATCCTATCGTCAGTTCATCATCATCTTCAGTATCGAGGTTTAGCATGATGTCAGCATCTAAGTATCCTCCTTTGAGCTCTAGCGCACCCGTCATTCCTGTCTCTTCATCTATGGTGAATAATGCTTCCATCGGAGGATGTGGGATATCTTTTGATTCTAAGAGCGCCATGATAGATGCTACACCGATCCCATTGTCGGCACCGAGTGTCGTACCATCTGCCTTGATCCAGTCGTCTTGGACAATCATCTTGATACCCTGTGTAGCAAAATCAAAATCAGTGTCGTTGTTTTTCTGATGCACCATATCAAGATGACTCTGAAGGACGACCGTTTTTCTATTCTCCATCCCTTTAGTAGCGGGTTTCTTTATGATTACATTACCGATATGATCTACGACTGTATGAAGAGCAAGTGATTCGCCAAATGCTTTAATAAATGCAATTACTTCTTCCTCTTTTTTGCTTGCCCTTGGAACCGCATTCAAGTTGGCAAAATTATTCCACAGTGATTTTGGCTCTTGATTTCTTACTTCGTTGCTCATATGATATTTTATTTATCTAAAATTATTGCAAAACTAGCTGTTATATCTTGATAACTAGAATAATCGGAGGTTGATTTACGGGATCTTGTCTGATCGTTAAATAGAAATAATCGATAGTATGATATTCAATGATTTAGCCAATCCGATTTCAATGAAGATCAGCGATTCAGGATTTATATTAAAAGCTTCGCGAGTGTATCATTTTCGTTTTTCCAATTTGAAAATGTTTCTAAAACCTATATCACATGATTTGCTTTTATTATTATTACTTATAATTAATTCATTTTGATCAATCTCATCTAACCAGCTACCTCCATAGGTTTCTAAATAACCTTTAGTCCATTCAGAAACGTTTCCAATTAAATTATGTACTTCCAAAAAGGAAGCATTAGCACAATCAATACCTACAGGCTTAACTGGGGATTCATAAATTTCACAATAATTATTCGAATTATTCTTAGAATTCACATACATATAGTCCTGTTTACATTTCTTAAAGCGCTTTTTTTTACAACTTTCAATTATTTGAGCATTACTGATGTTAACTTTCATCTCAATTAATTTTATTTCTGATAAAGTTGGCAATGTAAATTTTGGAACTAATCTAATTGTTGTATCGGGTATATAATCGAAATAACCACCTGAAAAATACCTTTCAATTGTAAAATAATTGTCGCCAGTTTGATTATTAGATAGTTTGATTTTCCCAGATTTTATTAAGAGAAATTCAAACACCCTATCAGATCTCCATTTACTATATTCCAAAGCTTGTTGTTGAGTAATTCCTACAACAGGAAAATTATTGTACATGTAACTAGAATGATACTTTTTAACTAATGTAGTATCTAGAAGAGTTTCACCTATCCAAAGAGTTGTATCTGGGGATGAAGAAATATATTCAAAAGAGTCTTCACCAAAAATATTTTTCAGCCAATATTGATACTCTTTCCAATAAGCATTGCTTATTTCGGTTTTATCTATAAATAAATTGTCACTAACTTTAAATCCATTGGGTGGAACGAAGTTTTTTTCAAAGTTAATATCTGAGATCTGATAAGATCTACAACCAATTACTATTAAGAAGACTAAAAACAGTAAATATTTCATCCATTTTATTCTTTTATACTCTAAAACGACCTGACATATTGAGCGGCTGATCAACAGGAGGCTGATCTGATCATGCAGTGTATGTCTCTTAATGGGCACCGATATTCAAATATAGCAATATCTCTCGATAAAAGTATCGAGACTTCAGGGACGAATGTTTGCTACGCAAGCCATCTCTTTTACGAAAGTTCTCCTGATCCTCATAATGGATGAGAGGTATTAGTAAGCAGCAAGGGTGTGAGGAGTGATCGTAGATCTGAAGTAGAGTTCTACCATCAAATTCGTAAGGAGTTGGAAGAGAAGTGATAGAACTGACAGAACTGTTTTATGAACCGCCGTATACGAGGTCTGTTTGTACGGTGGTATGAGAGGTGTACCTCCGCTCCTGTTTAGGAGCCGCCTACTCGATTGTCTCCAGGTGTTCTAGGTTCTACAAATAAATTTCCGTTCATTTTTACCCCATTTTTCATTATTAAATTCTTCTACAAAATCAAATTCACCTAATATGTTTTGTTGATCATTCTCATCTAATAAATAATATGTTTTAGGATTAAGACTACTCTTTTGTTTATAGATTTTTGGTGCCAAATTAATCATCCCTTCAAAAGTACCATCGCTCATACATTCTTTAAACGATTTAAATACGAGAACTAAAATACCTTCTTTATTTAAAAGGGCCTTAATCTTTCGGATAAATTCTCCGTGTAATTCATGCTTGACAAAATGTAGTACATTGATAAGAAGTATAACATCAAATTTCATTTCGAATTTTGCTGCAATAAAGTCATTGTTTTCAACTAAATTTAAGTCAATTTTCTTAAAAGTTTTGTATGAGGATGGGAAAAAACTTTCTAAGTAAGTCTCATTGTCAATTATATTTAAGCTTGCTTCTTTCTCGCCTTTTAAAAAGTGTTCATTTCGTTCAACTGGAGCGCTAACCTTGTAATCAAATTTATACTTAATATATTCACTTATAAGTTTAGGTTTATGTTTTATCGTGACATCGAATGCGAAAAGCTCAAAACCCCTTTCTTCAAAAGGGAAAAGGTGTCTCCCATTCTTACAACCAATATCAAGCACCTTTTTATGATCCTCTAGGAAAGGGCTTATAATGTTTACTATGTCGAATTCTCTAATCATTGTTTTTCACTTGCAGTTAACTCAAGGGAATACAATCATTAGTCTACCACAAAAGCGAATTCGATGCTACGATGTCTATTAGACTGTGATAGTATTTCAGTTGGACATGGCCAACTTTTGATTGTAAAGGGAATTTGATTTAGGTTCCTCCGTAATTTGACCCTAATATAGGTAGGAATTTTGACTCATCTACTATCATAGTATCGCTATTGAAGCGAAAAGGGGTATATTTCTATGATCGACTATTACACAAGATTCAAAACTTCGATTTTATGAACCGCCGTATACGATGTCCGTATGTACTGTGGTGTGAAAGGTGTACCTCGGCTAGCAACTCTCGTCGAGGCCGTCTACTCGATTATGAATACATTACGCTTGCGAGTATACATCTCCGCTATGCGAGCTGCATCTGTAATGCGAAAGTCACTATCATTTTCTCTATCCTACTTGACACCTGCATGCTTATGGACGAAGGAGCTGATAGGTACTCTGATGTAAAGTATAGTATGATCACCATCCTCCACTTCGTTTACCGCAAGAGGAAATGGAGGATCTAGTACATCTCGATTATTGAGGGCGGTGACTACATCTTGCTTGAGCTGCATAAGATTCTGATCGGTCAAGCCTAATACCTCACCATTATCTCTCACTCCTAGTAATATAACACCACCTTCTATATTGAGAAAAGAAGCTACCGTATCGTACAGTGAATCTGGCACTCCATTTTGAGCTTCTTTGTACTCTATACGGACACATTCACCTTGAGCTATTATTTTATGTAGTTCTTGTGTTGTCATATGTTAATTGTCTATCTCATTTTCTTCAAATAGACTCTTACCCATTCTATATTTGATGTCATAGTTGATTATGAAATCTAGCTCTGATTCGGTGAAGCCGTAATGTTGAGCTAAGACTGTGTCTATTTGGTATATGATCGGTTTGGATTGTCTAGGACTGAAAGTCTGCATTTTGAGTGTTCCATATTTTTTATAATTAGCCAGTTGGAAATATGAGTTTTTTGTAAATCCACCAAAATATTATTTCCTAACACCTCGAGCTTCTATTTGTGGATAGTACCTTTGTTTTGGGTTCACATTGGATATAACTCAAAGCAATACAATCATTAGTCTACCACAAAAGCCAATTCGATGCTACGATGTCTATTAGACTGTGATTGCACTTCAGTTGGACATGGCCAACTTTTGATTGTTAAGGGAATTTGATTTAAGTTCCTCCGTAATTTGACCCTAATATAGGTAGGAATTTTGACACATCTACTATCAAAGAATCTCTATTGAAGCGAAAAGGGTATATTTCTATAATCGACTATTACTCAAAGATTCAAAACTTCGATTTTATGAACCGCCGTATACGAGGTCCGTACGTACGGTGGTGTGAGAGGTGTACCTCGGCTAGTAACTCTCGTCGAGGCGGTCTACTCGAATCAACGTTATTTTTTATCTTTTAAAATCCGCAATAATTTTTTAGGGTCTTGTCGATTGTCCCAAAAGGCGGTTATTAATGTTTCTTCATCAGTAACTTTATAAAAATGCTATAATTTCCAAGTGATGTCACTCGTGTATCTTTGTAGTCAGTTTCTTTATATATGAGCGGTGTTTTCGCAATCTCTTTTGTTCTTTTCGCTACAATTTTAAACAGCTTTTTAGAGTATGATGCGGATTTATTCCGTTTTACCCAATATTCAAGTATTCCAACGTATTGAATATCTGCTGTTCTTGTCCATCTTACATTGCGTTTAACCATTCTAAATTCCTTTTATCCATAGCTTCTTGTGAAATCAGTCGTCCCTTTTGAATGTCTAATTCACTCATTTTGAGCATTTCTTTTTGTTCATTGGTCAGTTCCACAATCGCATTATCTGTTGAGCTGGAAGAAATCAAGTTATCGAGTGCGACTAAAAAATCCTTATTCCGAATAGTCAATATTTTATCAATCAGTCCATTACGTATTTTATCAACTGTTGCCATTTTTACTTAGATTTAGGTCATAAATATCTGAAAAATTGCTCGTTTTTCCTAATGTTGCACAACTGGTTCTGTGATATGGAGCGGACGTAGCGATAGCAAGTCTGATCTCATATCACTTGTGTGTGCCCAGCATGGGCAGCTATCCGCAAGATAGCTAAATATTCTAGAGGGTGCAAGTCCTTTGCACGCGAGTTTGGCGACTCGAAGTGTTAGTAAGCTGCAAGGGGTGACTGATTGGTTTCTATGCAATAGAAAATTGAGTGAAAACATTCACTCAATAAAGAAGGAACTGCAAACAACGGCTTGCAGCTAGGGAGGAACTTGATACAGAGGCCATTAGAGTTGGGTGAGCAAGCACATCATTGTTAAGCCCAGCCCGAGAATTAATAATTCTCTACACTGGGTTCGTGTTTGCTATTGCAAGCCATTTACCCAGCCCGCGAATATTCTATTCTCTACACTGGGTTTGTGTTTGCTT
>CALLMH010000026.1 GCA_938007965.1 uncultured Saprospiraceae bacterium | reverse complement strand
TAATTCAGTTGTGGCTATCGTTATTAATCAATACAACCTATAAAAATACAAATTCATTTTAACTCTACTATCCTAAAACGAAAATACACCAATAAGTTCGTAATTAATAGACTCTTTTGGTGTCCCATACGCGTCATCAATCAACATATTTTAATTTGCTATTAACTTTTTTCATTCATTTTTTTCACTCTAAGCTATTTTTATAGCAAAAAACATAATTTATCCTTAGCTTTCTCCTCTGAATCAATCGTCTACTTATGTATAGGAAAATCATCTCGATGAGCTGGAAATCATTTGTGAGAAATCCGGCATTTACACAAAATTTAGCCACATCGATTATGATGGGGTTTTTAGCGATTTATTTTGGCGTCATATTTATTGCCCTGGGTGCCGCTGCGCCACGCGCGATTACTGAAATGCTGCCAGATGTAGATGCACCACTCTATTTTGGTCGATACTTCCTATATTTTATCATTTACACTTTTCTTACGAGGCTAATTTTTCAAAATTTCGGGTTCAAAGACCTGAAGCAATACATCCTTCAAAAAATACCGAAGAGTTCACTACTACATTATATCCTCATCAAATCGGCAGCAAATTGGATTAATATCATGTCCATACTAGGCGTAGCCGCATATCTAGTCTCCGCTTCATACACAGATAACTATGACATGAATATGCTAAATCATGGACTGGTATTGATCGGTTTGATCTATGCATCGAACTATAAGGCTTTCTTATTCGACAAACAGCTCGCCATCAATAAAGTAATGACAGGAAGCATCATCGTAGGCGTACTCTTGATCAATTACTTAGACTTCAAAAATTATATTCCACTTGGCGATATATTAGAGATGATATACGCTTTCTTAGTGATGAACTTAGGGACTGCATTACTTCCTTTTATCGGATCGGCAGCTTGCTATTTCCTCACCTACAAAACCCTTAATCAAGTAGCATATCTCGAAGACTCCAATTCATCTGACAAATCAATCTCTGATATAAATATAGGGAATGGGTTATTCTCTAGATTTGGTAAGACAGGTAAGATGATGGAGATGGAACTCAAACTGATTCTAAGAAATAAGCGATCAAGAAATATGCTATTTATCATGCCACTAATGGCTGTCTACCCCATAATAATACACGGACAAGATAATAATATGGACTCGATGGGTATGATGATGTTTGTTGCTATATTTTGCACAGGCGGGTATGCGATCACATACGGCCAACTTCTCCTATCATGGAATAGTGGACACTTCGATTTATTATTGACTAAGATGACGAGTATCAAGGAGATCTTCCAAGCGAAGTACTTTTTGCAATGCGTGATTATCATCTGTCAGACACTGCCCATGGTATTATGGGGGTTCTTTAAGACTGAGTACTTCTACCTTATGCCCACGATGATGTTTTATAATCTCGGAGTGGTGCTTTTCCTCTATATGCTTACAGCTAGTTACAACTCTAAGCGAGTAGACACGAATAAAGGTGCCGCTATGAATTATGAAGGATTTTCATTGGCCCTGTTTCTCATCATCATTCCGATTATGGCCATACCTATGATTTTATATTATTGTGCATATGCCTTGGGGCAGCCTTTATTAGGTATCTTCCTGATCGGTCTGATCGGTTTGGTAGGATTCGTGTTCCATGATAAGCTCATAGATGTATCTGTGGCACTATTCAAGAAAAATAAATATAAAATCGGTACAGCTTTCAGAAATAAATAATATCACGAGTATCCTGATCGTCACAACATTAAATCAAATAATTATGCTTTTAGAATTCAGAAATATAAAGAAATCATATGGCTCAATGACCGTCCTTGAGATAGAAAACATATCGATCAACAAAGGAGAATGCATCGGTCTTGTGGGAAACAACGGCGCTGGAAAAACGACTGCATTCAGCCTTATGCTCGATCTCATCAAAGCGACAGAAGGCCAAGTACTCACCAAAGGTCATGATGTAAGTGAAGACGAAACATGGAAAAAATACACCTCTGCATTCATTGATGAGACATTCTTAGTTGACTTCTTGACTCCCAATGAATACTTAGATTTCGTAGGAGGGCTCAATCAATGGTCGAAACCTGATACAGATGAATTCCTGCAGCAATTCGAGGAGTTTTTTAGTGGTGAAATATTAGGAGCTAGAAAGTACATCCGAGATCTCTCAAAGGGTAATCAGAAAAAAGTAGGCATCATTGGCGCACTCATTGGAAATCCCGAGATCGTGGTATTAGACGAACCTTTCGCGAGTCTAGATCCTACTTCTCAGATCAGATTGAAAAAATTGATCACTGATAGATTGGACCAACATACATTCCTCATCTCTAGTCATGATCTGACTCATGTAGCTGATGTCAGTAGTCGTATCATTATACTCGAAAAAGGAAGGATCGTGATGGACAATCTAAAAACTGAGGATACTGTGGCTCAGATGACGAAGTATTTTGCGGTGTAACCGTGCCTCGCTGAGGCATCTTTTAGATTTTTATAAAAGCTCCATTTACTTTTTGACCATTTGATAGTAAAGTCACTGTATAATACACTCCTAGCGGTAAATCTCGGACCATGAAATGATCTGATTTTCCAGATAGCACAAGAGTGCCGTTAGAATCATAAATTTCTATTTTTTCATAATCGGTAGATAGGCTTATGGTTATATAATCTGTAGCTGGTATGGGGTATATATTTGATCTCTGTGGATTGGGTGTTTCTACATTTACAATATCTACAATTTCTGTCGTCGCTACATTGGTAAGAATAGGATCATTGAAATCGAAATATATTTCAGCACTATTCTTGATGATGTCTCCAATCTGCAGGTCAGAGTTAGGTTTGATTCTATAAGAAACATATCCATGAGACAATGCCTCATTCGAATTGCTGTCCGGCAGATATATACCTTCAAATTCGAATTGAGCCATCGATCCTTCCGATATAGTGGTTCTGACATTGTGACTATTAGATAGTAATTGTAATGTAGTATAATCGAGCTGCTCGTCTATTTCGTTTTGTAGTCGGACATTTATCGCGGATGCTGTGCCTGTATTCTGAAATCTAATCACATAGTGCAGATAATTTTGTGCGTTTTCTATGAGGACTTCACTACCCTCTAATACCATGATATCATTTGGGTCATAAGAATTGACCAATACATCGCTGAGTTTAAAAACATTGTTCTCCAAGTTCGAATCTATGCTATCCGTTTTGACTACACCTTGGATGCATATGGGTTCATTGAGGTCTATCAATTGAGGGATAGTAACTCGATACGTAATCAATGAGTTAGAAGATTCGAAAGCGGTAAGGGTATCCAAGTCCAATACTATACTGTCTGCACTTATTACTAGAGTACTATCGGTCGATGTAAGAAAATTGATTTTCGTACTATCCGTTACGATGCACACTTCACCTCCTACTGGTACGGTACCTATATTCTGAACTATAATCCCGTAGGTACTTTTGAATCCAGGTCTAGTTTGATCAATCGGTATGATAGATAATCTCAAATCTCGAAAGTCTCCATCCCTTGTGAGGCAAAAATCGACAGTATCAACTGATATCGTATCCGAAAAATTAGACATCACTTCATTGATTAATGGCGAATAATAATCTATCCCCGACTGAGAAATAAAGGTTGAGTATTCTCCTTCTTCTGTAAATAGTCTATAATATCCATTTTGAAGTGTGTAGAAAGATTCCATTTCATCCTCACTTTCGGTCGTGATTTGGACACCTTCTAGTGGAATCGAACCCCCTGTACATTCATTATCTTGTATGTCTAGATGCACCGTACCAAGAATGGCAGATGACGACTGCCCATTATTTTGGAGCCAAGAAATCTTACCAATTGATGAATTAAAGATCACAGGATCTAGACTACCATTTTGATCTATATCCGATAATTGGACTTCATTACTACCTGCATAATCAAGCTCTATCGATTGCACTGGAAAGAAGACTCCGTCAGAATTTGCATTTTCGTAGAAAAATAACGTATCATTATACAAGACTGTCATTAGAATATCTATATCCCCGTCGCTATCAATATCGCCCATCTCTACACTCAAGACATCTTCAAAGTCTTGATCTAAAATAATTTTCTCATAATTAGATTGATCGCCACCAATATCTTTGTAAAGAGACAATTCTTCTGGGAATTTGTGTGCTTCTACGAAATCTAAATCCCCATCTAGGTCTATATCTTCGATTGCAAATGTGGTCAAATTCCACTCCGTTTCTAATAATAATCTACCCATAGGCAGCTGATCCGCTATAGTCTCATATAAGTAAATAGAACCTTCTGATTCTCCAACTACCAAATCCTCATCGCCATCATTATCGAAATCCAAAACCTTGACATCAATAAACTCAGAAAAATAGGTTGAATTTCCGATTTCTACACCTTGATCAAATGTCTCCTGACCATCAAGATTGGAAAACAACCATAAGCCTGTCGATGAATACACGCTTCCTCCTAAAGTAGCAACGATATCTAGATCACCATCCAAATCGTAATCGATAACATCCACATGACGGCTTGCAAATTCGGATGTAAGCAAAACTTCTTCAAATCCCTGCGAAGGCCCATTGTTTTTATACCAAACCAGTTTACCACTACTTGTCGCTAGTATATCAGTATCGCCATCTTGATCTAGATCTGCAGCCTTTATCATATGGAGTCTCAGGTCATCTTCGAATACGATCTCTTTTTCTACTAGGAAATTTCCATTTTGTACATTCTCATACCATAATATACTGCTTGTCAGCTGTGTACCTTTTTGCGAAGATGTTACAAAATCTAAATCCCCGTCTAGGTCATAATCATACGCTTCCATGCATTTCGGATACTCTAGAAGTTTTGACATCATAGGTTCTTTTATAAATCCCCAATCCGTCATCTGATTATCAAACCAGTACATCTGATTATCGTCCGACGAAGTAGTTACTATATCTAAATCATCATCATTGTCTATATCTTGCAAGGATAGTGATCTTGCAAACCTCAGATCTTCACTTAGTATTACCTCTTCAAAGGGTTGTTGGTTATCTGTCCGAGCATATATACTTACCTTATCTCTTGATGTAGAACTTACGACAATGTCAATCATACCATCTTGATTGACATCTGCAGTCTCAATATCATATCCTGATATCACCTCACCAATGAACATACTAGGCCCAAAATTCGCAGTACCATCTAAGTTTTCGTACCAGTGTAATTCATAATCATTTTCCGCGAACACTATCAAGTCTAGGTCCCCATCATTATCCAAGTCAGAGGTATGCAATAGAGTAGGTCCTCTTAATTGATCATCAATCCGAATCATGGGGTCGAAGGAAAATCCGCCGATATTCTTATACCAATAGATATCATTCCCTCTCACATCACTCAAGATAAGGTCTACATTATTATCACCATCTAAATCTGACGTAGTAAGTACAGCACCATCAAAAAATGTATTTTCAATGACCACAACTGGATCATATATAGTAGCATCCCCATTTCTACGATGCAAGTAAATATTCCCATCTTCATCAGTATAAAGTAGGTCTTTGCGTCCATCATTATCTAGATCAGCGATATTGAGAGATGTCGGCTGTTGGGGTGAATCATTAATGATATGTCTCGGTCCGAAACTGCCCAATCCATCTAGATTCTCTAACCAAAATATGGAATCACGGAAATTGAGCAACGCCAATAAATCCAAGTCGCCGTCTTCATCCAGATCATCCAGTAGTACTTCTGATGCTCTGATGGTATTATTTATAAGTTTTGCATTTGCGAATTGTCCCGTACCTAGGATATTATCATGCCATAAGATTAGGCTATTATTTAGATCACAAGATACAAAGTCTACATGCCCATCATTATTAATATCTCCCGCGGCTACATCTGATAATCCATCGGGAACTAAAAATTTCGAAACTACGTCTTTCGTCTCAAATGATACCTGTGCATAAGAAATACTAGATGTAATAATAACAATATTACATACGAGAATAATACACTTCCACAAATCCTGAAATCTAATCATAGTCTTTATTTCGAAATATTTTTATCTACAATATAGTATTTTAATTGCATTTCGAAGCGTCCAGTCTTTTGAGATATAATCCTCGAAGTCGGTTTCGAAGATTTCTATAGATAATGGTAACAATCTAGATTATTGTCATTTCAGTGGACGGGGTTGACTCACAAAATCCTCTACGTCGTCAACCAAAAAACATTATTGATTTTGGAAAAGTCCAATATATGATACACATTGGAATCATAATCATTACTACCACTTCAAATATACTCCTAAAGAAAACGGAGCACGAAATGGTAAATTATTTGCCCGTACGCTGATCAGATTGGAAGATGCATTCAAACCAAATTTATCATTGATTTCGTAGATTAACTTCAGTGAGAGACTATTGAAATATTGATCATTGACAAAAAGCCTCGTTTCTTCTATTCTACTATCCAATCTCTTATCGGTGGTACGTGTTGGCTCTCTCATATTGAAGGCCACTATCGTCCATAACTTCCCGAAGAACTTATGACCGTATTCTATGCCTAGCCTCAGATTGTCATTGAAATCGTTATTCGTAAATTCGTGACCAATATATCCATACACATACGAGTCGCCTAATCCCTTACCAATACTAATATAAGGAGTCACTGCAGTAGCATCATATGCCGTCTGCAGTCCAGTCTCCAATTCTTGTGTTCCTAGCGGCAGACTCAATGATACTTGTCCAGTAACCAGTACGGATTTATCCAGAATATTATATTTCAAACTGATCTCGGCATTTCCAAATCCTGACAAACTTCCAGCGACTCTACCTGAGGATGTGGGTATTTCTAGATCAGAATTCACCATATTGAATGGCAATGATACTATAGCTCCAAACTTCTTTCCGAGGCCGATATCTGTATAAGATTGGATACTCGATTCGGATAATTGTCCCTCGAGATCTGTGAGGTTATTTATATTTCCAGAGAATACTTTATCGTAATTAGTAAGTGCACCAACTGAAACATGGCTATATCCGTGACCACTGCCAAACACCCAAGGGCTCTGACTGTATAGAGATATACTAAGAAGAATAAATGTAAGAGATAGATAATATTTCATCTGCATTATTTAAGAGGATTAATTGTGCCACTGTGGGTTAATAATTATAATAACAACATCACTTACAGGACGCTATACTAATAGATAGTGTATATGACATCTTACACAAAATATTGAATAAATTCTAATCGTCACCATCAATAGGCTATTCTGTAATTCATGTAACTTGCCGATTGAGATAAATCGATTTTATCAATACTTTGCACACTTCACTTTCGTTGGGGATTTTAAAATTTTCATACAAAAATTATAAACACTACCCCATGATCTTAAAAGCAATAAGCATAGAAAATATACCTACCATATATCCTGCGTATACATCATATTCGTCATGAGCCTTGAGAAGTAGTCTGCTCGTACCTACGAGTCCAGAAATAATCATCGCTAAGATCGCTACCAATGTAGTGCTCACCTGCAATGTACCAAACGGTAAACTTATAAAGAACGTCTCGTAACTGTAGAAATACTTGATCAATAGTAGTCCGCTTACGAGACCTCCCGCGCCGATTGTATGTAGACTTATCTTTGTGAAACTATTGAGCATAAGTGCTAAAAATAAACCTATCGTGGAGCCCAGAACAAACGAGCTGAACGAAACTGGGATAGAAGAATTATCCTTAAAATTTACAAACAACCATAGATAAAATACACCCGTTGCAATCAATGGACCTATCCGCTCCGACTTATCCTCCATCTCATATGACTTAATAAAGTCTAACATCTTCATCAAGAAAATAGAAAACAATGGAAAAAATACGGTCAACATAAACACATTGAATATCAATAAAAACCTCGCTTTCTCATCATTCACAATGAATAGATAAGGATTCATCACCAACAGTAATATCAGCACGTAGCCAATAATAAATAATGGATGAAAGATTATTGATATCAGTTTTGCCGTAGTCTTCAATATTTACATTTTGCTTGTGAGTAGTAAATCTAGAGATGTATATTTTAGTCCAAATCTCCTCCCTAGATATTCATTGGTGATGCATCCTTTGTACGCATAGCATCCGTTTCTAATACCTACTCTACTGTAGAGCAACTCTTCGATATTGATATTGTTGCCTGCCTTGATCAATAAAGGTGTAATGATATTACTTACAGCTACTGATGCAGTACGACTGACTTTCGAGGCTATATTCGGAACGCAATAATGGATCACGCCGTGTTTTGTGAAAGTAGGATTTTTATGTGACGTTACTTCAGAAGTCTCAATACATCCTCCTTGATCTATACTCACATCGATGATGACAGCCCCTTCTTTCATCTTAGATACCATGTCTTCCGTAACCAATATAGGCGTCCTACCATGCCTAGAGTGCATAGCTCCTATGACTACATCCGCACTCATCAGCTGATATCCAAGGTAGACCGGATTGATAGCCGAGGTATGCAATTGTCGTCCGACAGCGGATTGCAGACGCATGAGTTTCGTGATGTCATTGTCAAATATTCTCACGGATGCGCCTAAGCTGATTGCTGCTTTGGTGGCGAACTCCCCCACTACACCCGCTCCTAGGATAACCACTTTTGCAGGAGGCACTCCACTGACTCCGCCGAGCATGACGCCTCTACCTCCGTTTGTATTATTGAGTAGTTCTGAGGCAGTCTGCAATGCTACGACACCAGCCATCTCACTCATGATCCTTACTATAGGAAAACTCCCATCGTCGGATTGAAGGTATTCCATTGAGAGGGCCGTAATCTTCTTTTCTTTAAGTTTTAGAAAATACTCTTGATCTAGTGATGGGAGTTGTAATGGCGAGATGATGATCTTCTCTTGATGCATCATATCTATCTCTGACAATGTCGCAGGGGAGATCTTGACTACGATGTCAGACTTGAATACCTGATCCGCACTGTAACTGATTTCAGCACCTGCCTCGGAGAAATCATGATCACTAAAGTTAGAATATTCTCCAGCACCAGACTCTACGACTACTTTATGGCCGAATCCAACCAATGTTCTGATCGAATTAGGAACAACCGAAACCCGATTTTCTATTTCATGATTTTCTTTGGGGATACCTATTGTTACGCTTTTAGATCGCTCACCTACTGCAAGACGTTCTTCTTGTGTCTCAAATTGAGATTCCGTAAAAAAGTTGGAAAAACTGACTGGTGTAGAAGGGCTCATGTGTTTATAGAGTTTAGTTCTTGCTTCATAAAATCCCGATTATTTCTACAAATCTAGCATCAAATCTGAAAGTCTAGTAATTTACTAGATCTATTTCTACAGAACGGGACTCATCCTCATTAGTAGTAATGTGTATTTCTACGGCTTTATCTACTAATTTTTCTATTATTTGCGGCCATTCCACCATGCAGAAATGCCCAGAATATATATAGTCTTCAATACCGACCTCAAGTGCTTCTTGCTCGCTATTGAGCCTGTATAAATCCATGTGATACAACTTCCCTTCCGTGACATCATACTCATTCACGAGAGAATACGTAGGACTTGAAGCTTCATCAATCGAACCAAGTTTTTTTACTAGATGTTTTACAAAGGTTGTTTTTCCAGCCCCTAAGTCGCCATATAAGAAGGCAATCTTTTCTCCGTTTGATACTTTGAGAAAGGCTTCGACTAACTTGTCGATTTCTGATATGGATTGTATTTGTAATTTCATTCTGGGAGGCGAAATTAAGGATTGATAACCAAACTATCTACATAAATGCTTAACTAACCACATACTGAATAAAAAGAAACATCTAATATAACGTTCATTTAGAAAATACTTTTATTTCTTTACTATCTCAGGAAACACATCCTCCAACAACATTTTTAATTCTGGAAAAGTATTTGGACTTACTACCTCGTCTTGCGTATAAGTCTTAATCCTCTGGCATTTCCCATTCTCTAAAACAAAAACCTCCACTAGTCTTTCTTTAGGCATAATTATCCAATACTCTTTGACCCCAGATTCCTCATACACATCATATTTATCATTAAGATCTTTTTTAGATGTGCTGTCTGAAAGTATTTCTATAATCCAGTCCGGAGGTCCAAAGCAACCAGCTTCATCTATTTTAGTAGGATCACATATGACGCATAGGTCAGGTTGAACTACTGTAGTCGCAGAATCCTTTTTTCATTTCTAATGGGTAACACGACATCAAATGGTGCAGCATAAGCTTTGCAATCTTTACCTTGTAGAAAGTTTCCAATTTTTATTGTTAAATACCAGCATATCTCTTGATGGTATGATTTCGGTGCGTAACTCATCCTAAATATCTTTCCTTTGATGAGTTCTACCAATTCATCATATTCGAATTTTAAGTAGTCTGCATATGTGTATACCTTTCCGTATTCTGCAGCTGGTTCTTTTATTATGTTTGGTTTATCGTCTTTCATTTTATAAAGATATTGATTTTATTGGTTAGGTGCAAGAGGTTTTCGTGTTCACATCCCTTAGCTCATTTTAATCTCCCAAAAAGCAGACAGGATATTGATTTAATTTTATTAAATAGAACTGTACCCTATAAAAGCCATCAGTCATTAATAATATTCAATTTGTTGAATAAGAAAAGAATCTTTAGGAATATAAGACTGGGTACTCTATTAGCTTTTGATGTATATGCAAGACATAGTAATATCACATCAAAATAAGACCCTATTTACCCCATATTTTGCTATCTTTGTAGGGCTAAAAATATTATTACAGATAATTACAATATGAGCGACAGTAAAAACAATTATGATGCGTCCAATATTACCGCCCTCGAAGGTCTTGAGGCGGTAAGAATGAGACCTGGAATGTATATCGGAAGTACAGATACAAAAGGTCTGCATCACTTAGTATGGGAGGTAGTAGATAACTCTATAGATGAGCACTTAGCTGGTCACTGTGATAAGATCTATCTCAACATTCATAAAGACAATAGTATAACAGTCAAAGATAATGGTAGAGGTATCCCAACTGGAATGCACGAAAAGTTACAGAAATCTGCCCTAGAGGTAGTAATGACTGTATTGCACGCCGGAGGAAAATTCGATAAAGACACCTACAAAGTATCAGGTGGACTTCACGGTGTAGGTGTATCATGTGTGAATGCACTATCGATGGACATGAGAGTCGAAGTCCATAGAGGCGGTACAATATTCGAACAAGAATACAAAAAAGGGATTCCTCAGTATGATGTTCGTGAAATCGGAAAAACAGATGTGAATGGTACAAATGTTACCTTCCTTCCTGATTCCACGATATTCGAAGATCTCGTCTACAGTTATGAGACATTAGCTAAAAGAGCTAGAGAATTATCATTTCTAAACAAAGGGCTGACCATCATCATGACAGATGAGCGTGAGACCAATAAAGATGGATCTTTCAAAAATGAAACTTTCCACTCTGAAGGTGGACTAAAAGAATTCGTTCTTCATCTTGATGCTACAAGACCTTCGATCTTATCTGAGCCTATCTATGTGACAGGTAGAGACGAGAAAGAGAATGTCGAAGTAGAAGTAGCCATGCAATACAATACGAGCTATCAGGAACACATACATTCTTATGTGAATAATATCAATACACGAGAAGGAGGTACTCACGTGAATGGTTTCCGTAGAGCTGTCACGAGAGAGTTCAAAAAATATGCAGATGAAAACGGATTACTAGACAAACTGACGAAACAAAAAATCTCAATCACGGGTGAAGATTTCCGAGAAGGATTGACTGCAGTAGTATCCGTAAAGGTACCTGAGCCGCAATTCAAAGGACAGACGAAAGGAGAACTCGGTAACTCTGAGGTAACGGCTATCGTATCTCAAAAGATGGGAGAAGTACTAAAATACTACCTAGAAGAAAATAAAGGAGAAGCGAAAAAAATCATCGATAAGATCATCATAGCTGCTACCGCAAGACACGCGGCGCGAAAAGCCCGTGAATCAGTACAGAGAAAGAATGTACTCGCAGGTGGTGGTCTCCCTGGAAAGCTGTCCGATTGCAGTTCTAAAGACCCTAACATCTCTGAGATATTCTTAGTAGAGGGAGATAGTGCCGGTGGGACAGCGAAACAAGGAAGAGACAGGCACTTCCAAGCTATCCTTCCGCTAAGAGGTAAGATCTTAAATGTAGAGAAAGCTCTAGAGCACAAAATCTATGACAACGAAGAGATCAAAAATATGTTTACAGCACTCGGCGTAAGAATCGAGGAAAAAGAGGGAGAAAGAGATCTCAACATAGAAAAATTGAGATACCACAAAATAGTCATTATGTGTGATGCCGATGTGGATGGAAGTCACATCGTAACGCTGATCTTGACTTTCTTCTTTAGGTACATGAGACCACTGGTCGAAGGTGGATACATATACATCGCTGCACCACCGCTATACCAAGTAAAAAAAGGTAAGAAGTCTGTATACTGCTGGAATGATAAAGAGCGAACAGATGCTATCGATCAATTCGGAGGACCAGATGACAACGCGATCAAAACGCAAAGGTATAAGGGTCTTGGAGAAATGAATGCAGGCCAACTTTGGGAGACAACAATGGATCCTGATACACGAATTTTGAGACAAGTCACTATTCAAGATTATGTCGACGCAGATTCTGTTTTCTCAATGCTAATGGGAGACGAAGTACCTCCAAGAAGACAATTTATCGAAGAAAATGCACACTACGCAAACTTACAAGTTTAGTACCTGTAGGATAAGACAAATAAAAACCCTCATCAATTAAGTTTGGTGAGGGTATTTTTTATTATTTCTTACAAATATGTTTGGTTGATCATGAATGTACTTCAATCAAAAACTCAAATTATATAATTTCGACAGAAAAATTTGTCGTCTCATACAATTCATCAATAAAGTGCAGGCAAAAAATAAACTTCAAACACATAAAAAATCATTAGTAATCGTAATTTAGCTACATCGAAAAATTAAATATTCGAAACTAATTAATTAACTACAAATTGATATTCATGAGATTTGGTGTAGCCTCATTCTTTATGGTGTTTTTGCTGTCCATTTTGGGATGCAGTGCAGATCAACAAATATCAGAGACAACTGGAGAAAAAGTCCAATCCACCTCAATCCCTGAAACAATTTCATTCAACTATCATGTCCGTCCAATCTTATCCGACCGATGTTTTAAATGTCACGGTCCAGATAAGGCAAAAATAGAAGCCGGGCTTTCATTAAACAATAGAGAAGATGCATTAATAGCACTCGGAAACGAGAAGGATCACTTTGCTATCATCCCAGGAGATATAGAAAATAGCACGCTAATAGATCGAATATACACTGACGATGAATCAAAACTAATGCCTCCTCCAGAATCAAATCTTGTCATTGAAGAACATGAAAAAGAAATACTAAAAAGATGGATAAAGCAAGGTGCAAAATGGGAAAAACATTGGGCTTTCAATGAAATATCAAATCCAGAACCTCCAAAAGTTAAAGACTTAGATTTCACTAATAACGAAATTGATAAATTCATACTTTCTCAAATAGAAAATAACAACCAACAACCTTCTCAAAAAGCGAAAAAAGAAAATCTGATCAGAAGAATTTCATTTGATCTAACTGGTCTACCTCCTTCTATCGAAGACATAGAGTCATATATAAATGATGATAGTGATAATGCATATGAATCCGTAGTAGACAAATATTTAAACTCAGTAGCCTATGCTGAAAATATGACTGGACTCTGGTTAGATGTAGCAAGATATGCTGATACTCATGGATATCAAGACGATTTGGAAAGAACCATGTGGCCATGGAGAGATTGGGTGATCCATGCTTTTAAACAAAATATGCCTTATGATCAATTTGTAAAATGGCAACTGGCAGGAGATTTACTACCGAATCCATCACGTGAACAGCTTATCGCTACAGGATTCAACAGAAATCACAAAATTACTCAAGAAGGAGGTGTTATACCTGAAGAGTACAGAGTAGAATATGTGAGCGATAGAACTATGACATTTGGAAAAGCATTCATAGGACTTACGGTCGAATGCGCGAAGTGTCATGATCATAAATACGACCCAATATCTCAGAAAGAATATTACAGTCTTTATTCCTTTTTTAATAATGTACCAGAAAAAGGATTAATCGAAGCTTATGGGGCAACACCTGAACCATATATCACACTGACCAAAGAAGAAATAGAATCACAATTGACATTCATTCAAAACTTAGACACATTAGAAACGATACAATTAATGGTCATGGAAGAAGATCCTAATCTTAGGAAATCTTATGTTTTAGCAAGAGGTGCGTATGATCAACCTACCGATGAAGTACTACCAACCACTCCTAAGTCAATTCTTCCTTTTGATGGTTTCCAGAAAGATAGAAGAGGATTATCGGAATGGTTATTTAATAAAGAAAACCCTCTGACATCTAGGGTTATGGTTAATAGACTTTGGCTGATGTGTTTTGGGAAGGGACTTGTAAATACGCCTGATGATTTTGGTGCTCAAGGATCCTTACCTAGTCATCCAAAACTACTCGATCATCTCGCATATAAATTTATGACTGAAGGTTGGGATATTAAAGCTATGATCAAATACATAGTAATGTCAAATACATATCAGCAATCTTCTAAAACAACTCCGTCACAATTAAATTCTGACCCAGAAAACATGTTATATGCTAGAGGGTCAAGAATAAGACTCTCAGCAGAAAAAATAAGAGATCTTACTCTAAAGTCAAGTGGCCTGTTAGTTGATCAAGTTGGAGGTCCGCCTGTAAAACCTTACCAGCCAGAAGGACTTTGGAAAGAAGTAGTCGGCGGTGGCGGTGGAGCTAATTTTGGTTATGTAATCGACGACGGGGATAAACAATACAGAAGAAGTCTATATACATTCTGGAAACGTACTGTTCCTCCACCAGACATGATGACTTTCGATGCGGTAACTAGAGATTTCTGTATGGTAAGTAGAGAAACTACTTCTACCCCATTGCAAGCTTTGGTAATGTTGAATAGCCCACAAGTGATAGAAGCAGCTAGAAACTTAGCATATAAAGCAGTACAAAACCTGGATGACGATAGGCAAAGAATAACATATATGTTTCAAAGTGCTACTAGTCGAAAGCCAAACAGTAATGAATTAGACAAAATGTTAGCTTATCTAAAATCTGAAAAAAAGAAATTTAAAAATACTCCTTCAGATGCGGATGCTTATCTCTCGATTGGAGATTCTCCGCAAATGGAACTACTAGAAAACACAGAAATGGCAGCGTATGCCACGGTTGCTAATGTAATCTACAATCTTGACGAGTCCATAACCCGATCATAGTATGAATGAGATAGAAAAGCGACAAATGAATATGAATCGCCGAGCATTCTTATCTAAGTCTGCTCTAGGAATTGGAGGTGCAGCTTTGACTTCTTTACTCGGTTATGGCTGCAATATCGGAGGAACTTCTGATCCCGCAAAAGCTATATCTAACAAAATAAATGCTGCATTAGGCCAAGGAAAATTACATTTTGCACCGAAAGCAAAACGTGTTATCTACCTATTTCAAAGTGGAGGCCCTTCCCAATATGAGTTGTTTGATTACAAACCACTGCTAGATAAGATGAGAGGCAAGAATCTACCAGAAAGTGTCAGAAATGGGCAGAGACTGACAGGAATGTCTTCTGGACAAGATGCATTTCCACTTGTCGGCTCCCAATTTAAGTTTAAACAGCATGGTAAAAGTGGTACATGGATGAGTGAATTACTCCCCTATACTTCAAAAATTGCAGATGAGATCTGTGTAATCAAATCAATGCATACAGACGCCATAAATCATGATCCTGCAATTACTTTCTTTCAGACTGGATCCCAACAACCCGGCAGACCCTGCATTGGATCTTGGTTAAGTTATGGATTAGGAAGTATGAATGAAAACTTACCAACGTTTACAGTATTACTTTCTCGAGGAACCGGAAGAAAGTTTGGCCAACCTCTATACTCAAGATTATGGGGAAATGGTTTTTTACACTCATTACATCAAGGAGTTCAATTCCGATCTGCGAAAGATCCCGTACTATTTTTGAAGGATCCAGAAGGAATAACAAAACAGTCAAGACGAAATATGCTAGATCATATTTCTGAACTCAATCATATGCATATGGAAGAATTTGGAGATCCAGAAATTGCGAGTAGGATATCTCAATATGAAATGGCATATAGAATGCAAACCTCAGTTCCAGAAATAATGGATACCTCTGGAGAACCAGACCATATTTATAAAATGTATGGAGCTCAATCCATGCAGCCTGGAACTTATGCTGCAAATGCATTATTAGCACGAAGGCTCGCCGAGAAGGGAGTCCGATATGTGCAATTATACCACATGGGATGGGACCATCATGATAATCTACCTGGAGCTCTAAAGAATCAAGCTCATGATGTCGATCAAGCATCTGCAGCCTTAGTTATGGATTTGAAACAAAGAGGAATGTTGGACGATACATTAGTAGTTTGGGGTGGAGAATTTGGCAGAACGAACTATTCGCAAGGTGTGCTTACTGATACTAACTATGGTCGTGATCATCATCCTAGATGCTTTTCTATATGGATGGCTGGCGGAGGTATCAAACCTGGAATGACATATGGAGAAACGGATGATTTCGGATACAATGTCGCTAAAAACCCAGTCCATGTACATGACTTCCAAGCAACACTGTTACATCAATTAGGAATTGATCATGAAAAATTCACCTATAAATATCAAGGACGAAGATTTAGATTGACTGATGTAAGTGGATCGGTTGTAAGAGATATATTGGCATAATTGAAATTTGATTGATAACTTAAATAAAACACCATCGACCGTAGATCATTCATAAAATCAACAATACTGACGGCAGGTTCATTGTATCTATCAGGTAACAGCTATATAGGCAAAGACTTAATAATAGGACATGGTGACTTCAAGTATAAAGTGAATGCAGATTGGGGCAATCTAGACCCTCAATCTAACCCAGTAAATGATTGCCACGAAATGGTACAAGATTCTAAAGGACGAATTATCTTATTGACCAATAATATCAAGAATAATGTGATCATCTATAATAAAGATGGTAAACTTATAGACACTTGGGGTAATACTTATCCAGGAGCACATGGATTGACAATAAAAAATGAAGGCGGTGAAGATTTTCTATATATAACGGATACAGAAAAATCATTGATCGTAAAAACTACTATGACTGGTGAGGAAGTTCTAAAGATAACCAGACCAAGAGAATTTGATACACAAGACGACCAATTAAACTTTGTACCAACGGAGACTGCAATCGCTGAAAATGGTGACATCTATGTGGCAGATGGTTATGGTAGTCAATACATCTACATATATGATCAAAGCGGAAAACTAAAGTCAAGATTTGGTGGGCCAGGTGACAATGAGGATCAGTTTCATAATTGTCATGGAGTAGCAATAGATGATAGACAAGGGAAATCTCGAATACTAGTAACTGCAAGAGAAAAAAATCAACTTAAGCACTTTTCTACTTCAGGTCAGTATGAATCAAGTATTGACTTGCCAGGAGCATATATTTGTAGGCCCGTGATTAAAGGTGAGAATGTATATCTAGCAACTATCTGGTCTGGTGACAAAGGAAACAACACAGGCTTCATTTCTATATTGGATAAGGATAACAAACTAGTGTCTGCACCAGGAGGTATAATTCCAAATTATCGAGGGAAGAAGCTTGAAAGAATGTTGCAAGCGTATCAAGTATTTAAACATCCTCATGATGTTTGTGTAGATGAGGATGAGAATCTTTATGTACCACAATGGAATTCTGGTCAAGTTTATCCAATGAAATTGATCAGAGTATGAGGTGTTTGGTAATCATAGGTTTGTTTTTAGTTTTAGGTTGTAATAAGACGATTCAGAATTCTATTTATTTGCAAGAAGAAGACACTGTTCTGTCACCTCCAAGTATTTCTGTTGATGAAGTTTTCTTTGATACTAGAACGATGATAAGAGTCCAGAATCGAGATCCAAAAATCAATATTAGATATACACAAGATAATACAGAACCCAACAGAAATAGCCCAATTTCAAACAGCGATATCAAAGTTTTTGAAACAGGAGTTTATAAATTTAAAGCATTTCAAAATGGAATAGAGTCCAGTCAAACAGTAACAGTAGAAGCCTTTAAAATAAGAAAAGTAAATTGGATAGGTCTAGAATCAAATGATGCAAATGAAAATTACAATTCAGGTATAAATGTATTATCAAATCGAACAAAAGGAGATTGGAATTTCAGGAGCGACGAGTGGTATGGCTATAATGATAGTATAGTAGAATTCTCATTTTCCTTAGAAGAAGGAGAAGTTGTCAATGGTATAATCTTGTCTTCATTGATTGATCAGAATTCATGGATATTTTCTCCTGAAGAGATAAGTCTAACCTATTATTTCGAAAACGGTACTAAGAAAACCCATAATTTATCGATTCCAGATTCCAATCTTCAATCAGATAGAAGAATGAAATATTTAAAAATAAATACGCCTCCAAGCTATCCAAATAAGATTGAAATCAAAGTATTAAACCTTATAACCATTCCAGATTGGCATCCTGGCAATGGCCACAAACCTTGGTTATTTGTTGACGAAATACTAATATTGTAAATGATCTTATTAATAGATATAATCGGTCGTTTTCATCCTTTGCTTTTGCATTTACCTATTGGTGTATTGGTATATGCATATTTACAATGGTGCTATGATGTGTGGAAGAAAAAACAAAAGCCTACTGACCTTACCTTTGCACTTGGATTAGGTTGTATAACCGCTATATTAAGCTCATTGACTGGCTGGTCACTTGCCGAACTAGGAGGATATGATCAAGAACTCCTCGACAGACATAAGTACTTAGGGATAGGGACAGCACTTGGGAGCATACTTCTGTTCTTAATGTATTACTTCAAACCATCAAATAGAATTATTGGCTTTTTTTTTACAGCATTCATGATACTCTTAGGTGCTACTGGCCATTTTGGTGGATCCCTTACACACGGAAAGGATTTCTTGACTAAGAGCGTTGCAAAAAAGGAAACCAAAGCTGTTGCTAATATTCAAGAAGCTCATATATTCAGTGACATTGTGATGCCAATATTCGAACGTAAATGTGTGAGCTGTCATAACCCTGAAAAATCAAAAGGTGATTTATTATTTCATAATTTAAAAGGTTGGCAAAATGGTGGAAAGAATGGAAAAGTATTGATTCCTGGTTCTCCTTCTGAAAGTCATATATTACAAAGAGCATATTTACCTAAAGAAGACGAGGCACATATGCCTCCTGATGGAAAGCTTCAACTATCCATTGACGAACTTAACTTTTTGGAATGGTGGATAAAAGAAATGAAAACCTATGACCATCTTGTAAAAGATCTAAACCCAAACAATAAAGTATCGAAATATCTCAAATCACTGGAAGGGGATGAATTCAACGGTATTGAAAAAATACCACAAACTGTGATTACTGATCTATATCAGTTTGGAATTAATGCCAATCCAGTATCTGCTAATACACCATGGATAGATATATCTTTCAGCAACAAAAAAAATATACGATCATCATTAAAAAAACTAGAAGAAATTGCAAAAAATGTGATAGAAATAGATCTGTCAAACACTGATATTTCGGATGGAGACATGAAATTGATTCAGCAATTTGAGAATCTCAAAAAACTTAATCTAAGCGGTTGCGATATAGGAAATAATGGAATAGATAACATACAACAACTTACACAATTAACAAATCTAAATCTCTATAAAACTGGGATTGATAATAAGAGTCTTGAATACTTAACTCAAATAAAAAGCTTAAAAAAGATCTACTTATGGCAAACTGCTGTAGATGAAAAAAAAGCAAAATTATGGGCTGCAGAAAATCCCAATATTTTAATTGATTTGGGTGTTGATCAATCGATATTTGGCACTCCTAAATTAGCGGGACCAAGCATAGAAGGTGAGACAGAACTATTTAAAGATTCTCTTTTGATATCATTACAAACTAGCAATCCAAGAGCAAAAATCAATTACTCATTAACAACTAGCACAGGAACAAAAAACTATGCATATATAAATCCATTTCAGATTAGAAAGACGAGTGAAATTTCAGCGTTTCTTCATCAAGAAGGCTGGTCTAATTCTGATACCATTAATAAGACTTTTATAAGAACTAAATACAAGCCAACGAACATAACACTATCTAATCCTCCTAATGATAAATATCCAGGAGAGGGGCCATCTACACTTATAGACTACACGAAAGGTAGCGAATCATTTGGTGATGGGAAATGGTTGGGTTTCTTCGAGACAGATGTATCGGCTGTAGTCGACCTTGGAACAAATCAAGAAATTGAAAGCATTAGCGTAGGAACATTGATAGATGACAAGTCCTACATTTTCCCACCAAATGAGATTACTATTCAAGCATCATCGGATGGAACAAATTATCAATCATTTGCCAGCAAAAAATATCTCCCGCAAGAAGGACCAGTTACAACACAAACTAAAAATCACGTCCTTCACGGAAAAATTACAGAAGCCCGATATATTAAAATCAAAATTGTAGGGCAGAAACATAATCCAAAGTGGCACGCCGCTCCAGGAGCAGCATGTTGGTTGTTTTTGGATGAAATTGTGATTGAATAATATACCTCAACTGCAATGCTCCTGTTATAAATCAACCAAAATACCTACCCACAGGTAGACCTAACCTATAAATCATATGGGCTACAAACCCGAATAATGCAATAGAAAATCTATTACATTTTGAAATACCTGCAATATAGGTCGTTTCACTTAATTTTCTTCCTTCACCATAGCGGTGCATGATTCCGTTAGTAAAATCACTTATATTATTGGTCTTTCAACCTTCATTACGAAGTTCCATTACATGATTCGGGTTAAACGTAAGTTTTAACTTTTTCAATAACATCATTATAATAATCCTCATATATGGGCAGTATGTTATTGATATCGAAGGTCTTTGCATGTTCGAAAGCTGCTGTTCGAAACTTTTGGTGAACTTCATCATTTTCAAGAATAGAAATAGCCTTTTGAGCCATATCATCTACATCACCAACATTGCATAAGTAACCAGTAACTCCATCAATATTCACCTCTGGGATCCCACCAATATTGGATGATACTACAGGCACTTCACAAGCCATAGCTTCTAATGCTGCAAGACCAAATGATTCATTTGCAGAAGGCAATATAAATATATCAGCAACAGCTAATAATTCTTCCACAGCATCTTGTTTACCAAGGAATCTAATTTCACTGCACAATCCTACTTCTCTGCACAATTCTTCCATCTTTTGTCGTTCAGGACCATCACCTATTAGCATCAACTTGCATGGAATCGCCTCTTGTACTTTGGCAAATACGTGGATTACATCTTCCACTCTCTTCACCTTTCTAAAGTTTGACACATGGACCATAATTTTTTCTCCATCAGGCGCAATTGCCTTTTTGAAGTGGTCTTTATCGGTTTTTCTAAATCTATGGAAATCAATAAAATTATAAATTACTTTGATATCAGTCTTTACATTAAACGTTTCCTCCGTTTGCTTTTTTAATTGTTTAGAAACGGTCGTGACTCCATCACTTTCATTTATACTGAATTCGGCAACAGGAAAGAAAGATGTATTAGATCCTACTAATGTGATATCTGTACCATGAAGCGTAGTTACTACTGGAATATTGATCCCGTGCGTCTTCAATATCTGCTTTGCCATGTACGCTACCGCTGCATGAGGGATAGCATAATGTACGTGCAATATATCTAAGCCTTCATATTTTACCACATCCACCATCTTACTGGCTAATGCCGTCTCATAGGGCGTATATTCAAACAAAGGATAATCAAATGAGCTCACTTCATGTAGATAGACATTTGCACTAAAAGAATTTAGCCTGGCAGGTCTTTTATATGTGATAAAGTGAACTTCATGGCCACGCCTGGCTAACCCTAAACCTATCTCTGTTGCCACAACGCCACTTCCTCCATAGGTCGGATAACAAACAATTCCAATTTTCATTCTACTTTATTTACGTAACTCTTTAATTAAGGCCCAAAGTAAAACTAAGAAATGAAGGATAGGTTTATAGAATCGTTAAATAAAGTAAAGTGTTTGATAGAATACAATTATGTCGATGTATTCCAAGTGGTCTGTAATTACTTCATTTCTGGAAAGACTTCATCAAAGACCCAGTTTCAGAGATTACCCACATTTTTCATGTCACATGATTTTACTTTACTTAGTGCTATCTCCTTCTTTTCTTGCCTTTTCTCTGTCCACGCTTATCTTCTTTTCTATTTTTTATGATCTCTTTCTTATTGGCGCGCTTACGATCTCCGACTAACTTTTCGATCATATCTTCACGTCCCATGTTGGTCAGTTTCTCTCGGATAAGTCGATGATTCTCTCTTTTATACCAAAAAAAATATAGATGTTGGTTTTTCTTTTGCTTTGCGGACTTAGCGGTATAGACTGGCCGTAGTGTATAGGGATGTACGCCTGTATAGTAGATAATAGTAGCCACTGTCATCGGCGTGGGAGTAAAATCCTGCACCTGCTCCAAACGGAATCCCATATCTTTGGTTTCAGCTGCGAGATTAGCCATATCCTTTTCTTCGCATCCAGGATGACTAGATATGAAATATGGAATAAGAGGTTGATTCAAGCCATGTTTTTCATTGGCCTTTTCGTAGCTCTTTTTGAATTCATGAAAATGCTTAAAACTTGGCTTCCGCATAATCTTCAGTGTATCATCTGATGTATGCTCAGGCGCTACTTTGAGACGCCCCGAGACATGACGACTTACCAGCTGATCCATATACTCATCCATTGTTTCTTCATCTCCATTCTTATTGTAACTCTTCGTCAATAGATCATACCTAATCCCACTACTTACGAATGCTTTTTTGACCTCTGGATGAGCATCTACTTTCCGATATAGTTCTGTCATGGCTTTATGGCTAGTATCCAAGTTGCTGCATACTACTGGATGAATACAGGAAGGCGCTACGCATCTGTCACAGATCGACTCTACTTTTCCTTTCATCTTGTACATATTAGCAGACGGACCACCGATATCGGATATGTACCCTTTGAAATCAGGCATTTTCACAACCTGATCTACCTCTTTCATGATCGATGTCTCAGACCTACTACTTACGAATTTGCCTTGGTGTGCAGAGATCGTACAGAAGCTACACCCTCCGAAGCACCCTCTATGCATATTGATGGAAAATTTAATCATCTCGAACGCTGGCAACTTCCCACGCTTGTAATATTTCGGATGCGGTAATCTTGTATACGGTAAATCAAATGACGTATCGATCTGCTTCTCAGTCATCGGTGGATACGGTGGGTTGATGACCAGAGTGTGATCTCCTACATCTTGAGTAAGTCTGTTTGCTTTCGTTTTATTAGATTCTTGTTCTACATGCTTGAAGTTCGCTGCGAAAGCTATCTTGTCCCTCATACACTTCTCATGAGAATTGAGCTGTAGAGTCTTCCATAAATCTGCATCCGGCAAGTCACTACCTCTTGGTACTAAGAAAGCAGTCTGGGGAATATGAGTCATCGAAGCCAGTGGCACTCCAACATCCGCTAATTGCATGATCGCGCGAAGTGGCATCTCTCCCATTCCGTAGACGAGCATATCTGCACCACTCTTTGACAGAATGTTGGGCCATAACTTATCTTCCCAGTAATCATAATGCGTCACTCTCCTGAGACTCGCTTCGATACCACCGAGTAATACTGGCACATCAGGATAGAGTTCCTTCAGGATCTTAGTGTATGCCACACAAGCAT
Organism: uncultured Saprospiraceae bacterium; assembly: GCA_938007965.1. GTDB lineage: Bacteria > Bacteroidota > Bacteroidia > Chitinophagales > Saprospiraceae > CAJXUU01. The sequence continues at coordinate 3,985 of CALLMH010000026.1, read as the reverse complement.
AATCAGGACGAAATCCCGCCTTACCCCCTGGTGTATATGCATCAGTTGATCTTTTTCTCCTCCCCGCCGTATAATGATTTACCATTGTATCCATACAACCAGAAGTCACCCCAAAGAATAATCTCGGTCGTCCCATCTTCTTAAAATCCCGTAGATCATCTTGCCAGTTTGGCTGAGGAACAATGGCTATCCTAAATCCTTCACTCTCAATAATACGACCGATTACTGCAGTACCAAATGCGGGATGATCAACATATGCATCACCTGATATCAGGATAACATCGAGTTCTTCCCATCCGTGCTGTTCTACCTCTTTCCTAGTTATGGGCAACCAATCTGTCACAGGCCTTCGAAAATCAGACATAAATGAAATTATTGAATTATAAATTGAGGGAAATCCTCCACACCTAAATTAGAATGCAAAGATAAGTCAATTGTTCTAAAGAACGTGAGGTGTTTGTATGTAAGGTGTATTTCAGTTTATCGTTTTTCTAATCTTTAAAATTTATTTGATCAACATCATGAGGCGACTCCGCTAACCAAGTAGGTCAATCGGCTTAGCCAAAATCCAGATTGAGAGCATAGGACCTTGATTGACTTTTGAGCTGTTTTTGTATCTTTTTATACTTATGTAAATACATACCCGATGTGACTTTGATCAAAAAGTCGCATATCTCAACACTAAGTAACTATTTACTACAAATAATAACATCAAGTGTCGGTTTATTCGACTTTTGGCTTATCTTTGTGTCCCGAGGGCATGAATCTAGGATTGCTATCGGCCTTATACTCACAGAATAATAGTTAAACTATGTATGACCGCGCCGTATTACACATGGATTTGGATTCCTTTTTTGCTTCTGTAGAGATCCTCAAGAATAGCGAGCTCAAAGGAAAACCACTCATCATCGGTGGCACGAGTAATCGAGGTGTAGTCTCTTCCTGCAGTTACGAAGCCCGAAGATTCGGAGTGCATTCGGCTATGCCTATGAAGATGGCACTACAGCTCTGCCCCAATGCTACTGTCCTCCGTGGTGATATGGATAGCTACTCTTACTACTCCAATATGGTGACCGACGTGATCGCCGAAGAAGCTCCTGTATATGAAAAAGCATCGGTAGACGAATTCTATCTTGACCTTACTGGTATGGATAAGTTTTTTGGCTGTTACAAATGGTCAGGAGAACTTCGCCAACGAATCATCAGAGAAACAGGGCTCCCGATATCATTCGGTCTATCTGTAAATAAACTCATCTCCAAAATCGGAACAGGAGAAGGAAAACCGAATGGTAGCAAACAGATAAAACGTGGCGTCGAAAAACAATTCATCGCTCCCCTACCCGTCAAAAAAATACCAGGCGTAGGCCAAAAAACATACAAAAAACTCAGCTTCATGGGTGTACGATCCATCAAAGTACTGAGCGAAATCCCCACCCAACTACTCGAACGAGAATTTGGTAAATCGGGCCGCAAATTATCAGAAAAAGCCAACGCTATAGACAATACACCCATCGTACCTTATAGTGAATCCAAGTCCATATCCAAAGAACGAACATTCACCGAAGACACGCTCGATCTTCGGATGATTCGTAATATGCTCATAGATATGTGTGACAAGCTCAGCTTCGAACTCCGAGCATCTGGCAGACTGACATCCGTAATCACTGTCAAGATCAGATATGCGGATTTCAACACGTTTACCAAGCAATGTAAAATTTCATATACTGCCCAAGATAATGCACTGGGCAAATACGCACTCCAACTATTCGACAAAGTATATGAGCGCCGCCAGCTGATCCGACTCATCGGCGTAAAATTCAGTGGGCTAGTCCACGGAAGCTATCAGATTAGCCTCTTCGATGACAACCTAGAGCGTATCCGTCTATTACAAGAGATGGATGGAATCAGAAAGCGATTTGGTTCAGATGTAATTGGAAGAGCTAGTGCGCTGAAGTGAGTTTTCATTACGAAATCGATCGAACCCGCCTTATCCTTCACAAAATATGTGAAAATAGTCCGACCCTTCCAATCCGTGTCCCATCAAAATATCGCTAGACGATAGAATGAACGATTACCCTCATATCTACATTAATATTACGACTACAAGATCAGTCAAACAAATCAATGAAAATAGACTTCGAAAAACTGCATACTGAACTTACATTCACTACTTCCCGATCAGGAGGCAGTGGAGGACAACATGTCAACAAAGTAGAAACTAAAGTCACACTCCGATTCGATGTGTCAGCATCGGAAGTGTTATCGGAGCAACAAAAGAAGAAAATCCTAACCAAGCTCAAGAATAGTATCAATCGCAAAAAAGAACTGATTCTACATCAAGAAACAGACAGATCGCAACTAACTAATAAACAGAAGGTGATCAAGAAATTTGACAGGTTGATTAAAAAGACCCTAAAGGAAGAGAAAAAAAGAAAACCCACTCGTCCATCTCTTGCAGCAAGAAAGGAACGGCTCCAAAACAAGAAAAAACGATCAGAAATCAAGGCTGGAAGAAAAAAGATTACCGATTATTAATTGACCTCCTCAAAACCGAAGTGATCAGAACTCCTCTTCCATTTCTTCTTCCTCCTCGAACTCTTCTTCGAACTCATCAAATTCTTCTTCGAATTCGTCTCTCTGATTTTTGGATTGTTGGATTTGATCTTGCTCTACTTCTGCATCGACAGTCTTGTATTTTTCACAATCTATTAGATCAAAAAATCCTGCTGGAGGAAGAGCGAACTCAGCTTCTGTGTCAAATACGGCTGTAGTATCCGCTTCTAGCTTTCTCATATATTTTTCGAATACAGGTCTAGCCATTACGTATCCTTGCCCGTCATTGAGCGTGAGGAATCGGATCCACTTATCATCTCCACCTGTCCACACACCGGTGACGAGATCAGGAGTAATCCCCATAAACCACCCATCAGAGTAATCATTCGTCGTACCGGTCTTACCTCCTACTTTTGACTTTAATCCCATTCCGTATTTTCCGCCCACATTATTTTGAAGCATATCTACCATTACGGAGTTATGCAACGGATTGATCGCAGCTTGTCTTTTGGGAATACCTGTATACAAGATCCTTCCATTCTTATCTTCGATCCGAGTAATGAAGATCGGCTCAGTGTATGTACCATTATTGGCAAATGTCGTATATGCTCCGACCATATCATAGAGTGTCAGATCTACCGCTCCAAGACTGATACTAGGCAATTCTGGTACCGCTACCTGCCCATTTCCTATTTCTTCTTCTGTGTCTATACCTACATTTCTGAGGAGTTCTTTGACCACTCTTACATTCCCCATCTCTTTTACCAATCGGACCGTAATCGAGTTCTTAGAATAGAGTAATCCATGATAAAGATTGTATTTATTTCCTGTGAATTCTCCATTCGCATTCGCAGGGGACCATTCGTCTAGTAGATTGAAACTAGCATCACCCGGAGCTATCGTATACTGTATATCATCAAATGTCTGACAAGGCGAAAACCCCATCAGAGATATCGCAGTCGTATATACGAATGGTTTGATCGTAGACCCTACCGCTCTTCGACTATTGACATGATCATACTTGAAGTACTTATGATTGATCCCTCCTACCCACGCTTTGATATATCCTGATGATGGATCTACAGATAGTAGACTCCCTTGAAGGTGTTGATTATGATACCGCACACTGTCGAATGGTGTCATTAGTGTATCGACCTCTCCATTTTCATAATCGAAGACTTTCATCTTTACCTCTCTATCGAATTCCGCTTCGTATTTGGCGGTCAATTTCTCCCATTTTGATTTCAGATCATTCCATCCATTGGTCTTGAGAAATTTCTCATAGTTGGACTTGTATTTCTTCTTGAGATATTCCTCCTCGATTTCTGTCGAAAATGTCGTCTTACCATCATCGATCCTCACCAGAGCTTTGATCGCGGGATCATTGAGCGGCATATCGGCTTCTCGACTTCTTACTTTTTCTATAATCTCT
>CALLMH010000025.1 GCA_938007965.1 uncultured Saprospiraceae bacterium | reverse complement strand
ATTTTGACTATACTTGCAAAACTCGCTTACGCTCAGACAGTTGCAAGTTCTTAACGCCAAAATGAAATCCAAATACCTAAGCCAGCTAAGGTCGATTTAATCTCTGCCACAAATTAATGCTCCTTGTAAGTGATATAATTTACTATTGTCCTTACTTCTGAATAACCCTAGTTAACAAAGTGGATAACAGCCTACTTAGTCACTCTCTTCCATCCGAACCTTATTCCAACTAAAAGCACCACAAATAATATTATAAAATAAGAAAATGGGATAATGGTGATCGCAAAAATATGGGTCTTCTCAAGAATCCACATGAATACTATCAACGCAAATAATATTAATATCAATCCGCCGAGCTTCTCGAATCCTGGTACTTGCTCAAGTTTTACATTCTTCCTGATCAACCAAAGCGTAATCACCATACTGATGATGGGAAGCACTTGTGTGTATAAGTTTATGTCATTGACCCGTTGTCTTTCGAAAAGAAACAGATAAACATTGAGCGTGACAGCAAATATGCCCGGCACACAAGTCAGATATACTAGCACAGAATACAATTCCTTCCAAGGGCTCACAGCTCCTTCGTTCTTACCGAATATGGATGCTAAAAATGCCGTCAAGGGAACAGAAATGAATAAAAAACAGACCACAGATGGGTTATCTGAAAGCGCTTGAAAAAAATCTCCTAATGTCATAAACTTAAAAATTACAGTGCGAATATAACCATCTTTAATTACATCCTAATTCGATTATACCATTGAGTGTATTTCATAATGTCGTTTTCTATGATTTTCAAAATCTACGATTCCATAAAGATCTACTAATTCTTTGCAAGACATGATTTACTAAATGACTGTATGTCGTTGGTCAAATACTATTTTTGAATTCGAAAAACGACAAATTGAAATGCGCCCATCATTCAGAGAGAAAATAGCGATGTACCTATAGGCGTATAGTCATAATAGACTGAAAAGTAGTTGGTCCAACAAACTAAAATAGGGTTACATATTTTAAAATATTGTAAATGAATAGATTAAAATAGATAGTAATAGATATTTTATCACAAAAAAGCAATGAATTATTTCACTTATTCACTTTTATTGCGAAATTTGCGTCGCTTTATTAAAAGAAGCGGTAATTTGGTCATAACTAATTAAAAACCAAAGAATTAATGAGAAAAGCAGATTTAGTAGCATCGATATCAGAGAAAACAGGAGTACCTAAGGTTGACGTCTTAGTGACTTTAGAAATGTTTTTTAAAGAAGTAAAGAACTCTCTAGCAGACGGTGAGAATGTATACATCAGAGGATTTGGATCTTTTGTAATCAAGAAGAGAGCTAAGAAAATAGGTAGACACATCAAGAAAAACGAAGCAATCGAAATTCCTGAGCACTTTATCCCTTCATTCAAACCAGCAAAAATATTCGTAGAGCAGGTGAAGGAAAATGTGAATGAATTGCCATCTGAAAGTAAAAAGTAAAATTCCAAGCGATAATTATATCTTGAAACAACAAAAAAATATTTGACCATGAACATTAGTAAATCACAGTCAATCCTTGTTGTATCAGCTATCGCACTATTTTGCTTGATTTATTTTGGCATGAGTACCATCCCAAAAGAACAAAAGCAAGCTGGAATCTCAAGAGCTAATAACATAGAGGCAACAGGTATTCAAAATATAGTCTCCAATGCTAAGAAAACACTGTCCAAAGATCAGCTGAATATCATAGAAGCATTGCAGACTGAATATCATGATGCCGCAGATGATGCCGACAAGGTAGAACGAGCAAAAAATATGGCATCTAAATGGTATGAATATGGATCGCCAATCGTCTCAGGATATTTTGCAGAGGAGATCGCTAAGATCCAAAAAACCAAAGAAGCTTGGTCAATAGCGGGGACAACCTATCAGATAGGAATGAAAAGTGCTACCGTGGAAAAAGAACTACTCTTTGCCAAGGGAAGGGCTGTAAAAGCATTTGAAAATGCGATCAGTTTATCAGATGATAATATAGATGATAAGATTAATCTTGCTCTAATCTATGTAGACAATCCTGATACGACTCCTATGCAGGGTATACAAATGTTGCTCAAGTTGAACGAAAAGAATCCTGATAACGTTCAGGTAATGAATCAGCTAGCTAGACTGGCTCTGAGAACAAATCAGACCGAGAAAGCTATCCAAAGATTGGAAAAAGCCATAGGTTTAGAACCAGAAAATAATAACTCAATATGTCTTCTAGCACAAGCCTATGCGCAAGCAGGGAATGACACGAAGGCTAAGGAGTTTCAAAATAAATGTAAAAAATAATTTATAATTTTTAAAACTGTAGAATATGCCGTGCGGTAAAAAAAGAAAAAGACATAAGATCTCAACTCACAAAAGAAAGAAGAGACTTAGAAAAAACAGACATAAGAAGAAAAATAGATAATTAATCTAGACAGTCTATATTGCTTGATGGTATTGTAAATATACCATCAAGCACTTTTTCGTTATGACGAGTCGTCTAGAAGAAAGAAAAGTGACTATTAATTTCGCTTCATTTGTACGCGAATAAAAAATAAAACATAATCTAAACTGAAAGATTATACGTCTGATAGATATAGAGATATATCAAATATAAATCAAATCAGACAAAAAGAAATCCTGACAAATCTCTAGTTATTACGGAGCATCAATTAGAAAAACTGAATGCTCTATATGCCATAAAGAGCATCGTTCATGACGAGTAATTAAAAAACAATCGGCATAAAAGCACGATTGAAGAGTTTTGGCTGTTTGAGTTAACTATTGTAATTAAGATTATCCTTTTAGAATAATTCAATTAGTTAGCGTAAATTTTCACTTATATATACTTCACTTTTCGGATATTTTCCGCTTTCTATCGACTCCGTATACTAATAAAATCTGTAGTACTTACATACTCTACCGAGAATGTGATAATGACTACGTGTATACACAATAATGAGATATCTATAATGACTGTCCACTAAATCTAATAAAAGTGGATAAAGAATTAATAGTAAACTCCTCACCTACCGAAGTAGAAATCGCGTTAATGGAGAACAATCGTTTGGTCGAGATTCATAATGAAAAGACCAACAGCAAGTTTACAGTAGGAGATATATTCTTGGGTGTGGTTAAGAAGATGAGACCTAGTCTCAATGCAGCCTTCGTAGATCTTGGACATAGAAAAGATGCATTTCTACACTACACTGATCTGGGCCCCCAGATACTATCTCTCAAGAAATACACGAAGGAGGTAATGGGTAAAAGTCTTAATACTCACCTACTTGAAAAATTTGAGATTCTAGGAGACAATCCGAAAAATGGTAAAATCGATCAGGTGTTTACCAAGAATGACTACGTATTGGTTCAAGTACTGAAAGAACCTATCTCAACCAAAGGTCCTAGACTTAGCTGTGAGATTACTATTCCAGGCAGATATGTAGTATTGACACCATTCAATAATGTAGTCTCCATATCTAAAAAAATAAGTAACAATGCAGAACGACAAAGACTAAAGGTGCTTGTCGAAAGCATCAAACCAAAAGACTTCGGTGTAGTCGTACGTACCGCTGCAGAGGGTAAGATGGTGGCAGATTTACATTCCGAAATTCGCGGACTTACAGAAAAGTGGAAAACGATATTCGACGAACTCAAAGTAGCAAACAGTCCTAGAAAACTACTCAGTGAGATAGATAAGACATCTAGTATCTTAAGAGATGTACTATCAGACAACTTCAATAAAGTAGTGATCAATGATAAAGAGCTGTATAATAGCAGCAGAGAATATCTAAAGTCTATCGGATCAGAAAAAGTAAATATCATCCAACATCATACTGGCTCAAGACCCATATTTGATGCGTTTGGTGTGACGACTCAGATCAAATCTTCTTTCGGTAAGACATACACTATGCACAGTGGTGCCTACCTCGTAATAGAACACACCGAGGCTATGCATGTCATAGACGTGAATAGTGGTCCCAAAGCCAACAAAAGATCGCAAGAAGATGCTTCTCTATCTGTAAATCTCGAAGCGGCAGAAGAAGTAGCAAGGCAGGTAAGATTGAGAGATATCGGCGGTATCATCATTATCGATTTTATAGATATGAGAAACTCCGAACACAAGATTTCTCTATTCAATAAGATGAAGGACTTCATGAGAAATGATCGTGCACAACATACAATATTGCCTCTGAGCAAATTCGGCTTGATGGCGATTACAAGGCAGAGAGTAAGAGAAGAGGTGAAAATCGACACATCAGAAACCTGCCCTACGTGTCTCGGATCAGGAAAAGCAAAAGCTTCAATCCTCATCATAGAAGATATCAAGCGTGATATCAACCATATATTGTCTAGTAGACCTAAGTCTAAGTTGAAACTTGTCGTGCATCCATTCATATATTCTTATCTCACGAAAGGTATAATATCCGAACAAGTGAGATGGTACAAAGAATTCAAATCATGGATTACAGTCAAACGTAACAATGACTTCCAAATGCTAGAATATAAATTCTATGACAACATGGATGATGAGCTTAGGATGGACTAATTCTATACTGTGGGTGATATTTTCGATACTAAAGTTACTAGTCCTATAGCTAGAGTAGATTCTAGTCAACTGATCAATACAGGGATATCACTATCAGTAAAGCGGGAAGATCTTATACATCCTGATATTTCTGGGAATAAATGGCGCAAGCTAAAATATAATCTCAAAGCAGCTGTTGACAAAGAACTTCCGACGGTAGTCTCTTTCGGTGGTGCATTCTCTAATCATATATATGCACTAGCCTCCGCATGTAAAGTAATAGGTATCAAGTCTGTAGGTATTATACGTGGAGAATACGATGAGAAAAATCCTACTACAAAGTACGCTATACAATGTGGCATGGAACTAAGATTCGTATGTCGGAATGAATATCGAGATAAAAACAATAGTCCCGCAGTAAAATCTATCCTATCCGAATTCCCTAATCATATACTGATACCAGAAGGGGGATCAAATGAATTGGCTCAAATAGGCTTATCAGAATTATCAAATGAAATAAACCAATCACACCATGACGTGATCTTAGTATCCGCTGGAACTGGTGCTACAGCGACTGGCATCATTAAGAATTTACGCAAGGACAAAGAACTATGGGTATTTTCAAGTCTAAAGAGCGATTATCTAAAAAATGAGATCCTTAAAAATATACCAACTCCCAAACACGACCAACTAAAATTTATTGATAGATATCATTTTGGAGGCTATGGAAAGACACCAATAGAATTGATCTCTTTCATCAATGAATTCACAAAAGAAACGGGAATCCCAGTAGATCCAATCTACAATGGGAAATTGATGTGTGGATTTTTTGACATGATAGACCAAGGATTAGTCGACAATACAAAATCATATCTATGGATTCATACCGGTGGACTCCAAGGCATCCGTGCATATAATTACATAGCTATAAAGAAAAACAAACCACGTATTCTATAAGACCGCTTTATACACTATATAGTTGCTGCCATCTGACAACACCTCCCAATAGGTTTCTTACGTTCTTATATCCCATCTCTACTAGGTACTGTTTAGCGTTTCCACTTCTTGCACCCGATCTGCAGTGGATAACAATTTCTTGATCTTTGTATTGTTCTAATTCGTTTAGCGCACCTGGAATATTGCCCAGCGGGATTAAACGAGCACCAAGATTAAACTCTTCAAATTCAAATGGCTCCCGTACATCAATAAATACGAAGTCCTCTTTATTGTCTAACTTGGTTTTGAGTTCTTCCGTTGTGATATCTGTCATTCTTATTTCTATTTAGTATATTTTAATCTATGTTTATTTGCATTCGTCTGGTCGTTCTTGGCTGATAGTTACAGCAATAGCAGAATTATGACTTATCATACTGCTTCCATCATATGCTGGCACCTGAGACACTACGAATGCTGTATTCCTATCGGTAATCTCACCTATTTCTGTTACCCGTCCTATCTGAAATTTAGACAACATACACTTGGACTCTGCAGCAATAAACTCTTGACAAACAAGATCAGGGATGAAGTCTTTTCCGCCTTCTGGCTTACTAATTACAAATTCTAATTCGCCTCCTTTCTCAATTTCTAGATCAGTCTTTATTATTTTATTATCAATAATCAGCTTACCATTATACCATACTTCGAGTATATGATTGGGTTCACCTCTATCAAATTTCTCAGCTTTGATTCTTGAGGAAATATCAAGATACTTTAGCTCGGTTCTTTTTTGATCATATTCACTTCCATACAATACCGGAAGATCCGAAACTTTGATCCTATCCGCAGCGTATTTAGTAACGTTTACATATATTTTTCTTTTTTCCTTGACCATAGATCCAGGTGTTGGATTTTGATCTATTATCAATCCTCCAGGCTTACCGACTTTATGGATAGAGTCTGTGACTATGATCTCGAAGGTCTTACTATCAGCATCTTTTTGTGCGTCGACTAATTCTTGATTAATATAGTCCGGCAATTCTAGTTTTTGACCATGATTTGTGTAAAATCTAAGCCAAAGAAGGACCATCAACAATACAAGAGCTAAAAATATAATTACATATATCAGCTGTTTAAGAAAAGGCTTACTGATTATAAACTTAAAAAAATCTTTCATTGTTTCTGATTGTATACTCTAGGCTATAAGACGATTATTAATTGCGAAAGTAATACATTTTGAATATATGTTATATGTCTAACGCATTTGTCTTCTTTATATATTTATCCCACAGATGGATTCTTACTAAATCTGTTATAAAAAGTAAGGTTGTGATCATTGCAGAATAGATGATTCCTGTATAGATTGAGAATTTCCTAGCAGTGTCTTTTGTCATCTTTTTTAGTGTCTCATAATATTCATCTGTAAGTTCTAAGCCATTATAGAATCCATCTTGATTGACATCTAATCTCTCCAATCGACTGGTAAGCAACAATTCCTCACACAAAACTATCCATACAATTAAAATATAAATAGCCACAAAACCAACTATATGTATCCACCAAGAATATCCTATCATGCCTATCAATCTGCGACGACAAAAGATCAAAAGACTCAAAATACAACTTGCCAATGCCATCGGAAATAAATAGTATCCTATCATAAACTTATAATAATCATATATAAATCCAAAGGTAAATGGATTACTAGTGCATCTACCGCTATTATATTATCCGGTGTTATATATCTATTATCTGTACAAGATACCATATTACTTATGGTATTGAATATATTGATAGAGTGTAGTGACGTGCCCGTGTATGTACATTCACTCATCTACCTTCATAAACCACATAAATCTATATATCTTGCTCCCTCATGAAAAAAAAGATCAATAAAGAAATCATCCGGCTCTCGATTCCTAATATCTTGAGCAATATCTCAGCACCATTATTATCGACTGTAGATACCATACTCATGGGAGGATTATCGAGTATACATCTTGCTGCAGTCGGATTAGGGTCTTTTTTGTTCAATGTTATTTATTGGAATTTCGGCTTTCTGCGTATGGGCACAACTGGCATGACCGCACAGAGCTATGGTGCAGACGATAAGAATGAGGTATGGTTGTCGCTATTAAAAGCTGGAGTGCTCGCCATAATATTAGCTATACTACTGCTGATCTTTCAGAATCCTATCTACGATCTAGCCAAGTCTGCGCTGATGGTAAGTAGTGAAAATGACCCACTTATATTAGAATATTTCAATATTAGGATATGGGCCGCACCCGCAGGATTATTGCTTATGGTCGTAATGGGGTGGCTCTTCGGAATGCAGAATGCCATCTATCCGCTGATCCTTACTGCCGTGATCAATATAGTGAATATAGGCATCAGCTACTATCTAGTGAAAGTAGTCGGAATGGACGTTAAAGGGGTAGCGCTAGGCACCGTTATCGCTCAGTATATCGGTCTAATATTGGGTATTATTCTAATTCTGAAAAAATATAGAGATTACATCGACATGTCCCTCATTTCCGAACTTACTACCCTATCAGCATATGGTCGATTCCTAAAAGTAAATTTTGATTTATTCCTGAGGACCCTCTGTCTCACATTTTCGTTTGGATTTTTCTACCGCCAATCATCTAAGCTTGGAGATAGCATATTGGCAGTAAATGTAGTCCTGATGCAATTCATAAATTGGATGAGTTATGGAATTGATGGATTTGCATATGCTACAGAAAGCCTCGTCGGTAAATATAAAGGTGCCAATAAACAAACAGAAGTAAAACTTGTGATCGGTCAATCTTTCTTATGGGGTGGATTGGTAAGCTTGTTGTATGCAGCTGTATATTATATATTTGGAGTACAGCTCTTTGGTTTATTTAGTGACGACACATCATTGTTGACAATCGGAGAAGAACTCTTAATCTTCATCTCCATCTTCCCTGTATTGGCATTCGCAAGTTATATATGGGATGGTATCTATGTAGGACTGACCGCTACGAATAGTATGCGCAATGCCATGTTCCTATCACTCATCATCTATATTGTATCCTTCTACATACTCCCGAAATCTGAGATTGGATCCAATATATGGATAGCACTTTCGATTTTCTTAGTAGCTCGGGCAATATTCCAGTGGATATATTACAATAGATATGGACTGCACATGAAGTAAAATCATATAAAATCCGCCAGGGCTAAGTAGCAGATTCAGACCCTTGGTTTTGAAAGTCAATTGAAAGAATTATAGGATATGATGGAAACCAAGGCAGGGAAAAATGTTGGATACAACTACTCGTGCTAACTACACATCTCTAACCCTCTCTCACACAAGATTGTCATCATAATATACTTCCAGATCTAAAACAAATGTTCTATAGTTTTTCAACTGCTTAAGCACGGACTGAAGCCGATCATCAAATTGGTCCTTGGACTGTGAAGAAGTGACCAGATCTATAGCTTTGTTCCAACTTTTTTCCAAATGATTAAAATCAGCCTCTCTCGCCCATCCAAAATAAAGGAGATGATTAGTAGCCGCTTCTACGTGATTGATATACACATCCGCCAATTCATGATCAAAAATCGAAATCATGGATATATTTTTGAGGATGTTATTTACCTTGGTTAGTCGTGACCTAGTACGGAATCGCTCATACAGCTTGTCGATTCCATTTTTCGCTTTATCTAATAACTTTTTCCTATCATCATCAGACCCCAACTCCATAGTGTAGTACTCTTTGATGGGCTTGTACTTGGTGTATAGTTTATCCAATTCTTCTCTCAATTCTTCTTCGCTGAGAGAGTTGACAAACTTAGTAAAATTTGTTTTCCTCAAAATAAATATGATTTAGATAAACTAACCACTAGCTGATTAAGTTGTTTAGCTAAGCATAGAACATATTTAGAATCTGACTTTCTATATTTAAAATGGCATATCATCATCTCCAAAAAATGGATCACCTCCTTTCCATAAATCATCCTCATCTTCCTCAAAATCAAAATCGACTTGTTTATCTAGAAATAGACGGCTATCTTTTTTGATTTTAGCTCTTTTATTAAAAAACTCACCACAATCATAGATGTCAGACACATTGCCTTCTGCATCAGCTTTAAAAACGAAATCGATATATGCGTGAGACTTATTACCTATGAATGTATAGCCTGATACACCACATGTGCATCCATAGCACTCCCCTTTTTCTACATGTAAATAACTATCTCCTAATTGAGAAAACTCAAAAAACAAGTCTCCTAACTTTCTGATAAACTGTGATTTAATATAGTCTTGGTAAGTATATTTATCATCTATCAGTGTAGAGACCATCTCAGCATCTAGCTTGGTAATGAAATGCACTACAGCATCCAATTGTGTATTTAAAACAGGGCGTATATTCATAGATAACTTAATTATTAAATCAACTTGGGGACACAAGATATCAAAGAATATCGAAATATAAATGATTTCAGTCCAACCAGAATGAATAGTTAAGACGGAAGATTTCTCGATCGGTTACTTCTTTTTTATAATTATTATCAATTTATGATTTTTAGATCCTACAGAAGTACTGGAACTCGTGGATTATCCGTTCGATTTTTCAACCAACAGTACACATTGGAATTTCATTATGAGGATCGCCAGAATAGTAAAATAAATGGCTTCTATTGTTTGAGGTGCAGTCCCTGCTAGGATGAAGAAAGTAAATAAATCAAAGCACCATATTTGAAACTAACTCAAGCTGCAATAGATTCCCCAACACGTAGTTCGGATTAAACCATCTAAATTTATTATTAAAATCTGAACGGACTAAAAATTAAAATCATTATTATTGATGATGCGTTTGCATATATTCCAACATTCTACATTTTACATTTAGATGAACATAGCTATATTATCAAGAAATCCTGCTTTATACAGTACCCAGAGTCTAGTCAATGCTGCAAGAAAGAGAAACCATTTTGTACGCGTTTTTGATCATATGTTCTGTGACTTAGTCATAGAAGAGAACAGTCCTTGTATATATTATCATGGACAGAAGATAAAAAACATCCAAGCTGTAATACCAAGAATAGGAAATTCGGCGACTACTTATGGAGCGAGCGTAATCCGACAATTCGAGCTGATGAAAGTATTCAGTACTCTAAAATCTGATCCGCTTTTGAAAGCCAGAGATAAAATATCATGTATGCAGATACTAGCGGCCAATGGCATAGCAGTTCCTAAATCTACCTTGTCTAATAATATGATGACTATCGGCCAGATGATAGATGAAGTGTCTCCACTGCCCGTAGTCATAAAGATGGTCAAAGGGACCCACGGGCTAGGTGTTATGCTAGCTGAAAAAAAGAAGATGGCAGAATCTATAGTAGAAGCCTTCCATAAGACGAAACAAAAAGTATTTTTGCAGCAGTTTATAGCAGAAGCTAAGGGAGCCGACGTCAGAGTATTCATCGTAAACAATGAAGTCGTAGGTGTTATGAAACGACAAGCGGCAGAAGGCGAGTTTCGCTCTAATCTGCATAGAGGAGCAACCTCAGAAGTGATCCAGCTCTCTGAAGAAGAAATGAAAGTGGCGCGCAAAGCAGCTAGAGTAATGGGACTTCATGTAGCTGGAGTAGACATGCTCCAAACATCAAAAGGCCCTATGGTACTGGAAGTAAATGCAAGCCCAGGACTAGAGGGTATAGAGACTACGACTGGCCGCGACATAGCCGGCAAAATCATAAAATATGTCGAAAAAAATTACAACTATATATGATCGAAAATCTGGAAATAAAACACACATTCGAAGAGCCAATAGTAATAGGAGGAGCAACGGTATTCCCAGGAGAATATGCACTCGCTAATATCAATGTCGGAAGATTGCCCTCAGATACGAGGATAGATATCAAAGCACATATTTTTAGAAGTAAAAATCCTGGTCCTTGCATTCTTGTACTAGGTGGTGTCCATGGTGATGAGATTAATGGCATCGAGATAGTAAGAAGATCTATAGAAGAAGATATATTCAGTAATTTGGAAAGAGGAAGTATCATCGCGATTCCTTTATTGAATGTTTTTGGATTTATAAATTTTAGCAGAGAAGTTCCCGATGGAAAAGATGTCAACCGATCTTTCCCAGGCATAAGTACAGGCTCCTTAGCTTCGAGAGTAGCCAATACACTTACCAAGAAGATCCTCCCGTACATCGATTTTGCAATGGACTTCCATACAGGCGGGTCATCTCGATTCAACTATCCTCAAATTCGATATCACAAATCTGATAAAAAAGCCGAAGAGCTCGCTATCATTTTCGGCACAAAGTATATCATTCAGAAGCCATTTATTCCAAAGTCATTTAGAAAAACAAGCCATGAAATGAATATTCCGACAATCGTATTCGAAGGTGGCGAAAGTGTACGTCTTGACGGACATTCGATTTCTGTAGCAATCCAAGGGATCAAACGAGTATTGGCACACCTGGAAATGAAACATGAAGTAGAATTTGATTCTCAAGTAAAATCAATCCTAGTAGAAAAAACTGTTTGGTTAAGAGCTCCGTATTCTGGTATATTCATATGGTCTAAAGATTCTGGCGAATACGTCAAAAAAGGAGAACCTATAGGCGAACTCAAAGACGCTTATGGTAGCAAATCAATAACGGTATCAGCCACCAGAGACGGCCACATTATCGGTCATAGTAATGCTTCTGTAGTGAATCAAGGTGACGCGCTGTTTCATATTGGATATAATCTCACCCCACTATGAGACTATGTTTATTGATTATAATAATAGTATTACAATTCTTCTCAGCAAATTCACAAAACGAAGATAAGCTCCAATTAATAAATATAATATTGGACAGTGAAGCCTTCGATTATGCGTCGGTTGGAGTATCTGTTAGATCATTAGATGGAAAAGAGATAGTCAATATCGACAGCGATAAAAAGCTAATTCCTGCCAGCTCTCTAAAACTGATTACCAACTTCACTGCACTCAAGGTATTAGGCGAAGAGTATCGATTCAAAACAAGAATAGGATACACAGGAAATATAGACCAATCTGGAACCCTAGAGGGCAATATCGTGATCATAGGAAGCGGTGATCCTACATTGGGCTCAAAACGATTTGGAAAAAACTGGAATAAAACGCTCTCAGATATAGTCAACGCTATAAAAGCAAAAGGAATAAAATGTATCGACGGCAAGATAGATATACGTACCAATGTATTCTCCGGACAGCCTATCCCCGGATCATGGCCATATGGAGATGTGGCCAACTACTATGGCAGTGGCGCGTGGGCATTCAACTTCAATGAAAATGAATATGATCTATACTTCAAACCAAAAATAAAAGAAGGCCAAACGGCTCAAATAGATCGTACTGACCCTGAAATTCCTTACCTGAAAATTACCAGCGAAGTAATAACAAAGGGGAAGAACACTGGAGATAACGCTTATATCTATGGTGATCAATACCACTACAATAAAATTGTGAGAGGCAGCATCCCGTACACTTCAAAATCATTTAAAATAAGAGGCTCTATACCTAACCCACCCTTATCATTCGCCGCATTATTGAGTGCAGCGCTCCACAATAATTATATCTATAATAATGGTATCACAGTCCATAATAATCCGATAAAGAACACAGACTTCACCGAAGTACTCACTATAAAATCAGAAACACTTTCTAAAATAGTAAGACAAGCAAACTACGAAAGTATAAATCTATATTGTGAAGCCATCCTCAGGTTGATGGGCAAAAAAGAGAAAAACGAAGGGTCTATCGATGCAGGAATAGAGGTAATAATTCAGACTTTGACTTCGGCCGAAATAGATAAGCATAGCTATAACCTAGAGGATGGAAGTGGTCTCTCTCCCCGAAACAATATCACACCTCAGGCTTTCACTCGATTTATCAATTATGCGGAAAAACAGCTAGGTCGAGAGAACTTATTAAAATACTTACCACAAACAGGAGTATCAGGGACAGTATCCAATCTCTTAGCAAAAAAAACTTCACAAAAGAAATTCTACCTAAAATCTGGGTCTATGGGTAGCGTACTTTCCTTTTCTGGTCTATTCCAAGGAAGATCAGGAGATTGGTATACGATTTGTTTCATTTCTAATAACCATTCGCATGGAAATGCCGCTGTAAAAAATAAAGTCGAAGACATTTTCGAGCATCTTTACAGTAGCTTATGATCGAACTAGCGCTGTTAATTATTTTCTAAATATACTAGCTAGAGACAAATACCCAACTTTTACCCGAAGGTGTCACTCGTAGACAACAACTTTTTTAGTTTTGCACGTTCTAAAGAAAAAAAATGATAGAACAAGGATTCTATCAGTATCAACATCAGCTATTATATATGGGCAGAAGTCTAATTGTGATTCTATTTGTAATGATTTCATATTATATGAATGCTCAACTGGTCATACATGTAGTAGACGAAGATGACACACCTATGCCCTACGTAGATGTGTACACCTCTGATTTCAGTTTCACCAGTGTCACCAATGATGCTGGTCAGGTAGAGATCCCCGCCAGATTGAGTTCTGACGCTAATCTCACTTTCAATTTCTTAGGCTACCAAGATGTATCAATGAGCAAATCCGAACTGTCAGATGGATTGATCATAAGGATGCTCGAAGGTCTCGTCTTAGAAGAAGTCACGATGTTCGGCAGGACGGATAATAGAAGTCGGGACCTTCCGGGAAGAGTAGAAAGTATAAATACTAAGATATTCCAACTTACCAATCCACAAACCGCTGCCGATGCTCTAGGTCAGCACGCTGATGTATACATTCAAAAAAGTCAAATGGGCGGAGGTAGCCCAGTAATAAGAGGTTTCGAAGCTAATAAAGTGCTCTTAGTTCTCGATGGTGTGAGAATGAATAATGCCATATACCGCAGTGGCCATCTGCAGAGTGCCATCACAGTAGATAATGCCATGCTAGAGCGCCTGGAGGTTCTATATGGGCCAGGGTCACTTATCTATGGGAGCGATGCTATTGGCGGGGTAGTTCACTTCAGAAGTAAGAATCCCAATCTTAATTTCGACAATGACAAAAAGGTAAATTTCTATGGTAATAGTTACGCAAGATTTGCCACCGCCAATAATGAAAAAAGTGCACACATAGATTTCAATATCTCAGGCAAAAAATTTGGATCCTTAACTTCTCTGACCACTTCGGAGTTTGGAGATCTAGTTACAGGTTCAAGAAGAAGTGAAAAATATCCCGACTTTGGGAAGCGGCTTATCTATGCAGATAGGATAAATGGTCAAGACATCTTAGTAGAAAACGAAAATCCGAATCTACAGATAGGAACCGGATATAGTCAAGTAGATGTGCTGCAGAAGTTCTTATATCAGCCTAATGAAAATGCTAGGATAATCGCCAATATCCAATACTCTACCAGCACCGATGTGCCGAGATATGATGCTCTATCGGAGCCTGATGGAGAAGGACTTGCTTTCGCAGAATGGTACTATGGACCACAAACTAGGTTCTTCGCTAGTCTCAGATCGGATATAAAAAGCAACTCCACATTGACCGATAAAATAATACTTATCGCCGCTTATCAGAAGATAGATGAGGATAGAATCGATAGACGATTCGGAAGTAATAATCTAGACCGCCAAGAAGAAGATGTGGATGTGCTCAGCTTCACAGCAGATCTGCACAAATATCTAAATACTGATCAATCATTCGAAATAAACTATGGCGCGGAATATAATAAGAATATACTGACATCCACCGCATTCAGAACTAACATACTAACGGATGAAATCACGAGAGATATCCTTACCAGGTACCCATCTGGCGGCGGGGAGACTGATAATGCAGCTGTATATGCACTACTAAAGAAAGAGTATTCAAAACTTGACCTTTTTGGCGGACTACGATATAGTAGCAACGGTCTCGATGTCCGATATCTAGAAAGTGATAATCTCCCGTGGCCTGAGGAATATTATTCAGGAATATCTACACGCAATCAAGCATTGAGCTGGTCAGTAGGTACTGCATTAAAGCCTATCTCAGGGTGGAAGATCAGTGGCCAAATTTCTTCAGCATTCAGATCACCTAATATTGATGACCTAGCCAAGATACGGGTCAGAGCTGATGAAATCCAAGTGCCAAATATCGGACTACTACCAGAAACTTCGATCAATGGAGAAGTTTCTATAGCAAGGCAGATCGGAAACCATACCAATATATCGGCTACAGGATTTTACACTTTATTGAGCAGCGCTATTATCAGAGATGATTTCACACTACCTGATGGAACCGCATTTCTCATCGATGAATCGGACACCCTCCGTACTGTCTCCAACATCAATGCCAATAAAGCTCAAGTCCATGGGATATCTATAAATACTAAAACAGTAATAAATGAAAACTTAAGCTTTGGGGGATCATTCAACTATATCAAAGGACTTACATTCGATGAATTAGACAATCAATCTCCTCTCGCTCATATCCCTCCTATATATGGTAGAGTGACCGCTACATATTCGGATAGTAAACAGAAATTAAATTTCAACATCAGATACAACGGGGAAAAACCAGTATCATTATATGGTGGATCAGCGGATAACTTAGAAAACGCTACGCCCGATGGAACTCCCGCTTGGGTCACATTCAATATCTACTATCAGAGACAGATCAATGATAAATTTTCTACTAGTCTAGGTCTCGAAAATATTACTGATATCCATTACAGACCGTTTGCTTCTGGGGTGAGCGCTCCTGGCCGGAACTTGGTAGTAAGCCTAAATGCAAAATTTTAAAACCGTATTTAAATCATACTATAGGAATCAAATCCTGATCTGACAGACACGATTGATCATGCTTCATGACCATCAAGAATCCACCTCCTCCAGCGCCATTTATCTTCATACTGTATTCGCCAGTTTCTAGTCCTTTTTTCCACATTGAAGAATACTTTTCAGGAATCAACATTTTCATGGTATTATATTGGTACTCGCTTAGCTCTTTCATTTTCTTAGCGAATCTCGTCCGGTCATCTAACAGGTAGCTGTCTATCAATTCATCGTTGATCTCAGCGATAATCTGCATCTGCATGATAAACTCCTCATTCTCCCGTCTTGTTAGCTGGTATGCTTCTACCAGTGCCGCTGTGCTTCTTTGTATTTTAGTGTCAATAAGGTAGATCGATTTATTGATTTCATGATTTACATTATCGAGCAATTCTACGGTTTCTTTATTATGCAATAATATCGGCTGCCCGAGATAAGAGACCAACGGATCTACTCCTGAGGATTCTCCATGATAACACGACTCTATCAATCCCAGTACCGACTTCAATTCAGTGATTGTGACTCCATTATTGCGCTTGTAAAACAAATCATACACGGCTGCGGTTACACTACCACTGCTGCCTACACCGTACCCCTGAGGTATATTGGATTCGAATGCGAGACCGCGGGATGTTAGCCGTTCTAACTCATCAAAATCAAAATCATCAATCTTTCCAGCTCTGTAAATCGTAAGTAGGTATTGTTTCAGTTTTGCGATCTGTTGTCTACTGCGATGCGACGTGTCATAGATCCATTTTCCAAAATACTTTGGAAAGGGCATCGCTAAAGCCTTAGAGCCATGAAGCACCGTATATTCTCCAAAGAGTAAAATTTTAGAACTATATCTTTTGTCTTCGTTCAATGAGAATGATCAATATAATTAAATAATATACGGTATATACAGGATAAAGATAGTGAACAAATCCAAAAAACTGAGGTCAAATTAATTTCTTAATTGCTCTTTTGTTCTTTATGAAAAATTCAAATCCAGAATACAAAGTAATAGCAACTACACAAAGTAGTAATCCATAGATCGTCCATTCGAAGGTTTTAACACTAAATGTCTCTTTCAGTGGCTTATTGAATATCATCATCAAATAGATCGTAATCAATGCGCCTCCTTGGAAAAACATCTTGAACTTACCGCTAGGAGCTGCTTCAATCACTACCTTCTTAGGTGCCAAAACCAAACGAATAACCGTAAGTAAGATCTCTCTAAATGAAATAATCAATGTGAACAATAGCGGGACAACATCATGCATCGAAAACGAAAAAAATACTCCTAGAATCAATAACTTATCCGCGATTGGATCAGTAATCCGTCCAAAATTGGATTCTGTCTTCCACTTCCTCGCTAAGTAACCATCTAAAAAATCCGTAAACCCTGCGATCAAAAAAAGAATGAGACTTATCGTTAATGACTGCTTATCTCCTTGTATCGCGAAGTATGTACATGCTATAGCTAGCACGACTCGAATCATAGTCAATATGTTAGGCAAACGCTTTTTCGTCTCAGTCATTGATTATCAAAGGTAAGCTTTTGTTAGATATGACACATGTAAAATTGAAATTGAAATGGACATAAAAGATACTCTTTCCTCTATGGTCCACTGGCACCAACGGGAGCGGGCCAACTAAGGTCCAGGATTTTCAACCTATTCCGCCGACCAATTTTGTACTTTTTATATTTGAGCAATTTTTTAATCAGCCACCCTGTAGCCATGGCTGTAACGCCGATAATCAATGTATCGACACCAAATGTAAAAGTAGCATAAGAGAAATGTGCTATCCCTCCAAACGCCAGCCAAGCCGTCCCAAAAGTCTGAAGCATATAGCCTATTGTATTGGCCCATCCTCTGGTACGCCGTATTTCAGTAATATCACTCAACTTGAGCATTCCACCGGGGTATAGGATGAGCTTTTCCTCATCTACGACTCTGTCTATTATTATTTCTTGCCATTCATCAGGATATGCCACACACTTGTATGATAAGGATTGCCCCTCGTAGTACTTGATCGGTTTTTCTTCGCCCATCATCTCCATATAGAGCACTACTTGTGCGTCCGACTCTGAAACCATAATCACACCTGATATGATTACAAACAGACGAACCCACCAAATAGCTTTGTTTTGAATATCACTCATGTTAGCTTTACATTTTTACCAATTGAAATTTTCAACTGGCACTTTTTCATTCTTACAACGGATATAATGGTCTATTAGCTTTCTAGTTCAATAATTTAATAATAATCTGTCATTATCTTAAAACTGTCAAGTCTCCATGAAAGATCTCAACAGAACCATCCGCAAAAAGCACTTCTATCAGATAAACATATACTCCCTGCTCCACTGGTTTCTGATTGAATTTTCCGTCCCAGCCACTCGAGAGGTTATTCAATTCCACTGTTGTAGAGATGTAGACCGCATTGCCCCATCTATCAAATACTTTCATAGAAAGAATTCGATCCACTTCTTCATTTCCGAAGATTCTAAATCTATCATTCCCTGCATTACTATTCGGATTAAATACATTAGGGATATATAATTCAGGCTTTTCTTTTCTGATCAATCTTACCTGAGCACTGTCTTGGCATCCATTGATATCAGTAATTGAGATGATATATATACTATCCGTCGGATTCGCTATCTGCGTAGTCAGACAAGTAGGACAACTCATATTATCACCAGGAGACCACTGTATCGCAGCGATCTCCGATGTAGTCAAATTCACAGTTGCAGATAAGGTTACGCCTTGACCATTTATATACGTTACCTCGGGAGTCGTCTCGACATCTACTTCCGTGATTAATAGTGATATATTGATCGTATCCGCATTCTCACAGCCGTTATCATTGTCTATTAATGTGAAGATATATTCACCAGGTTGATCCACTGTCAATTCATCCACGTTCTCTAAGATTATATTCTGATCTGAATCTTGCCAATAAGAACTGAAGTTCTGCCCAGACTGTAGGCTACTTGCAGTGATGACCACTTCTTCATTCTCACAATCGAGCATTTCTAGTGCTTCTAGACTTATGTTTGGATATCCGACCAGGCTAGATATCTGAATATTTGCTTCTCCAGCACAACCGGTTATGGAATCTATAGCGAGCAAACCATATGTGCCAATCTCAGAGATCTCAAGCTGCACTGCATTCATCACAGGATTGCCTTCTAGTGTCCATGTGTAACCCACATTTTCTTCTTGATCTGTGAATAGTGTAATGGACTGAATCACACAATCTATCACACTATCTGGTTCAGCATAGATGATTGCTACAGGCTCATTGATCAGTGATTCTACTATGACTGGTTCGAATGCTGACTTGCAATTATTGTCGACTGATTCCACTTGTAAGAAATACACACCCGCTATATCTGTCTCAAATATCTGATCTTGGGACAATAGGTTATTATCTTCATCAAACCAATAAAATAGATAATCACTCGTACTTCCTGATTCACTCCCGTCTAAGGATGTAGTAAGTTTATTACACGTAATATCTCCATCACTAGTAAGTAAGGCTATGGGTAGATCAACATCAGCTGTAACCTCTACTTGATCCTCAGCAGTACATCCATCACTATACGTCACGATAAATGTGTAAGTACCGACACTCACCGCGGAAGTTTCTAATGTTTCACTTACTAAATTTCCTGCGGGTCCAAACCAAGCGTAATCTCCTTCTTCTGATGAGATTCCTGTCAATATAATTTCTGAGATTTCACATGATAATACACCCCCTGTTCCTGCTTCCGCGATCTGTACACAATCACTACAGGGAGCCGGAGGAATCAGTTCTAGTTCTATGGAGCATAAATTTTGTTCCATATCAATAATTTGAATGGTTAGAGGTCCATCAGAGATATTAAATGGACCAATATTCATGACTTCATTGTACGCTCCATTGATAGTGTAGATAGGGATATTATATTCTCCTGCACTCGGATTAGTTACTAATAAATCCACAAAGTATATATCATCGTCCGAAGTATCATTGGTACCATTGTTTTCGCATGAGACATTATTATAGCTGGCAGCTATCTCACATGGTGTACTGCAAAATCCTAATAATTCTGTAGATATCGTTGCTTGACAGGTAGGATCATCACTGTCACTGACTGTAATCACGTGCGTGTCATTATCCGCAAGAATGATGATGATATTATCCTGACTATATGCATATGTGCCTTCTGACACCCCATCAATACTAAGATCGTAGGTCGGTGCTGTCTCTCCATTGGCAGGATTTACAAATAATGTAATCTCCCAAAAATCATCTGACGGATCTATCGGGCTTCCATTATCAAAACACTCAGAATTCATAACCATAGGTTCGATCGTGCATAGATTAGAACAAGGATCGAATGGACCAGCTACCTGATTGACCTTACATTGATCGTCTACCAAATCTTCAAGGGCCAATATAATACTAGATCCATCCGCTGGAAATGATAGATTAACTACTTCTCCGTAGTTATAATTGTTTTCTATTATTCCATCAATAGTTAGGCTATATCCACTAGATCCATTGATACTATTCGTAGAGAAACTAATTTCATAGAAATCATCACTTGGATCATCTAATGTTCCGCTATCAAAACATGTAGAAGTATAATCTATCAGCGATATTTCACAATCTGTAGAGCACGAAGTGAGTACATCCGTCGTATATGAGGCAGTGCATGTGAGATCTTCTTTGTCTATTATTTCTATTTCATGAAGCATGCCATCCGCAGGAATCATCAATACATACGTGGATCCATAATCGCCATCTCCTTGGGATATTCCATCTACAAACATTTCAAAATCTATAGATGAATTGCCATTGAGAATCTCTCCCTGAATTGTAATCTCGTAAAAGTCATCTCCTACATCAGTTGGCGTTCCATTATTGAAACATTCGACATTTATAACGTTCAAACCGATCAAGCACCCATCAGAACACGGAGATAATGACTCAGTATCTAGCTCTAAATCGCACTGTAGATCTTGGCTATCTTGGAATCTTATCGTTACTACTTGATCATTCGCGGGCAGTGAAAATGTATGTGGAGCACCGTAACTAAATATGCCTTCGAGTACACCATCGAAGTATAGATTGTACATTCCCGTCGTTGATCCATTGGTAGCGGACGCATTGACAGTAACTTCGATAAAGTCATCCGTGGGGTCGGTAGGCGTTCCATTATCGAAGCATTGATAAGTTAATTCCTCAGATACAATCTCACAATCTGTAGAACATGATACCAGTTCATCAGTAAGTACCTCTGAAGTACAAGATGAATCATCTACATCCTGCATCATCAATGTGTAGATCACACCATCGGCTGGCAATGTAAGACTGATCTCTTCTGCATAAGTATAAGTATCTTCCAAGATTCCGTTTATAAATAATTGGAAACTCGAATTACTACTACCATTTATCAATGTTCCCGACAAAGTAAATTCATAGAAATCATCAGTTATATCAGTAGCCGTTCCATTATCAAAACACTCGAAATCTTGTATCGTCAACTGATTTTGACAATTATTAGAACATGAAGCTAAGATCATGGTCTGGACTTCTAATTCACAAGCGAGATCTTCACTGTCTTGGATTAAGATGGTATGGACTACGCCATCCGCTGGAATACTTATCACATTATCTTGATCGTAAGAATACGCGCCCAAGAAAGTACCATCTACAATCAGGTTATACATCAGATTTGATGCTCCATTAGTAGCTGCTGCATTGATGGTGATTTCATAAAAATCATCATTAGGATCCTGCGGAGTGCCATTATCGATACATTCTTCATTTATTTCATTGAGTACTATCTCACAGTCTGTCGAGCAATTGGTCAAAACTTCAGTAGTAAATGCATCTACACATCCCGCATTAGAATTATCACTTATAGAAATAATGTGAGTCATATCATCCGTGGGAATATCGAATACCACATCCTCCGCATAGTTAAATGAACCCTGACTTATACCATCGACGAATAATTCGAATTGCGTAAGGCCATCGCCATTAATGATATTACCATTTATAGTATAGGTATAGAAATCATCGGTTTGAATTGTCGCACTTCCATTATCAGAACATTCAGAGGAGATAATATCAAGTGCAATTTGGCATCCACCACTACATACTACCAAAGGACCTATTTCTTGAGAAGTTTGACATTGTACATCTTCATTATCTTGACAAGTGATACTTAGATTATTGCCTGATGCAGGGACTTGGAATGTTTCATTTATTCCATAGTCAAAATTATATAAAAGTACTCCGTCTAGGAATACATTATATGTATTATTAGCCGAACCGTTCATCGCAGATGCATTGATCATAACGGTGTAAAAATCATCAGATGGATCAGTATCCGTACCTCCGTCACTACACATGAAACCTAGTTCATCTATACTTATTTCACAATTCGTAGAACATGGATTCAATGGACCAAAAGTCTGGTTTTGTGTACATAAAAATTCAACATCTGCAATCACTATATCTATATTATTCCCTTGATCGACTGGTATTGTAAATGATTCATTACTTCCGTAAGAATAAGTATACTGCGTCGAACCATTGAATATTACATTGTAATTTCCAGTGTTTCCTATATTATTTTCTATTAATAAAGAAAAGGTATAAAAATCATCGGAAGGATCTGTATTAGATCCATTATCATTACACTCAAAGCCGAATGTTGTGAATACAATCTCCAATCCATCAGGAATTACGACATCATAGGAAGATTGACACTCATTCTCGTCTTGTACAAAGACAGTATACACACCTGACGGGAGCCCATTATACTGGGTATCAGTCGTATACGTGACCCCATCAAGACTAGTCGTCATCACACCATCAACATTCGTTGGTGTGATGTCTATAACTCCGTCTTGATCCGCTATACAAGAAGGCGCTGTAGCTGTGACAGTAGCTTCGGGTAAATCTGATAAAATAAGTCTTAGCTCTGCGATACTGATACAACTAGCTGAGTTTTCTACCCTTACATAAAAAATACTTAGCCCTAGACTGATATCAAGATTATCTGCAAGTGCTCCAGTGTTAGTCTCGGCATTCGCAGATAGTGCAAAGTATGTAAATGTATTTGCTGGGTTACTACTGACTGATCCATTAAATGATTGTAAGGATATAGTCTCCGTTCCATCATTATCAAGATCACAAATAATTATTGTTGTATCGTTTACTTCAGGAAGATCATTGATTTCTACGTCAATCTTTAATTTCGTATTACTGGTACAATCAGTTGCAGGATCATAAGTCTCTACATAGTAACTATACACTCCCGCCGATAACCCTTGAATAATAAAATCAACCGATCCTTCCAAAATGGCAGTAGTTGAATTCTGTGTTTCATACCAATTTGCAGTCATCCCTGCAGGTACGGAGACTGACAGTGTCTGAGGTTGCTCATCTATACAAATACTTATATTATCACCATTAGGAGGACTTATATCAGGACAATCACAATTAGGTATATCTACAAATATCGTAACGGAACATCCACTGACAGATTCAAAAGCACTGATAAATACTCCAGTCGTAATCGGAATATCTGTTACAACATATTCATTACCCGTAATATTCGTCAATATACCTTCTGTCGCTTGTATATCGAATCCATTAGAATTTAAATATACTTCATAAAAATTATTGTCATTAATACACGTAATCTCTGTAATATCAAACATCACATCCTCTATCACTTCTACATTAAGTATCATCGTATCATTCTCACATACTGTAGAACTAAACACAATGTAATACAACATATAATTACCTGGTGACACATTGTTAAATGTCACTCCAAATGGATTAGATATATTAGCTCCGATACCGTCAAGATCCAACCAAGATCCATTCTGATCCGCAAACGGAGGAATAAAACTAAATAGATCAAGAGGGAACCCGTCACTACAAACCGTCGTCGATTGGTCTTCTCCAGCAAATGGCGGTTCTTCGATGAGTATACTTATCAACTCAAAATCTTCGCATCCAAATTCATTGGTCGCATTGATCACATAATTAAAGTCCGAAGTCGGATTGATGACTGGTGGTATTTCATTAGCAGCTGTAGGTGGAAATGCATCGTGATAAGTAATCGTAATATCCGTGCCCGCAGCATCATCTACAATCACGTCTTGCAAATCATAACTATCACCCAAACATAAAAATACACTACCAGGACTGATCGATATATCTGGTACGGTACTAAGCGTCACAGTCTGTACATGTGATAGAAAATCTCCCGAACAAGGAAGCTCAAATTCCCAAGTATTCGTAATAATATTATCTGTTTGTGATTCTATCGGTATGATCGCACCAAATAACTCACATACTCCTGAAGCACCATTGGTATAATCGAGTATATCTGCGCCGTTATAAGTATCATTACAACCAATCGTCAAGTCTCCAGGTGGATTGATAAATGCAGGGTCAGGTGCTGGATCTACCGTTATATTCTGTGAATAAGAAATCGATCGTCCACAATCATCTACAAAACTCCATGTGTATATAAGCGACCCTCCACATACATCATAATTACCACTTACCACGGCTGTACTGACTCCTGAGATACTACAAACTCCCGCCCCACTATTAGTATAATTTAGCGTGGTGGAAATAGTATTTACATTCGCACATGGTACAGTCACATCCGCTGGAGGATTTACATATTCTGCAGGAGATGCAGGCGCGACGTTTACATTTCTCGATGTCATTATCGATCGCCCACATTCATCTATGAATTCCCAAGAATCAATCAATGTACCACCGCAATAATCTACTGTTCCTGATCTTACCCCAGAAACTTCCCCTGATATCCCACAATCAGCAGTTTGTCCATTAGAGTATCCTAGATTATCCGGTGTATCACCATTCAAACTGCAATCGATGTCTATATCCATAGGAATATTGTCAAATACCGCAATTGGTGATGGATTCACATTTACCGTCTGAGAGAATGATGTAGTACGTCCACAATCATCCATGAATTCCCAAACAAAATCGAACGAACCACCACATATATCAGCGTCACCTACTTTAGTTGGTGATACAGTATTCTCTATCAAACAATCTCCAGTTTCACCATTCGTGATCACTAAATCTGGGCCTGTATTTGTATTTTCATTACATTCGATTGTAATACTTGATGGCGGTAAATCTTCGAACTGGGCTTGCGGAGCTGGAGCTACAGTAATCGTTTGAGATTCTGTTATCGTCGTGCCACAGTCGTCAGTAAATGTCCAAGTATAAACAATCGAGCCTCCGCACTCAGTAACATTATATACTTCTGTCGGAGTAACTTCTCCCGCAATCTCACAAGCGTCCACACCCCCGTTTATATAATTGAGCAGTGGCCCTTCTCCCTCATTTGGTTTCGCGTTACAATCCAAAGTTTCGTCCATTGGTATATCTATGAAGGCTGGAGGTGATATTGGATCTACTGTCACCGTCTGACTGTGCATAATCGGTCGCCCACAATCGTCTGTAAAGTCCCATGTGTAGGTCACTGAATTTCCACAAAGGTCTAATGTGCCATCCGCTACTGGATCTGTGGTTCCTTCAATCAAACAAGCCCCTATTCCTCCATTCGTATAACTGAGCACTACGGGAGAAAAGGTTTCCAAGTCATCACAATTAATAGTAATACTTCCTGGCGGATCTACAAATGCAGCCTCAGGAACTGGATCTACTGTCACCGTCTGACTGTGCGTGATCGGTCGCCCACAATCGTCTGTAAAGTCCCACGTGTAGGTCACGGAATTTCCACAGATATCTAATGTGCCATCGCCGACTGGGTCTACTGTCCCTTCTATCTGACATGCGCCTGTACCACCATTCGTATAAGTCAATACTGCAGGCGTGAAGGTCTGTAATTCGTCACAGGTAATCGTCACATCCGAGGGAGGATCTACAAATGCCGCTTCGGGAGCAAGCTCTACAGTTACCGCTTGTTCGTGCATTATCGTTCTACCGCAAACGTCTGTAAACTCCCAATTATAAGTGATAGAACTTCCACATAGCTCATGGGTATCTGTGGTAACAGCATCTACAGTTCCGCTGATTTCACAAGATCCATTTTGATCATTTGTATAGCTTAGTATTTCAGGAGTAAATGACTGCCAATCCATACAAGATATCGTGATATCCTCAGGTGGATCTATAAAATCATTTGCAGCTCCGACTTCTTCTACAGTTACTACTTGAGTATGATCTATGGTACGGCCACACATATCTGTATACTCCCAAGAATAAGTAACTGAGCTTCCACATAGATCAAATGTACCCACAGATGTAGGCATTACAGATCCTGAAATATCACAGGCTCCGACTGCTGAGTTTGTATACTCCAAAATTAGAGGCTCAAAAATCTGTGCAGTATCACAATTGATAGTGCTATCACCAGGTAGTGTAGTAAATACGGGTAATGGAATCGGATCTATTGTTATGGTCTGTATATGTTCTACGCTGTTGGTACAACTGTCTGTAAAACTCCACGTTCTTACCACCGAGCCACCATCACATAAAGTGAAATCTTCAACTACTAACGGCATCACATCTCCTGTTCCTGCGCAATTATCCGTCCAAGTAAGTGATTCATCTGGAGCTATATCATCTGCACAATCTAGGGTAATATCATCTGGTTCTATATCAAAAACAGGAGCTTCAGTATCTTCAAAAGTTATAAGTACTTCATCTAAATAACAACAATTTCCAGAACAATCAGGAAGCATCCAGGAATCACCTACCATCGGAACAATAGGATTATCTAAAGTAATAAAGCTGTAATAGTAGGCAGTGAACTCACCGCACATGTCATAAGTGAGAGTTGTCGTTAATCCCTCGACCACTTGATTGACAAGTCCATCCGGACCGATGATGATTATATATTGTGACAGATCTGGATTTGTATTATTATCAGTTACAGTAATAGTACTTAATCCATCAGGACAAAGTAATGCGGGATCTGCAGTAATCTCACCATCACCTGGGTCTGTAACCACGATGGTCATACAATTCTGAGGTGGATCATCTGATTCTACTATGCATGGAAGGTTAGCCACATCGACGCATAGTTCATAAGTACCTTCGGTATCCCAAGTGATATCTGTGAACAATAATTCTTCTCCATCATCTATTAATGTTCCATCTAAATAATAGTAGAAACTAGTTGCTCCATCCAAATCCTCACTGGTGTATGTAACAACGTCTCCTACACAAACTTCTTCTTCACCTGTGATACCAGTAGTCCATGGATCTATTACGCCGGTACCACAAGTCCCTATCACATCTATTGTCACAGTACAAGTTGATCGTCCGCAACCATCCACCATAAAATAATACGTATCTCCTATTTCTAATCCAGAAGCGGAAAAGGTTTGTACTGCTGGCACGTCAGCTTCATTATCATAGCACGTTTCGTTACCATTAGTAATACAAGCGACTGGATCCCATCCACTGTTCCCTGATCCACAACTTGCAAATAATGCCATCTGAACACCAAAGGAAACTGGATCACCTGGATAATCGACACAGTCACTAAGAAAAACATCAAAAGTTATAGATTCGCACCATACTACAAAAGCGAAGAAGTTTACGTTATTCGGAAAGCCATCTTGAGAAGCATCACCTGGACATAAGTCAAAAAACCCAGGAAAAGGGAATGAAGGAAAATCCCCGTCATTTTCAATATCTGACATTTCAAATTTAAATCCATCGAGCAAGTCAGGAGTACAAAGGACACCCGCCGTACTACACAAACACCCCACACCATTATTATCAGGGTCTGTACAAGGAAGCACATCAAACTGAGCGGCTAAATCAGTTCTAACCAAGGAAAACAGTAGAATAAGTGTAATTGTTATCGTTGATTTCCAATTTAATAACATAACGGTGTACTTAATACAAAGTTTCCTTGGCAATCGCGATTCATAATTACAATAATAAACTCATCCCTATGAGTTTAATTATTCTACTCTATAAAAATTCGACACTTGATAACCCCTACAAGAAACTTTATTCCAATAATACAGATGGAAATTATGAGCTAATCCATCATTTTTAATCGACGACTAAATCTAATAATTATAATATTAAAAATGGAAATAAATAGTATACTTTCGAAGCTGGCAACAATCAGACGGACACTAGACCCTTATTTTACACATTGCACTGAGTAATTTGGTTTCGACCGAAGCAAAATCTAGCTTGTCGCTACTGGTGTAAATAATCATCATTGCAAGTCTTTTATCGACCGCAGTCAACTTCTCCATTAGGCCTCCCTTATTTAGCCTATATGCTTCTCTTAATAGTCGTTTGACACGATTACGATCTACGGCTTTTTTTAGGTAGCGTTTTGACACAGAAACACCAACTTGGCATCTAGGAAAATCAGTAATTTCATGAAATGCAAACTGTATTCTTACTGGATAAGATTTTACCGCAAAACCGTTTTTGAAGATGTTTTCAATCATCTTTCGGCTTTTGAGTTTCTCTACTCTCGGAAATGTAAAATCTTCTTTCACTTAGGTATAAATAGAAAATTCTGAGTAAGAACAGTACGCTCCTACTCAGAATCATATAACTTAAAAACTAGTGTAGATTAGAACTAACTAATCATACCTTTTTTACTTTATTCTGTTTTCGTCAGACACGGTAAGTTTTGCTCTACCTTTAGCTCTTCTTCTAGCTAGAACCTTTCTTCCGTTTTTCGAAGCCATTCTTGATCTGAACCCGTGCTTATTGATTCTTTTCTTTCTTGATGGCTGAAATGTACGTTTACTCATAATATATCTTTAAAAAATTATATTTTATTTTGTTTTGGGAGTGCAAATGTACGAAGAATATTCCAATTGCACCACCCTAAGTTTTACTTAATCCTTTAAATTGTCGAAGTTTTAAATAATAAGGAACTTATACATATAGGTTTTTGTCATGTGTCCAAAATATCTGTGTTTGTCTCCTGAATTTAGACTAGATTTCTGACCTAAGACATCCTATTATCCGTTCATGGAAGCAATAAACTCTTCATTATTACGAGTTCCAACCATGTGCTTTCTCAGAAACTGCATTGCTTCATCAGGTTTCATATCTGCCAAGTGATTTCGAAGAACGAACATTTTCTTCAACGAATCTTCATTTAGAAGCAATTCTTCCCTTCTAGTAGATGATCTTGTAAGATCGATTGCAGGATACATACGCTTATTGGCTAATGTTCTATCCAATTGGAGCTCCATGTTACCTGTACCTTTGAATTCTTCGAAGATCACTTCATCCATCTTAGACCCTGTATCTGTCAACGCAGTAGCCAAGATAGTCAATGATCCTCCCCCCTCGATATTTCTTGCAGCACCGAAGAACTTTTTCGGCTTGTGAAGTGCATTTGCTTCTACACCACCGGACAGTACTCTACCGCTGGTAGGTGCTACAGTATTATACGCTCTAGCTAACCTAGTAATAGAGTCTAATAACACGACTACATCTTGTCCAGATTCTGTCAATCTTTTCGCTTTTTCGAGAATGATATTTGCTACTCTTACATGATTTTCAGCAGTCTGATCGAATGTAGATGCTATAACTTCAGCGTTTACGCTTCGCCTCATATCTGTCACCTCTTCTGGTCTTTCATCTATCAAAAGAACGATTAGATAACATTCTGGGTGATTCGTTGATATCGCATTGGCAATATCTTTTAGTAGGAAGGTCTTACCCGTCTTTGGCTGTGCCACGATCAACCCTCTCTGACCTTTCCCGATCGGAGTAAACAAGTCGATCATACGTGTTCCATAATCCTTACCATCAGGCCTACTGTTTAGGTTGAATTTTTCGTCTGGGAACAATGGTGTTAAATAATCGAAGGGTACTCTTTCTCTCACTTGAGATGGCTCACGACCATTAATTTTGGAAACTCTAAGTAGTGCAAAGTATTTTTCACCTTCTTTTGGTGGTCTTACAGCTCCTAGTACCGTGTCCCCTGTTTTCAAACCAAATAATTTGATCTGAGATGGAGATACATATACATCATCAGGTGATGATAAGTAATTATAATCTGAAGACCTTAAGAATCCATAACCATCAGCCATCATTTCCAAGATACCTTCACCCTCTACCACACCATCGAAATCAATATTGAACTTTGGTTCTTTTTTGACTGGTGCTGCTGGAGGAGTTGGCGTAGTCCTCTGATTTTGTGATTTGTTTGCAGACAAATCAGCTTTTTTCCCTTTTGGCTTAGGAGCTGGCATCCCAGCAGCCTCAGCTTCCATTTGCTCTCGTATGTGTTTTGGGATTTTCTTTGGTTTAGGAGCTTCAGCAGCCACATCTTTGTTCTCAGCTTTTGCAGCATCTTGCTTTGCTCCTTTCTTTGATGTTTGAGCAGTCGGGCTAGCTTTGCTTTTATCCTCTTTTTCAGAAGATTTTGTTTCTGTTTTTTTGGCAGGAGCTTTTTTAACTGGTGCTTTTCGTGCAGGAGTTTTCTTAGCGGGAGCCTTTCTAGCAGGGGCTTTTTTGGCAGCAGGAGCTGAACTCTCAACTTCTGTCTTGCCAACTAGTGCCTGATGGTCTAGAATTTTATATATTAAATCTTGTTTGCTTAGTCTTTTATAACCTTTCAGGTCTATTTTCTCAGCGAGTGCCTTAAGCTCTGGAACGAGCATATCATTTAACTGTAGTATGTCCAACATTGTGTTAGGAAGTTTGAAATAAAATTTTGTTTGAAATGAATATCCAAAAAAGGTCGTTATGTTAATGTGGATAAACTTATTTATTGAAGGAACTTTAATAGAAGAAAAATCTACTAACGTTTTTGAATCGTGATGCAAAAATACATTTATAATTTGAATATCAAAATACTATCTTTGCCGCTTCATACAATTCGATAATAAAGTAACGTTAAATCGGACTTTAATAGTTCATATATTAAATAAATAAAAGATGCTTCAAGTAAAAGTAATCCGAGAAAATACAGATTTAATCAAAGCGGGTCTAAAAAAGAGAGGCTATAATGAGGAGGCGATAAAATCTATTGATGAAGTCATAAGACTTGATGACATCAGAAAAGCTGCACAAACTTCATTAGATGCAAAACTGTCAGAAATAAAAAAACACTCAGATTCTATTGGCAGTCTTTTCAAATCAGGAAAAACGCAAGAGGCAAATGAAATGAAATCAATGGTCGCAGAACTTAAAACAAGTTCTGAACCGCTCGAAAATGACCTAAAATCAGCCATCGAAGGCATCAGAGAATTGTTATTCAAACTACCTAATACACCTCACAGTAAAGTGCCCGAAGGATTGACTGAGGACGATAATGTAGTAGTAAAAGACTGGACTAATCCATTGCCTACATTGATAGATAATGCACTACCTCATTGGGATCTAGCAACAAAGCATAATATAATTGACTTCAAATTGGGCGTCAAAATAACGGGTGCAGGATTTCCGCTTTACAGAGGTAAAGGCGCTAGATTGCAGAGAGCATTGATCAATTTCTTCTTAGATGAAGCTAGAGATGCAGGGTATGAAGAGATCCTACCTCCACATCTTATAAATGAAGCAAGTGGTATCGGTACTGGATCACTGCCAGATAAGGAAGGGCAGATGTATTATATGGAAAAAGATAACTTATATCTGATACCTACCGCAGAGATACCTGTGACCAATATCGTAAGAGACGTCATATTAAAGGAATCAGATTTTCCAATTAAGTTTTGTGCATACACACCATGCTTCAGAAGAGAGGCTGGATCGTATGGATCTGATGTCAAAGGACTGAATAGGGTTCACCAGTTTGACAAAGTAGAAATAGTACAGGTAGAGCATCCTGACAAATCTCATCAGACGTTGGATCAAATGGTAACATATGTGGAAGGAATTCTAAATAAACTGGAACTGCCATATAGAATTTTACGTTTATGCGGTGGAGATTTGACCTTTGCATCTGCATTGACATATGACTTTGAAGTATATTCTGCAGCACAGGATAAATGGTTGGAAGTAAGCTCAGTTTCGAACTTTGAAACTTACCAAACAAATAGAATGAAGTGCAGATATAAAGATGAAAATGGTAAAACTCAACTGGCTCATACACTCAACGGTAGTGCATTGGCGCTAGCAAGAATAGTGGCCGCTCTTCTTGAAAATAATCAAGTAGTAGATGGCATAAAGATCCCTGAAGTATTGATACCTTATACTGGATTTGACATTATTGCCTAGTAACATATATGGCAATTATTCCGTTATCAATTTGGGTTTTATAAAAAAGAAAAAAATAAGTTATGATAGGATATTATGTAATACTAGGATTATTCACAGCAGTTGGATGGTTCGTAAGTAACAAATTAAAGTCGAAATTTAAGCATTATTCTACATTGCCAAACACAAGTGGTATGACAGGGTACGAAGTAGGCTTGGCTATGATGGATCACTACGGAATTAATGGTGTGAAAATCGTACAGGGCCAAGGTTCACTGACGGATCATTACAATCCAAGGACTAAGACAGTATCACTTTCTCCAGCTGTATACCAAGGCAGGTCGATAGCTTCGGCTGCAGTAGCTGCGCATGAAGTAGGTCACGTTGTACAGCATGCTACGGCATACAAATTCTTAGCTATGAGATCAAACCTTGTTCCTGTTGTTCAATTCAGCTCTAAGATACAGCAATTCTTATTTATGGGTGTGATATTTGGATTAGGTAGTGGTATCGGAGGCAGTTGGATGATCATGATATTGGCAGCTACTTTTGGAGCTACTGCTTTGTTTAGTCTTATTACATTACCTGTCGAGTTTGATGCAAGTAAGAGAGCACTGGTATGGTTGGACGAAACAGGAATCACTCAAGGTAGAGAATATGATGGTGCCAAAGATGCTCTTTGGTGGGCAGCTATGACATATGTGGCTCAAGCGCTAAGTGCATTGGTTATGTTCTTATACTTCCTCATGATGGCTACATCACGAGATTAACAGTAAAATATACGATTTTGATAAAACATCATTTTTGTTACATTTGCAAATATGTTAACGCTTCATATAAGTGAGATAACATCAAAACAACATTTTAAAAAAAGAAGAAAATATAAGCATCATGGCTGACACTATAGAAAGTACATTGGCAACAGGAAAAGCAGAGATGGAAAAAGCAGTCGATCATCTAAAATCAGAACTGTCAAAAATAAGAGCGGGTAAAGCAACTCCGGCTATGCTAAATGGTATAATGGTCGATTATTATGGAAACCCTACACCACTGACACAAGTTGCCAATCTAGGTACTCCTGACTCTAGGACTATAAGCATACAGCCTTGGGAAAAAAATATGCTCGGACCAATCGAGAGATCTATCTTCGAGGCCAACTTAGGTCTCACTCCGATGAATGATGGTGAATTTGTACGAATCATAATACCGCCACTCACTGAAGACAGAAGAAAACAAATGGCTAAACAGTCAAAAAGCTATGGCGAAGATGCAAAAGTAAGCTTCCGTAACTCTAGACATAAAATGCTCGACTTCATCAAAAAAGAAGTAAAAGATGGATTTCCTGAAGACGCCGGAAAGAAAAAAGAAGAAGAAGTGCAAAATATGGTTAATACCTATACCAAAACTGTAGATGGCATCGTAAGTGCGAAAGAGAAAGACATAATGACGGTCTAAAAACCATAAATATTTCACTCAGCATTAATAAAATAAGAGCATTTACTTACACCTCTAAAGAATAAGGTCTTGAGAGGCAAAATGTAGCTTCTAGAGGAGATAAAAAACTACCGATATAAATAACAATTTACTCTTCGTGATACACAGGGATATTCTGGAATACAGAATATCCCTTTATTCATTTTACTATAATATCCTTACTGCTGAAAAGTCTCCTATTGATATTCTCTAGGCAATATCAGTCAGCAGCTACTCACATATAAATTAGGGATATTCAGTAGATCTGAATATCCTTATTTATATAGCCCTTCACTCCGCTTACTGCTGAATGAATACCCCGTTTACGCTTGATTTTACGTAAATAAGAAGTAATAAATTTCAACCTAAACTTCCACTCGCCGTTCGGGCTTTCATTTTTGGCTTGATCCAAAAACGAAACAAAAAACGAGTGTTTGCTAAACAAGCCATCTCTTATATCAAGACTTTACCTGACTTTTAACGCTATTGGGATCACATTTTGACTAAACTTACAAAACTCGCTTACGCTCAGACAGTTGCAAGTTTTTAACGCCAAAATGAAATCCAAATACCTAAGCCAGCTAAGGTCGATTTAATCTCTACCACAAATTAATGCTCCTCGTAAGTGATATAATTTTAGTATTGTCCTTACTTCTGAATAGCCCTAATTAAGATTCTTACACTCCCCTATGCTTCACTGTATAATAGAACGTAGCGCCGTAGCCAAGTGTCAATAATATATGTAACATCAAAAATGTGTAGTTCCCAATAGAGTATCCATAATAAACGCCCGCCATGAAATAAAGCGATAGCAAGCCCTCCAATACCGTAACAGAAGAGATCTTCTTCGCTTGGTATTTTTCTTTTTTGAAAGAATCAGATAAGCCCTTAATATCAAACTTAGGCGTCCTGATAAATGCTGACTTCCGTCCCAGATAACCCTGCATGACCGCCACAGAATTATGCAACGATAATCCCATCGATAGCGCAAGGAATACGGGGAAGATAAAAATAAACTTCATCAATAACCATAATCTACTTCCCTCTTTCCATTCTTGATCCACATTGGCTATATAATAAACTATAATAATAGAGATTAAAGAAAGTAAAAACACTCCAAAATAATTACTGTTGATACCCAATGGAATTAAAAAATATAGAATTGGAACACTAAATACTCCCATAATAAATACGCATAAAAATACTGTACTAGATAACAAATGTGTACTTGCGTGAATTTTCTTTGACAATGGTATATTAGACTTCCATACAGTTGGCAACATCTTTTTTGCTGTTTCTGCACCTCCTTTCATCCATCTGAACTGTTGGGATTTCAAGCCATTCATCTCGGCAGGTAACTCAGCCGGAGAACCAATGTCTTCTCGGAACGCTATCTTCCATCCCTTCAGCTGTGCTCTATAGCTCAAATCAAGATCCTCTGTCAGTGTATCCGCTTCCCAACCTCCGGCACTATCTATCGTCTCACGTCTCCAGACTCCAGCTGTCCCATTGAACTGTAGTAGGAAATCACCAGCATCCCTTCCCTTTTGTTCTACAGTAAAGTGCACATTCAATTGGAATGCTTGCAATCTGGTTATAAGACTGTAGTTTTCATTTATATGTTCCCATCTAGTCTGTACTACACCTATTTTCTCATCATTGAAATACGGCAAGGTCTTCCTCAAAAAATCAGGATTAGGTAAAAAATCAGCATCGAAAATAGCTATAAACTCACCTTTTACAAACTGCATCCCATACTTTAATGCACCAGCTTTGTATCCCTCTCTACCCGCTCTTCGAATAAGCTCGATATTGAATCCTTTAGCCTTATATTCTTCAACTTTTCGCTTACTAATTTCTAGCGTCTCATCTGTAGAATCATCCAAAACATGGATTTCATACTTATCTTTTGGGTAATCAAATTTTGTAATATTATCGATCAACCTCTCAGTTACATAAAGTTCATTAAATATCGGCAATTGTATAGTGACGAATGGAACATCCGCTTCCAAATCCATCAGTGCTTCATGATCTACCACATTTCGTTTTTTCTGATAATGATAAAGAAGATGAAATTGCATCAAACAATAAAACGTAATATAGGTCAGAGCCAGCACATAGACTCCAAGAAGCGTATAACCCAATATTGATATAACCATTGTCACTTTTTCGTTTTATTAATCTTTTTTCTGTTCAACATAGATATAGGCTTTGTCAAATCAATTTGAATATTGTCCAAAGGATTTTGTGCCCCGCTAAGATCGTCCCTCTAATGGTACCCGACACTTTAGATACACCAATCCGAACTCTATATTTTACTGGTATTTCAAGGCATCTGAGCTTCATTTTAGCTGCTTTCACTTGCATCTCTACCGTCCATCCAAATGTTTTGTCTTGCATATCAATCTCCATCAACCGATCATATCTTATCGCCCGAAAAGGTCCAAGATCTGTAAAATCATATTTATAGATCAACTTGATCAGACTCGTAGCCAGCCAATTGCCAAATATCTGCTGTGGCATCATAGCGCCTTTCTCCATATTTCCAAGTGCTCTCGACCCTATAACCATATCATATCCATCCTCGAAGATAGGTGTTGATAACTCTATCATCTGCTCTGGAAAATCAGAATAATCTCCATCCAAATAGACTATAATATCTGGCTTAACTTTCTGATTGGCTACATATTCCATACCCTTCAAACAGGCATTGCCATATCCAGCTAATGGCTGAAATACAACAGTAGCCCCCGCGCCTTCCGCTACAGCCGCTGTATTATCTGAGCTGTTATTATTGGCAACGATTATATTCCTTACAAAATCTTTGGGTATGTCTCGCACTACATTACCTATAGATTGCTCCTCATTGTAAGCTGGGATAATGACATCTATAATAGGTTGTTGCACTAAAATTGAATTTCTGATTGATTTTGAATGATCAAATGTAATATAAATACAATTGAATCCACTGTAGCTATAAAGACATTCGTTATTAAAAGTATCATCTTGAAGTATGGATTGTAGCGATTAAACTCTAAAAAAATAACTCAAATATAAAAAATCCATAATAATCAGTACTTTTACACATACTGTAAATA
Source organism: uncultured Saprospiraceae bacterium (assembly GCA_938007965.1). Classification (GTDB taxonomy): domain Bacteria; phylum Bacteroidota; class Bacteroidia; order Chitinophagales; family Saprospiraceae; genus CAJXUU01. Next base: position 63,000 of record CALLMH010000025.1, on the reverse strand, counting down.
CGTAATATGTCTAAGAAATCTGCCAAATCAAACCAGAAAAAAAGATCTAAAGAACTAAAGAAAAATGCGCCTCAAAGAACAGAAGCGAAGTTGCCTGCATTCTGGACTGAAAAAAAAGGCATAGTTCCAGCAATTATTGCGATTCTTATCACTTTCGTCTGCTTTTTCAACACCACCAAGAACGAATTTGTAAACTGGGACGATGACCGAAATTTCTACGAAAATGAAAATGTATTCACAACTAATGCTGATAATTTTTGGAGTAATACCTATGAGATTTTTTCATCTACTGTAATCGGTAACTATAATCCACTTACGATATGGACATTCGCTATTGAGAACCGTCTATATGGCATCGATAACCCTGGACCGTGGCATGGTACTAATGTAATCTTGCACCTTCTTTGCGTGTTATTTGTATATCGTTTTTCACTACTTCTAGGACTTCGATGGCAGGGCTCTCTATTAGTAGCGCTCCTCTTTGGCATACATCCCATGCGGGTAGAGTCAGTAGCATGGGTCACAGAACGAAAAGATGTACTATTTGGAGTTTTCTACTTATCAGCTTTGTATCTTTATATTAAGGGCAAATTGACAGGAAAAGTACGGCACATTGCGATCATGTTGCTTTTTCTCCTATCGCTTTTCTCAAAAATACAAGCGGTTATATTACCATTATCAATGCTTGTTATTGACTTTTATCTGAGCGGTAAGATCACAAAAAAAGATATTCTACATAAAGCTCCCTACTTGATACTGTCAATAGTATTTGGATTACTTGGAGTATTTATACTTGATGATCAAGGTTCGCTAGAGAGTGCCGCTACTTATCCAGCGTGGCAGCGAATATTCGTAGGTTCATACAGCTATCTTATCTATATCATCAAGGCCATAGTTCCATATAGATTGTCACCATTGTATCCATATGCTCCAGAACTTCCTACCTATTATTATCCTACTATTTTGCTTGGCCCAGCTGTTATTTACAGTCTATATTATACCTATAAGAACGACTTGAGAGTATGGTTTTTCGGGATTTCTTTTTTCACTGTCAATATCATGTTTCTACTACAGATATTAGGTGCGGGTCAAGGATTTCTTGCAGATAGATTTACCTATATCGCTTATTTTGGATTATTCTTTATAGTTGGTTATTTCTTTGACAAGTTCTTACATGAGTCTTCAAAACTAAAACCTGTACTCATAGTGGGTGCAGTACTGATTATGTCAGTATTTGGATATATAACTATAAATCAAAATCAGGTCTGGAAAAATAGTGATACACTCTGGTCTCACGTATTGAAGTACTATCAAAACTCAACACTACCCTATGGTAATCGGGCCAATTACCTACGAAGTGTAGGTCGAATCCAAGAAGCATTATCAGATTATTCGAAAACTATCGCACTAAAACCAGACGGAGAACAAGCGTACAATAGTCGAGCGAGACTCTATTTTGACATTGCAAAGACGCAAGACACACTGCTACTAGCCCTAAATGATTATAATAAGGCAATCCAATTGGCCCCCGAAAATGGAGAGTTTTATGTAAATAGAGGGGCGACTTATGCCCGACTCGGAGACGCTGCAAATGCTATAAATGACATGTCGCTGGGCATCAAATATAAGCCAGATCATGCTGTAGGCTACCTTAATCGATCTGTAATGTATAATCAGCAAGGTAATGTGCAAGCTGCACTCCAGGATATAAATTCTTATCTAAGACTGAAACCATACAATGCAGATATCTGGTACGAAAAAGGAAGGGCGCTCAGAATGCTCAATAGACTAAAAGATGCCATCCCTGCCTACTCAAGAGCTATAAAAATCAATGTAGGTAAAGCCATATACCACTACGAGCGAGGTCGAACGTATTATTACTTAGGTAAGAAAGCTGAAGCAAAAGTAGATATCATCAATGCTGTAAATCTTGGCTATAAGAGTGTAGACCCTCTAATCAAATCTGATCTAGGCATCTAAGTTTCTAGCTAATAAAATAGAGATGAAAAGCACTGGAGAGAGGACAGAACTATGCAGCACGCAATTTACCGAGCTTACTCCTATTCAATTGCTCCAATACATAATGTTCATCGACTTCAAAAGTAGTGACCTCAGATTTAGATGGCAACTCGAACATAGCATCTGTCAGGATGGCTTCGCATATAGATCTCAGTCCTCTAGCACCCAACTTATATTCTAGGGCTTTCTCTGCGATAGTATCAAGTGCTTTCTGTGTAAAGATCAACTTGATTCCTTCGAATTCAAATAATTTCTGGTACTGCTTTATAATTGCATTCTTGGGCTCAGTCAAGATAGCAATAAGCGTCTCTCTATCTAATGGATCTAGATATGTAAGTACCGGCAATCTTCCAATTAATTCTGGAATAAGGCCGAAAGACTTTAAGTCTTGATGCGTTACATACTGGAGAAGGTTTTCTCTATTTATTACATCCTTATCTTCTTTATTGAATCCTATTACTTGGGTATTAAGCCTTTGAGCGATCTTCTTCGTGATACCACTAAATGCTCCTCCACATATAAATAAGATATTGCTAGTATCGAGCTTGATCATCTTCTGCTCTGGGTGCTTCCTTCCTCCTTGTGGCGGTACGTTTACTTCTGTACCTTCGAGCATTTTGAGCATAGCCTGTTGTACTCCTTCACCAGAGACATCCCTCGTGATACTAGGATTATCATTCTTACGTGCTACTTTATCCATCTCATCGATGTATACGATTCCCTTTTGAGCTGCCTCTACATCGTAGTCACATGCTTGTAGTAATCTACTCAGCATACTCTCCACATCCTCCCCTACATATCCTGCCTCGGTGAATACAGTAGCATCTACAATAGCAAAAGGCACATCAAGAAAACTAGCGATACTCTTCGCTAATAATGTCTTTCCTGTTCCCGTCTCTCCGACGAATAAGATATTAGACTTTTCGATCTCTACATCATCTCCGGCTTTATGATTTAGCCTTTTGTAGTGATTGTATACTGCAACAGATAGATATCTCTTTGCCTCTTTCTGACCAATAACGTACTGGTCTAAGTAAGTCTTGATGTGTTGAGGGGTTACATTTGCAGGAAGAGAAAAATCAGATTTTGTTCCGATTGGTTCTTTTTGATCTATCTCATCATTGATGATATCGTGCGCTTGCTCGACACAGACTTCGCATATGTGACCATCTATACCCGCTATAAGTACTAATGCCTCACCTTTATCTCTTCCGCAAAACGAACACTTTATATTTTCTTTCTGTCTAGCCACAAGTCTATTTTTTATAAATGATACCCTCGAAAGTATCAATTTGTTGTATTACCGTTGTTTGAAATATATTCGGTGCAAAGTTAGGACTTTTCGACCGACCTCAACCAAAAAGAGCTCAATAATCTAAAAAATGCACCGCGGTCGACACATTTCAAGATTATTGAGCTCTTAAGATTATAGAAATCTTTAAGATTTCTTTCTAGGATTATCTCTTGACAATACTTCGTCGATCAATCCATATTCTTTTGCTTCTGAAGCTGTCATCCATTTATCACGCTCAGAGTCTCTCTCGATATCTTCGAATGTTTTACCTGAGTGGTGAGCTAGAATATCATACAACTCCTGTCTCAACTGTTTGATCAAATTATAAGAAATCTCCATGTCAGTAAATTGACCTTGCATACCTCCTGATGGTTGATGGATCATCACTCTACTGTGCTCTAGACAAGTCCTCTTTCCAGTAGTACCCGCTGTCAATAATACAGCACCCATAGATGCTGCCAGCCCAGTACATATAGTCCCTACGTCAGGAGATACGTATTGCATCGTATCATATATACCCATACCTGCGATTACAGATCCTCCAGGGCTATTGATAAACATCTGTATATCTCTTTTAGGATCTACTCCTTCTAAGAATAACATCTGTGCTTGGATAACATTAGCTACGTAATCATTTACTGGTACACCCATGAATATGATTCTATCCATCATCAATCGAGAGAATACATCCATACTAGCAATATTCATCTGTCTCTCCTCTATTATCTGTGGTGTAAATCCAGTGATATTAGGAACTGATGCTTGCATATATTTTTCTAAGTGCATAGAACTCATACCTAAATGCTGAGTTGCATACTTCTTAAATTCATCTTGTGGAAACATAATGTTTGTTTTTAGTCAATAATTAAATTACAAGAAACGGATTTTTAAATCAAAATGATTTTTACCATTCACTGGCATTAAACGCAATTATTGCGCTCGTTGTTTTTCATTTACAGCTTTCACTTTTGCATTAAAGTCATCTATGGATATTTTAACTTCTTTTTGCTTGATCGTCTCACCGATTTTTTTGAAAACTCTACCCGCTTGAAGTTCCTCATATGTCTTGTTTACTTCTTCTTGGTTTTGGAACATCTTGCCCATCACTTCATTCAGCATAGCATCATCCATTTGCTGTCCGTATTGCCCGAAGTAATTTCTGACTTTCGCAGTCATCGCTTCCCTGATATCTTCTGGAGTTACTTCGATTTCGAATTTCTTAGCCAATTCAGATTTGATCAGCGTCCACTTCATATTATCCAAGAAACTAGGAAATTCTCTATCCAAATCCTCATCTGAAAGATTCTCATTTGTCATTTGAAGCCATTTTCTCAAGAATGCCTCTGGCAATTCTACCTTAGTATCAGCGACTAACTTATCCATTATATCTCTATACATCAGCTGTAAAGCTTGATTCTGATAATGAGCACTTAGTCCTTCTTCAACTTTTTCTCTTGCTTCTTTTTCAGAACTTACAGTCCCTTGTCCAAAGTTTTTATCGTAGAACTCTTGATTCATTTCAGCTTTCACTAATCTAGCGATATCTATGATCTTACCAGTAAACATATTCCCGATTACTGGCTCTTCTTCGCCTTCCTCTGTTTTAGGGACATTGAGGAGATATTTTCTTATATAGTCTTCACCCTTATCTTTCTCTAATTCATTCACATCAAAAGAGAATGAATCTCCTTTACTCATTTTGAGTACTTTCTTGTTGTATTTACTTGTCAATGAATCTACTAATACAGAAAATTCAGTAGCCCAACCATTTTCTTTCGGTTTTTTACCATCTAATTCTTCCGCTTGTATTTTGATGATATCTCCAGCCAATACTTCTCCATCAGGATGAGATTGCTCACCATGTCTCTTTAGAGCATTTTCTATTTCTTCGTCGATAGTCTTATCTGCGATCGTAATCTTATCTATCTTATAAGTATCTTTATCGCTGACGCCTAATACTTCTACCTTCGGAGCAATACCGACATCAAACTTAAATTCATAATCAATCAGATTATTTACATCAAAGTCTAGATCTCCTTCTTGATCATCAGATGGGATCGGCTGACCTAATATATCTAACTCCTCAGACTTTAAATAATCAGACAATGCTGTCTGCAGTGTATTATTCACTACTTCAGCTAGGATGCTTTTGCCGTACATCTTCTTTACCACAGACAATGGCGTCTTCCCTTTTCTGAACCCCTTCATTTGAGCTTTTGCAGCCGTTTTGCTTAGTTCAGATTTGAATTTTGATTGGTAATCATCTTTCGAGATGTTAATAGAGATAGTTGCGTTGAGATTATCAACTGATTTTTTTTCAATGTTCATCGAATTGAAATTGAGCTTAAATTAAATGTATAATGTTGTTTAGTGTGCAAATCTAGTGTTCTTAAAGTAGTTATCAAATTCCAAAATATTCCATAGGAAGTAATTTCGATTTTGGAAAGCACTAAGTTTTGCAAAAGTGGAATCTTAAAAATAAAGCGAAGAGCGCTTTGGTGCGGGTAGAGGGAGTCGAACCCCCACGCCGTGAAGCACTAGATCCTAAGTCTAGCATGTCTACCAGTTCCATCATACCCGCATTAAAAGAGCTATCTCTTTTCTTAAAGCGTCGCAAAGATAGTATATTAATTTATTCTTTGCAGGGTTTGGATATTATTTTTTCCTATAATTTTGATCATTTGTTTCCTTCCGTAATTTTTAATCTTTCTATGACCTTAATAATCTATCACTTATCTGTTTTTTCTTCTGGAATCAATTGCTCAAATACCTCTAAATACTCATCGACCATCTTATCCCAACCGTAATTACGCAGTGTACTATCTATAGCTGATTGTGACATTCGTTTCAGCTCATCCGCATCTTTCATCAATGAATTGAGTGTATCGCCCCAAGCATTTGCGTCCTCGCTTGGTAATAAGATACCGTTATCGCCATTTTTTACAGCGTCTGTTATTCCTTCAATACCCGCTGCGACTACGGGCGCACCTCTAAGACTCGCTTCTAATGCTACCAACCCAAAACCTTCCGCGTCACCAGGCACTTTGATATTAGGCATCACGAATACATCAGCTATTGCTAAATATTGCATCAGATCCGAAAAACTCACTTTTCCTAAGTGATATACTCTGTTTTTAGTCGTTGGATGTGCCAGTACTTTTGTAATCGCCTTGACATCGGTAGCCATTCCAAACATCAGATGAATCTTCATACGTATCGAGGAAGGCAACAGATTAACGAGCTTTTCCTCAATTCCGGGCTTAGTATTCAGAGGGCCAACCATCAAAAAAACAATTCCCTCATCTAGCTCAGGAACTACGTTTTCTAAAAACCAAGAAAAGCCTTTTCTTTTTACAGCCCTTCCCATGGTCATTATTATTTTTTTACCCTCTAGGTTAATACCCTCTTCATTTCTGACCCTAGTCATAAAGCCTTCTTCTTTTTCGATATCCGCTAAATCATGATCCACGCCATTCAGTACGGTGAATACTTTAGATGCATCAAAACCCCTAGTTAAACAAGCTTTCGTCGTCGCTCGACTAACGCAAATGGCACCATCTAATGCATGCAATTTACGGACTATTCTATTCTGAAAAATAGTAGATGGAAAGGTAATATCTAATCCATGGAACGTAGCCACCACAGGCTTATCAGTATATTTTTTCATCCATAATGTTGCCGCTGCCATCAACCCATCATTCAAATGGATCAATTGAATATCAGGATGAGACTTAAGTATCAACTTTACTTTCTTTTTCAAGTCAAAAAACCACTTTAATCTAGATCCCACGCCCTCATAAGCATGTATCAATACCTCATGACGCTTAGCGGTACGGGTTATAAGTTCGAAACTTTGTTTTTCCATTCCACCTATGGTTGGTGGATATTTATGAGTGATAAATAAAATTTTCATTTTGTCTTTGGTTGGATTAGTGAAGGTATTTAATATTGTGAAAACTTCATTCGTTAAATTAAAAAGAAAATGTAGATTTGCATTTCGATTTTAGCCCGGGTGCTGAAATTGGTAGACAGGCATGTTTGAGGGACATGTGTACTACGTACGTGCGGGTTCGAGTCCCGCTCCGGGCACAATTCTTGACATGAATGAGTTATGAACTTACGTTTCATGACTCATTTTTTTGAATTTTGATAGTGGCCTAAAGTTTTGTAAATCATTGTTTAAACAAATGAACCTAGATCATTATCAAATTTCGTTTCGTTTCTACATGCATAATTTTATAGGCGCATCTGAGCATATTAGAAATCCAGAGTAATCTGCTTAGAAATTGACTTATAAATTATTTTAAGTCTCTTGAAATTTAAACTCCTTTTTCGAATGAATTTTAGTCTTCAATATCTATAGTAATATTAGTATCTTTACAATAAGATTAATCCAGAGACGAATTCAACTTGGAATAAAATTATAATGGCAAACAGTGACCAAATAAAGGCTTTAATAAAATCTCATTTTGATAAAGATGGGAATAGGTTTAAGACGATTGCTCTTCAGTTGGCAGCTTCCGAAGCTAGAAATGGTCATGGTAATTTAGCAAATGACATCAAAAAACTTATTGAGAGCGGATCTAAAACTCTAATAAGAAAAATACCAAATAAAAAGAATCTATCTGATCTAATGCAATGGGTAGAGCCTGAGACAAGACTTTCGCAGTTAGTTGCTTCTGATGAATTAAAAAATAGAATAGAAAGAATTCTAAAAGAATACAAGCAAAAGTCCAAATTGTCTAAATATGGAATGACCAATCGACGGAAAGTTCTTTTAGCTGGTCCTCCTGGTACAGGTAAAACTTTTACGGCATCAATCATTGCTAATGAACTTGACCTCCCTATTTACGTGATATTAATTGATAAAATAGTCACTAAATATATGGGAGAAACAGCGGCAAAATTACGAATGGTTTTTGATTTTATTGAATCAAATAAAGGAGTTTATCTGTTTGATGAATTTGATGCCATTGGTACTGAACGCGCTAGAGATAATGAAGTTGGCGAGATGAGGAGAGTTTTAAATGCATTTTTACAATTCTTGGAACAAGATCAATCCAATAGTTTTATTCTTGCGGCAACAAATAATATTGGATTACTAGATACCGCATTATTTAGAAGGTTTGATGATACATTATTTTATAACCTACCATCGAAAGAAGAAGCTTTTGAGCTAATAAAAAATAAGCTAATTAATTTTAAATACGGTTTTAAAATTGAAAATATATCACTAGATAGTTTTGTGGGGCTAAGTCATGCTGAAATATCATTAGCTTGCGAGGATGCGGTTAAAGACATGATATTAAGTGGCAAAAAACAGGTCCAAAAGAAAGCATTTATATCTATGCTTCAAAACAGGCAAGAAATATATAAAAGAAAATAAGATTACTAGAATATGCCATTACACAAATATCCAATTCTCTTTCTCAATAACGTAAATCAAGCCATTGAATATACTACTAAACAACCGGGAAGGGGTTCTAGCAAATATCCAGAAAGAAATATACAATCGCATGGAACAAGGTTAATTGGTCAATTTAAAAGACTGTGGACTGACGTTGATCATCAAAACAAACAAAGGGTTGCTCAAGCTTTACAAACTAAATCGGGTCACTATATTGAAATTCGAGGCTTACCAGAACATGAATTAAAGGAAAAATCTGTTGAAAACATTTCCCGAGGGATCAGGTTATTAAATGTCAGAACATCTGAACTTGATGAAGCAGTAGCAACTATCTATGTTCCCGAGGGGAAAGAAGGTTATTTTATTTCAAAGATTGAAAAATACTTAGAACCTAAAAACGCAAACCAAAAAAAACATAACAATCAGGACTTAGTAAATTCCATTCAAGATATTTCTCTCGCTTTTATTGAGTCTTTTTGGCAAGACAACCCTGATTTGATTCCAACCGAGCATCCTATTTGGTGCGAGTTTTGGCTAAGAACTGAGCCTCAATTCAATGTACTAGAAATATTTAATGAGACCTGCCAACAAATAGGAATAGAACTAAAGGAGGGAGTTATCAATTTCCCAGAGCGATTGGTTGTCATAGGTAGATGTAATAAAGACCAATTAAACGAGTTCATTCAAATTTTTAACTATTTAGCTGAATTACGAAAGGCAAAAACAGCTCTTAGTTTTATAATGAGTGAAAATAATGTGGATCAGGCTGAATGGGTTGAAGAACTGAGCCAGAGAATTGCGATTGGCGATGATGGCACCAACACCGCCATTTGTATTTTGGACACTGGAATTAACAACGGTCATGCACTTATTGGTCCTATATTAGATGATAGAGATAAATATACATATGTTCAGGAATGGGGAATTGATGACGATGAAGGTCATGGAACCCAAATGGCTGGAGTTGCAATATTTGGAGATTTACAAGAAGCAATAGAAAGTCAAAATGCTATTGGCATTTCTCATAAACTCGAATCAGGAAAAATTTTGCCGCCTGGTGCAGAGCACAATGATCCTGAGCTTTATGGTTTCATAACAAAACAAGTAATTAGTTATGCAGAAATAGCCAATCCTAATAGAAAAAGAATCATTTGTATGGCAGTGAGTGTTGATACTAATTTTGATCAAGGTCGTCCGACATCATATTCTGGAGCTATTGATGCATTATGCTCTGGTGCAGAAGATGAAGAGAGAAGGCTTATATTATTATCTAGCGGAAATACATCTAATGCATTATGGTTAACATACCCTGAATCCAATTTGGTAACATCTGTTGAATCTCCAGGTCAATCTTGGAATGCCTTAACAATCGGTGCTTATACAGAAAAAACAAATATAGAAGAACCTGGATTAGAGGATTTCGAGGCTATAGCTCCTGCCGGTGGATTATCTCCATTTAGTTCTACATCTAGAACATGGGAAGATAAGAAATGGCCATTTAAACCAGATATTGTTTTAGAAGGTGGAAACGCAGCAAGGAACGGACAAGGTGATTTTGCATCTGGCTGTTATGATTTGTCTGTTTTGACTACGCACTATAGACCGGCTAATAGACAATTTGATTCATTTAGTATGAGTAGCGCGGCGACAGCAAAAGGCTCTTGGATGGCCGCTCAAATTCAAATTCAATATCCAGAAGCATGGCCTGAAACAATAAGAGCATTACTCATTCATTCAGCACGATGGACTGATGTTATGAAAGAGCAATTTCTTATAGATGGTTCTTCAAAAGCCAACTATAGAAATCTATTACGAATATGCGGTTATGGGGTACCCGATTTAGACAAAGCACTTTACTCAATGAGTAACAATTTAACTTTGGTTTCTCAATCAGAGATCCAGCCTTTTCACAAAGCCGAAGGAAAGCCAAATGTTACAACTAAAGACATGCACTTTTATGAACTACCTTGGCCGGAAGAAGCGTTGCTTGAATTAGGAGATACTCCAGTTACATTGAGAGTAACTATTTCTTATTTTATAGAGCCAGGTCCTGGAGAAATTGGCTGGAAAGATCGCTATAGATATAGGTCCCATGGGCTCAAATTTGAAATTAATAAACCTGCAGAATCAGAGGAAGAGTTTGCTCAAAGAGTAAATGCTGCAGTTGAGGGTGCTGAAGGAGTAGGTGGAACAGGCGCCAATTGGGAAATTGGTTCTCAATCACGAAATTTAGGTTCAGTGCACTCTGATTTTGTTAATATGACAGCCACCGAACTTGCAGCTTGTAAATATGTAGGTATTTTTCCGGTTATAGGCTGGTGGAAAGAGCGTACACACTTGAAAAAATATGATTCTGTAGGAAGGTACTCTCTAATCGTTTCTATTGAAACGCCAAGCGAGGATATAGATATTCATATTCCAGTCGCAACTAAGCTTAGAGTTCCGATTACTATACTATAGTCTAAATATTATTTTATTTAACAAAATGATTTTAATCTCGAATTATACTCCCCTTATTCATTAAAACAAATGAGACCGTTTCGAAAATGTTTGCTTGATCTATATATTATGTCAAGTCAGGGTCCGATTTCCCTCTCAACGCAAAAGCATCATCGTTAATTCGGTAAGGTTTTTTTATTATGCTGCAATACGTGGATTATCCAAAATCCCCACATACAGGATAGATACGATACGCTGAAGTGTGATACGCTGCATGCTACAGGACATATTCCCTCCTAATCACAAAAACAACTCTCTCAATTCAACTGACGGAACTATACATTCATCTTTCTTTCCAAACCAGCGATATCTATTTCGAGCTATAATATGATACACCATATCTCTGAATCCTTTCGGCAAGATTGATATATATGATAATACTTTCCACCCTCTGCCCAGAATCTTCATACTAGTCAGGCCTACATCGCTGTATGTGTACATAGATCCCTTGTAAGCGAGGATAACCGATTCTTTCCTAATATCAGTCATTGATAATAATATATCACCAGGATCGGATTGTAATGTGACATACCTGAATTTTTTTTTGCTATCTCTTTTGATTAACCACTGAACAAAGCCATCACACAGATTACAAACCCCATCAAAAGCAATGATCGGATGTGAATGTGATAAGGTAATAAGATCAGATTTAGTCCATTTCTTCATCCTTGACATAACAATTTGAAATCGAATAAGTTGCTCGTATACGATCGATAAAAAGTCCACCGACAGAATCAAAATACTTATCCCAAAGCGTATTGTATCTGCTGACTATCATCCGAATGAGAGTTAAGTTCAGTATATGGACCATAATGGATAGTTAAGCAAATACTTCCTGTAGGAGGTCATCGATTTTTGAGATCATTTTGACTTCTATCTGTAGATCGTATGATGGTTCTGTTTTATAATTAAACTTAGAAACAAATATTACTTCAAATCCTAACCGAGCAGCCTCTTGCACACGCTGATCGACTCTACTCACAGGTCTAACCTCTCCTGATAATCCTACTTCACCTGCGAAACATATATTCTTATGTACACTAATATCTTCCAGAGAACTAATCAGTGCAGCTACTATAGCCAGATCAATGGATGGATCCGAAACCTTCAATCCGCCCGCCATATTGAGAAATACGTCATTCTGACCAAATGCTAAGCCACATCTCTTCTCCAATACTGCAAGTAACATAGATAGTCTCCTGAGATCGAATCCTGTAGCGGATCGCTGTGGAGTACCATATATAGCTGGAGTGACCAGCGCCTGTGTCTCTATCATCAGTGGTCGTAGCCCTTCTATAGATGCTGCGATAGCACTTCCTGATAGTATTTCATTGTTCTGAGAGATGAGTAATTCGGATGGATTCTCTACTTCTCTAAGGCCAGTCTGATCCATAGCATATATACCAATCTCATCCGTTGATCCAAATCTATTTTTGAGCGTTCTCAAAATCCGATACGAATAATTTCTATCTCCTTCAAATTGGAGGACAACGTCTACGATATGTTCTAGTAACTTGGGCCCAGCTATCGATCCATCCTTTGTGATGTGTCCTATGATAAATATCGGGATGTTGGTCTCTTTGGCAAATCGTTGCAGTTCACCTGTACATTCCCTTACTTGAGAAATACTCCCCGGAGTACTATCTAGAAACGGAGATGATATCGTCTGTATCGAATCCACGATGATTACACCTGGATCTAATTGCTTGGCCGCCTTGAGTATAGAATTGATATTGGTCTCAGCGTATATGTAGCTATTTTTATTTTTGATACCTACTCTATCCGCTCTCATTTTAATCTGTTCTTCACTCTCCTCTCCTGAGATATAGAGTACTTTCTGGTCTGTGCGCGTTGCGAACTGAAGTAATAATGTCGATTTTCCTATCCCTGGCTGACCACCGATAAGTATAATAGAACCATTGACCAAGCCACCTCCGAGTACTCTATTGAGCTCACCATCCGGCGTAATTATTCTAGATCTATTTTCTGTGACGACTGTATGTAGTTCTTTCGGCTTATTCTTCATGCCCGAATCATCCTTCCATACTGCACTTTTTTCTTCCTGCTTAGTCGGTTTTTGTAAAATCTCTTCGGTGAAGGTATTCCATTCATTACAACTAGTGCACTTCCCCATCCACTTTGCAGATTCGAATCCGCAATTTCCACAAAAAAATGCTTTTTTTATCTTTGCCATCAGTAACTACTATTACTCGGTTAATTTCACTCTTTGGGGTCTCGTAATTTCTCACAAGATGATAATTATAGACCGTAATAATCAATATAAAATTGTTTATTATTTTCTATTCAACTCCGATACAGTGGTTAAATAAATACATAAAAAATATTTACATCCACCTCAATGTATTGTATATCAATTATTTACATGATAGATCAGAATAAATAATTAAAATAAATAATTTTTTTTTGTAAAAAATGTGACTTCTGTAATCAAGTATTGTCTTAAATATATATCAAAAGATTTACAACATATAAATTATAAATTTTGAATTAGATTCAATAATATTCATTTTGAATTATGAACTAAAAAGCAATAATTATAATATGTTTAATTTTTTTGTGACTTAATTGCAATAATGAAGTCTAACAAATAGATACGAAAGCGAATCTATAAAATGTAAAATAAAAATCCTCTCATTAAGAGAGTAAGAATAATTGTTTTCAATTGGTTTTTTGGGGTTATGCAGGGTGTCCATTAATTTGGATCCCTGCTGTTTTTAAAAACTCCATCTGATTTTAATCAAAAAATCAAGATATTAAATCCAATAGTTAAAAGTAATTATTTAAAAATATACACTTCCAAATCGGGAGTAAAGACGATTGTTTTCAATTGGTTTTTTGGGGTTATGCAGGGGCTTTCATTAATTTGAGACCCTGCTTTTTTTTGTCCCCAAAATCACCTGCCTTCCTCATTGTCCCAACGTCGTGATTTAAAAAACTATCGTAAAATAGCTTCAATAGAAAGCGAAAGTAATTTATCTTTTACTCCGTTTCGCTTCCGTATTATTTTAGGGACACATCTTAGTTATCCACACGGTACCATGTTTGGGTTCTTCCCAATAAAGAAAAACCGATAAACCCTCTGACATTTAATGTATTCGCATCAGTAAGTTCGATTTTACACTTATATTCTTTGCCCGATGCGGGATCTAGTATATATCCTCCTTCCCATTCTGTGTCTGAATCTTTTTCAAGGTTCCATATGATTTCCATACCTTCAATGGCCTGCCCTTTTTTTGCCCCTTTACAATCACTACATACTGTAGTCTTTGTACTGATTAGTCGGGATACTTTTCCATATAGCTTGCCGTTTTGCTCATAGATCTCTACGTGTGACTTTACTTTTCCGTCTTCATCGTCGATGGTTTTCCAAGTGCCTATCGCAGATTGCGCGTTGATGGTAAAAGAAGTAATACAGATAAATATAAGTTGAAGTATTGTTTTCATAAATTTCAAATATAGTTGATGATAAATATCCAATAAATTACCGAGTTCAGAGGACGATTAGCGCTTAAATAACAAAAGAAAAACATTATTTTTGATAAAAAGAGATCATATATGTGAATCTTTGATGAGAATTTTACTTTATCTCAACGCATCGCATGAAGTCATTTTTTATCATTTGTTATTCAATATTTTTATTTCCAACTTTAGTTTTAGGTCAGGAGGTAGTCAGTGGAATAGTAGTAAATAGGAACGGTGAGCCACTTATAGGCGTAACTATTATTGAAAAAGGAACAGAAAATGGCACCATCTCGGGCATCGATGGTACTTTTACCCTTCTAACATCGAGCGACACACTACAGATAAGCTATATAGGCTATCGACAACAAGAATTAATTCTCAATGGACAAAACAAATATCGGATCGTATTGATCGAAAAAATGATATTGGATTATCACGATGCACCAGTCGAAATCAATGCTAAATACATTATTTCCGAAGCCGAAAACACAACAACCCTTACCAAGAAAATAAACGAAATTACCATCCCCGGCAGTACCAGTGATGTGCTGAACATAGTTCCAGGATTACATATGCAATCAGGAGGGTTCAACACCAATAAACTGACCATAAGAGGGATCGGAAGCACATCTCAATTCGCAACCTCGGATGTGAAAACCTTTTATAATAATATACCTCTACACAATAGTATAGGGGAAAGTGCCATAGAAGATCTAGGACTACATATGGCCGATCGCATAGAAATAATAAAAGGAACAACCGGAAGTGATTACGAAGCTGGTTACGGGGGTGCCATCATAATAAAAAATAAGAATATTAGATCTGAAGAAAAAACTGAACTGACTACCAATAATACAATAGGAAAATGGGGGCACTTTACTACCCAAAATCAAATCAACCTCGGAAGAACCGACAGGAAGAATTCGCATAATCTATCTATCTATCATTCACATGTAACTGATGATGGCTATCGAGACAATAATCAATTCACTAGAGGCAATCTTACACTTAATTATACCATGAATAGGGGTGGTAAATTAAAACTTACTGGTCTTTTCAATCACGTAGACTTGAAGGCATTCATACCTAGCTCACTTAATAGAGAAGACTATGACAACGAGCCTTCGAAAGCTGCATTTACATGGAACAAAGCACGAGGCAATGAAGATTATAATCGGACATTGATCGGCTTAAATATTGACTATGCTTTTGACTACAAGAGGTCGATGTCTCATACCGCCTATGGGCAGATATTTGAGAGTTCAGAGCTTAGACCATTCAATACGATCGACGAATCCGCAGATACATATGGCGTAAAAGGAAAGTTTACATATGAGCGCCCGGGATATGATGAAGTATATACGGTCGGTTACAGATTACAAAATGAAGGGTACGACTTTCAACTCTTCGATACTGATGTCGACTCGAAAGGTGCTCAATTCGGAGAAGGTGACGAGCATAGATCTATATATGAACTATACACCCAACTCGATGCCGAGATCTCTCATAAATGGGCTTACAAACTAGGACTAAATGCCCAATACGTATCCATATCTGCTGAAGGTAGTGATGTACTAGACAGAGCATTCATATTACCAGAAGCGACATTTTCTTATCGACTGAACAGCTACAACCGACTGTATGTTATTGTAGGGCGAGGGGTCAATTATTTTAGTCCTCAACAAGCGCTACTGCCTAGTGGTCAGTATAGCCAAGATCTACTCCCCTCATCCGCATGGAATGTATCTCTAGGCGGCAAAGGAATCATCGCTGATCATCTAGAATACAGAGGAGAGATCTACTCTATGTGGGCTACAGACCTCATCACGATAGAAAGAGATCAAACCAATCAACCCATAAATACAAATAGTGGAAATGCATATTATGCAGGAGTAGAACTGGGTCTAAAATATAAACTACTAAGAAATATAGACCAGAAGAATCTCAATATAGAAGTCAACTATAACGTGATGCAAAATCGGTACATCAACTTTATAGATAATGAAATTGATTTCTCTGGCAACACTATTCCAGGTGCCCCGTTACAGGTGTTCACGACCATCATTTCTGGGGTGCACCAAGGCTGGTTTGCTAATCTACGCTATCAGTTCGTAGATGCATATCAAATGCGAGATGATAACTCTATCCAATCAGAGTCCTATCAATTGGTCAATGCACTTGCTGGTTATCGCTGGAATCGTGGCAAATGGCAGATATCTCCAAGAATCCACTTTGTGAATCTGTGGGATGAAAAATATGCTGCGATGACATTGGTCAATGCATCCTCATTTGGTGGCAATGCGCCTAGACACTACTATGCTGGTCGTCCTAGACATACCCTATTCAGTATAAATATCAAATATGTCATTTAGGAAATATATTATAATAATTAGCAATACATTATGAATTAAGTCCAAGTAGCTTATTACTTTTGCAGGATGAAAAAACTGTTCTTACTTATTTTTACCTTTTGTACTGGAATGTTCTCCCATACTCTATGTGCCCAAGCAGCTAAAAAAGTAATCCAAATCAATAGAATAAGTAAAGAAGAGAAAATAAACATAGACGGATTTCTTACCGATAAGGCATGGGACAAATCAGAAATAGCTACCAATTTCATACAGACTGACCCCGTATTCGAAGATCCTGTTTCTCAAAAGACGGAAGTAAAATTACTTTATACAGATAGAGGTATATACATAGGAGCCATGATGTATGATACAGAGCCCGACAAAATCCTCAAAGAGCTATCGCCAAGAGATCAAAGAGGAAACACAGATTGGTTTGGCGTAGTATTTGATACGTATCAAGATGGGCTGAATGGATTTTCATTCAATGTGACTGCGTCGGGAGTACAGCAGGATATTAAAATCTCAGCGGGAAATGAAGATTCCAGCTGGGATGCGATTTGGGATAGTGAAGTACGATTCTTAGATAATGGATGGTCCGTGGAGTTATTCATACCCTATCTTTCCCTCAGATTTGCGAATGCAGATATACAAAACTGGAATATCCAATTCATAAGAGAGATTAGAAGATTCCGAGAAAATGTATACTGGAATCCTGTAAATCCAGCTATCGACGGATTCCTAAATCAGGCAGGACGGCTAGAAGGAATATCAAATATAGAATCACCCGTGAGGCTTTCGATCATACCATTTGTGACCGGTTATATCAACACCATAGGAAATCCAAGTATCAATCAAGCTACCTCTGTTACACCCGCCTACACTGGAGGAATGGATCTTAAATATGGAATCAATGATGCATTTACATTAGACATGACAGTAGTTCCAGATTTTGGTCAGGTGATTTTTGATAACGAAGTTCTCAATCTATCTCCATTCGAAATACAGTTTGATGAGAACAGGCAATTCTTCAAAGAAGGAACAGAGCTATTCGATAAAGGAAATCTGTTTTATACCAGAAGAGTAGGTGGAAGGCCTATAAATTACTTCAGTGCATTCACCAATCTTCAATCAAATGAAATTGTCACTGCCAATCCACTCCAAGCACAGCTGTATAATGCTACAAAAGTATCAGGTAGAACTTCTTCCGGTACAGGGTTAGGATTATTTAATGCAGTAGAAGGAGAAGAATTTGCTGTGATCCGTGATACTATAACTGGGCTGCAAAGACAAGTACGAACCAATCCTCTGACCAACTATAATGTCGCCGTAGCGGATCAAAACTTACCTAATAATAGTGTAGTGACGCTGATAAACACCAACGTGACGAGATTCGGCGATGACTATAATGCCAATGTAACGGGTCTATTCTTCGGCTTGAGAAATAAATCACAGACGTATGCCATCAGTGGTAAAGCAGTGGTTGCGAATCAATTTTTTAATAGCGGAACCAATACTGGCCATACCTATTCTCTGAGCGCAGCCAAAATAAGTGGAAATTGGCAAGGAGAAATATTCTACAATGAAGAATCTGACAATTACAATCCTAATGATTTAGGTATATTATTTGGTCCAAACGAAAGAAAAGTTTATTCTGAAGTATCTTACAATCAATTCAAACCGGGTAACGATAAAGTCCAAAGATGGGAAATAGGGGTGAGTCAAAATTATGACCGATTATACAGTCCGAATAAATTTGTAAACTATGGCCTAGGGCTCAGAGGCTTTGTACTATGGAAAAGTAGAAATGCTATCGGAGGAAATATAAGATATGAGCCATTTACCTCATTTGATTATTTCGAACCTCGAACGAGAGATTTTTCTAAGTTTTATGAGTTTCCAACTTCATTCTCTGCAAGCTCATTCTTTTCATCGGATTATAGGAAAACATTCGCGCTAGATATCAGAGGTTTCTATCGAAAATTTGGAGAAGAGGGAAGACAATTTACCAATATAGACTTCAGCCCTAGAGTAAGAGTCAACGATCAATTATCGTTTTTCTTATCGGCTAACTATACCACATCCAAAAATGATAACGGCTTCGTAAGTACGGCCTTTACACCCCAAGACATAGTTGGGATCAGTGACGGGGATGTGATGTATGGCACACGAAATAGATCGACATTCGACAATAGTCTGAGAGTACAGTATATATTCAATGATAAAATGTCTCTTGCCACTAGAATCCGTCACAATTGGGATCAAGTCCAATATGTGAAATTTGGCAGATTAGAGGATGATGGATCTCTTACTGATCTAGCATTCGATGGTAAGACAGAAACAGGAGAAGATATCTATGATGTGAATTTCAATTTTTTTACGCTAGACCTTAATTATACTTGGAGATTTACCAAAGGTAGCGATATCATAGTCGTATGGAAAAACAACATAAGTGGCAGTGATCGAAACTTCGATAATAATTACTTCTCCAACTTCTCAAATTTATTCGACTACAGACAGACGAACAGTATCTCTCTCAAGGTAGTCTACTTCTTGGATTATGACACCGTGATAAATGGATGATGTCTATAAAGTAGGGATATTGCAAAATATAGAATATCCTTTTATTCACTAGACCATGACTGCCTTACTTTTTTTTTAACTAGCCTAGTAGTTTAAAGATCATACTGTAGGTATGGGTATCATCGAGTACTGACTACGTTCTTTATATAAGCAAAAGCATCTTTTACATTTGCAAAAATGTGACTCTCATGTACTAAATCTGGGATAATATCAATCGATCTGAGCATATCCATTGGTTGCTCTTGGAGATTCACAAAATATACCTGCACTCCATTTAATTCCAAATCAAATACGATATCTTCTAGGGCATACAATCCAGATTGATCGATGAGAGGCACCTGATCCATACGGATAATCAACACCTCTATATCTTTACTCATATCGGCAACTTGGTTCTTGAGATGCGTCGTATATCCAAAAAACAGTGGACCATTCAAGTGCTTAATTAGTACCTTATTCTTATACAGTTCATAAAAGGGCAATTCGTCTTGCCATGGTTTTTCATCTTTTAGATCCGCTATAGATTCCATTACGATCCCTTTTTCTCCAAGGTCACTTGCTTTCTTCATGAATAATATACAAGCAAGTACCACACCTATGCCTACCGCCTGAATCAGACTGCCAAACGTAGTAATCAGTAGTACCAATACCAACACGACCGCATCCGCTTTTGGAACTTTGAACAGGTGCTTTAGACCTTTCGTATCTATAATCTTAAATCCAATAGGTATAAGCAATCCCGCTAATACTGACAATGGAATATGTGCCGCCAACCATCCCAGACCCAGGAGAACCCCCAGTAAAAGTAGACCATGAATAGCCCCGGAGATCCTAGTACGACCGCCTGCATTGATATTAACTACTGTACCCTTTGTCGCTCCAGCTCCAGGAATACCACCGATCATTGCAGCGAGCATATTACCTATCCCTTGACCTATTAATTCTCTATTACTATTGTGCCTAGTCTTCGTCATATTGTCCGCAATCACTGAAGTGAGTAGGGAGTCTATACTGCCCAAAACCGCAAGAACAGCCGCATATTCAAAAATCATAGAATATGCTTCGGCAGGAATATTGGTAAACATAGTCTTGATTTGTAAGTCTGGAATCCCTGATGGTATCTCACCAATAATGGGCACATCCCACCCTACGAAATAGCTAACCAATGTAGCAACGACTAAAGCAACCAATGCACTCGGAATAGCTTTGGTAATATAAGGAAATACGTAATAGATCAATACCGTAAGTACTCCTAGAGTTAATGCATAGATATTAAACTCTGCAAATAACCGTGGCAAGTCTTGTAGGACGAGAAATGTTGATTTTGCAGAAGACAAACCCATAAATGGAAATATCTGAAGGATGATTATAATCAAACCTACCCCACTCATAAAACCCGAAACTACTGGATATGGGAAATACTTGACGTATCCAGCAATATTCATCAATCCAAAAACAATCTGTAAAACTCCGCCAAGAAAAAAACTCAACAGTATGATACCCATAGCGGACTCTAGACTACCAGTCATCTGAATAGCTGCCGCCACTAAAGCTGCAGATACAACGGTCATAGGGCCTGTCGGACCACTTGCTTGTGTAGACGTGCCGCCAAATATAGCTGCAAATATTCCTACCATGATCGCCCCGTAGAGTCCGGCAATAGCCCCCATGCCTGACTGAACTCCGAATGCTAATGCCAATGGAAGTGCCACAATTCCGGCAACTAATCCACCAGTAAAATCACCTTTCAAATTGCTAAAATCTAATATTTTTGAGGCCATAATTTGGGTGTTGATTTTCTAAATTAAATTCAAATATACAATTGAATTACATAAACTAGGGCAAAACAGAATCGGGTACTTGACAAAATACACATCATAGAAAATATAGGCTTCATATATTACAAAACCATTTTTTCGAAATCGCCGAACTGATCGAATCACAGATTTACTATTCAAGTGTTTTGTCTATTACGAATACGTACTCATATTTGTTCAATATGAACGCACATAAATTGAATGTTATCCTTTTGGTTGAGGTGACTTCCTTCTCATAAAAACATAAAAAATACCCGCTACACCTACCCAAAATAACTGCCTCGCACGACGCATGATAGATACGACCAACCAGACTTCATTTCCAGCTATCCCTACAGCTTCTAACATTATTTTATTGGCATATTCTTCAACTCCTACCTGACCCGGAACGATAGCGCCGACTGTCTTGAAAAGGATCACGCCCATCTCTATTGCTACAGCATTGACCACGGAAATATCTAATCCCAACACGCGCAATATCAAATAAAACTCGGCAGCTCCTAGTATCCAATGTATGACAGATAATATAAATGCCAAGATAAACTTACCCTGATTATCAGTAAAGAATAAATGTGCTTCTTGATTGATCTCCCTGATAGATAATAAAATCTTATCGGAAATATATTTATGTCCAAATCGCTCCTGCATCTTAGTCATAGATCGGTATAAATACAACTTAGAATGCAATAAAAACCTAGCCAATAGATACCCAAATCCACTAACAATAATCAGTGCAAGAATGATGATCGGAAGCTCCTGATTATCACCTATGACTCCTAATACTAGGTAGAACACCGATAGAATAATCAATAAAAGAGCGGATAAAATAATCAAAATTCGAGAAAGCAATATCGAACTTACAGATCGCTTATTATCTACTCCGTTTCTAGACAAGTAATGCACTTTGAGTGTCTCGCCAGCGATTACGCTCGTAGGATTGAACACACTAAGCATCTCTCCCACATGCCGAATCATAAACAGCTGTAGCAATCCAGTCTTAGCACTATCAGAACCCATGCACAACTTCCACGATAACGTGGCACTCAGGTATGCTAAAAATGAAAGCCCCACAATACCTATAAATGTAAATGGCATCTTCCTTAGATATCCTCCAATCACTTCTAGATCAGAATTCCAAACAAACTGTCCTACAAAAGCAACGACCAATACCAACAAGCTCCACTTTATAGGCTTCTTATATTTTTGATAGAATGATATCATTGGACCCGAACTGTATCTAAAGGCAGATCTCCCGTACTACCAAGCCTGGCAATATCATCAAAATAAGTCTCGCAGAGTGTATCCCAATTGAGGGTTTTCGTATATTCAATCCCATTGGAAATAAAATCCTCTCTAAGATTGTGATCTTCTTGTACCTGATTAATCCTACTGAGGTAATCTGCTTCGTCTTCTGGTTCGCACAAAAATCCAGTCTTCCCGTGCTCTACTAGACTCTGAGATCCACCACCTCTAGCGATGATACATGGGCAGCCACTCGCCATCGCCTCTACCACTACATTACCATACGTCTCTGATACTGATGGAAATAAAAATATATCTGCAGAAGCATATAATGCAGCCAAACTGTCGTGGTCTACTTTTCCTAGCATGTAAGCATCCGGCATTTTCTCTTTCAGCTTATCATGTGCTACTCCATCCCCTGCTATGATAAAATTATACTTATCCCCTTCGATCTTACTCTTTCTATAAATCCTGATTAGGGTAGCAAGATTTTTCTCCCATACGAGCCTGGAAGCAAAAAGAATATTAGGTTTATCATTTTTAGTTATCGACTTGATTCGTGGTATGTCTCGTTTATTAGGATTGAATAGTTCGTGATTCATTCCTCGTTGCCATATTTTCATCTTCGACGTATCAAATTTATATCTATGCAATTCATGGACCATCTGCATGGTTGGAATATACATCAAAGAAGATTGATCATAAAATTTTTTCTGTCCATAGGCGATTGTTTTAACCGCTGGATTTGACAAAAAAGGAAGTGGCCTCAAGTAATAGCTTATATAAGATAGAAAATGAGTGTGGTAGATTGTAATCACTGGAATATCTCTACTGCGCTTATACTGAAATGCAAAATCCCCCAATGGAGAAGGCGAAGCTATATGAATCACATCCGGACGAAATTCCTTCAATCGCTTCCTCATTGAAAACCAACTGAACATGGGAATCGCCAACTTATATGTACTATTAAATGGAATCGGAATCGAAGGCACTACGAAGACCTCATGACCTATATCTCGCTTAGGTGGCATCCCGCAGAAAAAAACAAATTCGAATTCATCCTTCGGAATCCGCTCTATAATATGAAACATAGTACGAGACGCCCCGTCAAAGTCTTTGACCAAGATGTCAGCGAAAAAAGCGATTTTTATTTTTCTTTTTCTGTCTTTCATATATTGAACCAAGTGTGCAATATTACAAATTATTTAAAGAAGCTACATTTCTATCCCACATCAAATATGTGCTACAAAATGCACTTGCATATCTATTATTTTTAGGTGATAATAATTGTCTTCTTTCATTTTCTTTCTTAGTTTCATTTTTTTATACCTAATTAATTGAAAGAACTAAGGTCAAAATGATATGTAACCGCTCGTTTATTTAATTTTAGGAATACAAATTCACATTTCTATTTCAACCTTCATTTTTAACTTTGGTACATCTTTTCATTTATCCTAATCAGTGTATCTTGTAAATGATAATTAACTATATGTCCGAATCACCATACTGTTCTTATGGTAACAAGATCTACTTCATCTGTGGAGTATCAGGAAGTGGAAAGAGTACCATCGGTCAGGCACTTTCTGATATTCTTGCTATACCATTTTATGATGGAGATGATTTTCACCCAGCTGACAATGTAGCCAAAATGAAATCTGGTCTGCCCCTTGACGATACAGATCGCAAAGGATGGTTACAAGCTATGAATCAGTTTATTTTAAAAACCGAATCAGGATTAATCATAGCGTGCTCTGCCTTGAAGGAAATGTATAGAATTCAATTGTCTGAGGACATTGAGAGACAAATTCATTGGATATTTCTAGATGGTAGTTTTGATTTGATCTATAAGCGAATCACTTCAAGAACACATCATTTCATGCCGCCGAGTTTGTTACATTCGCAGTTTGAAATATTGGATATTCCAGAATATGCCATCAGATGCGATATTAATAATACTGTAGAACAGATTATAGATACTATAATAAAAGAGAGCAAATCATGAAAAAACAACTTGGACTTATTGGATTAGGCGTAATGGGGAAAAGTCTAGCTAGAAATTTTGCAGACAAGCAAGTAAGCTTAAGCTTATATAACAGATATGTGAAGGACTCCGAAGAAAGAGTGGCTCAAAAATTTATCCACGCATATCCTGATCTTACAGGAGTAGAAGGCCATGAAGACTTGGACGAATTTGTACGATCTCTAAAGACTCCTAGGACCATATTTCTGATGATTTCTGCAGGGTCAGCTGTAGACAGTACGATCGATTCACTGATTCCACTGTTGGACAAAGGCGATTTGATTATTGATGGTGGTAATTCTCATTACAAATTGACTCAAGAAAGAAATAACAAACTCGCCAAACATGACCTATACTTCATAGGTACGGGAGTATCTGGTGGTGAAGAAGGCGCACTAAAAGGACCATCGATCATGCCAGGAGGAGAGCCAGAAGCATATGCAATCTGCAAAGATGCTCTAGAATCAATAGCTGCCAAAGACAAGGATGGAGGAGCATGTTGTGGCTATATAGGGAGAGGTGGTGCTGGACATTTTGTCAAGATGGTACACAATGGCATAGAGTACGCTGAGATGCAATTCCTTGCTGAGATATATGGACTCTTAAGATATACCGCGGGCTATGACTCCTCTTCGATAGCGGATGTATTCGAATCATGGACCAAGACAGATCTAAATAGTTACTTACTAGAAATCACAGTCGAAGTCCTTAGAAAAAAAGAAGGAGATACTCACCTCATAGACATCATCCTAGATAAGGCTGGAAATAAGGGGACAGGTAGCTGGACAACCATCGCCGCTTGCGAATTAGGCATACCAGTCAATACTCTTACTGCCGCTCTCTTCGCTAGGTACCAATCCGCATTCAAAGACGAAAGGATAGCTGCCAACAAACTATATGCTACGTCTATCAATAAAAAAGATATCGATCTTAATACACTTGCCGAAGCTTACAAGATAGCAAGAATCATCAATCATCATCAAGGTTTAGAGCTGATCTACGCAGCTTCTGATACTTATCAATGGAATATTGATATGCCTGAGGTAGCGAGAATCTGGACCAACGGATGTATCATAAGGTCTGAATTAATGGAAGATATGAAGGTAAAACTAAAAGAAGAGCCCACCTTACTAAATAATACTACATATGTGAATATCGTATCCGAAGGACTAAATTCACTAAGAGAAATATGTGCACAATCTATGCTGTCAGGGTCTGCAGTTCCATGTCTCAGTGCCGCATTGACATACATCGAGACCTACAAAAATGAACAATCTACGGCTAATATCATCCAAGGCCAGCGAGATTACTTTGGAGCTCACAGATACCAACGAATAGATGATCCCAATGGCCCATCGCACCATACAATCTGGAATCGATAATCTACATTTCTAATAAAAAATCTAGTCCATGAGCATAATATTAAGCGTACTTGTCGGAATCATTATACTACTTATTTTAATATTGGCCTTGAGGCTTCCTGCGTTTATATCCTTACTGATATCGAGTATATTGACAGGGTTATTCGCTGGGCTGGATGCACTTACTATAATCGAAACCATACAAAAAGG
The DNA here is from genome assembly GCA_938007965.1 of uncultured Saprospiraceae bacterium. Taxonomy (GTDB): domain Bacteria; phylum Bacteroidota; class Bacteroidia; order Chitinophagales; family Saprospiraceae; genus CAJXUU01. The sequence goes on along the minus strand of CALLMH010000025.1, from coordinate 36,717 downwards.
TATGGGATCAACCTTGGGATTCGTGGCAGTAGTCGTGGGTCTAGGAGCTATGTTTGGTGCTATATTAGAAAAATCAAACGGAGCAGAAGCTATAGCTCAGTGGCTGATCCGATCCATGGGGATCAAAAATGCACCGACATCTATGCTATTGACTGGATTCGTAGTGGCTATTCCTGTATTCTTCGACGTGGCATTCATCATACTGATTCCCGTCATATATGCACTACAGCGAAAAACGGGCAAGTCATTACTTCTTTATGCGATTCCACTATTGGCAGGATTAGCCATCACGCACGCTTTCATACCTCCTACGCCGGGTCCCGTAGCCGTTGCGGATATACTCGATGCTGATCTAGGATGGGTCATATTAGTTGGTTTTTTAGCGGGAATTCCTACCGCTATTTTAAGCGGACTACTTTATGGCAGATATATAGCTGAAAAAATTCATATCAAAGCGCCTCATCTAGTAAGCGACGATCAAAATAATGAAACCAAAAATCTTCCTAACATAGCACTCATAATCTCGATTATATTAGTTCCGATCGTACTCATATTGCTGGGCACAATGATGAAATCTGGTCTTATAGAAATCACTAATCCTAGTATTATAAATATAGTTACATTACTAGGTCATCCATTTACCGCATTGATAATCGCGAATATAATAGTCTGGTACGCGCTAGGAATCGGCCGAGGATTCTCATCACAAGAGCTATTTAAAATAAGCACAAAATCTATGGAACCCGCCGGCACTATCATCCTGCTTACAGGCGCAGGTGGTGTATTCAAGCAAGTACTCGTCAATACTGGAGCGGGAGAAATCATTGCCAATTCTTTCGCCGAATGGGGATTCCCTGTAATCGTCTTCGGCTTCTTAGCGGCATGTATCGTCAGAGTCCTACAGGGATCAGCTACAGTAGCGATGATTACTGCAGCAGGATTGGTTGCGCCTATAATAGAAGGTGCTATGTATACAGGAGGTCAATTGGCCGCTTTAGTGATCGCTATAGCATCTGGCGCTAGCATACTATCCCATGTAAATGATAGCGGATTCTGGTTGGTAAAAGAGTACCTCGGCATGGACGAAAAACAAACCTTCAGATCATGGACCATCATGACGACCTTACTTGCATTTACTGGATTTATATCTTCGGGCATCTTGTTTTTTGTATTTTAGTTTGGTGACTTTCATAGCGCTTATAGTCATAATACTTTAAATAAAGAATCGACTTAGTGGCAGTTCCATTTTGGTAATTCTATAACTTCAAAATAATCTCTTCAAAATAAAAACAATTATGGACATCGTAAAAATCTCATCAAAAATCACTGACCTCGCCATAGGATATGCTCCTAAAATACTAATGGCTATCATAACCTTAATCGTTGGTTTCTGGATCGTCAAAAAACTGGTCAGAGTATTTGAAAAGTCGATGGCTAAATCGGGAACAGATATTTCATTGACAAAGTTTTTATCTTCTATTCTTGGAGCAGCGCTGAAGGTCATGGTACTACTATCTGTGGCGGGTATGTTCGGTGTAGATACCACTTCATTCATCGCTATCTTGGGTGGCCTTATGATCGGCGTCGGTATGGCTCTCAATGGTAGTCTCGGACAAGTAGCTTCTGGTGTAATGCTCATGATATTCAAACCTATCAAAGTCGGCGATCTCGTAGATATAGGTGGTGGCAATATCGGCACTGTCGAATCCATCAATGCATTCAACACTGAACTGGCTACTCTAGATAACAAACGGATATACGTATCAAACAGTAATGTCACTGGCAATACAATCACAAATATATCGGGTCAAGGCACTGTAGGGGTAGAACTTACCTTTGGGATAAGTTACAATGGTGATATCGATAAAGCTCGAAAGATCATATTAGAAGTGGGAAAACAGTGCCCTCATATATTGGCTAGTCCCGCTCAAGGCGTAGTCGTCGCTAATCTTGGTGATAGTTCTGTAGATTTGGCAACGCGCCCATTCTGCAAAAGCGAACACTACTTCGATGTAAAATTCTACATGACAGAGAATGTAAAGAAAGCTTTTGACAAAGCCAATATCGAATTCCCCTATCCAACAATGGACATCAATATGTCTAACCAAAATTAATAGTGAAAATCAGGTATATTACAACGCCAAATGAAGATATACAGACCCAAAATAGTACAAGAAATAAGAAATTACTATGGTGAGGCGATCCGTCATACTGCATTTCCTCAGATTCAAGAGCACTTGACTGTTCTTGCTAATATGCTGTATGACGGGATACTATCAGGCAATGATTATCTATTGGCAGAAATAAGCAATTACCATCCGCTGCAACTCGGAGAACCAATAGCAGAACTGAAAAAAGCCAATCTTGATCTGACCGATTGTCAATGGACTATAGCTTGCGAATATGGATATAAATCATGGGAAGATGTACTTGATCTCAGAAAGACTGAATATAATAGACCATTCGAAGAAGCAATAGATCAACTATTAGACGGTAACATCAATGAGCTAAAAAACATAATCCAATCTCACCCGAATGTACTTACCACTAGTTCTCAACATGGACATAAAGCCACATTACTCCACTATACAGCTAGCAATGGTGTAGAATTATGGAGACAACAAGTACCAATGAACCTGCCCGAGATCACTACATACCTTCTCAGTATGGGTGTATCCAAATGGAAACTTATGAATGTGTATGGAAGTCAATATGACACCATGACCCTACTCAAGTCGAGCCTCCATCCATATAAAGCTGGTATCGGTAAGGAGATGGAAGCCTTATTTACTTAGGAGTATCCTTATTCCATAACTGTTTATCTAACTACTTCTGAAAACTACACTGACTAAAGCCACTTTAACTTGTTGCTACATAATTTACTCTAATGGAGTATTAGTCTCGAAGTCATAGAGCGTCAGATTCCTGATTGTATAATGTGCTCTCCATAGATCCCATAGATTATTGAAATACTGCTGTCTTGCGTTTTGTTCTTCTTGGATTGCGATATTAAGATTCGTAACATCGATCTTACCTATTTGAAATCGTTTTTTTGCAATATCCAATCTTTTGAGTGCTATCTCTAGCGCTTCTTCGGACAGTTGGAGTTGACTTCTTTTAAGTTCGAATTGCTCAACATTCACCATGATTTCACGTTCGAAGCTTACTTCATTTTGGCGGACTTGTAGTTTTGTTCTTTCTAGGTTGGACTTTGCAATTTCTCTTTGGGCTTTAGTCCTACCGAAATCCGCAATCGGAATATTGATCGACAGACTTACTCTTTCTTGATCTAGTAGATTGTTATATGCACCTCTCAGCTCATCAGAACTTTTCGTCAATCCGAATGATCCCGATAGCTGTAAATTAGGGCCATTATTTTTTTGAGCCAGCTCCACCTGTCTCTCCGCTCTTACCATATTCAATCGAAATTGCTCTGTCTGACTTCTATGTTTCCTAGCGAATTCTAGTGCTTTTTCCTTATCTACCGTATAAGTGGTAATCGCTTCTGGGGCACTCAAGTCGAATTCCACCTCATTGCTCAGACCTAGAAAGTCTCTAAGTGTTTCTTCTTTATTCTGAACACCCAATTCTAATCTAGCTACAGTTCCATCTGCATTTTTTGCGCCGAGTTGCATCTGTAGTAAATCCGTTTCTGAGATTCGGCCTACTTCATATCTTCCTTTTGCATTTAGGGCGATAGAATCTAGATAATCTCTGTTATTTATAGCTTCAATCAGGCTTAGCTTGGTCGTATAGAGATCGAAGAAGTTATTCACCGCATCGAAAGCTATACTTTCTTTATCTTCCACATACTGCTTCTTAGCTAGATCATAATTAATTTCTGCTTCTTTCTTATCCCATTTGAAAGGGTTCTGTCTCAAAAATGGTTGATTGAATCCAACTCTAATCGGGGAAGACAGATAAGAAGAGCTCGCATCGATTCCATTCTGAGCAAACTGATCTAGCCTTTCAAGATCAGTAGATACAAATACAGAACCTCCCGTAGATGAGATCACTTGATTCAGATTCAGCCCCACGCTATTGGTCATAAATGAATTATTAATAAATCGCGTACCCTCTGGCAAATTTATCTGAGATACACTCCTATTGACATTGGGTAAGGTGGCTGTAAATCCTATCTGCGGTTTAAATATCGCTTTCGAACCGATAAAAATCCACTCTGCATTCTCTCTACTTGTTTTAGCTAGAAGATAATCAGGAGACTCTGATTGGGCTGATTTTATAATATCATAAATACTTGCTCTGATGGTTTCTTGAGCATTTACCGATGATGCGTATCCGAGTAGAATTATGATTGATAATTGTATTAGTTTGTTCATATATTATTACTATTTCTGGAATAGAGGCACTTATCTAATAATTGTAAATTTCATCATTATCAATCTGTTCTCAGTGCAGTGATTGGATCCATCTTTGCCGCTTTCTGCGCTGGCATGATCCCAAATATGACCCCAATACTTACTGCAATACCGAAACTGACTAAAATAGAAGAAAATGATATTACAGTAGTGATGTCAGCATATGCTGCTATGACTTTTGCACCTATTATTCCCATTATGACGCCTATTATCCCGCCTGCGAGACTGATTGCAATCGCTTCCAATAAAAACTGATAGATAATATCCTTTTCAGTCGCTCCAATAGATCTCCTCAATCCTATTTCCTTTACACGTTCTAGTACACTAGCGAGCATGATATTCATGATGCCGATCCCTCCTACGAGGAGTGATATCCCTGCGATGACTGCTAATATGAGATTCATCGTCTCCTGTGTACTTTGTTGCTGTTTGATAAGTAACTCTGGCACTTTGATTTCAAAATCGGGCTGATCATTATGTCTTCTTAATAATATCCGGCTGATCAACTCAGCGCTAGACTCCATACTCTTAGCATCGGCAAGCTTGACCACTACCTTATCTAACTGGTGATAATTCTTGTTCTCTGTCTCATCATCATCATTACGCTTTACGTCATCTTTTCCGATTCTGATTTTATTGTTGACCCTAAGCTTATACGTATCGAATGGTATGAATATGATATTACTATAATTATTCACATCTAGCTTGGTAAGGTTTTCTTTTGAGATCATCCTCTTTTTCAGTACCCCTATGACCTTAAATACGACATTGTTTGACTTCACATAATTTCCGATTGGGTTCTTCCCTAAGAATAATCTTGCTGCCGCATTCGCACCTAGTATGCAGACATTTACACCATTCATATGATGATCAGAAAAAAATAAACCTCTACTCAGTTCAAGATTATTAACATCGAAAAAATCATTATTTACTCCATAGCATTTGGATTTGACCATATTCTTCCCATACAAGATCTTAGCGTCTGTTGTAGTTTCTATCGAGAGTTTCTCTATCCCTGGCACTATATCCTTTATAGCATCTATATCCTTAATGGTTAAGCCTGGGGTATACGATTTTTTTTCTTCTTGACTGTCCGATTCTTCTTCATCTTGCTGTGGCGGTATAGAGTTGATGACAATATTATTAGTTCCTATGATCTTGAGTTGATCGAGTATCGACTTCTTAGCACCATTTCCGATGGCTAGCATAGCTACTACGGCGAATACTCCGAATATAATACCCAGTGCCGTAAGCAGTGCTCGTAACTTATTCTGACTTATGCCTTCGATGGCTAAGCCAAGATTCCTTTTGATATAAACTAACATAGAGATTGCAGATTGATTTTTGAATAATATTCGTCCACTATTGACAATGGATACGAGTAGAAATCCACTCTTTTAAAACATTATTATCTTATCTCCACCTCCCATATTTTTATTTTGATCTTCTTCTCCTTTGACGAATTCCTCATTGGTCTTATCGAAGGTTGATTTGGCATCTTTCCACTGTTCCAGTTTTTTGGTCCCTTGATCCACGATCTCCTTTGTTAGATAATTATAAGGTACTTTATCTTCTGATTCCGGAGGAGTTAGTAATACTTTATCGGCAACGTCTAACCCTTCTACTACGATGATATTATTTTCATTCGAAGCACCACTTACGATTTGTTGTCTTACAACTTTGCCTTTATTTTTTACAAATACGTAATCGATACTATCACTATAAAATGCCTCCAAAGGTATATTTACTACTTCTTCATACTGGTATATTTCGATTTCATTTGTAGTTGTCATTGACGGTCTCAGCACATCATCGACTTGATTGATTGATATTACAATCTCGAATACTTTCGCTTCTTGACCCCGGAGTTCCTGTCCGATATTGGCTACAGATATAATCTGACCATCGAAGTCTATCTCAGGGAATGCGTCTACTTTGATATTTACTTTTTGGCCTTTTTTTATTTTTGAAATATCTATCTCATTGATGTAGGCGACTGAAGTCATCTTCGTAAGATCTGGTAACTCAGCTACCGTAGGATCCCATGCCGAAATCTGAGATCCTGGGCCTTTCTTACCATTCCAAGATCGTTCGTAGATCAGCATTCCATCCTCTGGTGCTCTGATCATAAATGAAGATGCTACGTCTGTCATTTGTTTCAGCTTACTATCCAGTTGTTTGAGATTAGCTTGTATCTCTCTTACCTTAGCATCAGACTGAATCACCATGAGTTCAGTTTTACCTCTTAACTGATCCATCGATCTTTCTGAGTTTCTAAGTTTCAGTTCAGATTGTTCGATGACCATCTTTGGTTCGTATTTATTCCGCTCTATCTCTAATCTTTCTTGGGCCATTGAGAATAGCATGTTCGCCATATCATCTCTTATGCCTTTCATCTGGATGGCCGTATCTATTTTAATCTGTTCTAATTTTGTAAGTTCTTTCTCAATTTCTGTTTGTACACCCGTTATCTTAGTAGCTAACTCAGTCTTATCTAGCGATGCGACATATTCGCCCTTTTTCACGACTGTCCCTTCGGGGATCAGATCTTTTATGGTTGTATTATAAATACCTGCCGATCTCATACCTTGTGGTCCTTGAATCTTGATAGATTTTTTTGCTTTTAGTTCTCCCGTTGCATTTACAGCGACTACAAAATTTGATTTTTTAACATCGGCATAGATATCTACCTTGGAGGAGGACGCATCACTCTTCAGTGTAAAATATGCAATAGCTGCCACGACTAAAGCAACCAATCCGTAAACAATTGACTTTTTCATAGGAGTGTGATTTGGGTAGTTATTAATTTGATCTTGTCGACTACTACAAGATTTGGTAGTAATTTAGCTTGATTGCATTAGATTTTTGTCTATTAAGGCTTATTTAACAGTTCGTTATGAATCAATGATTCTCAGGAAAATGATCTGTGTACAATCTTCAATTCAATACAAGCAAATACACAAAAATCATCTTTTACTCGCGCCAAACATAATAGAGAAATTAAATAACTACTAGTGATTACGTGCTAAGTAAGTATTACATCCATATGAAAATACAAACGGCCTGATTCATAATAGAATCAAGCCGCTTTTTATATCGAAATTATATTTTACAATTAGCTATACAGTGGAAATTTCTTCATGAACTCATTGATCTCATTTTTGGTCTTGTTGATCAAGGATTCATTGGTGTGATTGCTTATGATCGCATCTACCCACCTTACAGTTTGTACACAATCTGCTTCTGTGAATCCTCTTGATGTCACTGCTGCAGTACCGATTCTTATTCCTGACGTTACGAAAGGTGATCTCGTATCGAATGGCACCATATTCTTATTGATAGTGATATCGGCTCTCACAAGTGCATTTTCAGCATCTTTTCCTGTAACATCTCCCTTTGTTCGGAGGTCGATGAGCATGAGGTGATTATCAGTACCGCCTGAGATCAGTTTATATCCTTTTGATACAAATGCATTGGCCATTGCTTGTGCATTTTTTATAACCTGTTCGCCATATGTTTTGAAGCTTGGATCTAATGCTTCGCCAAATGCTACTGCTTTTGCCGCGATTACATGCTCTAGTGGGCCACCCTGCATTCCAGGGAATACACCGCTATTAAGAATAGAAGACATCATGATCGGATTGCCTTTCTTGGTCGTTCTTCCCCATGGATTCTCAAAATTCTTGCCCATCATGATGATACCTCCTCTTGGGCCTCTGAGCGTCTTATGTGTTGTAGAGGTTACGATATGACAGTGCTGCATAGGACTATTAAGTTGACCCGATGCTATCAATCCAGCGGGATGTGCTATATCCGCAAGTAAGATGGCTCCTACAGAATCCGCTATTGCTCGGAACCTTGCGTAATCCCAATCTCTACTGTAAGCAGATGCCCCACAGATAATCATTTTAGGTTTGATGGATTTAGCCTTGGCTTCTACCTTATCCATATCGATCAGCCCGCTATCTTCTTCTACTCCATAAAAATGCGGGTCAAAATGCTTCCCCGAAAAATTGACAGGCGATCCATGAGATAAGTGCCCTCCATGTGACAAGTCAAATCCTAAAATGGTATCCCCAGGCTGGAGAACAGCCAAGAAGACGGCCGCATTTGCCTGCGCTCCAGAATGTGGCTGCACATTCGCATATTCAGCACCAAACAATTCACATAATCTATCTATGGCCAATTGTTCGATTTGATCTACTACTTCACATCCTCCATAATATCTTTTGCCCGGATATCCTTCAGCATATTTATTGGTCAGGCAAGATCCCATAGCATCTATGACTGCTTTACTGGTGAAGTTTTCTGACGCGATCAGCTCTATGCCAGATCTTTGTCTGTGTAGTTCTTTATCGATTAGTGATTGTACTAGAGTATCCATTGTTTGTAACTTTTATAGTAAGTGTAATTCTAATGACCGCAAAAATAGAATTGTTTATCTTTTACCCATTGAACTTAGAGCGGTATTTTGTTTTTTATTCATTATTAAAGAAGGAAACCCTAATTTTTGATCTTCTTACCTTCAATAAATTTTAAAAACTCGATTAATCCAGATTGGTGTATGTTTTTCGACAAGGATTCTTTTATAATCCTATCATCCAGCCATAATCAAGATAAATATTCATTATATTTCAAATAGCCATCCCTTCATCTCGTCTAGACAAATAAGTTAGTCATCATTATCATCCTAATATCCATGCAAATCAAGATCATCGGTTTCTACCATATCGATGTATCTTTTCATTTTTTTCAGTATCACTTTGAAATGCTTTATCTCCTGTCTATCTACGAATGAAATCGCCAACCCATTCTCATCTGCTCTACCAGTACGTCCCACTCTATGGATGAAGTCTTTCGGCGAGCGGGGCAATTCGTAATTGATCACAAACGGTAATCCAGCAATATCGATACCTCTAGACAATAGATCTGTAGCGACGAGTACTTTTATCTTTCCAGACTTGAATGCGTCCAATGCGGACTGGCGTGCCCCTTGACTTTTTTTGCCATGAATAGCATAAGCATCGATTCCGTTTTTGGTCAGTTTGGCGGCGACTCGATCCGCTTTCTGCCCTGATGAAGTGAATACGAGCACTTGATCCATTTTATTCTCTTTGATCAAATATCGTAGCAATGGACCTCTGCGATCGTCGGTTACAAAGTACCCCGATAGATTGATAGATTCTATATCTGCTTCTACAGATTCTATTTCTATTACTTGAGGATCATCGAGCAGTACATTTTGGATCCCTTCCAAGTTCTTACTCAGCGTCGCTGAGAATAGCAAATTTTGCCTTACTTCTGGCAGGAGGTTGAAAATCTCATTCATCTCATCTTGGAATCCAAGATTCAACATCTTATCCGCTTCATCGAGTATCAGCGCCCTTACCATTGATAAGTCTAGCGCATTATGAGACACTAGATCTAATAACCGACCGGGTGTGGCGACCAATACATTGGTACCGAACAAGCTCTTCATCTGTGGATTGATTGATACTCCTCCATAGACAGACATCGTCTTGATTGGGTTGGGAAGAGATTGTCCATATTCATTGAATACATCACCTACTTGAACTGCCAACTCACGCGTAGGGACTAAAACCAACACGTCGATCTTTCTATTCTTTTCTCTCTTTGGCAGTCGCTGTAATAAAGTCAAAATAGGCAATACGAAACTTGCAGTCTTACCAGAACCTGTCTTAGCAATACCCAATACATCATGCTGATTCAATATTGCTGGGATTCCTCTTTCCTGTATCAGAGTAGGCTTATGGAATTTATTCTTTTCTAGAAGTGGCAATAGTGAAGCGTGAATTCCTAATTCATCAAACGTCATATATGTTCTTTAGTTATCTTGGTAATATTACAAAATTTTAATTTCAGGGTACGACAAACTGAAATGCAACATATTCCTTGTAATGGATGCGTAAGTTTTTTTGTCTATTGAAAAGGAGAGGAATTACTATGTCTCGTTTACTATTGACTCTGATATACTATATATATGATCGCCCACATTTTCTAGATAAGTAAACAAGTTGTTATAGACCATTGCTGATTTGATGTTGTAGTCCTCAGTTCCAAGTTTGTTTAGATTTTCTTCTTTGAGTTGGCTTTTTATTTTGTTGATCTGCTGTTCTTTTGATTTGGCATCATCGATATTCACATTTTTATAATCTGCGCTAGATAGATTCTTGATCATAATATCAAATGCCTCGGAGACGTGATTAATAACGATATTTATGGAATGTCTCTGTTCGGGAAAGAAGTAAATCTTATTTTCGTTTTTCTCTTTCAGTAACAATGAAATCTGATAATAAATATCCCCGATTCGTTCTAGATCATTACATATATTAATGATACTCCGCAATCGAGAGCTCGTCCCTTTTGTGATTTCCTCATTGGACAGCTTAGTAATATACTCTGTTATCTCGACCTCGATTCGGTCGGAAATTATCTCATAATTTTTCAGTCGTTTGTATAATTTCTTTCGTTTTTTACCCGCTGTAGTATTGATTAAATCGTAGGTGAATTTATTCATTTCACTGACGATCTGCCCAAAATGGGTAGTCTCTTTCATCAATTCGATCGTCGCAAGTTCGGGAGTTCTGATATTTGACGATATGAATTTCAAGCGCTTATTATCTGCTTCGTCATCAGAATCTTTGACGGACCAGATGGAGGCTTTGACTAGATATTTCACAAATCCGATCAATAAGAGCATATTAAGCACATTGAACATGGTATGAAACGCAGCGAGTACGAAGGTTGTATTTCTATTGGCGTCTGATAGATTTTGGTCTGTAGCGATGTGACCTTCGAACAATCTACTGAAGTCATCGACAAAAGAAGAGATCCAAGTGATGGCATAAGGCATCAGTAATAGCATCCACATCACTCCGATAATATTAAAAATAGAGTGAATTCTGGCAGATCTTCTTGCAGCTGTATTTCCGACCAGTGATGCAATCTCTGCAGTGATTGTAGTTCCTATATTCTCACCCAATACCATAGCTGCACCGATATCGAGTGGCAACCAACCTTTGGAACATAACGCCATGGTAATCGCCATAGCTGCAGTACTAGACTGTAGAAATACAGCTACCAAAGCTCCGATCGCCATAAATATAATCCTAGAACCCAATCCATAATCTGTATAACTCTCTAACCAGCTAAATATCTCTTGATTATCCTCGATATTGGGAATCGATTGTTGGAGAAAACTCAATGATAAAAATAGTATTCCAAAACCAACTATGAATTCTCCCCAATATTTGGATGTTCCTCTGTTATATAATATGAGAGGTACTGCCAAGGCAAATAGCGGGATAGATAGAGCACTAAGATTTACCTGACCAACAGCTGATATAATCCAGGCAGTAAATGTAGTACCGACATTGGCACCCATCATTATCCCAGCAGAATCTACTAATGTGACCAGACCAGCATTTACAAAACTTACTGTCATGACCGTAGTGGCGGAACTAGACTGTACTAAAGCCGTAGTAAAAAAACCCGTAAGAACACCCACGAATCTATTACTAGTCATCTTCTGAAGTATGGATCTTAATTGGGTACCCGCTGCCCTTTGGATTCCTTCACTCATCATCTTCATACCGAAAATGAAGAATGCAAGCGAACCCAAAATTTGTATGATATTTACAAAACCAAAATCCATTATGCTCTTTAAGATTTGAAAGCGCAAAGGTAATAATATTGTCAACATCAAAACGAGTCGAAATCGCTAGTGGTGCATTTCATGGTGTCGTGTTAGATGACTTCAAGAAATCATACCGTCAAACCATATTTCCGCTTTATTGCCTTATGAGTTTGACCAAATCAATTTTTCCAATTTTAAATACGAGGAACTGAAACACAATTCTAGCCTACTCTGTACTAGGTTATTGTAGGCGAACTCATACACCGTACTATATCTACGTGTTCTTATTCGTTTGCTGAATCTATACGGTAACTTAAATCGTATAATCATCTTGCAGTCTTTACACTATGAATATGATATAGCATCTGTGTAAGATGGTATACACAATTACCAAAAAAAAATACCTATCAAAGTTTTAGAATAAACAAAGAATGCTTAACAATGAGAAAAAAAATAATTTTGATTATCATTGTGTCATAATGTTGTGATTAAACATAATACTCAAAGAAAACCGTGTCAAAAATGTAGTTTACATTCTACCAACGGATACTGGCTTTATTTAAAACAATACTAAACAAAAAAGTATCTTGGATCCTAATCTTTTAATCATGTGGCTCGGTTTTTCATTTGCCGCTTACTCCGTTGTTGGGAATGATAGTATCCAGACATTAGGTACTTTTTTATCTTCAAACGAGCGAAAACCATGGTATACCCTTTGGTTTTTTGCAGGATCTATACTTACTGCGACCCTCGTATATGGTTGGATAAATTATGGTGGTGATGTATCTTATGACAGACTCGCCAAGTACCCCGTAAAAGAAAATATGGGCTGGATTTACCTCCTTCCTCCATTGGTACTGATGCTACTTACCAAGACCGGAATTCCTGTAAGTACTTCTTTTCTGATTCTTACTTTCTTCAATGAGAAGAATATGTATAGCATGATCCAAAAATCCGCTATGGGGTATGTCTTGGCTTTTGTGGCTGCTATTATCTTGTACTTCATAATTACGAAAAGCTTCGAAAAACGAAATAAAAACATCGAATTATCAGAAAACAGTAGAAAATACTGGACCATCGCGCAATGGTTTTCCACTGGATTTCTGTGGTCACAATGGTTGATCCAAGACTTTGCTAATATATATGTCTACCTGCCACGAAATATATCAGCAGTCGAGTTGAGTGTGTCATTGATTATCTTACTATCTATGCTCGCTTATATATTTTATAGCAAAGGGGGAAATATCCAGAAGATAGTAAAAGCAAAAACCAATACCTCAGATATAAGATCAGCTACGATTATTGATTTGTTATTTGCCATTATCTTATTTTTCTTCAAAGAGGTAAGTAATATCCCGATGAGTACTACTTGGGTATTTATCGGCTTACTCGCAGGTAGAGAATTAGCGATCAACTGGAAGATGAATGGATCTATTACAAAAGAAACTACAAAAGATATATTCATAGATCTTGGAAAAGTATTTTTTGGATTAATCATTAGTATCCTCTTGGTATATGTAATCAAGTGGTTCGGATAAGACGAAATTTTAAACCCACAATTATTTCATTTTTCTATAGTACACCATCTATTCATAGAGGTGCAGGTTACATTTTGGATTATTTCATTATAAATCTTGTTTCTATTTTATCTTGTCGAATAAAAAAACTTAGCTTTTTCACCTCCGTTTTTCGTTTCGAGTTGTTACTTGCATAAATCAACATCTACTTCATGTTCTTAGCATATAGAAAATATATTATTGCAGCTTTCATATTCTTGATTCCTATCTCAGCTTATCAGGTATATCATTTAAAATTTGCTTTCGATTTTGAACAATTTTTCCCAGAAGGAGATCCAGATTTAGATTTTTTTCAAGCGTTCATAGAGGAATTCGAAACTGATGATAATTTTCTTCTCGTAGCTGTAGATAATGAACCAACAGTATTTGATGAGGAGTTCTTGGAGAGGTTTCATGCATTCACCCTAGAGTTGAGAGATGTACCTTATGTGACCAAAGTACAGTCACTTACCACGATGGATTACCCTATCAAAACCCCTTTTGGTATCAATACGGTACCCATCATCCATATGGATCAACCGAGTAGATACGAATCTGACAAAGAGAACATACTCTCTGACAAACGGTTCGTCAATAACTTCATAGATGCTGAAGGGGAGTCGCTCGCCATCACTGCGAGGACTATTGACGCTATAGGACTAGAAGAGTCCAAGGAGATGATGGACGCCATCAAAGTACTCAAAGAGAAATATAACTTCCAAGAAACACACTTACTCGGACGGGCCTACTTCCAAGATGAATTGGTAGAAATGCAAAAGAATGAAATCGTAATGTCTACCATTATTTCTGGTGTATTGATCATTTTCATATTGATGATGATCTTCCGAAAACCAATAGGCGTATGGATCGCACTGACCTCTATAGGTCTAGGACTACTTTACTTTTTAGGAATCATTGGACTTCTAGGTAGAGAATTAAACATCATGGCAGCCCTCTACCCAGTGCTTATGCTCATAGTAGGCACATCGGATGTGATACATATCATGTCCAAATATGTAGACGAACTCAGACGCGGTAAAGACAAAAGAAGTGCAATGATAGTGACTATAAAACAGATCGGACTTGCTACACTCTTTACATCAGTGACTACCGCGATAGGTTTCGCTACGTTGATGACTTCTAATGTGCGCCCGATAAGAGACTTCGGAGCCAATGCCGCACTCGGTGTATTGGTAGCCTACTTTACTGTTATATTCTTCACTACTTGTGTACTTACGCTATTCTCTAAAGAACAAATCATAAAAGAAACCACCGAAAACGACTTCTGGAATCGTCTTATGACTTCGTGGTATGGGAAGACGCTATCTCACGGAAAACTCATATCAGGAATATCAGTCGTATTCATAGCCATGTGCTTCTATGGAATGAGTCAGATAACTATGAATTATAGTGTAGAAGATAGTCTTCCTATCAATGCCCAACTGACGGAGGATTTTCTATATTTCGAAGATAAGTACAGCGGATTTCGACCTATCGAATTTGCAATCACTGTAAAAAATGATACCCTCGATGCTGATAGCTACGAAGTCATGTCCGAAGTATCCAAGATAGAAGATAAACTATACGAAAATCCCAACTTTCGATCTATCCTAGGCATGACCACGATCTATAAGAGCCTCGAACGGATGAACAACGGGAATAGAGCGGATGCATTTAAGTTTCCAGAGACGAAAAGGGAATTCAAAAAATCGAAACGGCTCGTCGACCGTATGATTGGAAATGAGTCATCCGTCATGATCAGTAGAGATAAAAAGAAAACTCGTATCTCCACTAGGATAGCTGACATAGGAGCTGAAAGCATCAAAGCTGAAGGTAAAGAAATAGATCAGTGGATTAATACAAATATCGATACCTCTATGATCAGCGTCAAGCGAACTGGTACAGGACTGCTGATAGACAAGAATGCGGAATATATTCGGGACAATTTATTACAGGGGTTATTGATCGCATTGGTCTTAGTGAGTCTTTTGATGGCTTTACTATTTCGAAATTGGAAAATGTTAATGATAGCACTGGTTCCTAACTTCGTACCTGTTTTATTTTCAGCGGGATTACTAGGATTTTTTGAAATCCAATTGGACGCTGGTGTATCTATCATATTTGCAGTAGTATTCGGTATAGCGGTGGATGACACGATACACTTCTTAAGTAAATACAAACTGGCTAGAGATGCTAAAAAGACTGTAGAAGAAGCTATCAAAATCACATTCGAAGAAACAGGGAAAGCGATTACTTTTACTACCATCATATTATTCTTTGGATTTTTGGTGATGTTATTTAGCAATCATCCCCCATCCGTTACAGTCGGTATGTTGATATCGGTAACATTGGTGGCTGCACTTATTTGTGATCTGTTCTTATTGCCTGTACTCATGAGGAACATTCTCAAAGATTAGATGAACAAGTAATGCGTCTCTGTGCCTGACAAAACAATATCTCCCACCTCAAAATGGGACATAGTACCATAAGTACATCTCGTTTGAAAGTCTAGAATCCCGCTAAATTACTTGAAGTCCTTGATTTGCTCAATCGCTTTATGGAGTTGGTCAAACAATTTAGTTCGAAATTCTACAAACCAAAATGGACACATCTAGTGACCATGAATACATTTGAAATTGAATTACTATCTTACATGATATTTACAGTCAATAAATAATGGCAAAAAAAGGAAATGATCGACGTTTCATAAAAAAACCAACCTACATCGGTGGGCTAAAAGCAATGAGAGAATTCATAGCTAAAGAGATGAAGTATCCGAAATCAGCACTTGAAAATAAAGTCGAAGGGTCCGTTTTCATAAAATACGAAGTGGATCACAAAGGCAATGTCATATCCTCTCGTGTGCTATCAAGTCTCGGATATGGCTGCGACGAAGAAGCAATACGACTCGTATCGAAGCTCAAATTCTACGTGAGTAAGAATCCGAGAAAACTGAGAATCAAGTTCAACAAATCTATCAGAATAAAATTCCGACTGCCGAAAAAGAAAGTAGTAAAAACTTCGAAAAAACCAAAGGTCAAGAAGATCACTATACCTGACAATACTACAAAAATAGTATACAAGATCACCTCTGGATCAAAAGTAAATGAAACTTCTAAACCTAAAACTGGAGGGTACAGCTATACAATTAAGATTGATTAATCTAGGGGATATGCTACTTACTCCACGATCTCGTAATCAATACCCAACTTTCGAAGTGCTCTAAATGCCGAGCTCGTATTATCATCTCCCAACTCTATATCTACCGGGTCTCCTTCTAGGATAATATCTGTAAATTCCGTCGCTGTATAAGTATCTATTCCAGTTGCAATTTCAGCTATACATCGAGCAATTGCTCTTCTATCTGGTTTTGCAGCATTGCAAGATAGTAAGTTTAATTTCATGATTCTTTTTTGTAAAAATAAGAAACTTAAATGAGGATTATGAATACACCTATCGGTAAAATAATTACCGTCTACTTCGAAAACAACTCAAGGGCCACAGGCAGTATTTTATCAGCCCATTTTCCATATTGGAATCCACTTGGATGCAGATTATCAGGAGCGAGTGAATTGGGAGCATCCGATAAGTCTCTAGAGATCTGAGTTATGTCGATGAAGGGTATATTTCGTGATGCACATTTATTGGACATGTAAGCATTATAATTATCTAGTTCTTGTCCGATCTGTTCCGCATTATTACTCCCAAATGGTGTAACCCCGTAATCTGGAATAGATACGACGAATACTCTATTCGCTTCTCCACCAAATCCGATGCTTATATCTAGCAATTGATCAAACTCCTCTTTGAAGGAATCGAAATCTAGATTTTGAAATTGATTATTCACACCGATCAATAGAGATATCAGCTTTTCATTTTTGAGATCACTCACATCGGCACCTTCTATTGCATTGATCAGATCGGCTGTAGTCCATCCTGTCTGAGCTATGATTCTAGTTTGGTCGATTTCTATATCATTGGCTTCTAGCAGCACAGATAGTTGATTAGGCCACCTGGCAGATTCGCTCACGCCCTCTCCAATCGTATACGAATCTCCTAGAGCTAAAAAACTTACATGATCATCAGTCATTTCTGATTCTATGATCTGGTCTTTGACCATACTATCTTGAGTAGAGCAACCCAATGAAAGAATGGAAAATACAAATATGATATTTCTGAATAATTGATTATATGTATTCATTCGCTATTTTTTTTTAATCCATTATTAATTACAAATTAAGAATTCACTTAGAATAATTCTACCATAATTTCGACTTGAAACCATCAAGGCTCATTACGCATCCATACATCCCGTTGTGGGAATGGTATACTGATATTATTATCTCTAAATGCCTTGTCGATCTTGAATCTGATATCACTTTTTATGTCCTCTACGATCAAAAACCGATTCGTAAAAAACAAAACCGAGAAGTTAAGCGAACTATCAGCAAACTCACCAAATCTTACAAATGGCACTGGATAATCTAATACCAAATGATGTTCATTCACAGCTTCCAAGAGCAGTCGCTTTACTAGAGCGGTATTACTTCCGTATGCTACACCTACATCCACTTGAAATCGACCATGATCTACGAAATGAGACCAGTTTTGCACATTGTCATTGACCAATTTGGAATTGGGAACTATGAATGATCTATTACCTCGGGTCTCTATGATAGAAGATCTCAGTCCTATCTTTTTTACTGCGCCTACCTGACCATTGACGTCTAGTATGTCTCCCACCGACACTGATCGTTCGAAGAGTAGGACCAATCCCGAGAAGAAGTCATTGAACGTTTGCTGAAGTCCAAGACCAATACCGACCAACAATGCCGCCGCACCTCCGAGAATGAGCGTCATATTCACTCCCAAACTCTTTAGTGCTAGATAGGATGCGATTAAGTATATAAGATATTTGAGCAATTGATTGATGGCAAAACGAGTGCCTTGGTCTACCTCCTTTCTCTTGAATAAGCTGTAGAGTGTCACCTGCGTAAGGATCCAAATGAAAAGCCGAGCCAGAAGAAATATCAATAAAATAACTAAGATGCGACTCGGTGAGAATAATTCTTTGCCATCTTCTCCATCATAATCGAAAATAGTGAAATCCAAACCAAAATTGCTAATAATAGCCATACCCGCTAGTATGATGACTATATACTGTACCAGTCGGGTCACCTTGGATCTTACCTCACCGAATGTCTCAGTATAATTACTAATCGGTTCTTCTTTACGATCTTTCTCGTATCTATTGATCAATATATTAGAAAAAAACCACTCCGTCAGCCATGCCAACACAAGAATAATGAGGGCTATGAGCACGATACTGTAATTGAGCACGATCGCTCCTACCTCCCCTTCTCCACCAGAATTGTATAGTTCGAAGTCTAGACCAAGCATCCGAATACCGATAAAAACGGTAAACAAAATAATCAGCTGGCGCAATAATCTTCCAAACCTTTTACGATTGGGTAGATCTACATCATTGTCTTCGAAGAATGCTATCCGCCACTTTGCTTTGGTCAATCGCCATAATATGGATGCCATGAAAATAATAAATAACAAACCCAATAATTGACCAACGTCAAATTGTATTTCACCTATTCGATATAGTTCAAAATTTAAAAGTCTGTTTAGCATCCTACAAATTTAGTAAATTGCATAGCATCATAGATCAATCCGCAAGAAAAGGTGTATTTCTCAATAATGTTTCTGATGATTTTCAAATTTCATGTTGGCAATCTAAATTTTGCTTAATCGCTTGATTTGCAAAATATAGTGACTTCATATTATTTCGAGTTGATCAGCAGTGTAGGGATAATGCATACCATAATCACAATAAGTAATAAGGCTGCACGACAAATTGAGTATTAAGGATATAGGAGCTGGAGCAAATTCTTTGATAGTCTGATTTTTAACAAAAAATTTAATATAACTTCACCCTTGCTAAGAAAATCACAAAATCAGATAATGAATGATCGAAACGTCTGCAATACAGTTATAAATCAAGCAAACAATTAATTTTTAATGAATCTCTGTTCGAGATTACTTATTTTTATGCTTAAAATCAACAACACCCTTTTCAAATCTAAAATATATGAAGGATCAATCTCTATGGTATTTAGAAAATATAGACGTAACCGGTATATTCTGTCCGCAAAAATTAGGGGTGCATAATGAGAATTCGCACTCTCAGAAAAATTTTAAAAAAGGTGATTACATATACATGCCCGAACAGAGCAGTGATAAGGTTTTCTTTTTGAATGAAGGTAGAGTAAAAATTGGTTCATATGGAGAGAATGGAAAGGAAATCACCAAAGCGATCTTAAATAAAGGGGAAGTATTCGGTGAATTATCCATGATCGGAGAATCAAAAAGAAGGGATTTCGCCTATGCTATGGAAGATTGCCAGGCATGTGTACTTACTACAGGTGAAATGAAGAGCATGATGAAAGATCACAATGGTCTCAGCCTGTTTTTCATGAAGATAATGGGAAGTCGTGTATTGGAGATGGAATCAAGATTAGAGTCTCTCGTATTCAAAGATAGTAGAAGTAGAATCGTAGAATACTTAGTAGACTTAGTAAAGAAAAACGGTCAAAGAGTCGGTTATGAATGGGTAGTTCGAAAATTCATCACCCATCAGGAAATCGCTAATCTCACCGCTACTTCTCGACAAACCGTAACTACTGTCCTCAATGAACTAAGAACAGATAACTTACTTACATTCAATAGAAAAAGATTATTGGTGAGAGACTTAGATCTGCTAGAAAGCGAAATCGTCTAGTCTCAAAAATATAAGCCTCAAATGTTGCAATATTACTTAGGTACATTTCACTGTGTCATCTTCTATGATTTTTGTTGAATCTATCAATCAAAGTGAAATGTCCCATGTTTTTGGGTTTTTAGTTCTATTCTAATTTGCGCAACGCCGTTTATCTGATGACAGCTACCGGCATCTCTCTATTGTAACTTCCCGTAAGTATTGGACTTTGTGCATTTTGAGTGTAATCTCTTACTCCATTGTACAAGTATTGATACAGTTCGGATATCGTGACCACTTTATTATGGTTTTGATCTGCATGGCCGCTGAGACCTTGCATAAGAAAATGAGAGAATACCCCCTGTCTTAATCCAGAATACTCAAGAGAGACTTCCTTTGCCGCTGATGAGAGGAGCATCGCTGTACCTCCTGATTCTAGATTTTCTAAGATATTGTAATAGTTATTTACAGCTGGAGCATACGAACTACCTCGGCTCGCTACCAGACTTCCAGAATAACATGCATCCGCTATGAGCAACTTATGTTTCGCCTCTGATTCATTGAGGATGTTATTGATAGCATTGTAGCTAAGCTGGTTTTGATACCCATCGAAATCACTAGGGATAAATGATCCTTCCAGTCCATGTCCTGACATATAGAGCAGTATCACATCGTTGGCATCCGCCTTGGAGAATAATTGATCCATCGATAGTAATATATTATTCTTCGTAGCTACGTCATCCACCAGTACTTTAATATTTTCATTTGGTATTGCTCCCCCTTCTGGACTCTTGAGGAATGCATACAGTTGGTACGCATCGTCATCAGTATACTTCAGTGATGGCATATGCTGATAATTAGCTACACCTACTACTAGAGCAAATACCTCCACAGACTCATCGTACGTTTTTGTTTCATTTTTAAACTTTGGTATATATTCATAGTCATCCAAAAGCTGCTCTTTAGGGATTCCTTGTTCCCATATGGCTGCATGTTTTCTTCCCGAGGCGAAAGTAAGCACCCCTTTGCCATCAGGAGCATGCATCTTCCATTCTCCCTCATAGATATCACCATTGGCAAATTCACATCTACCTTGACCATTTGGGTAGCCATTCATAAATTCTCCGATATATCTCGTACCGTCACCATATGTGAATATTCCCAATTCTTGGTGACAGTCTATCTGAGTACAATCCTTAGTCACTTCATCTAGTGATACTATTGCAGCTTCATTGAAGGTATTATGAGTGCTTATTTCAGGCTTTACCTCTTCTCGTTTGATGATCAATTTACCGTCTACGTATTGCCCCTTCTTCTGCGTACCATTGCTGAAATAATAAGTACCTTCGCCGTGCATTTTTCCATATTGCCATTGTCCGATGTAGTCATCTCCATTTAGGAAACTGTACTTTCCCTTTCCATGAAATTTTCCATTTACAAAATCACCTATATAAAACTCTCCATTGGCTAGTTCGAGTTTTCCTTTTCCCTCCGAACGTCCATTTGCAAACTGTCCCTTATAGCTATCTCCATGACGGGAGACCCATTTTCCCTCTCCGTGTATCTTACTATTTTTGAAAACCCCGATATACTTATTGCCATCGGGAGTGATGTAGACCCCTTTACCGTTGTTACAGTTTCCTTGCACACAATTGGCCATAGATACACTCGATATCCCCGATAGGAAAATGACTATAAAAAATAAAGTCTTCGGTAAAATTATAGGACTTCTACCCGCGGCAAAAAACACATAGAATCCTATGTTCGGTGTTTTGTTGAGCTGTGACTTATGATCAGTTTTTCTCTTCAGACTATCTTGAGATAGACCTAAAGTGAACTGTAATTTTAAAAATCTTCTGAATAATCCAATCGGTGAGAATTTCATGATGATACTTTTCGACATTAATTAAATATAAAACGAAGTCTTCGGATCGCCCCACGATCACTGCCACACTATGTGACTATATTCATTTTATTGGTTTCTTAATGTATAATGTCTCTATAAGCAATCTTTGATTAGAATGAAATAATAAATAGAAAAAACCTACAGTAGATTTCTCCATATTTCAAGATAAAACTATTGTGAGTATAATTATATTGTGATTTCTTAGTTTATTTACCTGAAGTATAAATTAAAAACTTAATTAATTATGAAAAATATTATTGCATTACTACTGATTGGAATCTTTGCCTTTTCTTCATGTAAGAATAAATCAGAACCTACAACTATAGAAAATGGGATGGCCTTCTTCGGCGAAAAAATCACACCAGACGGAGCCATATCATATGAAGAACTGATAGAAAAACTTAAAACAAACGAAACCGTAGAAAATGTAAAATTGAAAGGTAAGATAGACGGTGTTTGTCAGGCGAAAGGATGCTGGATGAATATAGTCTCTGAGACCAATAATGATGACGAAGGATTCTTCGTAAAGTTCAAAGATTATGGTTTCTTCATGCCTCTTGATGCTTCTGGAAATGTGGCCATCTTGCAAGGAAGAGCATATACTGAAGAAACTACTGTAGAAGAACTAAGACACTACGCCGAGGACGAAGGCAAATCACCTGAAGAAATAGCGGCCATCACAGAACCTGTGACTGAGTTGAAATTTATGGCAGATGGAGTAATCATCCTATAGTCAAAATATAAATACACGAAACTATAAGCCTTGGGTATCTTGATTGGTACCTAAGGCTTTTTTATTTCATCGCCTAATTACACCAATTCAGCTAATGACGCATACTGAAAACCAAAATCAATGAGTTATCTTAATCCAAAGATAGATTACAATCACGAAAACAAATACAATTTAGATGGCATTATTTTTGACATATAATACTTAATTTTAATACATAAACAACTGTATTAAAATTAATAACCTAATAATGCAATAATAAAAAAAGGCTCAAACAATTAAGTTCGAGCCAATTTTTGAAAGCAATTTTTAACAAATATGAGTAATTACAACTCAATTTAATTTTGTCCTATATGTTTAAAAACGAATTCAATCCTATTACGCTGCTTAGTGTGGTCATTATATTTTTATTTTTTTCTTGTAGTAGTAATCAGCGATATGCGAATACCTATACTAAAAAGAATAGAACTGAAAGAATATCAAGGACTAGCACGAAGAAATCTACAGTAAAATCATATACAGCATCCTCTTCCAAACGAGCAGGAATAGTAAATACAGCAAAAAAGTATATCGGAAGACCCTACGTATATGGAGGTAAGAAACCATCATCAGGATTTGACTGCTCAGGATTTACAACGCATGTGTACAAGGAAAATGGTGTACAAGTAAATGGTCCATCCTATCAGCAAGCAAAAAAAGGAAAGAAAAAATCAATGAAGGAACTCAAGAAGGGAGATCTGGTATTTTTTGGAAGTAGAAATAAAGTATCTCATGTAGGAATCGTAGCGAATGTAAATAGAAATAAACTAGAAGTAATACACAGTACGAGTTCGAGAGGAGTCGTAATTGATGATATTTCAAACTCGAAATACTGGCAAAAAAGATATCTATTTGGTCGTGATGTGCTTTAAATCAGATGGCAAAGAGGTTCTAAAATCATAATTATGAAAAAACATAGCTAAATGAGTGAATCAAATAAGAACTTTTGGTACATAAGGTCTCTTAATTAACCTGTTAATCTTACTTTTGTAGGCTTACAAGACTATTTACAAAGTCTAAATTACAATTTACACATTTTTTATAAAAGAGAATTACTATGCTGAACATAATACTTTTTGGACCACCTGGATCAGGAAAAGGAACACAGGCCAATAATCTAGTAGATCATTACGGTCTTCTACATATATCTACTGGAGACCTATTCAGATATGAAATGGGTAACAATACTCCTCTAGGCTTGGAAGCTAAAAGTTACATCTCAAAAGGGGAACTAGTACCCGATAAAGTGACCATAGGGATGCTTAAAAACAAAGTAGATGCTAACCCCGATGTAAAGGGCTACATTTTTGATGGATTTCCTCGAACCATTGCACAAGCAGAATCACTAGACTCGTTTTTAGCTGAGAAAGATTGTGAAGTCACAGCACTCGTAGCTTTGGACGTAGATGACGATGAGATTGTGAAGCGATTACTAAACAGGGGGCTTACCTCTGGTAGAGCGGATGACAATGATGAAGAAATAATCAGAAACCGAATCGGAGTATATAATAACGAGACTGCTCAAGTATATGATTACTATGATAAGGTAGACAAATCTACCAAAATAGCTGGAATGGGATCTATCGAGGATATTTTTGATAGACTCAAAGGAGCAATAGACGATGCTAAATAATTGTCCATTTTCAATTCTAAATTTGTACAGAAACCAACTTAATGGCAGGCCAAAACTTTGTAGATTACGTAAAAATCAGCTGTCGATCTGGAAACGGAGGTCCAGGTAGTTCTCATTTCCGTAGAGAGATGTATACCCCACATGGTGGTCCAGATGGTGGAAACGGTGGTCGTGGAGGTCATATCCTCGTAGAAGGAAATAAGCAGATGTGGACACTACTCCATCTCAAATATAAGCGCCATATCAAAGCTTCGCATGGAGAACCAGGAGGTGGTAGTCGTAGCTCTGGAGCACAAGGTGAAGACATCATCCTACAAGTACCACTAGGCACAGTAGCAAAAGATGTAGAAACGGGAGAGACATTATTCGAAATAACGGAAGATGGCCAAATGGAAATCTTACTCGAAGGTGGTAAAGGTGGTCTAGGGAATCATAATTTCAAAACTTCAACCAACCAAGCTCCACAATATGCCCAGCCAGGAATACCAGGCAAGCAAGAATGGAAACTTCTAGAACTAAAAGTACTCGCTGATGTAGGACTGGTAGGATTTCCAAATGCAGGAAAATCAACACTTCTATCTGTAATAACAGCCGCAAAGCCTAAAATCGGTAATTACGAATTCACTACGCTAGTACCCAACTTAGGCATCGTCAATTACAGAGATAGCAAATCATTCGTGATGGCTGATATCCCAGGAATCATCGAGCATGCCAGTCAAGGGAAGGGACTCGGAACTAGATTCCTAAGACATATAGAAAGAAACTCTGTACTCTTATTCATGGTGCCTGCGGATGCAGAAGACATCACTAAGTCCTATGAGATATTACTCAATGAACTAGAATTATACAATCCCGAATTACTAGATAAGCCTCGATTACTAGCAATATCAAAGTCTGACATGCTAGATCAAGAGATGGAAACGTTAATATCCGAAACCATCAAAATAGATATTCCGCATCTATTCTTCTCTTCAGTAGCACAGAAAGGACTAGTAGAACTAAAAGATGAACTGTGGAAGATGATGAATAAATAGATCAAATCATAAAAGGTCGTATAGAAATAAACTTAGAATTAAAAGTTTCAATAATGAATTTCAAAAAAGTAGAAAAAGCAGCTAAAAAAATAAATCAACTTCTCGACAACATGAGAGATGAAGATCATATTAGTAGTATCGAAAAAGATCTATTGCTTAGCTACATAAGAGATATGTATGAAAAAGTAATCAATGAGGACGAAGGACAAAAAAAATCAAATAAATCTGCAGGTAAAAGTAAGAAGGAAAGCGGAAATCATGTGGCTCAAGAATCAAGTGCTCCCGTACACACTCCTCCACCAGTAGCCATCGCAGATGTTGTCCGCCAGGAAATAAAAGAAACTTCTTATCCGCAGGAAACACCTATAGAGCAGATCGTATCTACCGTAAGCGAACCAGTCATAGAAGCCTCCGCCGCATCTCCAATAATAGAAAATAGTACGGTTAGTCAACCGATTACACCTATAGAAACGTCTGAAGAAGAGCCAGCCTCTCATAATAATGTATCTCCTGAATTGACAGCACTATTTGAATCTGAGACAATAAGTGAGCTTTCTGACAAATTGAGTAGATCCCCAATTTCTGACTTGACCAAGTGCATGGGTATTAATGAGCGCATATTCACCGTGAATGAATTATTCGGAGGAGACACGAGTATATTCAATACTACAATGCGAGAACTCGATAAATTAGCCTCACTAGAACAAGCAAGAGATTATCTTGTTAATGGTATCGCTGTAGAGCAAAACTGGGCAAGTGAATCAAAAATAAAGAAAGCAACTAACTTCATCAAACTCATCAGCAGAAGATATTAATTGATTGAAATAACTCGATGATAGCCAAAGAAGAAAGCATATTTAGCAAGATTCTATTTCCCATCTGTGCAGTAGCTCTGATGTGGTTAGTCAAAATCATTGAAGTAATACAAAATTACAAATATACCCGCCTAGGTATATACCCTAGAGAATTTGATGGATTGGTCGGAATACTAACCGCTCCATTCATACATTCAGATTGGCAGCACCTTATGTCTAACTCGATACCCATGCTGGCACTTATGTCCATGGTTATGGTCTTCTACAAGAGAGTTGCCGTACCATCGATTGTTATTATCACCATATTTACAGGATTTACGGTATGGCTATTTGCTAGAGATGCGTATCATGTTGGAGCCAGTGGTGTAGTCTACGGCCTCGTAGCATTTGTAGCTTGGACGGGTATATTCAGAAGGAATCTTAAATCTATCATTCTTGCGTTAGTCATCTTAGTGGTTTTTGGCTCTTACTTTCATGGAATCATTCCCAATAAAGAAGGCGTATCTTGGGAGAGTCACCTTTTCGGTGGGTTGGTCGGTATATTTACAGCATTCCTATTCAAAAATGTAAGAGAAGATGACGAAGCCGAAAAACCCAATCCATGGGCGGACGAAATAGGAACTGAGCAGTTTTTTCTCCCTCGTGATACTTTCGAAAAGACAAAACAAGAGCGGTATTTAGAGTCTCTTTATTCTAACGAAGAAGAATAGTAATAACTGATCATCCTTCACCTACTTGCGATGATCCTTTCTCCCTATCTTTTGAATTCTAAGTTATAATCAACTGTCGATATGATTGAAGAACCATCCATAGTAACTACTTGATGATTAAATATCAGTAATGTATCAGCAATCAGCTCTGCAGTTCCAGTGATTGAAGTCTGAGTCGGCAAACCAATTAGGTTTTTTACGGGTGCGTTTGAAAATGTCAGTTTTCCATCTACTTCTCGAGTGTCAAAAATATAACTCGTACCATTGGCCGTAAGGTTACACTCTATATTCATATCTTCTATTTCCGCTATCACTACAGTGGTTTCCGAGGTAGTAAGATTACCATCAACTATCGCAGATGTACTTCCCTGCCAATCACCTAAAAAGCCAACATCGTCCGAATCCGAGCAACTCAAAAAACATGCAAAAAGACAAATAAATAATAACGGGATTCTCATAATATCAAATTAACAAAATTCAAATAATAAACGTCTCTCATCTAATGAATGTTATTAGCGTATCCAAAAAAGACTTTAATGATTCTAGAATAAAGAGTACAAAATCAAGTATAGTTAACTACTCGATAACAATAAGAGAAATCATCAAATTGATGCTACCAATTCACTTGCTTGCTTGATGGCTCTCTTTGCGTCTAACTGCGCCGCTACGTCTGCACCACCTACTAGATGTACTTTTTGACCAGCATCTAGCAGTCCTTGATGGAGGTCTCTTAATGGTTCTTGGCCGGCACATATTACAACATGATCCACGGGTAGTATCTGCACCTCATCCTTGATCGAGACATGAAATCCAGCATCATCTACTTTTAGATATGTAACATTGGCCATATGCTTTACTCCCTTCATGATGAGGCTAGCTCTATGAATCCAACCCGTAGTTCTTCCGAGACCTTTTCCGTGTTTTCCTCCAGATCGCTTCATTAGATATACTTCTCTTGGTGAGGGAGCCGGTTGTGGTGATTTCGCTAATGAGCCCCCCTTACTGTAAGTCATATCTACACCCCACTCTTTCATATATGATTCTACGTCTAGACTTGGTGGTGTATGTTCTTGGTTATGAGTCAGAAATTCCGCGGTATCATACCCTATCCCTCCGGCGCCTACTATGGCGACACGTTTTCCTACTTCTACTCTACCAGCTAAGACATCTACATAGCTGATCACTTTGGCATGATCTGCCCCTTCGAAGTCCACCTTTCTAGGACTGACTCCTGTAGCTAATATGACCTCGTCAAACTCACCAGATTTTAGTTCTTCTACATTCACTCGGTGATTGAGTTTGAGATCTACGCCGTGCTTTTTGATCATCGTGTTATAGTATCTAATCGTGTGTCCGTATTCTTCTTTACCAGGCACTACTTTGGCTAGATTAAATTGACCACCTATCTCACTGCTCCCCTCATACAATGTCACATCATGACCACGCTCTGCGGCTATGGTAGCGGCAGCTAGACCTGCAGGACCAGCACCTACGACTGCGATTTTTTTCTTTGATTCAGTTGGAGGAAAATTTAGAAGTGTCTCATGGCATGCCCTAGGATTTACAATACAAGAGCTCAGCATCATATTGAAGGTATGATCGAGACAGGCTTGATTGCATGCGATACATGTATTGATTTCATCAGATCTGTTTTCCATAGCTTTCACCACCAGCTCAGGATCCGCTAAAAATGGTCTCGCCATAGATACCATATCTGCGCATCCATCTTCTAGCACCTGTTCTGCTATTTCTGGCATATTGATCCTATTGGTAGCTACGAGTGGAATATTTACAGTTCCCATCAACTTCTTAGTTACCCAAGCGAATCCACCTTTCGGCACTACAGTCCCTATGGTTGGGATCCGTGCTTCATGCCATCCAATCCCAGTATTGATAATCGTAGCACCCGCTTTTTCGATCTCCTTCGCCAATAATACAACTTCTTCCCAAGTACTCCCTTCATCTACTAAATCAAGCATCGACAATCGATAAATAATAATGAAATCATCTCCAACAGCGGCTCTTATAGACTTTACGATCTCAATCGGTAGTTTCATTCTATTTTCATAGCTGCCACCCCATTCATCTTCTCTATGGTTTGTTTTCTTGACGAGAAATTCATTGATAAAATAACCTTCTGAGCCCATAACCTCTACCCCATCATAGCCCGCCGATTGAGCGAGAACTGCACAGGTTTTATAATCTTCTATAGTTCTCCATACTTCTTCGGTCTCCAGCGCTCTGGGCTTGAAAGGTGTGATCGGAGACTGAATCGCGGATGGTGCCACCCCTTGCGGATGATAAGCATACCTTCCAGAATGTAGAATCTGCATACATATCTTACCCCCTTCAGCATGCACCGCATTAGTGATCTTTTTATGATGCTCTGCTTCATCGGAGGTGGTTAGTTTTGCAGCTCCCATACCTACAGCACCTTCTATATTTGGTGCTATCCCAC
This sequence comes from uncultured Saprospiraceae bacterium, assembly GCA_938007965.1. Lineage (GTDB taxonomy): Bacteria > Bacteroidota > Bacteroidia > Chitinophagales > Saprospiraceae > CAJXUU01. The sequence continues at coordinate 7,037 of CALLMH010000025.1, read as the reverse complement.
CTGTCACGATGAGTCCCACCTGTCCTCTTGCTCGTTCGGCATAGTATACCGCAGCTCTATCAAATCCACCTGGAATTTCTTCTAAGTTGGTGTGCATAGAACCCATGAGGACCCTGTTTTTTAAAGTAGTAAAGCCCAAATCTAACGGTGAAAGCATCTTATCGTACATAATCAATCCTATTTTTAAAATTTAACTCTGAGTAAAGTTATTAAAAAACTACATTTCTCTACATTCCTTTCAGCAAATATCTAATCGAAATCCCGAACTGCTTCGACAGAAATACTGATCAATGAAAAACGGTGAAGTAAAACTGTAGGCAAGATACAGTATGTAGTAATCCGCAAATACGTCCTCAAGAAAATTTATCCTAGATTATTTCTGAAATTCATAAGCTCCGACATCAGGCGATCCATCTCTAGAATCATCGTTAATATCTTGATCGATGCCCATGATTTGGGTTCCTTTGTCGATGGCAACAGACATAGTATCGAGTCGATATTCGTTATTATCAATATCAAAAAACAAAGTGTCGCTCACAGAAATCCTAAAACAATCTTTACAATTGTCGAAGAAGTTGGGGTATTGATCAGGTAATAGGATATCTTCTACAGTAACGGCACAATTCACAAAGTCAAAATTGAATAAATCAGGCTCTTCACCTCCCGTCCAATCAATAGGTAAGATTTCATCCTTATCATTTCCAGCAAATATGCAATTCGTAAATTTAGTGTCTAGACGATTCACATATACTACTTCTTGGCAGAGTGGCGGATCAGTACATCTGAAATTATCAAATCTGACAGCAGAACTTTGGTTTCCATAACTAGCGAATGTACAGTGCTCAAAATTATATTCTCCACCATAAGTAAGAATAGCACAACTCTGACCATTGCTATGGATTAGAGTATTCGCAACGTTAAGATCAGATTGAATACCTATGAGACCCGCCGAAGAAGTATTATAAATTTCACAGGATTCTAAAGATAATTGTGCCGCGCTATCTACTCGGATTCCTACCACAGAATTCTTTATCTGGACATGCTCCAGATGATTATCCGTACTTCCAGAAATAAATCTCATGCCTACCCATTGACCAGCCACATCATCGAAAGAGCTTTCTAATCTATCCCCTTGGAATGTCACAGGGTTCATAGCTGTCCCTTGTGCTGTAACCTTACCGTCGGCCAATACGATGATAAATCCATCGTTGTAAATCAAACTATCTTGCCGCACTACTCCTCCATGTACATACACATTAGTGCCTTCTGGGATCACCAATTCGCAACTGTCTATAAACAATACGCCATGTATGACATACGGCTTCGGATCGTCCCAGGTCTCGACACCCAGATCACACGAAAGCAGACTGACAACTCCTTTTTGTTTGGTACCTGGGACATAGTTAGCATTCTGACCCCAAGCTTCGAGTAGGACATCTTTTTCTGACCCTCTAGATGAGATAGTAAGTGTCTCTTCTATTACGAAGGGGCTGATACTGAGTGGCTGATTAGGATCTACCGTCACGTCAGCGAATACGTATATACTGTCATTTCCTTTTATGAAGACATTGCTGATTTCGTTGCCGGGGATACCATCGACATTCAATCTAAATTTTGACGCATTCGGAGAATTAACTTTCAGATCAATCAGAATGTCCTCTCCCTCGTCATTAAATATTTTGAATGATCTCGTCGCAGAACCTACCTCGGTAAATACAGTATCAAAGGTAAGTGTATCTGTAGAGACACGGATAGATGGATTAGTCCCCTCGAATGTAGAATCCTTCTGACATGCATGAAAGATAACCATCAACATAATCGACCCAAGAAGTAACAGATTTCTAAAATACATACTGAGATGTTAAGTTTTCAACATTAGAAACGTAGAAAAGTAAAATAAGATTGTAGCTATATGTACTTATGAACGCAGGAGTTGATGAATTGAAAATTTACAGAGATGGTAATTTAAATCATCTCGTCATAAGACAGTACTGTAAGATATCCCTTATCTGCAAAATAGGCTTTTGTATCTGCCTCTGACTTCAATCCTGTAGCGATTACGAAATCACCACCCCAAGCTCCAAGAGACTTGATTGATCCATCGTAATCAGCAAATAATTTTTCTTTCACCTTTTCGAAACCGGTATGCTTGGCGACTAAATCTTCATGCCTGTCCATCAGACTTGCAAATGTTTTCAAATCTTTTGCCTCTACCATTGCTAGAGATATTTCTGTAGCTTCTTTGACGAATGCTTTTTTACTTTTTACAGCTTTGAGATATTCTTTGATTCCCTTAGCGGTATCTTTTTTCTGATTCAGGTGAATAAAGTACAGGTCTTTTGAAAAATTAGGTTTGAATTCTACTGGTGTGTAACTGATCTCATCTTCATTGGCAAAATAAATTATCGGTGATCCCGCTCCAGCGCATGCTACATCGTACCCTGATCCATTTTCTACTTTGAAATATAATAGAAGCGCATTGACATCAGCCCATTCACTTACTAGCTGATATAAGGTAGAACTCGATCCCAAACCCCAATCTCTAGGAAAATCTAAGAATGTCTCGACCTTGAAACCATTCCATTTCGAAAGAAACTCTGAGTTCTGACGGACTGCGTTTTTAAGTATTTTCTGGATTTTATCACTGACTTCCTGATCTGTAGTATTGATAGCAGAAAAATCGTAAAGAGAAATATGGCTTTTGAACCATGATTGACCTTCATTATCAAAGCACTCCCACACAAGATCCGAACCCCTTGATGTTTTCACTGTCATTTTTTGACCCATTTTAGTAGGCAATGCGAATGCTGATGCACCGTCTAAGACAGCGTATTCACCAGACAAAAGCAGTTTTCCGTTGGCGTGAAATTGCTTTTTGATATGCGTAGGTTTTACAATTCAGTTAATAATGAAGAGCGAAAATAGAAAAGATTCTTAAACATATGAACTTTATATCTATATATTATTTGTTTATATGTAATCTCGCTGATTTCACGCCTGTATACAGCTAATTTTTACGGGTATATTCATATTTTCGAACTGATTTCTTCTCCAAAAGTGTAAACAAAGAGTTGAAAGAAAAAACAATTTAATCAACTGAATAAGTAATCCAGTAATAATACCAACTCTCTAATTAATCAAGATCTTGGCGCGCTTAAAAATAATTCGACGGTTCGCTTGTTTATCTTTTTAGAATTGCCATGATTTTGACACCCCAAAAACAATAGTAACCTTATATTTGCAATGAGAATCGTTTAGATTGTGATCTATAGACTAGAAGAAGAAATTCAAAAGGATTGGTGAACATTATAGTGTCATCGGTTTTAATATTTTTACTTTCGGCGATTATAAAATATGAGTCAAATGGAAAAGAAAAAAGTCATCATCGGAAGCAGAGGAAGTGATCTCGCTCTATGGCAAGCACACTTCATGCAAGATCAACTTAAATCCGTAGGTCATGATAGTGAAGTAATAATAATCAAGACCAAAGGTGATAAAATCCAGCATTTGAGCTTTGATAAAATAGAGGGCAAAGGCTTTTTTACCAAGGAAATAGAAGATCAACTACTTGATGGGAGTATAGATGTGGCAGTCCACTCAATGAAAGACCTTCCAACTACAAGTCCAGATGGGCTAAGGATCGCTGCGACTTCGTATAGAGAAGATCCATCCGATACCATACTCATATTGAAAGATAGCTATGATGCTACTCAAGCATTAAGACTTAAGAAAGGAACTGTAGTAGGCACTTCTTCCGCAAGAAGAAAGGCACAACTAAAGGATCTCAACTCAGAGATAAGTACTGAAGACATCAGAGGAAATGTACCCACTCGTATCCAAAAACTCAGAGAAGGTCAATTCGGAGCTATCGTATTGGCTACCGCGGGACTAAATCGGCTCAAGATAGATCTCTCAGAATTCGAAGTTGTACAGATGCATCCTAGAGAATTCGTGCCCGCTCCAGCTCAAGGTGTCCTCGCATATCAGACCAGAAGCGAAGACATAGAAATGCGCAAAATTATAGCTCAAATCGGCGATGTAGATGTAGCTCGCAGTACCAATGTAGAGCGAAAAGTACTACAAATGATGGATGGTGGCTGTCACTTACCACTTGGTGTCTACTGCGAACAAGATCAACTCGGAAACTACCATGCGTGGGGAGCTATGGCCAACAATGTAGACGGTAAAGTTGTAAGATGTAAAGTCTCACAATCTACGTTTGTCGGCATGGCAGAAGAGATCTACCAACACCTCAAAGAAAAAAAATAATTCTAAAAACAGACAGAGAGTATATACTCACTACTGTCTTCAATTCAAATATAAAGATGAAATATCTCGTATTCGACGCAACTGGTATCGGCAAGCCAAAAGATTATAAGGCTCCATTTACAGAAACTTACAATTGGCCAAGATTGATTCACCTTTCTTGGATCGTATTGAATGAAGAATTCAAACCTATTAAAGATTTCGACTGTATCATCAAGCCAGATGGATTCGAAGTGGATCATCATGTAATCAAGTTTTCGAGACTTGAAGAAGAGGAGATTAATAAAAAAGGAGAGGCGGTCGAAGACGTCTTTGCAGAATTTACTAAGTCCGTAGAAGAAGCTGATTATCTGATTGCTCACAATATGAATATCCAAGAAAATATAATCGCAGCAGAGTATATGAGAAAAGGCTTACATCCTCCTCATTTTACTACGGAGCGATTATGTCTTATGCAGGAAGCCACATTTTATTGCAAGCTTCAGAGTAGAGGTGGAGGATATAAATGGCCTTCACTCCAAGAGATCTATATGACTTTATTTCACCAGAAATTTGCACCGGCGGGTAATGCACGTGCAGATGTGATAGCCGCAGCCAGAAGTTTTATTATGTTGATGAAGAAAGGTGAGCTCGAGGATTTCTTTGACGAAGATTAGGAAGGTTATTTTGATTTGTTTTAAGATTATTGATTGAGAATTAATCAATAAAAACATTTATCCCGTTTCCCACTTATCAAGCATTTTGTTGGTCTGAGCATTCAGTTTTCTTTGGAAAAATGATGTTCCTCCTAATAGCCAACCTTTGAAACCCATTGCCTGAGATGCCCATGTGCGAGTATCAAATCTATCAATATGTTTCACAATTTTACCGTCTCTAATTAGAAACTCTGCTTCTATCTTATTGTGGACATCTCTTCCTGTCTGACTGAATATGTACTTAGCCTCCCAATGTGCAGATCCACCAATTTCATCTTCTTTTACTTCTGAAAAAACTACTTCAAAATTCTTTCCCCTTTGGCTTTCTATGAGCATCCTCCACATATTTTTTGCCCGTGCCCCTCTCAAAGTTCCAAAAGCTGGATCAGTAAATTCTATATCGTCTGAGTAATGAGAGACCATTCTCTCTGCGTCCTGATCTGCGAAAGCCTGGTAGAAGGATTGGATGATGCTGGACATAGAATTGGAGATTTATAAATTAAGAAAGTATAATAAATATACTAATATGATGTACCAAAATGTACTTATCTAAAAGATAATGTGAGTTGTCATAAATCTATTTGTAGAATCCACAAATCACTGGAAATTTAGCTCTCTGTAAAACAAATGGATATCCTCATAAATTATAATCCACGCAAACATAATCTCTAAGAAGATCTGTGACGATACCCATAAATGTTTCTCCATCTGAAAATCCGAGGAGGACCTTGTTCTTATCTACCATACTGGCAGACCTACCATTTATAAGAATGTGAACTTTAGTCTTGTACTTATTATCAATTTTCAGCTTCAATGCTTCATTCACATAATTTACAGTGACTTCTATTTCGTCACCGATATCGAATGGAAATTTATCAGCCAACCTATTGATCGAGAAGTAATCCATTTTCTTTTTTTGACGAACTGCATCAGGTGAAGGAGCATCTATCCAAGTTGCTTTGTATACCTTTTTATAGACTTTATATGCTGTAAATTTTAGTGTGAGTACTTTCCCTTTATTAAATTTTTTCCTAAGTTTCTGCATTCGTTTGGCCGACACACCGCTACCGTCTAGCAATAAGGCATTCTCTATATCTATATCGTACCCATCGATCTTATATATCTTTACGCCATCAGCGGTTTTGTCAACTTTGATTTTAGCTATAGAATCGATTAACTCAAGAGGATCCTCATTTTGAGGTACTGGGTCTTTCCCTAGACTATAAGCGATTCTGTCATTATGCTCATCTACGGATTCTATTTTGACTTTTAGTTTATCTCCTACTTTATAAGAATACGGGGACATTTTGGCATCCAAATAATTCTTATGTAACAAACCTATCTCAGAATATTCACTCCACCCACACGTTAGTCCAATATCGATAAACAAACCATAATCTTTGATAGATAAGATGATGCCATCATACCAATCTCCAACAACTGGAATGTAGCGATCATACATTATCTTATGACCCGATAGATATACTGTAAATGGATTATCTACAATATTTAATATATGAGCTTTTATATTGTTCTCTATCAAGTAGGGAGCTATGGTCTGCCAGTACTGAAAATCATTATATTCCCAAGGCATCTCATAGAATGATAAGACAGAGTTGATACCATTGCACTTACCCGTTAGTTTGTTCTTGTCATATCCTTCGATATTAAAACTTACTACATCTCCATTTACTAATGCTTTTTGTAGAAGTTGGACTTCATTATCGTATTCCATACTTATAGTTTTTTTCCATCGTGTGATCTTGATTTTATTGATAAAACCTATCCTAATCACCGCTCCACATACTCAAGAAATTCTTACTCCGTCATTGATTCTTAGAGTTATGATATACAAGTCTATCAAAAAAAGTACAAACTAGTCATATTTGATATATTAAATCAAGCATAAATATAATGGATTAGAATTTGTGTGGATCAAAAAAGCGGAAGCCCTCAACTAAGATGACTTCCGCATTAATAATTCGTTTTATAACTTTCGTTATTATTCGATTCTGATCATCTTCCTATTTTCGATCTGATCGCCATATTGTAATTCGTACAGTAGTACACCCGTTG
>CALLMH010000024.1 GCA_938007965.1 uncultured Saprospiraceae bacterium | reverse complement strand
TTTTTTGTTTCGTTTTTGGGTCAAGCCAAAAATGAAAGCCCGAACGGCGAGTGGAAGTTTAGGTTGAAATTTATTACCTCATATTTACGTAAAATCAAGCGTAAACGGGGTATTCATTCAGCAGTAAGCGGAATGAAGGGCCATATAAATAAGGATATTCAGATCTACTGAATAGCCCTCTTTATTTACTAATATAAATAAAAGAGCCTTCCATATCTAAATGAAAGGCTCTTGAATATTTTTAATTATCCCCTAATTAGTAACCCGGATTCTGAGTTAGATTAGGATTGTTTGATATTTCAAGTGGCGGGATAGGTAGTAAGTAATCTCTGTCAGGATTGAAGTTCTGTGTACCTTGGAACTCAGTTTCAAAACCATTAGGACCGAATACTTCACTGCCCATTTTTCTTCTTACGATATCATACCATCTCTTGTGCTCAAAAGCTAGCTCCAATCTTCTTTCTTCCATTACATCATCAATAGTAGCTCCTGAGATATTCTCTGGGAAAGCACTAGGCGCACCAGTTCCGTTGCCATTTCTGGCTCTTTCTCTTACCATATTGATATATTGATCAGCTTCTGCGGTATTTCCGAGTTCGATAGCTGCTTCTGCAGCGATCAATAGAACTTCAGCATAACGCATCATTTGATAATTAGAATGAGAATCTCTTCCACTCGTATTAGCTTGCGGTAGGTCTCCAGCCATCGCTGTATACTTAGAGATATGCGGTCTGTTTGCATTTCTACCATCTAAGCTAGAAAATTGAGTAAATGGAATTACATTACCATTATTATCAACCGCTTCAGCGTCAAAATTCACTTCTTTTCTATAGTCACCATCTTGCCATGTATCAAATACGGGTTGAGCTGGTACCATTACAGACCATCCACCTGATGGATAATACGTAGCCTGACCGAAGAATCCTGTAAATGCTGCAAGATAATCTCTAGCCTCATCTCCTACATTGGTGCCCGTAAAGTCTAGCACAAAGATAGGCTCTAAAGAAGCATCAGTATTTTCAGCATGGAATATATTTCTATAATCAGGTTCTAATGCTAGATTATAAGTTCCTGATTTGCTGATGATATCAGTTGCCTCATTGTATGCAGCTTGATAATCTCCTCTAGTAAGATATACTGAAGCCAAGAAAGCACTAGCTGCCGCTTTACCAGGGAGCGCTCTGTTGGATCTTGAATCTGGTAGCCATTGCTTACCATATTCGAAGTCTGCAATTATTGCTTCGTATACTTCATCTACTGATGTTCTTGACATAACTGTTGCATCTACTGTCGCTGTATTCTCATCAAGATATGGAACATCTCCAAATAGTCTTACCAAATGATAGTACGCAAATCCTCTTACGAATCTTGCTCTACCGATAATCTCTTCTTTTACTCCCGCTTCTTGCTCTTCGAGCACCTCTACTTCTTTAAGTGTCTCATTGGCACCTCTAATGATCTGATACAATCTAGGCCAAAAGCTTCTTTCAGGTCTAGATATATTGAGTATCAATGGATTAGTCGTAGATACTGTGAATTGATCATGCTCGATTCTTTCTGGTGATGTACTAGGATTTCCTATATCTACCATATCAGATCGTAGCATTATAGTTAGTCCTAGTCCTCTAGATAAGAATGCTCTAGCGGTAAGATTTCCATATGCACCAGAGATCGTAGTCTCTACTGTCTCTAGATTGACGAGTCTTTCGTCAGGGTTCAACTGACTTCTTGCGTCTTCTTCTAAATCAGAACATCCAAACACTGATAGACAAACTATCAACGTGAATAAAAATTTATACTTTTTCATTTTTTTTAATTTTTAAAATTTTAAAATTTCAAATTAACTCCAACGGTAATTGATTTAACATTCGGGTAATTACCAAAATCGTGCCCTTGGATCACATTATCATCTCCAAGGCTTTCTCCGCCGCTACCGAAGTAACTTACTTCTGGATCTAATCCAGAATAATTGGTAAACGTGAGTAGATTTTGAGCACTCAAGGTAAGTCTTGCAGAACTAAATCCAATGTTTCTCAATTTGCTATTATCTAGTGTGTATCCTAAAGCGACATTCTTGAGTCTCATGTAGCTACCATCCTCAACAAATCGAGAAGAACGCTCTCTTCCTCTGATTGCTGCTCTAGGTATGTCAGTATCTGTATTTTCTGGTGTCCAAGAGTTTAATACATCTGTCAATCCATTGCTATCACCATTGTATAGTTGGATGGCTGTAAGATTGTAGATATCACCTCCCACTGCACCTTGAAAGAACACGTTCAAATCAAAATTCTTGTATGAGAATGTATTCGTAAGTCCAAAGGTGAAATCTGGATTTGGATCTCCTATAATCTGTCTGTCGTTATCATCAATGATACCATCCAAATTTCCTTCTTCGTCTGGTACGTCTGTAAATAGTGGCTCTCCTGGTATAGGATTGCCGTCTCCATCAAAAGAGAATCCTGTAAGTGCGGTATTCGCAGGGAGCTCTCCTCCTTGGTATACACCTTGGTACTCTAATCCGTAGAACTGACCAAGTGGTTCGCCTTCTCTTAATACATATGTCGATCCACCAGCAAAATATCCAGGTGCACCACTGCCTATAATTTCAGATCCTCCGGATAACTCCACTACTTCATTTCTATTTCTAGCATAGTTTAAGTTTGTCGTCCATTTGAAATCATTTCTATTGAAATTAGTAGAAGTCAATGAAAGTTCAAGCCCTCGATTATTAATGGACCCTACATTTCTAAGTACATCTAAGTCTGAAGTACCTAAGTAGAAATTAGTGGCTCTATCAACAGCTAACAAATCTCTGGTGTCAATGTTGTAATAATCAGCACTAAATGTGATCCTATTCTCGAGTATACCGACGTCTAATCCGATATTCGTCTGAGCAGAAGTCTCCCATTTCAAGTCAGGGTTTGCTTCACGAGCTAGGTCTACACCAAAAGATCCTCCAATCTCAGAAGGCGGCTGAACTCTGTACACAGCAAGAGACTGGTATGGTCCGATAGCTTGGTTTCCTGTAAGACCATAGCTGGCTCTAAGCTTGAGATTTGATATCGTAGAGTTATCCACTAAGAAATCTTCGTTTGATATTTTCCATCCAAGTGCTACAGAAGGGAAGATAGCATATTTGTTATTTGCAGCGAAATTCGATGCTCCATCTCTTCTTACTGTAGCGGTTACTAAGTATTTATTGGCCCAGTCAAAATTAAGACGACCAAATACAGATTCGATTTCTGACTCAGAAAAACGTGAGTCAACCGTACGCTGATCTATTTCTCCAGCTTCTAGATTATACCATGAAAAAGCGTCTGTCAACAAACCTCTAGCTCCAGCTTCAAGACCTTCTGTTGTGTTTTTCTGGTATGAGTGACCAGCAATTGCAGTTAGATTTCCACTCCCTATAGGTCTAGTGTAGGTAAGATAGTTTTCATTTAAGAGATTTGTTCTTTTTACAGATTCTAAGAATCCTCCACCAGCTGATAGTACGAATGTTGATGGTTTGAAATATCCTTCTGTACTATTTTGAGTTCTGTATCCTAAGGTAGTTCTGAAACTTAATCCTTCTATAATATTGAAGTCAGCGTATACATTATTTCTCGAGTTATCTGTTTTAGTTTCATTGCTAATCTGAGTCGCTACTGCCCATGGGTTTTCAATATCATCTCCTACAGTATTTTGAGAGAAATCTCCATTTTCATTGAATCGTCCGACATCTGGTGCAAATCTGAATGCTAGTGCAACTACATCATCTCCACCACCATTCACAGAACCAATGGCATCACGGCCAGTTGATTGTGTTGATACACCTGATTGCTCACTTCGGCTAGAGATACTATTGATACCAAGTTTTAATCTATCATTCACCTTGATATCAACATTGGCTAAGAATTGTACTCTCTGGAAGTCAGAGTTTATGATGATTCCTTCTTGGTTGAAATATGTACCTGAGACATAATAGTTTACATTGTCACCTCCACCGGAAACTGACATCTGATGATTTTGTGTACTTCCTGATCTGTAGATTTCATCTTGCCAGTCAGTGTTCTCCGATCCCTGCGCATATGGAGGGTCTCCAGCATTAGCTCTGATCATATTTTGATATTGAGCAAATCCATTGGCATCTAGTAAGTCCAATCTGTTCGTTGTTTGTTGCGAAGAGTAAGTAGAGTTAAGTTCTATTGTTGGTTTTCCTGATTTACCTTTCTTAGTAGTTACCAGTATGACTCCACCTGATCCCCTAGATCCGTAAATAGCTGTAGCCGATGCATCTTTCAGTATTTCTATGGATTCTATGTCGTTTTGCTGTGGGAATGCAGCGCCTACAAAACCGTCGACAACGACTAGTGGATCACTACTTGCATTAAGAGATGAACTACCTCTTACTCTGATCGAAATTCCTGCTCCTGGTTCTCCACCATTCTGAGTTTGTACAGCTACACCAGCTGCTCGACCCTGTAATGCCTGACCTGCATTCAATACAGGGAAAGCTTGTATTTCTTCCGCTTTTACAGAGGAGACACTTCCTGTTACATCACTTTTTTTAACGCTACCGTATCCTACGACTACGATTTCATCTAATACTTCAGCATCTATACCCAGTGTGACATTGATGCTTGATTGTCCATTCACAGGGATAGACTTAGGTTGGTAACCGACATATGAAACTTCCAGTATATCGTTTGAGTTAGCTTTTATGCTATAGCTACCGTCAATGTCAGTTGCTGTTCCTACGTTAGTCCCTTGGACTGTAATGGTAACACCAATTAAAGCTTCGCCGCTCTCATCTACAACTTTTCCTGATACGACTTCTTGCGCGATTGCGCTTGAAGAGGCCATACAAAATAACATAACAAAAAGCCAGGCAAGACTTCTAGTATGTTTGTTAATTTCTTTTGGTAAATAATTCATTTGTAATAATTTTTTAAAGTAGTTAATTTTAAAAGTATTTAGTATAGTCTAATTGCCCCTCTATGAAGTCAAGAAGCAATCCAAGATGATGACTATATACATTCTTAAGAATGGACAATTAATTTTCTGTTCAAAAAATCTATTTCAGGAAAACACATTTTGGGGTGTATCTTGTCCTAGATGGTGAAATAAAAAAGAAATTAATTTTATTCCTAGTCAGATTGTAGATAATCTGCATCATGTTTTTCTAGGGATAAACATAGGTAATAAATATTGGTTAACCAATTTAAGTCGCCAAATATTTTTTCGGATTATCGTTGAAAACAAGTGGGTCGTGTTATAGTAGCCTAAATGGAGGAACTATTATATCAAGTTGTTTCTTATTATTGAAATTTAATTTATTGGACAGCAAGCTTTGTTGTGTAGATAACTTCTTGTTCGTCAGAGATTTCTAGAAAATAAATTCCGGTAGTTGTATTTTTAATAATGTATTGATATGTAAGTCCTTCGAAAGAGAAATTATCTATTTTTTGTCCGCGCATATCAAAGAATCTTGCAAAATAAATACCTTCTTCCTTCATAGAGATCGTGATTTCTCCATTTTGTATAGGATTTGGGAAAGTACGGATTTCTGCAAGTGGACTTTCCTCCTCCTCTTCTTCTTCAATTATTGGAGGTGGGTCGCCTCCTTCGATAGCAAGACGAGTAACGTTGGTATTACCATCATTATCAGTAACTATAGCCTGAAGAAAATGAATTTCATGTGATAGATTCTGTATCTGTGTTGTCAAATTATCGAAAATATAAGGTGCTTCATTGTCAGTTGCTACTAATTCACCATTAATCAGGAGCTTCACACTCAGCACTGTCCCGTCACTATCCGACGCTTCTACATGGATATCACCCCCTTCCCAAGTAGAAACATCTATGATAGTTGTCGGATCTGTAAAACTTATTTCAGGGGCTTCTCCAAAAAATCCACCGTCAGAAAAATCACCATGACCACCCCAGGTGGAGAGTAATTCGTAAATGTCACCGGATCGTTGTTCGGGGATAGTAGTATTATCTATTGCATCAACCCCAAGTCTATCTTGTAATTGTTGGAGGTATAAGCTTCTCGGCTGCAAATGGTCTCCCCAGTTTTCCCAGTACCCTTCGCCTGTTTGATCTGAGCCAATACAGCCGATTCCCCAGTTGATAGCACCTAATGGACTATCTACTCGAAATTCACCTTTGTAAGAATCAATATTCCAAAACATGACTTGAGCACCAGACCATCCATGTCCTGTGCCAGAATTCCCCCTGTTCCATACTCTCGTAGATCCCGCTCTGATATTATCGAATAGAATCCCAGTGGCCCATCTATGGTGTGGCCCTATGTCTGATTGAGCACTTTCTGCTAGTGCATCTAAGAATACATTGGGTCCCGCTACTCTAGATCCTGTTACATAGTCATGTCGTCCATTTTTGGAATAGCATCGTTGAATTAAGTTTCCCAAGCCATCTTGAATGGCAAAAGAATATCGTCTGCCCCCAGTAACTCGAGATATGGGATCAATATATGCACAATCTTGAACGGTTGTAAAGTTCGAGTTGTCGATATTCACTGTACTGTATGATAAGTATTGACCTGTCACTTGTTTTACCCAGCAGTGTTCAGTATCGTCTAATCTTATAGCTGTCCATGCGTGTGATTCGTCCGTGGCTCCTCTGTAGAATGATTGTATTCTCATGTTTTCGACTCCGCAGTGACTTATGCGCCGCGATTGTTCTACTTTCGTGATTGTACCACCACCATACACGTCTTCTATTACATCCACGATAGGGATGTCGATAGATATAGTATTACCTGATATCTCGGTGATTGTTCTTTCATTGTCTATAGTGTATGTAGTTGGAGTCCAGCCAGAACAGTCTGTTTTTCCTTGGCATAATGATTCTTGATCCATACCTAGATCATCGATCCAGTTTTGATTTGGAGTTCGAGAAATTACAATTTTGTCACCAATTGCATAGTTGGATGCATCTTCCACATCGAATGTATATGATCCCACAGGCACATAGTCTGTAGTAATGGGCTGTATAGATTCTGCGTCTCTCAAAATGCTACCCGATCCGAAAATATTAATAACACTATGTTCGACTCTAGGATTCGCATGGATGACTGTTCCGTTTAGCCCTTGTCCTTCTCCTCTCAATACTACACCAGACGACTTGACTGACAGAAGATCATTCAAACTATAATGTCCTGCCTTGATCAAAACTACTCCTCGGAATCCTCGATCATCGGGTTCGAGTGCTGATACTGTATTTATAGCGGATTGTATTCTATAAGCATCATCGCCCTCTTCTGGTGTCACTATTGCTCCAATCGAAATATCAGTAGGAAGAGCAACTCCGCCGCCCATATAGCCTGCATGTGAGAAATCAGGTATAGTATTGACTGCATTGGACTTACCTGTCATTGGAAATGGAACATAAGTCAATTTGTCCTGATCTAAATATATTAATTCTGATGAATTTTGACCATGAGATAGATAAGTACCTAGGATGGCAAAAATAAGAAGGGACAATCGTTGAATGTTCATATGATCGTTTTTTTAGGATTAGATCTTTTTCGAATTATAAAAATAGAACTTCTAGATTGTTTTACAAGATCTAAATCAAGATATGTTCAAGATAGTTATAAGAAGAGGCAGAATACCATCGGGTATTGTCTTGCTGGAGTGGTAGGGGTTGGTTATGAACCAAAAAAAAGAGGAACACCTGATTAGATGTTCCCCTTTTATAAATTTTATTTTGCTTTTCAGCTAGACTTCTTATTGATCTTCACCAACCGTTGCATCAGAACTGTTTGGGTGATAAGGAGACTCAAGATTTACTTCAGGATTCAAATCTTGTCCAGCAACTCTTCCTTGGAAGTTATCCTGAAAAACTATAGTCTCAGCTCCAGCTGCTCCTGAATAGATAACGATATCATCAACATGGTATACACCATCATTCACATTAGAATTTGAAGCGTACTTCCATTGGAAATTACGAGCACCATCTAAAGTAGCTGCTAGGTGACCATCCACATCTCCGTCACCACCATTTGTAGTACTTATTGCGTCGACGATTACTGTCTGACCTCCGATTACAACGCTGTATGTCGGTGTGCTAACACCATCTGCAGACCATGAGATTTCGATTGGTACCCATGTGTTTGCAACTCCTTCTGGGAAGTTAGCGGCAGCTATGGCAGCATCAGATGCTCCCTCACGGAATTCATGTGGTGCATTATCTTTTAGTCTTACTTCTACGATAGCATCATCACCACTTGTAGAAGAACCTGCGACATTGATGAATCCGTCTTGGATATCCATATCTACTGGGCCTTCTGCAACTCTATACATAAATGTTACCCTACCAGTCTGGATAGAATCTACACCTAATCTTAGCTCTCCAGTATCATCATCTTTCGTATCTGTGATCACTGCGTATCTGTTCTTAGGCGCAGTTACTTCTACAGTCTCAGTAGCTGTACCTACTTCACCATCAGTAGCGGTTACTGTAAGTGTTACATCATACGTACCTTCGCTTGTGAATATGTGAGTAGGGTTCTCATCTGTAGAGGTCCCGTCGCCACCAAAATCCCATGATGAAGTGAAAGATTTGTCGGTAATTCCGTTTACTACTGAACTATTCGTGAAGTTGTAAGTCAAAGAATTTTCTGCATCAACCTGAGCTGAAAAATTTGCAATAACTGTAGATGGATCTGGATCATCCATTGGATCAGTCATCGGATCTTCATCGTCACCGCAAGAAATAATTACAGTAAGTGAAAGAAATAAGGACATCATTAAAAATACATTCTTATTTACGTTTCTCAAAAAGTTTTTCATGTTTGTTAATTTTGATTAATTAAAATTTAGATAATTTATTTAGTAAAATAGTGTTTTTACGAATTTGAGTTTATCACATGTGGCATGCGACCATATCACGCATCTATTATTATTTATTCATTGTAACGTTTTATAATAATGATATGTGATCCTTATTTTTTCAACGAAATTAATTTTTAACAATTTATCATACTTTTTATCATTACATGGACTTCATGCATTATAGATCTTCAATCTATGCTTTATAGCATATGAAATTTTCTATTTAGTCCGATTAATAAAATAAACTATTTTAAATTGGTCCACCAATTTATGTTGAAGTAATTAGACCGCCAAATATTTTGATTCTTTTTTTACTTTTTATGACATTTTAAAAGTCTCCTGTATTCATTGATAGAATAACCATTCGTTGAATGGTTCATTTATTTAAGGATATCCGTAAATGATGAATATCCTTATTCCACAACCGTTTGTCTAACTACTTCTGAAAAGATTACTCTTCTTAATGGTGTTGTAGCCTAAGGCGGTGCTATCGTTTTTCAATAAATCAGTTGCTCACCCAAGAGTGGCTTGCTACGAAGAAGTAAACGCGCGTAGGCTTTTTTAGCGCTGCCAGCTTTCAATTTTTTTTGATAAAATATTGTACTTTGATTTTTTGGTATCCTTAAGTTGTATGGTGATACTTCTTATCTGAAATTATGACTGTGGATTAGGAATTTGAGTTGTAGATGATATGCTTTCTGGTGTAAGGATATTTTGAATTGCGTACATTTTATTTACTACTATCATTTCATTACTTTTGGTTATATATGAACGAACACTTTAAATCCATAATCCTCGAGACTACAGGAGCTTCATCGTTGTATGTAAAGGAGGTAATCCAAGAATTGTGGAGTGGATATGGTAAAATAATGAGACTAGGATTGCGGGATGCTCCAATAGATACCGTAGTGATAAAGCATGTCCAATTGCCCGATATATCAAATCATCCGCGAGGGTGGAATACGGACATAGGGCATCAACGAAAGGTGAGATCTTATCAAGTAGAAACCGCATGGTATAAAAATTACAGTAGAGATAGCATGGCTAGATTGCCAAAATGTCTTGCGGTAGAGACCATGGGTGATGAGGTTTTGATGGTGCTAGAGGATTTAGATGCGTCGGGATTTTCACTGAGACGCGGGAGAGTGACGTGGGAGGATATATCTTCTTGCTTACAGTGGTTGGCTCAGTTACATGCAAGTTATCTACACTGTAATCCGGAGGGACTCTGGGAGCAGGGGACTTATTGGCACTTACAAACTAGACCACAAGAGTTATCTGTTTTGACAGACCGGCGACTCAAAGAAGCAGCTTACGCTATTGATAAGAAATTATATGACTGTAGGTATAAAACTATTGTGCATGGGGATGCTAAGTTGGCTAACTTCTGTTTTAGCGGAGGTGGTCACGTGGCGGGTGTTGATTTCCAATATGTGGGAGGAGGTTGTGGAATGAAGGATGTGGCATACTTCATAGGTAGCTGTCTAGACGAAAGAGAATGCGAACAACTAGAAACCGATATACTGGACACTTATTTTGGTCACCTACAAAAAGAAATGAAAGAAAGAAACGACGAGCTAGAAACCGAATGGCGATCAATGTATAGGATAGCATGGGCGGATTTTCATAGATTCCTAAAAGGATGGAGTCCCGGTCACTGGAAGATTAATGGCTATAGTGAGCGAGTCACCTCAGAAGTGATAACTAATTTATAGATATGGATCTGATAAAACTAGCTAATGTAGCTATCAAGGCGGCCTTAGCTGCGGGCAAGATTATAAGAGAATCAAGTAGTGAGTATATAGATGTCGACTCCAAAGATGCTGGATCAAGTTATGCCTCTCAGGTGATAACCGATGTAGATAGAGCATGTGAATCAGTAATACTAAGTCATCTAGATAGGAGCCGAGAGGAATTAGATATAGCACTATTATCAGAGGAAAGGGAAGACAATGGCAGTCGGTTCGAAAAGGATTATTTCTGGTGTGTCGACCCGATGGATGGCACACTTGCCTTTATCAATGGATATCCAGGATTTGCAGTGTCTATCGCGCTCGTCTCAAAAGAGGGTATTCCGCAGATAGGCGTAGTCTATGACCCGAGTACAGACATAGTATATCATGCGATCATAACTAGAGGAGCATATAAGAATAGAGAACCATGGCATATAAATAAAACAAACGATTATCTGACTTATGTGACAGATCGTGGATTGAGCGATACGCCTCGACTACCTGAACTAGAAGAAATATTAAACAGATATGTAGATCGGTTTCATCTGAATGGATACAGAGAAATGGCAGGTGGTGGATCTGTGCTCAATGCGATCCTCGTCATAGAAAATGGTCCTGCTATAATGATGAAATTTCCGAAAGAGGAGCCTGGAGGTGGAAGTATTTGGGACTTTGCAGCTACTGCTTGTATTTATGAGGAACTGGGTCTGCCAGCTACTGATTTCGATGGTGGGGTCTTGGACCTAAATAGAAAGGATCATGCCTACATGAATCATAGAGGTATATGTTACAGTAATTTCTGATGATCCATATAATTCGTATACAGCTATTTGAAGATCCTATTATAAAATTCCTCCGAGGAAATTATTCTTCGCATTGTATCTCAATTATATCAGAAAGATCATCTATCAGCACGTGGCCATTATACGGTACTATTATTGGGAGTTTGTAAAATGCTTCTAGTGTGATAAATGTTAAGTCTACTGACGGAGATAATGCCAACTCGATAGTTTTCCAATCAGAATTGGTGACTGGGGCAGAGGTAGCTAGTAATTCGGCTTTGTTACAGTATGCATTGCCGCCCCATATTCTTACGGTTACTGGTGTGTTGTAATTGTATTTTTGGGTTTTATCATTGCGTTTCTCTAATTGGAACCGAGAACCACTTATGTACTTATCTGCACGAAGTACGGCCATGGATAGGGTATAGCATTTACCACTTTGTAACGGAGTAATGATATCATCTTGGTAGGATAACTTCTGAGAAACAGATTCCCATGTTTCATTGTCTCTCACAACTAAGCCGAGGTAAGTTTTTCCTTCGTAGGGTGCATTGTTTACACCCCAAGCACCCGCAGGATGTATGTCTGGAGCAGATTCATTTGGAAATAAGATGCGACCACAATCATACCATCCTTTTATATTTTGTATGCTTCCGCCTTTTCTAGGAGCATCTTCAAAAGATGGATTCGTCAGTGAAATATCATTCATCTGTGATAAGGCTATGAGAGAAAGACAAGAAAAAAATACGGATAGTAATGGTTTCATATTTTATTATTTAATGGTAAACGTACGAATCAGTTGGCTCTTGAACAAATCAAGTACTAAATTACGCTTCGATTGGAGCTACATCATTAAAAGTTCAAGAAAGGTAGAACGAGAATTATTATGCGTGCACTAGAGACTTGGAAAATAGGTATTTAGCAAATAAAGCCGCCACGATTTTTATTGAATCGACTCTTTCTTAGAGCAGTTGATATATTGCTACCATATTCGTGTATAACTTATATGATTCGTATTTGGTAGTTGATAATTGTCGAGTCGATATTAACCGTTCCTATCCGATATTATCCGATAACATCGGATACGTTACGGCTAATATTGTAAATGATTGATTGATAGGCTTATGTACTATGCGTTTTTGTTGATCGTTTGTTTCTATCGGGTTACAAAGCTCCAATTTTAATGGCGATTGGCATATTAAAAACAACATCTAATTCGATGAGTAGAAAAGACACAAAGTGATTCAAGTATCTTATAATCAGTAATTTACGAAAACGTACTGTAGCGCTCTAGTCGAAAGAAAACTGAGATCTATACCCACGTAGTAAATATCAACAATAATAATAGTATGGAGTCCACTAGATAGGTATATGGATAAGATGGAGCAGGAAGAAAAGTAGTGCTGCGATAGCAGATATATGTGGAATTTGTGTAGATTAGTTCCACATATACACAAGTTGGGTGTAATGAAAAAAATAAATAATCCTTGAACACAAAAATGAGTAAAGGGAAATTAGAAAATATTGGTCGTCAATTAGATGACTATGGAGCGGAAATCCTTAGTTTGACTGTCAATGGATTAGGTTATGCAATTATTGGGATTTTGTACGAAATAGATAAGAAAATATTTTGGGAAAAAATTCATTCTCAAGAGTTAGGTTTATATCTATTGATAATAGTATTTATTGCAAGTATTTGGATAGGAAATAGAATAATTAAGAAAAGAAAGTCTCTTTCTATAATTGAGAATGAGAAGTCGGAATTAGGTAAAAAAGTCCAACAATTAGAAAATGATATTGATATTCTACTCGCTCAACAATCGGATTTTTTCAAGGTATTACTTTCAAATCTTTTTTATAAGTTAGATTTGAATGCCAATGAAAGAATATCAATATACAAGCATGAGAAGGATAAATTTCTAATTCTCGGTAGATATTCTTCTAACCCCGAACTAAAAAAAATTAGAAGGAAAGTTTATGAAGAAGGTGAAGGATTTATAAATAAAGCGTGGATAAGCGAAACAGGAGAATTGGAAATTCCACAGCTTCCCGATTATGAAAGCGATAAACGCGTTTACTACAAAAACATCTGTGAAGTTCATCCTATTTCAAAAGAAGTATTCAATGATATAAGGATGAAAAGTCGATGCTACTACTTAAAAGCAATAACAAGCCATAATAACATCGACAGAATAGCAGTAATTGTTTTTGAAAGCTCAACAATAAATCGTTTTGACAATCAACAAATAAATGATATATTAGAAGCGGAGGAACGTATGATAGTTACTTTTGTAAGTAATATGAAAAGCATGTATTCAAACTCTGATTTAGCACAAAAAATGGGATTTTAATATGGCGAATTTAGGCGAAATATTAGTTTACCTTTTTTGGAAGTATCCAAACCCCAATGAATTGTCGAAGGCACGAGTTGTTAAGATGATTTATTTGTCAGATTGGAGAAGTGCAATCATAAGTGGTAAACAAATTACATCTATCAACTGGATTTATAATCATTACGGACCTTATGTCAATGACATTATAGATTATATAAGGCAAGACAACCGTTTTGAAATTACATCTACGACCAATTATTGGGGAGAGTTCAAAGAGGTAATTTCACTCAAAAAGCAAAATATTTCTGTAAGCTTAAATAAGGAAACTACTGATATTTTAGATTTTGTTATCGAGGGCACATCGAAACTGTATTGGAACGATTTCATTAAATTAGTATATAGTACCTATCCCATAAAAAATAGCGTAAAATATACTGAGCTTAATTTAGTGGACTTAGCTGACGAATATAAAAAAAACACTACACCCAACAAAGTGTAAAATGTTCATAGTGGCTAAACGCCACTACGCCATTTACAC
>CALLMH010000023.1 GCA_938007965.1 uncultured Saprospiraceae bacterium | reverse complement strand
ACCACTACATAACAATCATGGCAGGTGGAGTCGGATCTCGATTCTGGCCAGCATCCACAGAAGAAACACCAAAGCAATTTCTAGATATACTAGGGGTAGGGAAGTCTTTGATAAGATTAACTTTTGAGCGTTTCCTCAATTTGGTACCTGCAGAAAGAATCTTGATCGTCACTAATAAGAAATATAAGAAAATTACCCAAGAGCATCTCCCCGAATTACCGGAGGAAAACATACTTTGTGAGCCCTCTCGAAACAATACGGCACCTTGTGTAGCTTATACAGCACTCCGTCTACAGGCGATGAATCCAGATGCAATATTTGTAACAGCACCTTCGGATCATGTTATCCTCAAGGAAGAGGAGTTTCTAGATAGAATCAAAGAAGCATTTTCTTTCGTTTCTACTAATAATGCAATCGTCACACTCGGCATTCAACCAACAAGACCTGATACCGGTTACGGATATATCCAAATGACGGAGAGTGGTTCTTCTGATGGAGTCAATAAAGTTTCGGCCTTCAAAGAAAAACCAAATCTTGAAACAGCGAAAGAATACCTAGCTGATGGTAGTTATTTATGGAACGCTGGTATTTTCGTTTGGAAAGCGGCTGAATTACTCAAGTCATTTGACAGAAACGAACCTGAAATTACCAAAGTCCTGACTCAAGATATCTCAAAGTACAATACAAGTGACGAGCAAGCATACATAGATAAGGTATATCCTAATACACCACGGATATCAGTAGACTATGCGATCCTCGAACGTGCTGAGAATGTGTACACGATCCCATCTGATATAGGATGGTCAGATCTCGGGACATGGAACAGCCTACATGCCTACCTCGATAAAGACGATAATGATACAGTAACCCTAGGTGCTAAGACCCACTTAATCGATACATCGAATAGTATCATCCGAACTGATAGTGATAAAGTCGTAGTAGTAAAAGGTCTAGATGATTACATCGTAGTAGACGAGCCAGGCGCACTATTAATCTATCCAAAAAGTGATGAACAGGAGATAAAAGAAGTAGTGAAGAATATCGTGGGGTGATGGAACACGGATCTAAAGGATTAAACAGATTAAAATAGATTTTTTTAATATAAAATATAAACATGTTACACGACGAGATTACAGATGAAATTATTAATGCATATTATAAAGTATACAATAAACTTGGATATGGATTTTTGGAAAAGGTATATGAAAATGCATTGTTCATTGAATTAGGAAAAAGAAACCTTCAGGTCGAAAAGCAAAAGTCAATTGTTGTTTATTATGATGAGGAAAATGTAGGCAATTATTTTGCTGATTTAATTGTTTCAAATAGGGTTATTATTGAACTGAAAGCTGCAGAAGGTTTAAGAGAAGAACATGAAGCACAACTTGTAAATTACTTGAGAGCCACTGATATTGAAGTAGGATTACTTTTAAATTTTGGTGTAAAGCCCAAAATAAAAAGAAAAATTTTCGAAAATCATTTAAAAAATGATTAATCCGTGAGAATCCGTTTAATCCGTTTAATCAGTGTTCTATAAATGTCTAATTCCATGAAAAGAAGAAATTTCCTATCCAAAACAGCCCAAGCAACAACATATACTTTTTTCTTTAGCCAGCTATATGCCTGCAAGACAAAGTCTAAATTTATAGCACCAGTCGGTCAAGATTATAATATGCAAATGATCAGAAATGGAGTGGGATATTTCACAGAACGAGGTGGTACCATAGGATGGATGGCATCGAAGGATGGTATCGTGGTCGTTGACACTCAATTTCCAGAACAATCAAATCACTTGTTGGAAGAGATTGATAAACTAGAACTTGGGAATGTAGATCTGCTTGTGAATACACATCATCACGGCGATCATACAGCTGGAAATCCAGTGTTCAAAGATAGGACAGATATGATCTTGGCACATAGCAATAGCCGCAAGAATCAAATAGCCTCCGCTAAAAAGAAAGGAACTGAAGACGATCAAGTCTATCCTACAGATACCTTCCGCACCAGTATTACCCAAAAGGTAGGAAACGAATCAATTTCTCTTAATTATTTCGGTGCAGCACATACGGACGGAGATGCGATAGTACATTTCGAAAATGCCAATGTGGTACACATGGGAGATCTAGTATTCAATAGGAGATTTCCATACATAGACATGGGAGCAGGTGCCAATATCGAGAATTGGATTCAGGTACTAGATAAGTCGATCAATACGTATGACGATAAGACGATCTATATGTGGGGACACGCCGGTGCTGGGTATGAAGTTACTGGAGGTATAGAGGATATAAGAGCATTCCAAAATTACCTAGAAAAACTACTCGATTTTGGAGAGAAATCTTTGAGATCTAGTATCCCATTAGAAAAATTAAAAGAATCAACTAAGGTCATACCTGGAGCTGAAGAATGGACAGGGAAAGGAATAGAAAGAAGCCTAGATGCGGTATATGCTGAACTCGCAAGAGAATAAATTTTATACATTTGTAGTCTCAAATCTAAGTACTTAGAATATTAAATGAAAATAGCGCTAGTAGCGAACTCTACCTGGAATATCTACAACTTCAGACTCAATGTCATAGATAAGTTGCTAGCCGAAGGTCACGATGTCCTCGTGATAGCTCCTATCGACGAATATGTAGAGTATAAAGAACTATACCCTGCTGTCCAGCATGTCAATCTTCGAACCCTAGATAGAGATAGTACAAACCCGCTGAAAGACGTCATTCTAGTCGCGGAGTTGATAAGGAAGTATAGGAAGTTGAAGCCGGATCTAATCTTGCATTATACCAACAAGCCGAATATTTTTGGAGGCATAGCAGCTAAAATAGCTGGCATACCATCTATAGCTATGGTGACTGGCCTGGGGTATGCTTTTATTCATAAAGGATGGATTCGTAATGTGACGACTAAGCTGTATCAATTTGTGTCTCGATTTCATAAGAAGTTTATTTTTGAAAATATCGAGGATCGTGAATTATTTGATAGTCTTGGGATTACTAAAGCCAATCAAGGCGTATCGATCAAAGGATGTGGAGTCAATACGAGCTATTACCATCCCTATCCAAATGGAAAAATGACGCCAGGCGACCACGTAAATTTTACTTTTATTGGTCGATTACTTTATGATAAAGGGATTGGAGAGTTCGTAGAGGCAGCAAAAGTTATCAAGACCAAATATCCGAATGTGACCTTTTCTATTGTAGGCGAATTAGATCCTGATAATCCTGCGACGGTAGATAAGGAAGATCTAGTCGGATGGACCGCGAATGATATCGTAAAGTATTATGGATTTCAAAAAGATGTCAGACCCTTTATAGCGAAGTCGGATTGTATCGTATTACCTTCTTATAGAGAAGCTATCCCGAGGACGATCACAGAAGGGATGTCTATGGGGAAGCCGGTAATCACCACCGATACTGCTGGATGTAGAGAAGCTGTAGATATAGGTGTAAATGGCTACCTTGCAGAAGTCAAAAGCACTTCCTCTTTGCGTAAAGTATTCGAACAATTCATCCATCTATCAGCTAATCAACGGCATAAAATGGGAGACGCTGGTAGAGAAAAAGCACTCCGAGAATTTGATGATCAGAAGATTGCAAATGATATATACAGTGAGATAGAAAAGATAATTCTTTAGACGATTCGATGAAAACAGATAAAACCGAAGAAATTCTCTGTCTCAATTACTACTTCCCACCATTACTTTCTACAGCTGTAATAAGGAACTATCATATAGCGTGCACTTTTGCAAAATGTGTTCGCAAAGTACACGTGCTGACCAGTGACAACTATAAGAGATTCCCTACTGAGGAAAGACCACTGCCATCCAATCTATCCTTACATGCTATATATACACTAGACTACAGAAGGTTATTAGCGGGCAAACAATCAGATAGTCATAAGCCTACGACCAAAAAAACAAGTGTATTCTTTCAATGGTTACTAAAGGTGCAGAAGTCGTATCCATTTAGTCTAGTATTGGCAGAAGGTAATTTTATCTATATCTATGGAGCTTATCATAAGGCAAAAGCATTGATTCGAGAGGGGGGTGTGACGACGATCTACAGTTCATTCGGTCCCTATGCAGATCATTTTGTAGCCTACCTCCTGAAGAAGAAGTTTCCAAATCTTAGATGGATAGCTGATTACAGAGATTTACAGATAGAACCGATCTATAAGAATGTCATCTTTACCAATTATCAGAAAAGAATCGAAAACAAGATATTACAGAAAGCAGATCTAATCACCTGTATTTCTGATGGATTCAAATCTCAACTAGAAGTATATGATAGGCCTACTAAGACGATACTCAGAGGTGTAGAATTAAGAACCCCAGAAGTGCAATACGAGAAATTTACCATTGCGTATACTGGTTCTCTATACTTTGATTATCGAGATCCAAGAGCGGTGTTCGCTGTGATAAAATCGCTAATAAAAGATGGACGGATAGCCGCAGAAGATATCCAACTCATCTATGCGGGTAGAGATGGTCATAGGTATAGCGAATGGGTAGAAGAGTATAACTTGATCAATATATTCTACAATAAAAATATGGTCTCTCAAGATGAAGCCAAAACCATCCAAAATCGATCACATATCAATCTCTTACTTACCTCTTCAAGCCCAGAACTTACTGGCGTACTTACGGGAAAAGTATTCGAATATTTTGAAGCACTGAACCCGACACTGTGCCTTATCAACGGAGTATATGATCCAGAATTCGAAGCGCTCTTCTCGGAGTTGAATGCTGGGACAGTCGTATACAACCCTCCAATCTCTCAAGGCAAGATGCAATCATTCATCCTAGATAAATATAGAGAATGGAAGTCTACGCATAAAGTCAAATCAACACTCAACCAACAGATCATCAAATCAAAATACGGCTGGAAAAGTCAAATCGAAAAAATGCTAAATTGACAATTAACAACTCACTCAGATAAATAGTAAATCACCTTTGTCAACCATTTACTTGGATTTTTTTCTTCCGTAGGATCAGTAATGTATTCTTCTACAACCGGATATTTATTGAATAATCCTCTATCTCTCATGTAATCATCAATCGCCAAGTGTGCCGCAGTAGTTCCCATTCTATCTCCATAGTAGTCTACGACCAATACTTTACCCTGATCTAATGTTTCGGATCCAGCTCCTTCTATCGCGACCTCCTCTTTTATCGGGATAGCTGTAGCCATATCGAGCGTATTGTTGGCGAAGTCATAATTATAAACCAAGGCACTAGAATATCCTTCCATCTTCACACCAGATTTTTGAATTTTTAGAAATAGCGGTTGCAAATTCTGTGTGTAAAATCTATCCGATTGTGCAAATGGAACAACGTCCCTATTTGTCACATAGTTTATACTCGGGCGCACTTCTTGATTGACTTGATATCCATTATATGTGCTGTTTTTCCACCTGTCATTGGCTAGAGAAGATATATTCGTTATTCCTTCTTTCATGTCTTTCTTCATCCCTGATTTGATGAATATGTTGATCAAATTCTTCGGCCAGCTTATTTCAGTATTGAAACCCCAAGTGAGCTTAGACTTGTCCCCTTGCGATACTATATCGTAACGCATTGACCCGCTTCCCATATCTTTGGATTCACTAGTTAGTAATATCTGTTGATCTTTTTTAGAAGTCACTCTAGTAGTTCTACCTGATCCATATTTATCACTTGTGTAGTCGATATATGCTCCTTCTCCGAGTGTCAAATCTCCAAAGTCAAATGTCATCGAGGTATCTTGTTCTGTCCAAGGATCCCACAGTTCTTGATTCTTGAAATCGTTCAATATATTATAAGCAAAAGTGGCTGGGGCGTTGATTGGACCACTGGCTTCTATCTCCATTTTCCTAGGTAAGAAATAGGCCAATACCAATAACAGTACGATAAATATAAGTAGGCCAATTAAGATCTTTTTTAATAATTTCATGATTGTGTATTAGGTGATTAGAGAATCTTATTTTCCTAGGACGTTTAGGCAGTCCTTTACTGAT
This sequence comes from uncultured Saprospiraceae bacterium, assembly GCA_938007965.1. GTDB lineage: Bacteria > Bacteroidota > Bacteroidia > Chitinophagales > Saprospiraceae > CAJXUU01. Next base: position 103,946 of record CALLMH010000023.1, on the reverse strand, counting down.
TCTTTCCAGAATTTTGGCTCGATTCCATAAGTTGATTTTATGAGCTCCATATCCAGTACACTCCATTTTGGACGAGCTGCCTTCGTAGGATAATCCTTGCTTGGTATGCCTTTTAATTTTATTTTAATCCCAGCGGTCATGAATATAAACGCTGCAAAATCATACCAACTCGTCTCCCCGTCTCCAGCATAGTTTAATATCTCTGGCTTCGATAACGATACCTTCTTTGACTGTATTTGTTCGATTATTTTCATCGATGTTACAGCTATATCAGTGGCATAAGTAGGCGCTCCTATTTGATCATTGACTACTTTGAGTTTTGATCTTGACTCAGCAAGTTTGAGCATAGTTTTCAGGAAGTTATGTCCGAATTCTGAGTATACCCAGGAGGTGCGCATGATGATCGCTCTAGGGGATGAAGCATCTATGACTTCTTCACTTCTCAACTTGGCAGCTGCATATTTTCCTTGTGGAGTTGTAGGCGCTAGTTCATTTAGTTTTTTGCCTTCTAGACTGTGATATACATAATCCGAAGAATAGTGGAATAACAGCACATCGTGTTTTTTACAAATCCGTGCGATGTTATGTGTCGCGATGACATTTACATTCCAATTCGCCTCTTCATGATCTTCTGCATCATCTACTTTGGTATATGCAGCACAATTGATCAATACCTGTGGACGAATATTTTCGACTTCATCATTCACTGCCTTCCCATTTGTAATATCGAGCTGTTTACTTGTGTAGAAGTGGAATTTATAATGATTAAACCCTTTAGCTATTTTTCTAAATGATCGGCCCAGCTGACCATTAGCCCCCGTGATCATTATCTTGGTGCGTTTATCATTCGAGTCGGCTGTTTTTATTTCGTATGTTTTGTGATTTCCAAAGGATGGTTGCTCTTTGTCTTTATCCGATAGGATCAACTCCGAAGACGGTAGTTTCCAGTCTATGTTTAATGTGGCGTCATCGTATTTGATGCCAGCTTCCATCTCCTTAGAGTACGGATTGTCCACCTTATATAGAAACAAGGCTGTATCACTTAATACCACATATCCGTGGGCAAATCCCTTAGGAACCAAAAGCTGTTTTTTATTCGATCCACTTAAGACAATCGAAAATGACTTCCCGTAAGTTTTTGAAGATGGGCGGATATCAACTACTATATCCAGAACTTCACCCTGCGCTACTCTGACCAACTTAGTTTGTGCTGCAGGGGGCAATTGATAGTGTAATCCTCTGAGTACTCCTTTTTCTGAGAATGCCTCATTATCTTGTATCCAATCGATATCTACACCAACTTCTTCCATCGATTCTTTCTTGAACGACTCAAAAAAGTAACCTCTATCATCCCCCCATACTTTGGGTTCTATGACGAAGAGACCTTCAAATTTAGTTTTTGTGATGTTCATTTATAGGTTATTTATCTCTGAAGAATATGCTGATCGGTACTCCTTTGAAGTCATACCTTTCTCTCATCTTGTTTTCGAGGAAATTCTTGTATGATTCCTTCACATGCTTAGGATGATTACAGAAAAACGCAAATGCAGGATAGTATACAGGCAGTTGAGTTACGTATTTGATCTTGATAAATTTACCTCTATGAGCAGGTGGGGGAGTTCTCTCCATCACTTCTTGGATGTAGTCATTCAGTTCTGAAGTCTTGATTTTTCGAGTTCTATTATTATTTACTTCTATAGCAGCTTCTATTGCTTTGTAGATTCTTTGCTTTTCGAGGACCGAGGTAAATATTACGGGCACATCATTAAAAGGTGCGATCTTATTTTTCAATTGTTCTTCGAAATCCCTAGCTGTATTCGTTTCTTTATCTACGAGATCCCATTTGTTTACTAGGATGACTAGACCCTTCTTTCTTCTTTGTATCAATCCTAGGATACTGAGATCTTGTGCCTCTATACCATCTTGGGCATCGAGCATGAGTAAGCATATATCCGCTTCGTCTATAGCTTTTACAGCACGGATCACCGAGTAGAATTCAAGATCTTCATGTACCTTACTCTTCTTACGGATGCCAGCAGTATCTATCAGATAGAATTCATGGCCAAACTTATTATACTTCGTATATATCGAATCTCGAGTAGTACCGGGTATATTGGTTACGATATTTCTATCTTCTCCCAGAAGTGCATTGGTCATAGATGATTTACCGACATTTGGCTGACCGACTAGCGCGAGTTTAGGGATTCCTTCTTCCGTATTATTACTTTCTTCTGGTGGTAATACGTCTACCAGTGCATCTAGGATTTCACCTGTTCCACTTCCAGATATAGAGGATAAGAAAAATGTATTCTCGAAGCCTAGCCCCCAGAATTCGTTGGCCATCAACTCACGCTTATTGTTATCTACTTTATTGACAGCGACGAATATTTTCTTATTTGATTTTCGCAGCATATTCGCTACTTCTTCATCTAGATCAGTGATGCCCGTTGTCACATCTACCATAAATATGATCACTTCTGCCTCCTCGATGGCTATCGTCACTTGCGACCGTATCGCTGCTTCGAATACATCATCAGACCCATGTACGAATCCACCAGTATCTACTACAGTGAAATCTTTTCCATTCCAATCACTCCAGCCATATATCCGATCTCTAGTCACACCACTTATATTATCTATAATGGCTTTTCTCTCTCCTATTAATCTATTGAATAATGTTGACTTACCTACATTTGGCCTTCCTACTATTGCTACTACGTGCGACATCTTCCTTTATTTAAGCTGCAAAAGTACGGAATTGAATTTAGTGATTCACTCTTTTGTCAAAATAGGTGAATTTCATCGATATTTAGCTCAATCCATGCTTGCAATAGCACTATGGTTGTATCGTTGATTCAGTTCGATTAGGCTAGTTCAGGAGTAAGAAGATAGTACAATATTTAAGACTACAATTCTCCATCGTGTCTCAGGCCAGAATATGATTGTAGCACAGCTTTTACAGATCCGACGCTCACTGGTGATTCGATCAATAAAGGCACCTTATTTTCGTCATCAGATACCCATATATTCATTTTGTCACCTTCTTTGAAGACATTACCCACCACCAATTCTGGATGAATCAGTAGTGTATTATATTTTCCTAGATCTTTTATATTCTTTCGCTCCTGCTTGTCATATCCTATATGAATCGGGAATACCTCTTCATCCAAAAACATGGTGATATCCATCGATTGTCCTGGAGTATATTCTTTTGTATTCGTATTTCTCAGACTATACATGACAGATAGTAAGTCTAGCGCACAAGAATCGATGGGAAAAGTCTTTTCTTTGGCCGTCTCCTTGGTCTTACCATTTAGACTATGGACGATCAGGTTCTTATGATCAAACGTAAGACTGTCAAATTTTCGATAATCTCCTTCTTCTACATACCTTACAAAGGTCTTTGGCAACATCGTTTTTTTATCAACAGTCGTGGCGTAATAATCATTGACGCGAAAGAAGTTATCATAAGAACTGAAGCTTTTTCCACGGACTATATATTTATATTCTGTAGGATCTTCTTTTACTATAAATTTCACTTCACCAGCGGGTATCCATATCAATTTCCAATTGTAGTACGCTATATAGTGTAGTACTTCACCATCAATGAAACTCGTATTTGAGTTTGCACAGTAGTATCCAGAAGGATCTAATTCTAAAGGTGTCTCAGACGAGTCCGCAGCAAATAAATACAATCCTGCGAGAGCTAGTAAGCTTATTATTTTATTTAAATTTTGAATACCTATTTCTTTATTTGATAAGTTAGAAGTCCGTCAGAGTCTAAGGTTGAATACAATATCATCACATGTAGGTGATATCACCCAATACTCAGTATCTTGATCTCTACTCTTTGGTTTTTCTTTCTGCCTTCAGCGGATAGGTTAGATGCGAGTGCTTTTCGCTTACCATATCCTCGGTAGAATACCCGATCACCATTTATCCCTTTCTCTACTAGGTATACGGCGACTTCTTTAGCTCTCTCTTCAGATAGTTTGTCACAATATTCATGGGTAGGTAGTCCATTGGTATGACCGCCTATTTCTATGGTGATGTCTTTATTTTCTTGAAGGAAATCATATATTTCGTCCAACACCTCGTAGGATTCCTTGTCGATAGATGTTACGTCTGATTTGAAATTCAAACTTTTAATTTCGAAAATCTGATCTTTTTTTATTTTAGTCCGATCGAGATTCATGATTTTTTGTTTGGGCGCCTCAGTGACTGCGACTTCGGTCTCGTCTTCGACTACTTCCTCTTTTATTACCTTCTTGTTTTCCTTGAATCTCTTATGAGGAGGTCTTTTTGATTTTTTCTCTTCCACTTGAGCGACTATCTCTTCATTGCAGTCTATTTCTAAGATACTTGATAGATTATCGATCAGGATGTGTCCATTATAAGGTATCAATACTGGTACTTTATAGTATACTTCGATGGTGATTGATTTATGATTGAGAGAAGGAGATAATTTAAAAGAATACGGCTTCCATTTTGAGTGTTTTACGGGTACCGTTTCAGCTAATAGCTCTTTCGTATTACAATATCCTGATCCACCCCATACCCTGACTACTGTAGGTGTGGTGTAACTAAAGTTTTGACGTTGATCGCCATTGTTTTCAAGCGCAAATCTTGATCCACTTAGATATTTTTCGGATCGTGACAGATGCATGCTGAAGCTATAGCATTGACCAGCTTGCAATGGTGATGATAGTTTTTGAGATACAGATTCCCAGGTTTCATTGTCTCGTACGACCAGGCCCAGGTACGTCTCTCCATCTATCGCATGTTTTGTGTTTTCCCAGAAATCTTGTGGGTGGATGTCCGGAGGCGATTCATCTGGAAAATTGATAAGACCGCAATCATACCATCCTTTTATGCCATTCACTTGGCCACCTTTACGTGGTGTATCTTCAAAAGAAGGGTTGGTGAGTAAAATTTCTTTTTGTGCGCTCATAACCATGGCACTCAATGATAATATCAGTATCGTTAATAATCTCATAGTATTCCTTCATTACGCTATAATGTACGCTAATAAGAACTGAAAAGTTTCCAGTTCTGGTATAAGTACTTGATAATCATTTATTAATTGGATAATTTTGTAACTCTTCTTTATGGTCGACTACTACCGGGTTACAAACTATTCTTCCACTATTATACGTAATTCGTAAAGATTTGTACCAAAAAATAGATGAATTAATAGATTAGTAACGTTTTCTATCCAAACTTGTTAAGTTGCATTTTAAATAAAACATCTATTTATCTTTATCTCGGGTAGTTCAGAAATAAGGAGAGCCATGCAATTGTATGATGATGTGGTTTTTAAATCGATAGTCTCCAAAAGAGGGGCAATCTTTTCTGAAGTAAGGCTGTCATAGTCAAGTGAATAAAAGGATGTTCTATATTCGGAATAACGCTACCTCAAGAAAAGAAAAGATAAATATTATGAAAAACGGTGGTCGGAAATAAGAGAGAAGCATTAATTAGTGAATAAATAATGTCCGACCACCTTTTCTTGCTTCAATTACGATAGTTTATAGCGCAATACATCCTAGATTTTCATCTTTAGTACTTAATTAAGAATTTCTATATACTTTTTAAGAGTCTGTTCAGGTTTTAGGACTACTTTTATAGCCGAAAAGAGATACACGAATACAATGGGCAAAGGGATCAACCCAAATTTAAAACTAAAACCGAAAGCACTACGGACAGTAGATGAATACCTCATTGGCCTAAAAGGTGAGGATAGATTTATACTTAGTGAGATACTTACTCTAATCGAAAGTAGAAATCCTGAGCATAGATTAGTTGGCGATCAAGTCTTAAATGAAATCAATACCTCTGATGATGCCAAAACTATACGCATAGGCATAACAGGAAGTCCTGGGGCGGGGAAGAGTACCTTCATAGAAGCATTGGGTTCTTTACTGACTTCGGCGGGTAAGAAAGTGGCAGTGCTAGCGATAGACCCTAGTAGTACTAAGAGCCAAGGCAGTATATTGGGCGATAAGACCAGGATGTCTACACTCTCTTTAGATAGTAAGGCATTCGTCAGACCTACTGCTTCAGCCAATGTGCTGGGTGGCGTAGCTCGAGCTACCAAAGAATCAATCGCACTTTGTGAAGCTGCGGGATATGAGATAATCCTCGTAGAGTCTGTAGGTGTAGGTCAGTCAGAAACAGAATTAGCGCACTTGGTAGATTGTTATTTGCTATTATTATTGCCCGGTGGTGGTGATGGAGTACAAGGAATCAAGCGTGGAGTTGTAGAGTTGGCAGATCTTCTAGTGATCAATAAGTATGACGGTGACAGTAGACTTATAGCCGAAAAAAGTAAAAAAGACTTCGCCTCTGCGGTCAGATTATTTCCTCACGAGCTGGAAGGGTGGAATGTGCCCGTAACCCTGTGCTCTTCATTGAAAAAAGAGCGTATTGATAATGTATGGTCACAGATAGAACGTTTTGTCGCACAAAGCAAGTCCAAAGGTCACTTCGAAAAAAATAGAATTCAGCAAGAACAAAAATGGATCGCCAATCAAGTAAGAATAAAAATGATGCAACGGGCTGAGGAATTATTTTCGCTTGACGAACATTTTCATACAGTAAGTGGATCAGAAGGAGAAACGGTATTCGAAATATTACACAAGATAAGCAGTAAAATAGATGCTGATTTTCATGAATTTAGTAAGAATAGAAAGCATTGGGAAGGAAATTAAATAAGTGGGGTCTTTGGGTGAGTAGCTGCAGCGGATTGTTATTTGTTTGTATAGCATTTTGTATTCCTTCTATATGCCATGGGCAGGATAGCCTGATTGTACAAGAGTCATTCATTTCTCCCGTAGATCATAAGATTAGACTCGCGGGTTCATTTGGCGAATTGCGGTCAAATCACTTCCATGCGGGCATAGATATCAAGAGCAGCCGAGGAGAGGAAGGAGATACTATCCGAGCTTCTGCATCAGGTTATGTGTCTAGGATAAAAATCCAAAGAGCTGGCTATGGACAAGTATTATACTTAGATCATCCTAATGGATTCACTACTGTATACGCACATCTTCAGAAGTTCGCCCCCAAGTTGCAAGCTTTCATTTCTGACCGCCAAATTAAGAATAAGTCATATGAAATAGATATCTATCCAGAGAAGGAAGATTTTCAATTTGCTCAGGGAGAAGCCATCGGACTCATGGGGAATACGGGAATGTCTTATGGCCCTCATCTACACTTCGAGATACGGAAGACGGATAATGAGGTGCCAGAAAATCCATATTTGCATAATATTGGTCCTGATGACACTCGACCTCCACTCCTCTATGCAGTCGAAGCTCACGGGCTCAATAATGAACATATCAAAATATGGTCCAAATCACAACCTATAAATAACAAGACAAAGAATAAGGTGGTCACATTCGAGGTGCCAGCTTGGAGAGCGGGCATGGCTATCCAGACATTTGATCTCATGGACGGGGCATCAAATAAAAACGGTATTTATACGATAGAAATGCGAGTAGATGATACTACTTATTACCGTCACGTGATGGATAGGGTAGGTTTTCACCATAGTAAGTTTATAAATAGTCATATAGATTATACTGAGAAAAAACAAAACAACCGAACACTGACTAAGTGCTATATCTCTCCTGGCAACGAATTAGAATTCTATCCAGAAGTAATCCAATCCGGAGAAATCAAGCTATACAAAAATAGATCCCGAAAAGTTGAATTTATCATCAAAGACTACTTAGGCAATACAACAAAATATACTTGTAATCTAAGAAGGAGAGATGCTAAAGAAGGGGAGATACTGCAGCCCGTATTTCAGAAGTACTTGAAACAAGGAGAAGCAAAGAGAGTGAAATTGGGTTCGTGTAATATTTATTTTCCATCAAATGCGCTAGATAGAAATACGTACCTTAATTATGAAGAAAGCATATCTAATGACCGGATCGCTTTCAAATTGAATGATAATACTCAGCCATTATTTAACTATCCGATAGTCAGTATCCCTATGATAGGTATTGCAGATACTACGCTGCACGATAAGGTAGTGCTCGTATATGACGGTAAGTCATCCTATGGAGGATATGTGGAAAATGATAGTCTCAGAGTAAGAATTGGTGCACTAGGAGACTACAGCGTTGAGATAGATACGATACCACCAGTTATCGAAGTAGGCAGTTTTCTCAAGAATGCGGTCGGAAAACCCTATTTCCGATTTGCAATATATGACAATTATGAATCCGCAGGATACGCCGATGATGTCAAATATGATGTATATATAGACGGTATGTGGACGATCGCTTCTCTTAAGAGTTTGGGTAATGTGCTAATCGTGCCACTAGAAGATATACCCATGGGCGACCACTCTATCAAACTGAGAGTCGAGGACGCAGTAGGAAATGTTACGCTCTGGGAAAGAGATTTTAGAAACTAATACATGTAAAAAGGGTAGTGAATAAGAATATCCTGTATTTCGGTATATCCCAGTAAAGCTCCCTAATCAATTTGATCAAGAAGCTTTATACTTATTTCAAATAAATTTGCTCGGCCAATGTCACAAGGCGATCCAGCAAATCTCTATCTCACAATATTAGTCCTGTTTTGCAAATACTTTTTTCAATAAATCTGTAGATCGTTGTGATACATCTTCTCTGATTCCTAGTTCTTTTTTAGCTACGAGAGAGAAGAGACCCTTTAATGCTTCAGTGGTCACGTAGTCTTTTAGATCAGGATTTACTTTAGTTATAAATGGAATCTGGTTGTATTTATCTACTGCCTGTGCCCAGTAATCTTGCACGTTAAATTTTGATAGAGACTGATCTATGATAGGATTAAATTCTCCATAAAGTCCATCGTATGTTTTATTATTGAGATAAGTAGTTGCGGCATCTTTAGGTCCCATGAGTATATTCATAGCATCATCAAATGACATCGTTTTGATGGCACTGAAGAAGATGGGGCCTGCTTTCGAAGCTGCATCTTCAGCACCTTTGTTTAATCTCTTGATCAGTTCTTCTTCTATATTTTGGAATCCTGGGATAAACTTGAGTTTGTCCGTTACTTTTCGTGCTTCTTCGGGTAGTAGTATTTTATAGGCAGAGGCATAGTATCCATTTTCTTTTGATAGAAACTGTACACTGTCATCTACTCCAAAGTTGAGTGCTTGCTTGAGGCCATTGGCTACATCAGTATTGGTTACTGTATTGAGCGTATCCATCGCTTTTTGGAAGTCAGCTGGGTCACATGAGATTAGAAACAGTGGCAATAAAAATAGATATATCTTTTTCATACGTTTTAAAATTTTGTTTTTTCTGTAATTTCTCCAATCACTTTTTTTATTGAGAAAATCAGTTCAAATATGATAATTAATTCTTTGACTTGATAATAACTTAGAAGTTACTTGATGAAATGTTAAATCCTCGATATTCTCTGATTCCGTTTTTGATTTTAAAAAATTGGAAACTAAATAAATGAATAATAAGTAGCCTTTTCAATTTCTAATTTTTTTATAAAAATTTTGGTCAACTTCATAAAGTGATGCAGGCAGTTTACACGTTTCTGCAATAAAAATTAGATTTCAAGTAAAAATATTGAAAACGACATCGAGAAATACATTTAATAATGGCTTTCGATTTTGTGGTTGGATATATTTGTATATATTTATATCGAGCAATTAATTAACTACAAAACAAAAAACTATGATTTATTATGTAACTAAATGTCTGAAACTGTACGCTACATTTGAAGGTAGAGCAAGACGTTCGGAGTATTGGTACTTTTATTTATTTACTTTGATAGCTGGATTTATAGGCGGATTTATTGATGGGATTCTAGGAATAGGTATCTTTTCTATGATTGCTACTTTTGGTTTTATTATACCAAGTATTGCTGCAGCTTGCAGAAGAATGCATGATGTAGGTAAAAGCGGCTGGTTTATGTTGATTCCATTTTATAATTTGTACTTAGCAGTAAGTCCTGGTGACGTAGGGCCTAACAGATTCGGACCAGACCCCAAGAATGAGTCTGCACTAAGAGATTCTGAAGTCTTAGATGATCAGTTATTGTAATAGTTATTATTCAGGAAAAAATGCAGATAGAGCAACTTCAAGATTGGAGTTGCTCTTTTTACGTTAGTATTTTTTATGTTTTACTGTAAATCTTTGCATTATTTTAACAATACATTTTACGGCATACACAGTTTATATATTGGTAATAGTAAATTGCCACTTACAAATGCAATAATTTTGATGAAGACATACTTTCTATTTTTCGTTCTATCTATTTTTTCTTTCGGTGAGCTTCATTCTCAATATGAGGATATCATAATGGAAGATTACGTATATGTAACTAATATAAAATCAGTTTCTTTTTATCCTACGGGCAGTCAATTAGAGCCTCCGATTGTACACCTTGGTAACCGGCAAAAGCTATTTCTTTCTTTTGACGATATAGATAATGTGCAAAAGGAATTTTCTTATGAAATCATACATTGCAATAAGGATTGGACAGCATTCACAGATATGGAAAGGTTAGAATACAGTGAAGGATTTCAAAACGAGGAGCTTGATGATTCTGCATTTTCTGTGAATACCTTCGTGCCTTATATAAATTATAAATTATTACTTCCGAATCAAGACCTCACGTGGACGATCTCTGGTAATTACTTGTTAGTAGTCTATGAAGGGATGGATCTTGATGATAGAATACCTGTGATCACAAGGCGATTCATGGTCGTAGATAAGAAGGTAAATGTCATCCAAAAAGGAAGACGACCGCTTGATGTATCTAAGTTGAGAACACACCATGAATTCGATCTATTTGTAAATAATAAAGATTTTCCGATTATAGATCCTCGCAACAATGTCTACGTAACCGTGATCCAAAACTATAGATGGGATACCGCATTGGAGAACCTCAATCCGAAATTTACAGTAGGAGACGAAATGACGATTGATAATACAGGACTCGTATCGTTTCCTGCCTACAAAGAGTTTAGACCTGCAGATATACGGACATTAGATTTTACCTCGATTGGAGTCAATTCTATAGATCTAAATGCATATGGTACTGATGTATTGCTAGATCTCGGAAGACCTAGACGAGATGCCAATTATACAACTGTCCCGGATGCCAATGGACGATTCGTAATCCAAAATAAAGACGTAGGGACAGATCACGTCGGTGGTGATTATGCTAAAGTCATATTCACACTAGAATCTGAAGAACTGGAAGAAGAAGTATATATAACTGGTGGATTCACAGATTGGAAACCTGATGAGATGTACAGAATGAGGTACTATGAGGATAGAGAGGTGTACGTAGGCGAAGTACTTCTTAAGCAGGGATATTATGATTTCTTCTATGCTGTAGATGTCGATGGTAAGTTAGATCCTGCTCCTATTGAGGGTAGCTGGGCCGATGCGGAGAATATGTACCAAGTTCTCGTATATCTTCAGGTGCCTGGAGGCAGGTATGATAGACTCGTTGGTTATTACAGCTTTAATTCTAATGCATTCTAGCCCTGCGGATATTTATCTATTAAACTGTTCCATGGCGTATTTGATGCCGATAGTTGCGAAACTCTTGCTAGCTTCTGCAGCTTTTTTTATCAGTTTTTCGAGCTTCAACTTTTCTTCTGCTGTCCATTTGCCGAGTACGAACTCTACTTGCTGACCTGGTCGGAAGTCATTTCCTATTCCAAATTTTAATCTAGGATATTTGTTGCCACCGAGCACCTGCTGTATGTCCTTTAGTCCATTATGACCTCCGTCACTACCTTTGGCACGAAGCCTGAGCTTGCCTAGTTCTAAGTGTAAATCATCGACGATAACTAGTAAATTATCTCTTTGGATTTTCTTTTTATTCATCCAGTAATTTACTGCCTTACCACTTCGATTCATATACGTGGAGGGCTTCAGCAATACAAGTGTTCTTCCTTTATGCTTAATCTCACACACATCACCTAGCGTATCAGTCTTCCATTTTCCTTCATGGTTTTCGGCGAGATAATCCACCACATCAAAACCAATATTATGTCTCGTATTATCGTATTTATCACCTATATTTCCTAAGCCTACTATGAGGTACTTCATTGGATCTTCTATTTCTATTACTTCTTCTTTATTAAAAGCGAATAACTTTCGTAACCATTCCATCATTTGGCAAAAGTATTGATTTTTTAATCTTATTTGTTCTACAATTTTATAAATTACAACAATAAAACCTCCAACTCATGAAAAATATAATCTTCTTTATCCTTTTAGTAGCATCTATAACAATAAACGCACAATCTGAAAAGCGGGCATTACCCGTCGATACTGTGGTAGAATCTAAGCACTCGACTACGATAAATGGTAAGGTCATAAAGTATACCGCGGAGACGGGCACGCAGCCTCTGTGGTCTGCGGATGGTCTTCCGATTGCATCATTGTTTTACACCTATTACAAGAGAGATCTTCCCGGAGATGTGGCGAATAGACCTTTGGTGATCTCATTTAACGGAGGTCCAGGGTCTGCTTCCGTTTGGATGCACATCGCCTACACGGGGCCAAAAGTGCTGAAAATAGATGAAGAAGGATACCCAGTCCAACCTTATGGAGTACAAGAAAATCCATATTCTATACTCGATGTAGCGGACATCGTATTCATCAATCCTGTCAATACGGGTTACTCTAGACTAATAGAAAACGATGGTAAGACGGCAGATAGAAAACAATTTTTTGGAATAAATGCAGATATAAAATATCTCGCACAGTGGTTGACAACGTTTATGACCAGGAATAATAGATGGCTATCTCCCAAATATCTTATTGGTGAAAGCTACGGTGGGACGAGGGTCTCTGGACTAGCACTTGCACTTCAAGATCAGCAGTGGATGTACCTCAATGGGGTCATATTAGTCTCACCAGCGGATTATAAATCTTATGCAGCCGATAATGCAATTTCATCGGCTCTCAATCTCCCTTATATGGCAGCCACAGCTTGGCACCATGATTTACTACCCAGAGAACTACAAGATAAAGACCTCTTGGAGGTGATTCCAGAGGTAGAAGATTTTGCGGTAAATACATTGATGCCAGCATTGGCCAAGGGTGGTTTTATCTCTGAAGAAGAACGTGCTTCAGTAGCGAAAAAAATGTCTTATTATTCTACCATTTCTGAAAGGGCCATCTTGCAGCATAATCTTGATGTACCGACTCGATTCTTTTGGAAAGAGCTACTCAGAGACGAAAGTGGATATACTGTAGGTCGATTGGATTCTCGATATCTCGGATTAGATAGATCCACCGCTGGTAATAGTCCTGATTATAATGCTGAGCTTAAGTCTTGGTTACACTCATTCACTCCTGCGATTAATTATTACATAAGAGAAGAATTGAAATTTAAAACGGACGTTCCCTATGCTATGTTTGGCGATGTACATCCATGGGACAAGCAAAATGACAATACTAGAGATGATCTCAGACAAGCTATGGCGCAGAACCCTTATCTCAATGTAATGTTCCAATCTGGATATTACGATGGAGCTACAACTTACTTTAATGCTAAATACACAATGTGGAATATCGATCCAAGTGGAAGAATGAAAGATAGACTTAGCTTCAAAGGATACAGAAGTGGGCACATGATGTATCTCAGAAGAGAAGACCTGAAAACTGCCAATGATGATTTGAGAACTTTTATATTGAATAGTTCTAATACAGGAAAGTCAGCTAAATATTAAATAATGTTTTAACGAAAGGCTCAATAACTTCCAGAGAAAAGTCTGCAAAAAAAATAGCGGACAAACAAAGTTTGCCCGCTAACACCCTTAAGTATGTATTAATCACACTCACGATATAAAGATATACTATTTTTTATATTGGTAAGTGTAATATACTGATATACAATCCACTATGAGGCGAAATATTGCTGATTTCACAAAGCTTGTTGCCACAAAAGTTTGGTGTTCAATGTGATATCTCGAAATGTCGCACACGGGACACTAGGTGGTTTGACCATAAATTTTATTTTTTTATTTGTTGAAACAAGGAAAAATGCATTTTTATCCTATCAAAATGTATATCTATAAGATTTACTCTTTTGTCGAATTATTAGAAAATAGACCATCTATTTTATTGATATTGCGGTAAAATATTCTTCTATGTCAATACTATCGCTCCAAAATGTTGTAAAAAATTATCATAATCACACAGCAGTAGATAATGTATCTTTTGATGTACCCAAGGGAAGTATTTTCGGATTACTGGGGCCGAATGGTGCCGGAAAAACTTCACTAATCAGAATTATTACTACGATTACGATGGCAGATTCAGGTAAGGTATTACTAGATGGTAAGGTGATAAACTTTAATAGTCCAAGTCAGATTGGATATATGCCAGAGGAACGAGGATTGTACAAAAAAATGAAAGTTGGTGAGCAGCTCTTATATCTAGCTCAGCTCAAAGGCATGCCTAATAAAGAAGCCAAGAAGAAATTACATGCATGGATGGATAAGTTCGAAATCTTATCTTGGTGGGATAAGAAAGTAGAAGAGCTATCAAAAGGAATGCAGCAAAAGATACAATTTATTGCTACAGTCGTCCATGATCCCAAACTGTTGATCCTCGATGAGCCATTCTCAGGATTAGATCCGATAAATTCAAATCTTATAAAAGATGAAATAGATCAGCTCAATAAAAATGGGACAAGTATCATATTCTCCACGCACAGGATGGAACAGGTGGAAGAGATTTGTGAAAATATCATCCTCATAAATAATGGTAAAAAAGTACTGGAAGGAAATGTATCGCAAATAAAAATAAATCATAAGGAAAATCTATTCCATGTGGCATTTGATAATTCTCAATTGAGGGTCGATAGTTTGGCAGGTTTTACTATTCTAGATAGTGCATCAGATGGACTGACAGTAAAGTTAGATCATGGTATGACATCCAACCATCTTCTCGGATCACTCATCGGCAAAGGGGCAGAAATCAAATCATTCAACGAGATCTTACCATCTATTAACGATATATTTATAAAAAGGGTAGGCAAAAGCGAAGAGTAAAGTCGAGAACAAAGATTCACATTCAACTTAAAAGAAGCAAAAAACAATATAATGAACAAATTGTGGTTGATCATCAAACGAGAATATCTTACAAGGGTTCGTAAGAAATCATTTATACTTGCGACGCTTCTTACCCCTCTAGGCTTTGGTCTGATCATGTTCGTATCAGGATATCTCGCTAGCAATTCTATGACTACACAGAAGAGAATCGCAGTCGTAGACCAATCTGGAATTTTAGATGAGGCTGATCTGTCGAATAAGCAATTTGATTTTGATATCAGTAGTCTTCCCCTCGACCAAATTGACACGGCATACTCCCGACTTGGATATGATCTTTTGCTAGAAGTACCACCGATTTCTGATCTGTCGACAACGAGCCATAAAGTGAATTTTTACAGCAAAGAAAAACTAAGCCTCGTCGCACTAGAACAGATAGAACGAAAGATGTCTAATGCTCTAAAGACATACAAAATATCAAAATCTGACATAAATCAAGAGACTCTGGATCAATTAGAAATGTCCGTCACATTGGACAATGCTGTGAAATCAGATAAAGATGGAGACAAGAGTAATAAGATATCCATCGGAGTAGCTTCTGCCCTTAGTTATCTTATGGGATTCCTTATGTATATGGTCATATTCATATACGGGAGTATGGTAATGAGAAGCGTCATGGAAGAAAAAATCAATCGAATCGTCGAAGTCATGATATCATCAGTCCGTCCATTTCAACTCATGTTAGGCAAGGTGATGGGCGTAGGTTTTGTAGCCATCACACAACTATTTATATGGATCATTCTTCTGTTTGGAATTATGATGATATTTGGCGCGACTATGAGCCCTGATCCAGCCATGGGCGCAGGGATAGGAGACGCTGGAGAGCTGATCTCTGAGATGGGTTCTCAGTCGGATATTAAAGATATACTAGCGGGCATCAAATCTCTCAATTGGCTACTCATCTTACCTTCATTTGTAGTATTTTTCTTTGGAGGATATTTTATATATTCTTCACTATTTGCTGCGGTAGGTTCAGCGATGGGAGATGATATAGGAGAAGGTCAGCAATTGATGATGCCTATATTTATTCCTGTGATTATAGCGATTTCATTGGTATTGCCAGTGCTCAACAATCCTAACGGTCCACTAGCTGTTTTTGGATCAATGTTCCCATTGTTTTCTCCTATACTCATGCCAGCTAGGTTGCCATTCGATCCTCCTGTATGGCAGGTATTACTGTCTATCGTCATTCTGATTGCTTCTGTGATATTTATGACCTGGATGGCCGGACGTATCTATCGTGTAGGTATATTGATGTACGGTAAGAAGGTTACCTTCAAAGAAATAGGAAGGTGGCTATTTGTGAAAAATTAGCGCTCGAAGTTAATATTAGTCAGGTTGTGAAAAATTCTCGTATAATGATTATCGAGCCAAAGTATTCTATAAGTTTTTAAAACTTGGATTGATAATTTATATATAATTACATACATTTGCAATCTAATAAAAATATGCACCATGGCATCAGCTACAAGCACAAAAACATATTGGGTATACTTTTTCGTCTCTTTATTGGTAACGATAGGATTTTTAGTAGTGTGGCCTGAGTGGTTTTGGGTGCCACTACCATTCTTATTTACTGCACTGGTTAAGGCATTTGATTGGTTGTAACCAATTCCTGATTCTCTTTTTCTTAACACAATTTCACTGAGAACTTACGTTTGATGATCATCTTAAGTGATGACATTTTAGTATTCTTATTTAGGGTAGTTCAGATGTAAGGCTGTCATAGTCTAGTGAGGAATTTTCAGAAGTAGTTAGAAAACTGTTATGAATTAAGGGTTTCGTTATTTACGGATATCACTAAAATAACGAAAATCAAAAATTCTCGCTCAGAGATGGTCGGCTATTATTTTTTCTGAAATAGCTTCAATGTGCCACCAGTTATAGATTGCAGTTCAGATTCTCTACTGTATTGATATATTTTTATGGTGTGATTTCCGATTTCTTTAAATCTAAAGCTTTCCTGTAGTAATATGTCTGTCGTACAGGTCGATCCACTACAATTTCCTTTGAAACTTCCACGGCCGTCAGTTAAGTTGAGAGATACGATATCTTCTATTGTTTTTTTGGACGGGTACTCAGTGATGATTTTTACATATAGATTTTGATAGCCAAATCCAGTACCGTACGCTAAGCTCAATACCAAATCATTCACAATGTCTGAAGATGACACGTCAAATGAAAATACCATCGGCTCCTCATACTTCCATATTCCATCGGGAATAGATTGTGTCTCGGAATAGGAAGCCCCATCGCCACATCCTACCATACAAAAGAGGAAAAAGACAATGATGGTATACATGAATGATTTCATATGCTTTTTTGTTTATAGACTATTAGATTATAAGGTTATATGCTTTTAATTTTAATAGGCGACACTTAGCTTTTGCTCTGTGTTTTTCGATTCTTCTAGTTTTTGCAAGCTTAGTACGCAAGTTTCTGTACTTCAAAAGTAATAAATTAGTCATCAATTCAAGAATGCCATCTTTAGAATAGACGTTTTATAATAAATGGAACGATTACCCTCTCATCATTTTTAAAGTTTGAATGCGATTTTTCTTTTCTATCTGATAAAAAGGGTATTACATATTGCGTTATGTTTTAATATTTTACTACTTTTGTATGTTAGTTACTATTTTGATACGTATGTTTTTATCGATTCGATAGCGGATTTAGAGACAATTGGGATATGAAGAATGAATATTCTGACCTACGTATATAATGTTTTAAAACAGGAATTCTTTTGATAGCATATTTAAATGGACAGATAACACTTAAGACTGCGACCTATATCTACATAGATTGCAATGGAGTCGGATATCATGTGAATATCAGTCTGAATACATACTCGCAGTTGGAAAACCTCGACAAGGTAAAAATCCTCACCTATGTACATACCAATGATGATGGACAGACGCTATACGGATTTATCAGTGACGAAGAACGGGCCATGTTTATATTGTTGATTTCTGTATCAGGAGTAGGACCCAACACTGCAAGGGTCATCATGTCATATATGACCACTGATGAAGTAAAGTCAGCCATCGTACATGAAAATGTAGGCGCTATCAGTAAAGTAAAAGGGATAGGCCCGAAGACTGCCAAAAGGTTAATATTGGATCTGAAAGACAAAGTACTAAAAGTAAGTGGAGATCAGCCAATGTTAGTTGCCAATCAAAACAATACTCTTCGAGATGAAGCGTTAAGTGCTTTAGTTGCATTAGGCTTCCCTAAGAATATGATCGAGAAACAACTGAAAAGTATTTTATCTACCAACCCAGAAGCAGATTCTGTAGAAGATCTCATCAAGTTGGTGTTGAAACAAATGCGATAAAACATCGAAGAACCAGCATTAAAGAAAAAGATCAGTTCAATAGAATTATCCAAATGAATTTATGGATGAAAAAAAGCTGAAATTTTATAGCATTTGATACAATGTGTTGATAAGTACTAGCGTTCGTATTCGATGCCTCTTAATATTAATATTAGAACAAAATAAAATAAAGCCCAACTAAATACCGAATCAGCTGGAATTATATGCGATTTGGAAATTTTATTAGGAATATCTATTTATTTGATTTAGAAGCTACTACACACTTGGACATACGAAATATGAAAATTACTCGAGCATTAGTTACAATATTATTTGTGACTGCTTTTATATACGCCGCTATTGGCTCAGGGATAGGTAAGAACTTGCCAGATCCGTACGAAGAGATATACACTCCGACTATGGTTACGGATACGATTCCAATAAAAGACAACTACGGCGACCACGTTACAGATCCCAATAATAATCCATTTGATATCACTTCGAATGTAATAGATCAGAAGGTAGAGTACGATCCAGCCACTGGAAATTACATCATCTACCAGAAAATAGGAGACGAATATTATCGTACACCAAGTTACCTCACATTCGAAGAATACTTAGATTATAAAAAGAAAGAACAAGAAAAATCATATTTCCAACGACTAGCCGGTGTGTCTTCCAAAAATAAAGGATCAAATTCCAAAACCGATCCCATGGAGCGAATAGATATTCAGAATTCATTGGTGGATAGACTCTTTGGAGGTACAGAAGTAAATATCCAACCGCAAGGACAGGTAGATGTTACACTACAGAGTACCTATTATAATTCATTTCAGCAGCAAGCTGGATTTAATGGAAATGGAGTACAATTCAATCCGATAGATCCAGAGGTAGATATACGTGTAAGCACAGAGGGTAATATCGGAACGAAATTGAATCTTGACTTCAACTATGATACACAATCAACCTTCAACTTCGACCAGCAGATCAAATTAGAATATGATACTGAGGCATTCGGAGAAGATGATATCATCAAAAAATTGGAAGCGGGTAATGTAAGCCTACCACTGAGAGGGAATCTTATACAAGGAGCTCAATCACTTTTTGGATTGAAGACAGAATTGCAGTTTGGTCATCTGAGATTGACAGCGATAGCTTCTCAGCAGCAGTCAGAACAAAATAACCTTAGGATAGAAAATGGTTCAGCTGTTCAAGAATTCGAACTCGCTCCTGATGAGTATGATGAGAACAGACACTTCTTCCTATCGCACTACAATAGGAATACATTCGAACGAAATCTAGAAAATCTACCCCAAATAGCGACTTCATTCAGAATCTCGCAGATAGAAGTGTGGATATCTGAAGACAGACCTACTTATCAGCAAAGAAGTGCTCCGATCGCCGCATTTGCCGATCTAGGAGAAGCCTATCTAGAGAACTATACAGGAACGAATACAGGACCAGGCGAATACGCTCCATATGATATGTTACTCCAGCAACAAAGAGATATCTTCGAAGATCTCAATGGAATATATCTGCCAGATAATAGAGTGAATCCTATCTTCGATACACTAATTATCAATCAAGATGATACCCCTGACTTCGATAATGTAGAAGATCAAAATAAAATCGCTACCGTATTAAAAAGTGAAGGATTTGTTCAAAATAGAGATTTTGCACTTTTCAATGGTAGAAGATTAAACGGGAATGAATTTTCATACAATGAGCAGCTCGGTATGCTTTCGTTGAATATTAGATTGAGACCTAATCAAAACCTTGCCGTAGCGTATAACTATACCTACTCGGCCAACTGTGATGAAATATACAACGTAGGAAATCTATCTGCTGACGGATCTCAGTTTTCTAGTACAAACAGAACTATACAACCAGGTCAACAAGATACTACGATTAATGTAGAGCCACCAAAAGTACTCTTCACGAAATTATTGAAGAGTAGTGTACAGCAGACTAATGTAGCTACTTGGGACTTGATGATGAAGAATGTCTACCCACTAAGAGCTACTCAATTAAACCCCGAAGAATTTAGATTCGATATATTCTTCGAAGATGATACCGATGGATCATTGAAAAAATTCATCCCAGAAGAAGGATATAGCAATAGACCGCTACTAGAATTATTTAACCTAGATAGATTGAATAAATACAATGATCCTCAGGCGGATGGATTGTTTGATTTTGTGCCAGGTATTACAGTAATTC
This sequence comes from uncultured Saprospiraceae bacterium, assembly GCA_938007965.1. Classification (GTDB taxonomy): domain Bacteria; phylum Bacteroidota; class Bacteroidia; order Chitinophagales; family Saprospiraceae; genus CAJXUU01. The sequence continues at coordinate 83,316 of CALLMH010000023.1, read as the reverse complement.
CTAGCAGTGGATCGGTTGTATTTCCTGTATTGGAGCCATTTGGTAGTTCCTTAGATTCTTTACTTGTCGGATTGCCGCAAGTTGAAATAGAAAAGTATAAATTCCAACAACTGTATGATACATCAGTAACTATAGCCAGACAAAGCTTGGAGAGAAATAAGTTCTTGATGAAAGGAGAAGTTACTTCTGCTTCCAATGGAGAGATCAATCTTGGGCCATTCGTGCCTCAGGGATCAGTAAGAGTGAGAGCTGGTGGAGTAGAACTGCAAGAGGGGGCTGATTATGAGGTAGATTACTCTCTTGGAAGATTGAGGATTATAAATGATTCTTACTTACAACAGGGAACACCGATCAATGTATCATTTGAAGATCAGTCGGTATTCAGTCTCCAACAAAAGACGATGCTCGGACTGAGGGCAGACTATGACTTTAGTGATAAGTTCTCCATCGGAGCTACGTATTTAAGACTATCAGAACGCCCATTTACCAGTAAAGTCAATATCGGTAACGACCCGATCAATAATAGAATTTTTGGCTTTGATATGGCCTACAGTGATGAGGCACCATTCATTACCAAGATGGTAGATAAGTTGCCATTTTATAGTACAAAAGAAAGATCAAGCGTCAATTTTTCCGCAGAAGCAGCATTTTTGAAACCTGGTCATTCGGGAGCAATCAATACAGGTGGAGAAGATGAGGATGACGGAGGCGTAGTCAGTATCGATGATTTCGAAGGTTCGATTAATGGACTTCTCTTAGGTGGGTTTAACAATAATCAGTGGAGGCTAGCCAGTACCCCTTCAGAATATCCAGAATCCGCTTTTTCTAACGATTTGAGAAATGGTATCAACAGAGCGAAAATCAATTGGTACTCTATTGATCGACAAGCTAGAATAGCAGAGGATAATTTCAATCCATACACGAGGTTAATAGACCAGCAAGAATTATTTAACAGGGATGTACAAGTGGGACAGTCAGAATTATTGACTTTTGATATTGGATATTATCCGAGTGAGAGAGGTCCTTATAACTTTGATAGACCTGATGGCGGAGTACCGGGATTCTCTGATGGAATCGTACCGAATCCTGAACGAAATGATGAAATACAACTCGTAAATCCTGAAACTCGATGGGGTGGGATTATGCGTAATTTCCAAAATACAGATTTTGAAGCGGCAAATTACGAATTCATAGAGTTCTGGATGCTAAATCCGTACATGGAACGTCCTGATGGGGCTCAACATACGGAGATGGAAGAAGGAAAAATAATATTCCAATTGGGAGACATCTCTGAGGATATAATCAAGGATGGTAGTCAATTCTACGAAAATACGCTTCCACTAGATGACGAATCTGTGAATTCTCTAGAATCTACTAACTATGGATTAGTATCACAAAATCAACCAGTCAATAATGGATTCGATGTAGATCGAGGAACGATCCAAGATGTAGGATTCGATGGGATCAATGATAGTCTAGAGCGGGTAAAACATGCCGAATACGTAAATGAACTTACCATGCTCGGTTTCACTTCGAATATTCAAAATGATCCATCAGGAGATAATTATGATTTCGAAGAGCCTCAAAATTCTACGACCAACTTACTGACAAGATTCAAGGAATTTAATAATCCTGATGGAAATGCACCGATCGGAGAAAGAATATCTGATAATACTTTTGCTAGAGGAAATAGAAATCCCGAATCTGAAGATCTCAACAATAACAGATTTCTCGACGAAGGTGAAAACTATTATAACTATACTGTAAACGTCAAAAGACTAGGTAACTTCCTTGATGAGGATGCTACAGAATTTATCACTGAAACCAAGGTGGTACCTGGCAATGATAACAGACCTGACGAGACATGGTATAGATTTAGAATTCCGATTACCAATGGGTTTGATAGAGTGCAGGGAGAGATTGCAGGATTCAGATCGATCCAGTTTATGAGAATGTATATGACGGAATTTACTTCTCCGAAGACATTCAGATTAGCGGACTTCCAATTGGTAAGAAACCTATGGAGAAAGAGTGAGATAGATTGTGCGGGAGATGCAAGTGAGCTCAATGTAGACTTCAGCGTCGATGAAGTAGGAATCGAAGAAAATGGTCAAAAGCAGCCATTTGGATATGTGACCCCAAGAGGTATAGTACAAGAAGAACTATTCAGTACTTTTTCTAATCTATTGCAAGATGAAAAATCTCTAGCGCTGAACTTTTGTGGGTTGGACGATGGATGTAGGATCGGTATCAATAAACTAGCAAAGTTGGATCTGACTCAGTTTGATCGATTGCAGCTATTCATGCATGCAGAAGAAGAACCAGGCACAGAGATTCCTGATGGGGAGCTGTATGGGTATATTCGATTCGGTAAAGATCTAGTTGATCATTATTATGAGTATGAGATACCACTAAAAGTATCAGATGAAAGCGAAGTAGACCCTCAACTACAAGTATGGCCAGACACAAATATGATTGACGTCAAGTTCGAAAATTTCAAATTGGCAAAGAAATTCAGAATCGAGAATAATATTAATGTTATCGATACGACAGAGATCATAGATCCAGATAGACCAGATGCTGTCATCAGAGTGAAAGGGACACCAAGTCTTGGATACATCAAAGTATTCGAGGTAGGAGTAAGAAATAGAAAATCTGATGAAAATGATCCTTTCTGTGGAGAAGTATGGGTCAATGAATTAAGAGCGGCTGGCCTTAATGAAAAAGGAGGTCTAGCTGCACAAGCAAGACTGCAAATACAGATGGCGGATCTAGGAGAAATCAATCTGGCGGCCAACTATAGTACCATAGGGTGGGGTGGACTTGATCAGAGATTACTAGAGCGAAATCGAGAAGAGATATTACAGTATGATGCAGCTGCAAACTTACAATTGGGTAAATTCTTCCCATCCGACTGGGGCATCAATATTCCATTCTATGCACAGTATTCTAAAGATAATTCTTACCAGCAGTTCGAGCCATTTGAACGAGATCTTACGGTAGATGAAAAGGTAGAGGCACTGCAGAAAAGTGTAGACAATGGACTAAGAAGTCAAGCTGAAGTAGATAGTACTATCCTCGAAGTGAAAGATCGTAGTAAAGAAACATCCACCATCAAAACCTTCAACTTTACCAATGTAAAAAAAGATGGTAAAGGTGGTAAGCCATGGAGTGTATCTAACTTCAGTGCCTCGTATGCGTATACAGAGACGGTCAGTACGGATGCCATCATAGAGGAAGATAAGTCACAAGAATATACCACTACGCTTGATTATAATTACGCCAATAAGTATAAGGGAATACAGCCATTCAAAAAAATAAAGAATAAGAATCTAAAACTGATCAAGGAGTTTAATTTCAACTTACTACCCAAGAGTTTTACTTTCACGACGAATATCAATCGACTCGTCAATACCCGACGATTCCGATTGCCAACGACACCCGTGTTCCAGTTTGACGATAGGCGATTCTTATGGGATCGTAATTATGGATTGAACTGGGATTTTACCAAGGCACTCAAGTTTACCTTCAAAGCGCAAGCCTCTTCTATAGTAGACGAGTTGCGTCAAGTAGGTATTGCTGAGAATGCAGCAGACCGACCGTGGGTCAATGAGAGAAATGAGCGACTCAATGCCAATGGAGAGCCATACGATGCACTCCAAGCAGATGAATACAGAAATAATAATCTGAGAAATCTCGGGCGAAGCAAAAACTATAAGCATAATGTAGGGCTCCAGTATACGCTACCAATCCGGTACCTTCCATATATGGATTGGGTGAACATTAAGACAGACTACAAAGCTGATTATGCATGGGCAGCGGGTTCTTTGATATTGATAGATAATGCAGAGTCAGATCGGTTTGGACAAGATGGAACACCTCTAGGTAATATCATACAGAATAATCAGTCGAGATCTATAAATGGTACATTCAGTTTCGATAAGCTGTATGCAAAATCTAAGTATCTTAAAAAAATAGACAAAGGCAATAAAACGAGTAGAAGATCCAGATCAAGAAAATCTACCTCTAAGTCTAAATCTAAAAAGGATGCCAAAGGCAATACCGCGAAAAAAGACGAAAAGAAAGAAGACCGTAAAGTGACCATGGTAGAGCGAATCTTACTGAGACCTCTGCTCTCATTGAGATCGATCAAGGCGTCGTACAAAGAGACTGAGGGGACACTTATCCCAGGATTTATGGAGGACGCTAGTCTTCTTGGATTGGCTAGTGGATTCGGCGCACCTGGGTGGAGATTCGCAGCGGGATTAAGACCTGATGTGAAGCAATGGGCTGTAGATCCCGAAAGACAAGGATGGTTCAATCCGAGTGCCGTTTTCAGTGAACAGGTAAGTCAAAATAACTCAAGGACAATAGACTTTAAGGTGGCATTAGAGCCATTCAAAGATTTCGATATTGATGTAGATTTTAAAAAGACCTACAGAAGGGACGAAACCTTCGTACTGACCAATAAAACTGATACGTCAAATCCTGATATCAATCCAATCGATAATCCTAGCTTCAATAAGCCTCAAGCGGAGTATGAAGTAGGATCATTCGAAATTACGAATATGGGTATTGCGACCATGTTTACCGATGCTTCTGATTTGTACACTTCATTTAAGAATGCAAGACAGGATGTATCTAGACAATTGGCATTCCGAGATAGCATACAGTTCAATGTAGCGGGAGCGACTGCACCACACTCAGAAGATTGGGTGGGAGAAGATCCTGATAATCCGTTATATTATAAAGGTTATGGTCCAAATAACTACGATGTATCGATACCAGCATTTTTAGCTACCTACTTAGGGGGGGAGACTTCAGAATACAGTAATTTGACAGAGGATGCAAAGAGCTTTAGCTGGCTTCCAAAACCAAATTGGAACATTAAATATGACGGCCTTTCTAAGTTGGAAATGTTCAAAGATGTATTCACAGGCTTCACATTGAATCACAGCTACAGAGGAGCCATGCAGGTGAATAGATTCAATACGACATTAGAGTTCAACGAAAGTGACCCGTTTGTGTCGTCACCAGTAAATGATAACTACTATTCTCGAATTCAGATTCCAGCGATTGTGATATCAGATCAGTTTTCGCCACTTATTGGAGTATCGGTAAAAACTAAGAATGATATGACCATAGAAGCAGAGTGGAGAAAATCCAGATCTCTAGGGCTATCACTTGAAGACCTCAGAGAGCAGACTAGTAATGAGATTAGAGTCGGTTTTGGATATACGATCAAGAATTTCAGGTCCAATAAGAAGAAAAAAGGGAAACGAAGAAAGAAAGACGAAGAAGCAGATAAAGACAAAGACAAAAAATCAGGAGGTCTCGGTAGATCGGGCAGCCGTGGAGGAGTCAAGAATAATAGAGGGAAGACGCTGACGATGAATCTTGATTTCTCAATCTCTGATACCAGAGAACTCATATACGAAGTCTCACAAGGTATAGATGGTCAGGTAAATAGTGGACAGCGATCCACTCAGATATCACCAAGTGTAGACTATGATATCAATGAAAATCTAACCATGCGATTCTTCTTCGACTATAACTATACGGTATCTGCGATATCTATAGGCTCCAATAGAAGATTGAATATAAGAGGTGGTGTGACCGCACAACTGAAAATCAACTAAACAAGAATACACTCAAGAAGTCGGATAACTCAATATTATCCGACTTCTAAATTATAGGTTATCCGATGGCTCATGCATTTTTCTGACGGCTAACCAAAAGTACGCTCTGTACTCATTCGTTAAAGAATACTTAATTTATCTTTCATTCATTCTATTGGATTAAACCCTCAGCTTCTACGATAGTCATAGAGGCGTAATTATTAATACACTAAATAGAAAATGATGAGAATATTAAAATCAATGTTAATCGTAGCTCTATCTATATTCACTATAGGTACGGGGATATCACAAAGTACAGAAGGAAAGCAAGAAAGAAAGTCGGATCGAGCAAAATTGACTTTAGAAGAACGTGTAGAGCGTCAGACTAAAAGAATGACTAAACAATTAGATCTTACGAATGAGCAAGTCGAAAAATTACAAGCGATTCAGTTAGAGTATGCTAAGCAGGAGGAGATTGAAAGAGAGGCTCGAGCTGCAAAAAGAGCTACCCATGAGGCCAACATTAGAGCTATGCTCACAGATGAGCAAGTGAAGAAATTCGATGAGTTAAAAGAAAATAGAAAAGATAAGAGAGCACGCAAGAGAAACAAAAGGAAAGGAAAGCGAAAAGAAATGAAAAAGGATCAAGAAGGTGATAACCTAAATCGTCAATAAAATGCAATAGACATCGGGTAACTCTAAGTTATCCGATGTTTTTTTTAGTGTAGTTCAGAAGAGAGGATTTCATAATCTAATAAATAAAAGAATATTCTGAATTTCGGAATATCTCTTTCTATACTAATAGATCAAAATATAACGATCAAACTAACCAGCCATGCAGCTGACCACGCTATCGTCCTGCCTATATTGGTTCGAGTAAGTTGCTGCGCTATTCGTACACTTTCTACTGATAGATCTAAGGACTGATGAAGCGGCACTGCTTTGAAAAAAGTAATTACCCACGCTACAAGCACAAAAAATAAATGAGCAAAATCCATCACAGTACTTACGATTAATACTTGGTATACGGATAATCCAAGCTGAGTAAACATCAATGGAAGCACAACGAAAGTCACTCTGCGGGTATAATTCGGATGCCATGATTTCAGATTCGGCTCACTATATCTCTCCAAACTTGGATATATGACCAATTGCACAAGCCAAATAAGTACGAGCACTCCAGTATCAGAAGCCAATCTCAAGCCTTCGAAAAGATCAATCATCCAACCTCCATTTATAGATCGTATGAACTCTCCAAAGTATCAATCCGAATGGAATCCACCATATAAAATCGTTGGTTACTAACGTGTAGAAGAACGCAAAGGGAACCTTACCTTGAGCGTAATTCATGATGAAGCCTATAGGTCCGAATATCTTTCCTAGTGCACCTACCGCTATGATAGGCCAGTGCCGCATCGGATTGGCAGCTGACCACCAGTAACCAAGGCCATATACTCCTATTACCATGCCCATCCCCTGCCATACCATAGGTTGATTGAGTCTTTCCATACCCACTAAATCGAAGAAGTGATTAGGAAACAGCACCACCCAAGCACCCCATGCGATGTTGTATATCGCAGCTAGTTTCATGGTCGTAGACATATATTTTGGAAATCCTTTATCAGCCATCTATGTTATTTACACAGTCAAACAATAGCACTAGTAGATGGTTTATTGAATTGTAAAATAGAATCCAATTTATAATATCTTTACGGATATGAATGCAGACTCCGGAAATAACGTGTACCAGATTACTATAATTGGTGGAGGATTGGCGGGGCTAGTTAATGCTATTCACTTAGGGAAAAACGGACTGAAAGTTCTTCTGATAGAGAAAAATGAATACCCCAAACATAAAGTCTGCGGAGAATATATCTCAAAAGAGGTACTGCCGTATTTATCTTATCTAGGCATCGATCCATTCGACCATGGTGCGGTAGATATCCACAGATTCGAGCTGAGCACTTCTAAGGGGAAGCAGATCAAAACAGGATTGCCGCTTGGTGGTTTTGGAATCAGCCGATATACGCTAGATGAAGTATTATATAGGCAAGCCATTACGAATGGTGTAAGTGTCATTCGTGATGCTGTAATTGCAGTCGAGTATCATGAAATAGATGATCGATTTATGATCAAGACGAAATCTGGAGTCGAATATCAAGCGGAGATTACGATAGGCTCTTATGGTAAACGATCAAACTTGGATATGTCATTGAACCGATCATTTATCAAGCAGAAATCTCCCTATCTCGGTGTGAAAGCACATTACACAGGTGATTTTCCATCAGACTTGGTAGCATTGCATAACTTTGAAGGAGGATATTGTGGTGTATCCAAAGTAGAAAACGATAAGATAAATATCTGCTATCTGGCAGATTTCAGCGCATTCAAGAAATATAAAGATACCGATACTTTTCGGGAAGAGGTTTTGTGTAAGAACCCACGTTTGAGAGAGATTTTTCATAACTGTACGTCTGTATTCGATCAACCATTGACGATCAGTCAGGTGTCATTTTTACCAAAACCAACGGTGGAGAATCATATACTCATGAGCGGTGACAGTGCTGGTATGATTCACCCATTATGTGGCAATGGTATGGGCATGGCGATCCATAGTGGACTGATATTATCAGAGATTATCTTGGCATATGTAAGCGGTAAGATTGATACTAGAGAAAAGATGGAAACCGAATATACAAAGTCATGGACCAAGACATTCAGAAAACGACTTGTTGCAGGGCGATTATTCAACTCGTTTTTCGCAAGAGATAGCGTATTGGAATTTGGGTTGAATGCTCTGACTTACATGCCATCTCTACTGCCTTCTATTATAAAACAGACGCACGGTAAGCCACTGACAGTGGAGGATCAGTAAAGTAATTTCAAATTTCGGAGCGTTTTTATTAATAACTTTTTGAGTTTTTTCACTGTGAATTAAGAACAAACATATTAGATTGCAATAAGTGCATGATATCCAAAAAAATCAAACACAAATAGATGTTTCTAGATACAAGTAAAAGAAGTGACAGGACAGAAATAATGGATGATCTAGAAATGGAAGGCGATCTACTGAGCCGTTCTCTAGCCAAGTTGGACTGGATTAATAAATGGCTAGGTGGAAACAATGTAACCCTCAAGGGCTTGGACCAATTGATCGCTAATCATCCCAAAGATCAGATCTTGAAGATCGTAGATATAGGAAGCGGAAGTGGTGATATGTTGCGGTTGGTTACAGATAAGTTACGGTCACAAGGTCGCAAAGTGGAGATACTCGGCATGGATGCAAATGAATTTACTGTCAATTATGCACGAAAAGAATCAGCGGACTATCCAGAGATCAAGTATCAGACCGAGTACGTAAGTGCATCCACATTCGATAACTTAGAGTATGATATATTGCTCGGTACATTATTCCTTCATCATCTCAAAGACGAGGATATCATAGACGTCATGAAAATAGGAACCCAGAAAGCAAAATTAGGAGTAATTATAAATGACCTGAATCGGAGTCAAGTTGCATATTTCTTATTTAATCTACTCACCTTATTCATCCCCAATCCTATGATCAGGCAAGATGGTTTGACGTCGATTCTTAGAGGATTCAAAAAAGAAGATTTGGAAAAGTACTCTGAAAGACTAGACGTAGCTAAATATACAATCAAGTGGAAATGGGCATACCGATATCAATGGATACTATTTTCTAAATGAATAGTAAATGTGAAATATAAACAAAGCCGCCTATCTATCACTAACAATGACTGAACAATAATTTATGGTAAAAATAAAAACAGTAGCAAAAGCACTTCCCGGAATCAGCCGGTCTACAGACGAGATCATACCTTTCGTAGAAGCATGGATGGCAGGTCAAGATGATAGATTCCAGAGAAAAGTGCTTAAGATATTTCGGAATGCAGCGGTCGATAGACGATACTCTGTTATCAGTCCAGAGGATGTATTTTCAGTGAATTCATTCGAAGATCGAAATGATTTGTACATCAAGGGGATACTCCCACTGGCAAAGGAGGCGATCACCAATGCGCTATCTAAAGCGAAGTGGAATTCCGAAGATCTAGATTATATCATTTCTGTTTCTTGTACAGGATTTATGATTCCTTCGGTGGATGCATATCTGATCAATGAGATGGGACTTAGACAAGACATAGTGCGCCTACCTGTCACTGAGATGGGTTGCGCAGCGGGCGTGTCGGGCATCATATATGCGAAGAACTTCCTCAAAGCCAATCCTGGTAAAAAGGCTGCCGTCATAGCGGTAGAATCTCCAACAGCTACCTTTCAGTTAGATGATTACTCGATGGCCAATATTGTCAGTGCAGCTATATTTGGAGACGGTGCAGCGTGTGTATTATTATCATCAGTAGAGGGAGAGGAGGGGCCGACGATAGTCAATGAAGAGATGTATCACTTCCCAGATACGACAGGTTTGATGGGTTTTGATCTGAAGAATAGTGGATTGCAGATGGTCTTAGACCAGGCTGTACCAGAAACGATAGCGGAGCATTTTCCTAATATCATTCATCCATTTCTAGAGAAGACAGGACATAAGATAGCTGATATAGATCACCTCATATTCCATCCGGGGGGTAAGAAGATCGTACTCACCACGCAAGAATTATTCGGGGCTATGGGAAAGAATATAGATGATACAAAAGAGGTGCTACGACTCTATGGTAACATGTCTAGTGCTACTGTATTATATGTGCTAGAGAGATTCATGGACAAGGATATCGCAAAAGGGGAGAGGGGGCTGATGTTGAGTTTTGGACCAGGATTCTCCGCGCAGCGGGTCTTATTAGAGTGGTAAGTTATTTTTGATATTTGATGTTGATTTCAAAGGGTAATTATTTTAGGAGTCCAAATTGCCATCAACCACCAAAACTTGGGTGTAATCAGGAGCTCAATCTTTTTAAGTTTGTGATGTGCTTAGGCGTACGAGTACAGTAGAAATCATTTTTAGGGAATGAGATAACGCGATTAAAGCCGTATAATTCAATTTGTCGTTTTTCGAACTTCAGAAATCTACTGGTCAGCGCTGCCAATCTATTTAGCAAGTCGAGCAGCATGTAAGATTGGGTGAAAATTTAGATTGATAGCATAATTACTACAAATCAATATAAGTTACATCGTGAAATACACTTAATAAAAACATACATTGAGAAAATTAAAATCTTTTACTTGTGGAGCGATCATTTCAAAATAAAAACGAGTGGGCATTAATCCTAGGAGGATCTAGCGGTCTCGGTCTTGCGACGGCAAATAAGTTAGCTGCTCAGGGTATGAACATATGCATCATTCATAGAGATCGAAAATCAGTACTTTCATCATTCCATGAAGAAATCAAACTGATGGAATCTAATGGAGTCCGAGTGATTACATATAATATCGATGCCACAAGAGAGGATAAAAGGGTAGCAACAGTTGCAGATTTTTCATCAAGATTGTCATCCGAAGATAAAGTGAAAACGCTGGTATTTAGTATAGCTAGGGGTAATTTGAAACCTATGGTATCGGCTGATCGAGAGGTATTGCAAAATGATGACTTCAAGATTACTATAGAAGCTATGGCGGTGAGCGTGTATGATTGGGTGAGAGAAATATTTGTGACTGGACTATTTGCAGAGGATGCGAGAGTGATCAGTTTTACCAGTGAAGGAAACCAACGTGCGTGGAAAAACTATGCTGCGGTATCTGCGGCTAAAGCTGCATTGGAAGCTATATCTAGAAATATTGCACTAGAGTTTGCACCGTATGGAATCAGAAGTAACTGTGTCCAAGCGGGAGTAACTGAGACACAATCTTTTCAGATGATTCCAGGACATGAAGAGATAAAACATCACACAAAGTTGAGAAATCCGTACCATAGATTGACTACCCCAGAGGATGTAGCAGATGTAGTCTATCTCCTATGTAGAACAGAATCTAAATGGATCAATGGGGCCATCATTCCAGTAGACGGTGGAGAGAGAATCGTATAGCCTAAGTAATCGGATAATTATGAGTAATAAGAATGCATATGAATATATATTGGACCAGCTTCCATATTCTGAGCCGTTCCTCTTTGTGGATGAGTTGCAAGAAGTGGAAGAAGATGGAGTGATGGGTACATATACATACTCAGCGGATAGTAGTTTCTACAAAGGGCACTTCAAGGATCATCCTGTCACACCTGGCGTAATCCTTACGGAGACTATGGCGCAGATAGGTGTGGTCTGTCTAGGCATTTACATCAATAATCAACAAAAAAAATATCAAGATCAATTGCATATAGCGATGACATCAAGCGAGGTGGAATATCTACTGCCTGTATATCCATCAGAGAAAGTACAGGTGACATCTGAGAAAATCTACTACCGATTTGGAAAGTTAAAGTGTAAGGTGATTATGAAAAATATAAAGGGAGAAATAGTGTGTCAAGGTCATATATCGGGTATGACAATAGTGAATAAAACATAGGCAAATATCAAAATGAAAAAACGAGTAGTCATAACGGGTCTAGGAGTCGTGTCACCAAATGGTGTTGGGGTAACGGATTTTCGTACAGCAATAAAATCAGGAACCTCGGGCATAGCATATTATGATGAGTTGAAAGCATTGAATTTTTCTTGTTGTATCGGGGGTGTGCCTGCCATTACAGAAGACATGAAACTTCAATATCTGACGGCATTACAATTAAGAAATTTCAGTAGCAATGGTATCATGTACGGATGTATTGCGGGAGTAGATGCATGGCGAGATGCCGGCTTGAAGTTTTCGGAAGAAGAGCCACAGTGGGATAGTGCATGCATATTCGGTACGGGAGTTTCTTCGGTGCAGAAGATGGCAGATGCGAGTACACTCATAGATCAAGGAAAGATACGACGATTGGGCAGTACGACAGCATCTCAGACTATGGCGAGTGGCGTTAGTGCTTATCTCAATAGTATTATTGGATTTGGCAATCAGGTAACTACTAATAGTTCGGCATGTACCACGGGGACGGAGTCCATACTGATGGGTTATGACAGGATCGTAGCGGGGTATGCATCTAAGGTGTTAGTAGGTAGCTGCAGTGATGATGGGAAGTATATCTGGGGAGCATTCGATGCGATGAAAGTGATGAGCTACAAGCATAATGATAGCCCAGAGTCAGGGTCAAGACCGATGAGTGAGTCGGCTTCTGGTTTTGTACCCGGCAGTGGAGCGGGCGCGTTGGTGTTGGAGTCTCTAGAAAGTGCGCGCTCTAGAGGAGCTAAGATATATGCAGAAGTTATGGGAGGATTTGTGAATTCTGGTGGTCAAAGAAGTGGTGGCACCATGACAGCACCCAATCCAATAGCTATCCAAAAATGCATCAAAAATGCTATACAAAATTCGGGCATTTCGCCAGACGATATTGATGTAATAAACGGACACTTGACTGCCACGATAAAAGATCCTGAAGAAGTAGAAAATTGGTCGATCGCATTAGATAGATATGGAGATGATTTTCCATATATTCATTCTTTGAAGTCCATGATAGGGCATTGTATCGGTGCAGCAGGAAGTATCGAATCAGTGGCTGCAATATTAGGATTATACGATGATTTTATATTTCCGAGTATTAATACAGAGGATATACACCCTGATATAAAGAAAATCATCAATGAAAAAAAGATTCCTACATCAATGATCGAAGGTGCTGGAACAAAAGTCGTCGCGAAATCCAGTTTTGGCTTCGGTGATGTAAATTGCTGTATCATCTATAAAAAATATGAAAATGAATAATCAAGAATTGATAGATAAACTGAAAAAGATAGTAAAACCATACGTACAGAATGAAGAGTCATATCAAAGTTTGAATGAAGAAACAAGATTTATCGAAGATTTGAAAATCAATTCGGCTAACCTTGTGGATGTGATCTTAGATGTAGAGGATGAGTTTGATATAGAAATCGGTGATGATGAAATGGAGCAGATGTTAGATGTCAAGTCTTCTATTGCGATCATCACTCAGAAGATAAATAAGCAGAAATGAGTGTCTGTGATAGGAAATGACATTGTAGATCTATCTATTTCTACCATCGGAGAAAAAGATAGGAGATCAAGATTTTTAGAAAAAATACTCACCAGATTAGAGATGGATATATTAGGTTCGCTTGGTGGCGAGGATAGATATGTTTGGCTGATTTGGTCGATCAAGGAAAGTGTATATAAAATCGTTTCTAGAGAATTGCAAAAATCAATATATGCACCCAAATCTATCCAATGTATAGATATAAACTGCAGTGGTAAAGGCGTTTATTACGCTGGCATTCACTATGGAGGAGATACTTTTATAAGTAAGTCTATTGTAAACAAAGAATATATTCACACTGTGGCTTCTGCCTCACACTCGGTAATCAATCATTCTGACGTGCAGATATTCGCTATTCCAAAAGATGCCGACGAAAGTGAATACACAATAAGAAAGGTTATAGAATCAGTACGATTACCTAAGAGTCATAACTACGGCTCATTATCAGTAATAAAAGATAAGAATAGAGTCCCTCGTATATATGATGAGGAAACAGAGATTGGCTATCTATCTATTACCCATCACGGAAGTTATGGAGCGTACGTGTTTATAGCTAGTTGATATATTATCCCATGTGAGTAGGATAGTTCAGAAATGAAAGCCTAGCGGCTAGCTAAAAGATATACTTGAAAATAATGCTTCATTTTTACGATTACATCATTAAAACAAAAGGGCATCTTTTCGTAAGTAAGGCTGTCATAGTCTAGTGAATGAAAGGATATTTTGTGTCTGGAAATTCAGTTGGAATAGCATCAAGATCTATTTGATCTCGATGCTATTTCAACTGTATATTTTTTCATGCTGAGCGATTTGTCAATCCAATCCGCAGAGATTACTTCGAAAATCGTACTTCGAACTCTCCGAAGTCCTCATTCACTACAAAAGAGTGATCATTTACTTTGGTTGCTTCATCATCGACAAATACTTTATAAGCTTTTCCATTTAGTCCGATCAATTCAATTTTGAATGTCTTATAGGATTGAACGAAACCTCTCTGTACATGCTGAGTAAGTCTGAACTGTGTCTTACTCATCGCTGATTTGAAGTTTCTATAATTGAACTTTCCAGTTCTGTGTTCTTTACCATTGCCTCGGTCTTCGTATAAGTAGCTATCGTTTTCTGTACCTCCGACGTATACTTTTAGCGTTACTTCTTCGATGGTTTTTTCACCAACGTACTGTTGTACAGGGTACAGAGGTATTGCCGATCCCGCTTTTATGAATACAGGTATCGTCTCTATAGTTACTGGCACTTCTACATCTTTCCCACCTGTCTCTTTTTTACCTGAGAAAAAGTTGAACCATTCGCCTTTTGGTAAGTACATGAACTTAGACTTAGGATTAGGTTCACTGACTGGACAGATCAACATATTATCTCCCAGTATAAATTCTTCTTCTTTGTGAATCGCAGTCTCATCATCTTGGTACGCGTAAGCAAGAGGTCGAGTCATCGGCATATACTTAGATGAGTACTGATAGAATGTCGTATATAGATAGGGTAGAAGTTGGTATCTTAATTCTAACGTTTTTCTCACCACATCTATCGTCTTCTCTCCGAATGACCAAGGCTCTTGGTCTCCATGATCTCCAGAACTATGAGTTCTGAAGAATGGATGGAACGTACCCAATTGCATCCACCTTGTATATAATTCTGGTGACGGATGGTCTATGAATCCACCAATATCGGACCCTATGAAAGAAAATCCACAGACAGACATACGTTGTACCTGACGGTTAGCTACTAGTAGGTGCTCCCAAGATGATATATTATCTCCCGTCCATCCGAGACAATATCGCTGTGCGCCACTGTATGCAGATCTTGTAATGACGAATGGTCGCTCAGGATGGATGCTCTTTCTTACTCCGTGGAAGGTAGCCCTTGCCATCTGCATGCCGTATACGTTATGGGCTTTTCTGTGACTGCATTCATGTCCATCATAATTATGTCTTACGTCATCTGGAAACGATTTATTCGGAGTCTCGAATACTGCAGGTTCATTCATATCGTTCCATACACCGGCGATTCCCACTTCTGAGATCAACTCATCGAATAGACCAGCCCACCATTCTCTTACTTCTGGGTTGGTAAAATCTGGAAAATAACAGTCTCCTGGCCACACCTTACCTTTCATAAGTGGTCCGTCTCCTCTCTTACAGAAGTATCCTTTCTCAAGAGCTTCTCTGAAGACAGAATATTCTTTATCTATTTTTATTCCTGGATCGATGATTACGATAGATTTGAAACCGATGTCCTTTAAGTCGCTGACTAGTTTCTTAGGATTAGGGAATCGCTCGTTGTCCCATGTGAAACATCTGAAACCATCCATATAGTCGATATCAAAGTATATGGCGTCTGCTGGAAGTTTTAATTCTCTGAATTTGTTGGTTACTTCCCTCACATTAGATTCTGGATAGTAACTCCACTTACATTGGTGATATCCTAGTGACCACAATGGTGGTAGATCCGGTGTACCTGTGAGCATAGTATATCGCTGCACTACGTCCAACAGCTCAGGTCCAGCGATGAAGTAGTAATTCATCTCGCCACCTTCAGCCCAGAAGCTACACGCTGAGTTTCGCTCACTGGCGAAGTCGAAAAATGATCTGAATGTATTGTCAAAGAATATACCGTAGCCTATTCCATCATGAAGTCCCATATAGAAAGGGATATTTTTATAGATCGGATCAGTATCTTTTGCGAAACCGTACTCATCTGTTCCCCATATCTGTAGACGCTTACCCCTCATGTTGAGTGAGTGAGGCTTATCACCTAATCCGAAGTACATCTCTTTATCGAATACGTGCTTACTTTGTTTTACGATGTTACCACCGCTCGCTTGATATTCTTCCCAGTGATATCCTTTTTCATCTTCATTGATGATGTTGTCTTTGATATCTTTGAATGTGATCTTGAGATTTGACTTATTGATGAAGCATTTTACCTTATTCGTCTGTATGTTGAAATTAGTATCCGTTTCGTGCAGATCTAAAGCCGTATAACTGCCAACATATTTTTTATCAATAGCGTACGAAAAGTCTTCTTCAAGTGTTCCTTCTGTGCCGTATCTCACCCTTATGATAGAATCAGATATTACTTCAATTTTTAGGACTACTTGATTTTCACTATAGAAGTGAAATACGTTTTTATCCACCGTATGACTAGTCAGTGCGGAAGGATAATTATCTATTACTCCATTATTATTCATATGCTAATTTTATATTAACTTACGAAAGTGCTATTTCTTTTTGAAAATACGTACACCTAAAGGAGGAATTTCGACAATAATAGATGTTTTCTTACCATTCCAAGGCTTTTCTTCGGAAGAGTAGCTGTATTTCTTACAATAATCACTTCCGCCATATTCTCCAAGATCTGAATTAAAGACAACTTCCCATGTTCCTTCGTGAGGGACACCGACCCTATATTCGGTATGTGCTGTCGGTGTAAAGTTTAGTACTACGACCAAATCACTTGTTGGATCATTTCCTTTTCTGAGGATCGATAGGATCGAGTTTTCATTGTCAGAATGTTCGATCCATTCGAAGCTATCATAGTTATAATTATTTTCATGCAGAGCGGCTTCTTCTCGATAGACAGCATTGAGTTTTTTGATGGTGTTATAGATGCCTTGATGATATTCGAATCCTAATTCTTCCCAAGAGAGCTGTTTGCTATGATCCCATTCCGCTCTCATGCCGAATTCACATCCCATAAATAGTAGCTTCGCGCCCGGGTGTACATACATATATGCATATAGTAGTCTCAGATTTGCGAACATCTGCCAATCGTCTCCAGGCATCCGTGTGAGCATGGAGCCTTTACCGTGTACGACTTCATCATGAGAAAATGGTAGGACGAAGTTCTCAGTAAATGCATATACAAGGCTGAATGTAATATCTTCTTGGTGGAATTTTCTATGGATGGGATCTTTTTTGAAGTAATTCAAAGTATCGTTCATCCAACCCATCATCCACTTATATCCGAATCCTAATCCTCCATGATGTACAGGTTTTGTTACTCCTGAGAAAGAAGTAGATTCTTCTGCAATCATCTGTGCATTGGGGAAGTGCTTATATACAGCTTTATTCAGTTCTTTGAGGAACTGTATGGCTTCGAGGTTTTCGTTGCCACCGAATTCGTTGGGATCCCATTCTCCTTCCTCTCTAGAGTAGTCAAGATAGAGCATGGAAGCGACTGCATCTACACGAAGGCCGTCTACACCATAGACTTCAAACCAAAACAATGCGTTACTGATGAGAAATGACTTCACCTCTGGGCGACCATAATTGAAGATGAGACTTTTCCAATCAGGGTGGAATCCTCGTTTGAGATCTGGGTGCTCGTAGACATGACTTCCATCGAACCTGCCCAGACCATGAGCGTCTTCTGGAAAGTGAGAGGGTACCCAATCTAGGATTACACCGATTCCAGCTTTTTTTATTTCTTGTATGAGATCTATGAAATCAGTTGGTGATCCTAGGCGGCTGGTAGGCGCGAAATATCCCGTCACCTGATACCCCCAAGATGGATCATACGGATACTCCATAATAGGCATGAATTCTATATGGGTAAATCCTAAATCTTGGATATACGGTATAAGATGCTCTCCTAATTCTTTGTAACTGAGATATTCTCTATGGTCCCACGGTCGCTTCCAAGAAGGCACATGGATCTCATAGATAGACATGGGATCGCTGTGGGTATTCTTGACCGTCAGTGGTATCGGGGCTCTTCCATGTCTATAATCCCACACTATCGACCCTGTCCTAGGCGGCATCTCGCAATAAAATGCATATGGATCGGCCTTTTCTACTACTTCAAGTGTATCTGAGTTCGTTATTTGAAATTTGTAGAGATCTCCCACTTTTACATTTGGAGCGAAACCTTCCCAGATTCCAGATTCATCGAATCGTACATGAAGCTGATATTCTGCACCCGACCAATAATTAAAATCTCCAATGAGGCACACCTTGTTGGCAGCGGGGGCAAAAACGGCAAAGTATACACCTTCTACACCGTTGTAAGTGATAGGGTGTGCACCGAGTTTCTCGTATAACTTATAGTGATTTCCGGACTTGAAGAGTGCGATGTCAAAATCTGTGAGTAGAGAATATGGTTCTATTTTATTCAAATTGTCACTCCTATTTTGGTTCCTGCTGGAATTACAGCGTTTTTATTGATTACCACGAGACCTTTTCGAATTACGTAGTTGTCTGTCTCCATATCTTCTAGTTCATCGCCACCGACGATACTACAGTTGTCTCCTATTTGTACATGTTTGTCGACTATTGCATTTTTTATAATACAGTCCTTCCCTATTCCTTTGAGATTTTTGACGTCTTTGGTCATAATTTTATCTAGCGAACTAAATTCGTCGTTCCCAATGATGTAACAATTTTCTATAACAGTGCCAGTGCCTATCCATGATCTTATACCTATTATGGAATTGGTGATTTCCTTGGCATATAATAGAGCACCCTCGGCGATAAGACTCTTAGTCACTTTCACGCCGAAAAGCTTAGACGGGGGGAGCATTCTACCTCTGGTAAATACTGTATTGTTCTTGTCAAATAATGTAAATCTAGGTGCATCGCCAGCCATCTCAAGATTGGCATCGAAGTAATCTTTGATATCTCCTACGTCTTCCCAGAACCCATCGTACTTATAGCCGTATACATTTAGCTTATCTGTAAGACTATTAGGGATTATTTCTTTTCCGAAATCTATGGCTTTATCGTATTTGTTCAACATATCTTCTAGCACCTTTCTAGAGAAGATATATATCCCCATAGATGCAAGATAGTTTCTACCTTGATTTTTGAGGTCATCACTGACTTCTGATTCCCAATTTGGAAGTAATTCAGCGGCTGGCTTTTCTATGAAGTCATCAATCTTGCCACTTGCCGCTACTTTCATGATTCCAAATGCGGGCGCCTGCTTTGCGTTACATGGGATGGTAGCAATAGAGACGTCAGCATTGTTTTCTATATGTTTTCTGATGAATTCTTCGAAATCCATATGGTACAACTGATCTCCGGAAAGTATAAGTATATAGTCTGCTTCGTCGTTTTGAATATTCCTAAGTGATTGACGAACTGCATCTGCCGTACCTTGGAACCAATTGTAGTTTTCTTTCGTCTGCTCGGCGGCTAATACATCCACAAATGCTGAAGAAAACCGATCAAAATTGAATGTGTTTTTGATATGTTTATTTAGGGAGGCGGAGTTATATTGTGTCAGTACATATATTCTTCTTAGGCCTGAGTTGAGGCAATTGGAAATAGGTACATCGATCAGTCGATACTTCCCACCAATCGGCACAGCGGGCTTAGATCTTTCTTTTGTGAGCGGGTACAGTCTAGACCCTACACCTCCACCAAGTATGAGACTTACACATCTTTGATTTATATCTTTTGTTGGTTGCATATATTAATTTTTAATCAGTTCTTGATATAGATTTATATAGTTATTTGCCGATGCGTCCCAGCTAAAATTGGAAGCGAGAGTATTTTCGATGGTATCTGACATCTTCGATTTATTATTGAATAATCGAAAGGCGCGATTACAAGCTTTCGCTATAGATTCTATATTGGCTTCTTCAAATCGGATTCCGTTGCCTTTTTTATATTTGATGTCTATGACGGTATCCTTTAATCCACCAGTAGACCTGACTATTGGTATAGTACCGTATCTAAGAGCGTACATCTGATTAAGTCCGCAAGGTTCTACTCTAGAGGGCATAAGTAAGAAGTCAGATCCAGCATATATCTGATGTGCCATAGCTTCATTATACATGATGTTGATAGATAGTGTATTTCTATATTGGTTACCTATATGGTTAAGTTTTTGTTCGAGTTCTGCCATTCCAGTACCCAGGATGATGATATTGATGGGAGTTGATTTCTTGTAGATTTTAAGGATGGTGTCTGGAATTAAGTCTGCCCCTTTTTCGGCTGCTAATCTTCCGATAAATGAGATCAATGGGAGATTAGGGTTAAGACCCATTTGCTTACAAAGTGTTTGTTTATTTTTTGATTTGTATACATTGATGCTTCTCTTAAGCTGATGGGCTATCATTATATCCTTCTTGGGATTCCAGTAATCGCTATCTATGCCATTGATGAGCCCGCGAGCTTTTGATTTTTCTTGTTGAAAAAGTGGTCTTAGATCGCCAGGAGCGGATAGTAATTCTTCCATATATGACGGAGATACCGTTGTCATCTGCCAGCAACACTTGATACCACATGCCAGCGGGTCGATCATTCCATCCCAGTCTAACAAGCCTCTGTTTTTAGTAGAATATTCGGGTAGTAAGTATTCCTTTTGCCACGAAAATCTTCCTCTATACTTTTCATTATGAATAGTTAGTACCGTAGGTATGCTTGACAATACTTCATATTTATGACACTTTGTCATCATAAATGGAATCAGTGATGTATGATGATCATGACAATGTACGATATCAGGTCGATCGCTTTGAGAAAGGACCCAATTCAAAAGCACCTTTGCAAATGAAGTGTATCTTTCTGGCTCATCTGTGAAGTAGTTACTCTTATCATCTGAATAGACCCCTTTACGGAAAAATAATTCTGGAATATCTACGAACATGACTTCGAAGCCTAATATAGATCGGTCGAGTAGCTCTAAGTCGTATTCATATTTTTTATTTAGGATCTGGATTGTTCCGGATTGTATTGATTCTAGAGATTGGTTATTTATCCATGGAAGGTCATATTTAGGCATTGCCACTACTACTTCATGCCCTTGATTGTTGAGATATTTGGGTAGAGCACCGACGACGTCGGCGAGACCTCCTACTTTAGCGATTGGGTAACATTCTGCCGAAGCAAATAATACTTTCAAATTATCTAGATTTCGAGTGATTAATGTGTGCCTTCAAGATATAAAATAAAATAGATTTGTTTATCGTTTTTACCTAAATAAATGGAGACGGGATTAAGCGGAATTGAAAAGGTTTGTCTTTATCAATACGGATAGCGAACAATAGGGGTTGAAAGTTATTCATATAAATTTGTTCTCTCTACTGTACAAGAAGATTAAATTGATAGTTTTTTATAAATATTTGGCTTTGGTGCTGAGATCGTTTTTTTGTGAATCTAGGATTCGTTATATAAGGCAATATTTGATTTGATACAGAAGGCGATTAATTATATTTATTAATACACGTTACCATCTTGTTAAATCTACGTTTACTAATAAAACCACGAACTGAGAACTATATTTTTACGTTCTATTTGCAGCATACACAATAGGCAGAAATATCCCATTATGAGAATCCAAATTCTCGACTTATCTTTATATTGCTTTTTTAATTAATATGATATCTATGAAACGTTTTATAATTTTCATTTTTTTATTTTCTATTTCATTTTCTAATTATGCTCAGGGCATAGAGTTCGTAAAAGTCAAGTGGCAAGAAGCTTTGGAAATGGCAAAAGAACAAGATAAACTCATGTTCGTAGATTCGTACGCAGAGTGGTGTGGTCCATGTAAACGAATGGCAAAACATGAATTTGTAAAGTCGGATGTCGGAGAGATTTACAATGAAAATTTTATCAATCTCAAATTAGATATGGAATCCAAAAATGGACGAACATTCGATAGTAAATATCCTGTGTCAGCTTATCCTACCATGTTTTTTCTAGATGGGGAAGGTAACGTAGTGAAAAAGATCAAAGGTGGACAGAAAGGAGATCAACTGATCGCTATGGCCAAGCAAGCGATCAAAGGTTACGATACTAGTGGCAAATACAAAGAAAAGTATGACGATGGAGATAGATCGTATAATGTGGTATACAGCTATGTGAAAGCACTAAATAGAGCAAATAAGCCTAGTCTAAGGATATCTAATAGTTATTTGAAGTCTAATCCAGAAATTACAGAAGAGCAAAAACTTAAATTTTACCACATTGCAACAGTAGATGCGGACTCTAAGATATTCGATATGATGGTGGAGAATAAGTCAGGTATCATAGCGCTCATCGGCGAAGCAGAGTTCGATAAGAAGGTGAAGTCAGCGTGCAATAAGACGGTAAACAAAGCCGTAGAATATGAAACAGAAACGCTGCTCGATGAAGCAATAACAAAGTCTAAGGCGCTTACTACAGGATCCGAAACGTACGAGTTGATGGCTAAGATGGCTTATGCAAAAAGTATGAAAGATAAATCAATGTATGCATCCGCAGCCAAGGATATAACGAAAATCTATCTCAATGGAGATGTAGAGCAAATAAATGGGATCATCCTTACAATTCATAAGATCTTTGGAGATGATATTGAGATGCTAAAAACTGCAAAAAATATATCAAAGAAGTACTTCAAGAAGTCAAAATCAGTAAATAGTGCCTTAGCGTATTCCAAAACGCTGATGTTGCTCGAGGATTATGAAGGTGCCGAGAAGGTGCTCACTAAAGGATTGAAAAATGCTGAAAAATCGGGCGAAAAATCTAAGTCTCTCGAAATGATGTTGAAAGTACTAGAAAAGAAGAAAGCATAAGAGAACAGGCTCAGATTATAATGAACTCCTAAAATAATTTAATCTAATTAATACTTGACTACAATTAAATCCATATTATTTGTAATGTTGATATGCTGCAGTGGATTGATATCTGCGCAGGAAGAGATTCGATTTACGGATGGTAATCTCGCAGCAATCATGAGTATAGCTAAAGAGCGTAATAAGAATGTATTCATCGATACATATGCAGATTGGTGTGTTCCTTGTAAGCATATGGAAGAAAAATTCAAAGATAAAGATGTGGCTAGATTCTTCAACGAGCACTTTATCAATTATAGGGTCAATATGCAAAACCCTACTAAGGCGGCAGAACTCAGAAAGAAGTATGATGTGGTGTTTCTACCGACGATGTTTATCTTAGACCCTGATGGATTGATAAAATATCAAGTTGATAAAGAGCTTACTATATCAGAATTGCTGAGTGCAGGCCAGGCGGCACTAGACCCTAATAGTTACTTCGTATCAGACGCTACAGCAGTAAGGAGAAAAGACGGTACTGTAACTGGTGTTTCCAAAATAAAGAAAAAAACACCTAAGTCTACGGATGTAGTTTCAGCAGCTCCAAAAATCAAAAATAAAAAGACCTCATCTCGAAAGGAACCGAAAAAACCCATCGATACTGCAACGGGTAATATATCCATATCGCAAGCCACAAGGCGTGCTAAGATTTTAGACAGCTATGAAACTGTAGAAGAATCTTCGGAAAAGGTGTTGGCAGTATTAGGAGAAGGAGATATGCCACCTGAAGTACTGAAACAGGAAGCCTATCTTAGATTAGAATTTATGGATGGAAGTAGTCGAAGTGCAGCGACTAAGTACCTTGCGACTCAGGCTGATTGGGGTACAGAGGAGAATAGGAAGTTTATCATGGACTTCGTGTCGAGTACATTCTCAGAAGAATACAGATACATATGTGATCATAAAGAGGACTTTATAGCACAGTTCGGTGAATCTATTGTGAGACGGACACTCGAAGTACTTACATATCGTACACTACACAATGCAGTACCTAGACCTACGCTTGAAGAGGCTATCTCTTTGTATGATAATCTTGATCCTGAAAATAGTAAAACAAAGGCAACACATTACTTTATTAATCGCCTAATGGCCGATCAGAGTACCGAAAAAGTGTTAGCACTATCAGATCAATATCTAAAAGATCATGGAAAAGATCATCATATGATGTATATCGTCGCGCGCTATATCTCAAATAGTAATAACATAGATGATAAAGAATTGAAAAAAGCTACATCATTGATGAAGTCGGCAATTCAACTCAATCCAAAATCTCTTATATACCTCGAATTGCTGGCATCGCTATATACGGATAGAGATAAAACTAAAGATGCTAAGAATATCCTCGAGAAAGCCATCAAAATAGCGAAAGAAAAAGGGGAAGATTATAAGAAGTATCAAACCCAGATCCTAGCTGAGGAAGGGTGATTATTTTTGGAGTGAGTTTCTACGATGATATCTTGACAAAATAGCATTATTTTTCTGCAACAAGTTAAATTGGCCTTAGTCAGTGTAGTTTTCGGAGACTAATTTTCGTTAAAAACAGAACCATGCTTTAGTCAGAATGGCTTGCAAAGCAAATGGGCGTCACTTCTTTTCAGAAGTAGTTAGAAAAAATGTTATAGAATAGGGATATTCGTTATTTACGAATATCCTTATTCTATAGTCATTATTCTTTCTATGGATTTGTTCTCTTATATTTTTTCCAGATCGCTTTGAATGCTTTCGCCATAGTCTTAGAAGTAGTCTCATTGAATTTGATGACATCATTACTATCTTCTGTCGCAGGTGCTGCACATGCTATCGCTTTTGTCGATGCATTATAGATTGCTGTTTCTTCCATAAAGGGGATAAATTCTGTATCAGGAAGAATTAAGAAATTAGCTGCAATCTCCACTTCAGAGACGTTATATATTTTTTTATAAAGCTTCAAGTTTTTTTCTACAGTCTTCGTTGCAGGGACTATATATCTGTATTTCGTCTTCTCGTCTAAGTTTACACTAACCAATTCCGAGAATTCTTTGTTCTCCGTATCATAATGTAAAGTAGGACTGATCACCCAAACCTCCTTGGCCTTGTTTTCTAGCTTTATTAATTGCTTTAATGTCATGCGTTCTTTTATTTTATTGCTCATTTGGATATAAAAGTAATGAATGTTAATTGGATAGCGAAAATATTATTTCAAAAGGTGTATTTCGCGATGTAGTTTTGCTGATTTAACAGAATATGTGCATCAAGGCTTTTTTGCTATATGGCCTTATGATGACATTGACAAAATATTTATTGTGTCCTCTAAAATGGAAAGTTAAATTGTATCTATACTCAAATATAGATTCCTTACATCAGACCTTCATCTGCAAAACTCAGATATCCATCTTGAGTTATGATAAGATGGTCAGGGATAGAGAAGTCTAGTAACTTAGCACCCTCTTGCAATTTTTTGGTGATGTTGAGATCTTCGCGGCTAGGTCGTAGATTGCCACTTGGATGATTATGTACGAGGATGATCACCGAAGCTAGGTTCTCTATCGCAGGCTTGAATATCAATCTTGGATCTGCCAATACTGCATTCACTCCACCACTACTGATTTTTAATTTCTTTATTAATTTGGAACCACGATTCAGTAATAATATCCAGAATTCTTCATAATTATTGTCCGCTATGATGGGCGCGATACACTTATATGCATCGTGACTAGATAGTATCTTGGGTTGTTCTTTGGGGTCTGTTATTTGTCTTCGCCTTCCGATTTCGAGTGCTGCGGCGATAGTGATGGCTTTTGCTTCGCCTATACCTTTGAATACCATAAAATCTGCCAAATCTTTTTTACCCAATTCATGTAAGTTATTATCGGCAGAACTTAGGATGAGCTGTGATAGACCGACGGCGGACATCTCAGTATTACCAGATCCGATGAGGATGGCTAGTAATTCAGCATCGGATAATGCTTCTCTTCCTTTGAGCATCAACTTTTCTCGTGGTCTGTCTTCTTCTGACCATGATTTTATATTCAATTTTAGATTTGTGGACATTGGTTACTATTTATTCTTTGGTCGTAAATTAATCAAAATTGAGTTAATCCTTTTAGTAAAATAGGATTTACATACGTATTTAATGATAGGGTTTCCGTTTGACCTCTTATGAAAAAGTGACATTGATGATCTTATGTTATCACATGTTTTTTTCTGCCTCCATGACTCGTAATTGATTATATTGAGCTTTTGTTTCTTTACTCATCTTTATATGATTATCTTGATTAACGTTATTTTTTCAGTATCACTATTTAAAAGATATCAAGAAATACAAGCGATTTGGTGATTCGGTCATAGAGTATTTTTGAAGTGGTTTAATATTGATTACTTTCACCTCTTGAAATAGATGAAAAAAGAAAAGCAAAATATCTTAATCCTTGATGGAGGCCATAAAAAGACACTGGCAATCGTAAGGTCACTAGGCAGGATAGGAGATTATCACCTTGATGTCACAGCTTATCATAAGAGATCAATTTGTTTTTTTTCTAAATATACCAATGGTAAAATCATCCTGACTAATCCCAAGTTAGATGCAGTCAAGTATAAACAGGAGATTCTCTCGACTCTCAGAGATAAAGAATACCTCACCATAATTCCAAGTGATTATCTATCATTTCAGCTTTGTGCGGAGATCAAACAAGAGATAGAAAAGTGTACGCATATTCGGATCGCTAATGCTGAATTACTGATAAATGCAAGCAATAAACAGTGGGTACATAAGGTAGCGCAATCACTCAATATACCTGTGCCGTATAGTTCGTTTCTGGGAAGTGCGGAGGATATAGAGCTATTATCTGGGAAGACTGTCGAGGTGCTGAAAAGTGCCGAAGAATCAGGTGATAGCTTTCTGAAATACCCAGAGACGATATCAGAAGCAAAATCACTTGCGTCAGCATACTTTAATGAGCATCCGGGCAAAGTACTGATCGCACAAGAAAGAGTGGTCGGAGATGGATATGGATTCTTTGCTTATTATAGAGATGGAGTTTGTATGAACCACTTTATTCACCACAGGATAAGAGAATATCCGCCTAGTGGAGGGTATAGTGTAGCTGCAGAAGGGTACTATGATGATGATATGGAAATGCTAGGCAAAAAAATACTGGATCATCTCAAATGGGATGGGGTGGCCATGGTCGAGTTCAAAAAAGATAGAAGGAAAGATAAGTACTTACTATTAGAAATCAATGCTAAATTTTGGGGATCATTGGACCTAGCGGTGGCTAATGGGGTAGACTTCCCGCTCATATGGGCAAAAGATGCAGAAGGTCAGCCTCTACCCAAATCAGGGCGATACAGTACCAAAAAATATCAGTGGATCCTGAATGGTGAGTTATTCCATATATTTGCAAAACCTTCAAGTGTGGGTCGAGTATTTACAGACATGTTTTCATCCCACAAAGATATCTCTTGGAGAGACATAAAACCTAATATGTTTCAACTGGCTAATATACCTATGCACTATTACAAAAAGTGGTTTCGATGAGATATGATTTTCACATACATACGCATCACTCCTATGATAGCATGATGAAACCAGCCAAAATATTGCAAATTGCAAAAAAGAAAGGTCTCAATGGGGTAGTAATCTGTGATCATAACACAGTCGCTGGTGGATTAGAAACGAAAGCGCTCAATACTGATCCTAATTTTGAAGTCATAGTAGGTGCAGAGATCAGAACCACTGCGGGAGATATCACAGGAATACACATATCTGAAGAAATAAAAAGTCGAGAATTCGCCGCGGTATGCGATGAGATTCATGCTCAAGGAGGTCAGACAATACTAGTCCATCCTTACGTAGATCACGATCTCAGTTTGGTGGATTTTGATAAAATCGACTACATAGAAGTAATCAATGCAAGAGCCAGTGACGTTAATAATGAACTTGCCATTATACTCGCTCAGAAGTATGGAAAACCTATGGTAGCGGGTAGTGATGCACATCTATATGATGAGATTGGTAATGCGGAAACAGATATCGAATATGAGTCTCATACACCAATAGGCACTCGTAAGCTAAAGTCAGCAAGAAAATATGATCAGACGCTCAGTCAATATATCAAAGCGTACAAAATGGGTAAACCAATGATCATCATACAATCAACGATATTCCTCATCAAACGGTTATTAAGCGGTAAATGAAAAGTGGATTATCCTATAAGATGAATGACATATTATTCTACGGGCTACTCTTGGTGACGGGGATAGTGTATTTATTTACCCTTCCTCAAGGAGGGCTAATCTCTGATGAATATACGTATATTAATTCGGCTTTAGCGATCCAAGATGGTATACCATATCTTGGATACGTAGATCCATTTACCAATGAATATTTCGAATACAAAAATAGCCATTACACCATGGGCAATGCATTTTGGATAGCACTATGGACCAAATGCTTCGGCATAAAATGGGCATTTTTAGGCAGCCTATTTTTATTGCTTGGTAGTATGACACTATTATATAAGTCGCTTCGCAGAGAAGGGCTATTTATACCATGCATTGGACTTGCGCTTCTTTATCCAGCGACCTTGATTTTTGCTCATTCATTTATGAGCGGGATGCCGAGTTTGGGACTTGTATGTTTGTTTATTTATTTATTGTTTGGTCGAGAAGAGTCGGCGAAGAAGTGGTTTTTTTTGACATTTATTGCTGCGTTTTCATTTTGGTTTCGAGAGACCAATGTTTTGCTTTTGGGAGGTATTTGTTTGATCCATTTTATTCAAGATAGGCGATGGTTTGTATATTATGCATTAGGCGGGATTATTGGGTTCTTACCTAGATTGATCTCAGCTTGGTGGGCGTATGATGATCCATTTTATTATATCCTCGGGGCGGGGTTTTCGTTTCAAAACGTATTGGATAATTTCGTACTATACGCCCTACTGACTGTAGTGTTGATGCCATTAGGTGTGGTGTTTTTGATGCTATATAAAGGGAGGTACAGATATCCGATATTGCTATCTATTTTGGCCTTTTTGCTTCTTTACTTGCTATATGGATACAATGCGATCGCCTACAGTGGTCCGTTGACAGGTACGATAGTGATGAGTAGATTCTTATTGCCGATCCTTCCGTTTTATGTAATCTCGATAGGGTGGTTTTTTAGAGATGTAGCGCTTCCCGTATGGTTGATTTATTCTTTTTATGGGGTAGTATTTGCAGTAAGCATCGGAGTGCAGATATATATGCATAGGGAAGCTAGCCTTCATGCCTCAGTAGCCAATAAAATATATGAAAACTACGATGGTGGGTTAGTCATGTTTGATCATTCTGGATGGACGAATGTCATTCGATATGTAAATCCATTCTATGGCTCATTTAAGATGCAGACGGACATCTCTAGATTGGCAGATCGTAATTATATGACTACAGTATTTGATAGTGTGGAATCGGTTACGACTCTTCATACGCTCAATACTACCAATGCGGAGAAACAATCAAATACAGACAAAATAACCGACTATTTGGATATCGGACTTCGTAGATATTCTGTAATTGAGTCTGACTCTATATTGATAAAGAATGATTTACAGATGGTAAGACTGAAACTAAAAAGATGAATAGATTTTTAATCCCCAGTTATATATTTAATTCGATTCGTATCAAGGCGAAGGCGATGCGTCTGCGGTCGAAGTACGGAAAATATCCCTATAAAATATTGAAGGATAAAGTGGTTTATCCTGAATTGCCAACGTACGAGGTCTCATTCTCTGAGGTGTATCATAGTTTTGCGTATTTTGACATGAAGAAAGCTCGCAAGCATTATGGCAAGAGGAGACAGTTTATCATAGACGTGATGTATGCTATTATAGACTACAATGATATGATGAATGAAGGACAGATGGATGAGCGTATATTGATACAATATGTAACCAATATCGGTAAGCAAGCTCGATATGTGGATGGCTTACCTCATTTTATAGTCAAAGGAGGCTATAGTAAGTTTGATCTAGAAGGAGATGTTATCTCAGGTATCATACAGGCGAAGGTTTCTTCTTTTTTCTTGAGAGTCTTTCATGTAACTCAGGATACTAAGTATCTAGGGTGGAGTAAGAGTGCATTACTACCCTGTCTCAACCCTAGAAATAAAGGTGGAGTCATGATAAGCTCAGATGCCATAAAGTGCTGGGTAGAAGAATACGATACTGCCAAACCTTCGATGGTGCTCAATGGATTTGTATTCGTACTGATCGCAGCGGCCGAATACCTATCATTTGAGGAGGATTATCAGATTCGTAAGTCATTAGAGGATGGGTTGATTACCTTATTGGCTTGGCTTCCGCACTTCAGGTATGGAGATGACTACTTATACTCAATGTATCATTGGGACATCTCAAATGTCAATTACTGGGGTGTGATGAAGTATCAATTTGAGCATCTATACAAAGTCACTAATGTCCAAGAGTTACAACCGATCATAAATCACCTAAGTGAACATAAAAATATGGATACCTTCAAGAAAATAATGGAATAGTAAATCATCAGGTTAAGTATCTATCTCTTTTTCGCAACCATGGCATAGCCCAGAGGAAATCTGTTCGCAGTCCGGAGAGATACTTTTGCTCCGACTTTCGTTCGGATAAATAATGAGGTTATGTATTGAATAATCTTGGCGGAGAATTTCCCTATTAATGGAATCGTCACGATCAATTTCGAAATGATATCAGCTAGAATCTCAGGGCATCCACCTACGGTTTCGATACTTATGATATCAAATCCTACTTCTTCGGCCATCGCACGCAGCGCATATTTAGTATATCTGAAGTAATCATATGGGTCAGCATGTATCCAATAGTAAAATGGTACATTAAGCAGCAATGTGCCATCAGTTTTCATCACTCTGTACATTTCCTCCCATAAGAGTTGAGGTTTTTGGATATGCTCTAGGACATCAGATAAGATGATGGTATCATATTGACTACTGGCAAGATGAAGCGGGTGATTGAGATCGCAGTATTTGTCGATAAATTGATTTTCTTCTAGTGCATTTTCCCAGTCTATACAAGTATTCTCGGTGATGTATTTCTTGTAAGCTTCATAGAGTGGTACTTGTCCACATCCAAGGTCTAAGAGGTGGCCTTTTGCATATTTCGGAATATTCAAATCATAAAAATGAGCAACCCGATCCGCAATCAGTCTAGAGGCAACACCTACTTGACGAGTATCCCGAGAAGCGATTAATTTCCCTTTTTTGAAGACGAATTTATTTGCTTTCCATTGATCTTTATTGGTCATCTATTATCTCTTTGAGTATAAATATACGGAATCTCTTTTTTCTACGAATTTCAAGCCGTAGTGCATAAGTACCTGTGCAAGAGTGTCTACAAAATCTGGATTATGTATCTCTATGATGACGTTTTTTACGATTCTCAACCAATCAATATCACCTTCGAAGAGTACCTCTTCTGCACCCTCTATGTCTATTTTTAGAACTTCAATTTCTTCTATCTTTTGATTAGATATCAAGGTAGCCATGCTGATTGTCGATATCTCATACGTCGAATCACCACTATCGTCTAATTTGGAATTGTATCCCAGTCCATCATCATAAAAAGATGCGACCCCGTCTGTATTGCTAACTGCCGTCGGTATAGTCGTGATATGGGTATATAGATCAAGATTAAGTTCTAGTAACTTGTTGTTTTGTCTAGATGGTTCGACACTGATTATTGGATTAGTAGAGCCATATACTCCTGAGAAATACAAAGATGTCAGGCCTATGTTGGCACCGAGATCAATTATATGTCCTCGATTTTGTGTGACACGCTTTATGTTATAAATTTTATTTTGAAAAATCTCAAATATCAAAGGAACATCCTGGATCCTATAATGGATAAGCGGATTGCCGCTTTCCATTTTTATTTTAATCTTATATACATGTTGAGATTGTAATATTTTTTTTCCTCTACTACCTTTTCTTATTGCAATACTAAATTTCGAATAATTTCTAAATAGTAATACACCTTGCATAATAGAAGCTGGAACGCTCATACAAAAATGTAACCTATTCAATATGCTCGATATTTTAGACAACTTATTATTCAATACTTAATTTAGTTTTTTATGATTTTACTATAGATCTCCAAGAGCTTATCTATTACATACTCAGATGACAAGTTTTGCTCTACATGATTTCTTATGTGCACTGATTTCTTCGGATCATAGTTAGATATCATCTCTTGCATCTGCATTGCCAATGCTGAGGGGGTTACATCTTCTACGAGCATACAACCTTCAGGAGCTACGAAGTGCTCTGGTCCTCCCGACCTACTGTATAGTATATGTAATCCGCAGCTCATGGCTTCAGCTACCGTGATCCCAAATGTCTCCCAAGTAGATATAGATATATAGCAGTGATGAGATTGGTAGTACATAGGCAATTCATCATTAGATTTTGGAGCTATGACGTGTACTCGGTTTTGCAGGTTGTGTTTGTTGATATAGCTCTTCATTTGCTTTTCTAATGAACCATACCCTATAAAAGTTAACTGACTATTTTCTCTATCCAGCTTGTGGAATGCTTTGATCATTTGCATTACCCTCTTTCTTTCTTCATAGATTCCTACATATAGAAACTTGAATGGAGGCGTAGGTGCTGGTGTATGATAAGAGAACAGTTCTGTATCTACGATATTTGGAATGTTCACTATCTGATCTTCATGAGTATAGTCATATAATTTTTGTTTTAGAGTTTCGCCGACGGCAATTACTTTTTCACTATTGAGGAATGCATCAGAGATATACGATGATCTCCAATCGCCTACCGTCCCTCGTAGGAAATCAGTATTATGAATCGTTACTATATATGGTATGTTATTTTTTTTATTGATTTTCCGCGTAGGATATAGCGCTATATAGTCGTGACAGTGGATGAGATCTATCTTTTTTTCTTTATTGACTTCATCAAACATTTTTTCGTAATATTTCGACCAATTATCAAGTCGAGATTCGCTTGTGTTTGGCAGATATGGCCCTCCTCGCTCTACTACGTTTACTTTTCCTACTTTATATTTCTTGTGATAGGGGATTAGTTTTCTTCGAGTTACCAATACAGTTACTTCTGCATGTTTGGCGAGTGCCTGCGCTTGGGTATGAATGAAAATACCATAGAGCGGATTTTTATCATGAGGAAACCATAATGTAGTGATAGCGATATGCAATTTTTCTATTTTCTTATTAGTTGCGTATTAAAAACATAGATGAATATTTCTCTACATCGACATACAAATATACATCATGTGTGCATGACAAAGTACACAAACATAAAAATGAATTATAGTGTAAAGCTGATAAAATGATTTTTGGAAATATACGATTCTGGCAATTTAGCAAATTATCACGATCAAAGCATGGACGATAATGTCAATAAGAAGTCAAGAATAGCTTGTTTTCATTCGGAGTTAGATAGTCGCAGATCGATAGGTATACCGTCATTGTATCTGGCTATTCTAAGGTTTTTGCTTTTTTGATTTCTACCAAGCAT
Organism: uncultured Saprospiraceae bacterium; assembly: GCA_938007965.1. Lineage (GTDB taxonomy): Bacteria > Bacteroidota > Bacteroidia > Chitinophagales > Saprospiraceae > CAJXUU01. The sequence goes on along the minus strand of CALLMH010000023.1, from coordinate 49,573 downwards.
CAAGATATATAAAACAGGGGTGAATTTACATATGACAAAATGACAACAATCTTTATTGTCCTGATGCGCTATATGGCTGTTGTTGTCGCTTAATTATCCTGTTCTCGGCAATAATGACAGTAAAAAGATGTGTGGCACTAATTCTGCAATAAGACAACCGTAAAAATAAATTTCTTTAATCAATATAAAACACATTTTATCTATGAAGCCAATCAATGATAGAGTAGTAGTAAAAGCTGCAGCTGCAGAAGAAAAAACAGCGGGTGGAATTATCATACCTGACACTGTAAAAGAAAAGCCTCAAAAAGGAGAAATCGTTGCAGTAGGTCCAGGAAAAGACGGTGTAAAAATGACTGTAAAAAAAGGTGATACAGTATTGTACGGTAAGTATGCTGGACAAGAGATCAGTTACAAAGGAAAAGAATATCTCATTATGAGAGAAGACGATATCTTGGTAATCATCTAAGAACAAAATAAGCTGCTTGAAGGTAGCTTACTTCTATTTCTTGAATCTTGGAGTCTTTATAGATTCCACATTTATTATTAAAAAAATCAAAAACAATATATAATGGCAAAGCAAATAACCTTTGATTCTGATGCGAGAGCAAAATTGAAATCAGGAATCGATGCATTGGCTAGCGCTGTAAAAACTACGCTAGGACCAAAAGGAAGAAACGTAGTAATACAAAAAAGCTTCGGTGCTCCACAGATCACTAAAGATGGTGTGACAGTAGCAAAAGAAATCGAACTAGAAGACCCGATCGAAAACATGGGCGCTCAGATGGTAAAAGAAGTAGCATCAAGAACCGCTGATGCAGCAGGTGACGGTACTACGACTGCCACAGTATTGGCTCAAGCTATGGTAACTGCAGGTATGAAGTACGTAGCAGCAGGTGCTAATCCGATGGACCTCAAAAGAGGAATGGACAAAGCCGTAGAAGCAGTAGTAGCGAATCTCGCTAAGCAATCTGAAAAAATCGGAAATGACTTCGGTAAGATACAGCAAGTAGGTTCTATATCTGCCAACAATGACAATGAAATCGGTTCATTGATAGCGGATGCGATGAAGAGAGTAACCAAAGATGGTGTCATCACGGTAGAGGAAGCTAAAGGAACAGACACATATGTAGACGAGGTGCTAGGTATGCAGTTTGATAGAGGATACTTATCTCCTTACTTCATCACTAACTCTGAGGACATGACTACAGAGTATGATAATCCTTACATTTTAATACATGATAAGAAAATATCAAACGTACAGGATATACTTCCAGTACTAGAGAAAGTAGTAGCCGCTGGAAGACCACTATTGATCATAGCTGAAGACGTAGAGTCTCAAGCTCTAGGTACATTAGTAGTCAATAGACTAAGAGGTGGACTTAAGGTAGTAGCTGTAAAAGCTCCTGGATTCGGAGATAGAAGAAAAGCAATGCTCGAAGACATCGCTATCCTTACCGGAGGAACTGTAATCTCTGAAGAGAAAGGTTATAAATTGGATAATGCTGATATTTCTCTACTGGGATCTGCAAATAAGATCACTATCGATAAAGATAATACTACTATCGTAGAAGGTGCAGGTAAGAAAACTGATATCAAAGCTAGAATCGGACAGATCAAATCTCAAATCGAGACGACTACATCTGACTACGACAGAGAGAAGCTACAAGAGAGATTAGCTAAGCTTGCTGGGGGAGTTGCTGTACTATACGTAGGTGCGATGACTGAGGTAGAGATGAAAGAGAAGAAAGATAGAGTAGATGATGCACTTCATGCAACAAGAGCTGCAGTGGAAGAAGGTATCGTGCCAGGTGGTGGAGTAGCACTTGTAAGAGCTATCTCTAGCTTAGAGAAGCTTAAAGGCGTAAATGAAGACGAAGAGATGGGAATCCAAATCGTGAGAAAGTCTTTAGAATCTCCAATCAGAACGATCTCTGATAATGCTGGTGTCGACGGTTCTGTAGTACTATATAATGTACTATCGAAGAAAGGATCTAATGGATATAACGCTAGAACAGATGTATACGAAGACTTGAAGAAAGCCGGCGTAATCGATCCTACAAAAGTGACTAGAGTGGCTATCCAAAATGCTGGATCTATAGCTTCTATGGTATTGACTACAGAAGTAGTAATCAATGATGTACCTGAAGATCACCCACCAATGCCACCAATGGGCGGTGGCGGAATGCCAGGTATGATGTAAAAATCGGCAAAGCTGAAATTTTAAGATGTCGAGATTCTTTGTAATCGAGATTTCTAGAATATAATAGACTCCACAGAATTAAATTTTTGTGGGGTCTTTTTTGGTCCATTGCCCATGTACATCTTAGTGTTACTTCTATATCTTTGTTACCTTTTGAGTAGATGTTTTGCATCCTGATTGGACTTCTATGAAATATATTCTCTTAGCGAGCTGAATTAGATTTAAGAACATAATTTCAATTTATTTTTAGGTCAGTTGAAACACAATTTGTCTGCTCTTTCTTGAGCATCAGGCCAAAGGCTTCTCGTTAGCTGATGGTTATGAATCTAGAAAACAGCTCTTATCTCGAATCTCAAGTTTTAAATCCCATACACGTCTATGGGACAATTACAAATCATTTTTGAATCTAGTTTTTAAATTACTTCGTTGTGAAACAATCGAATATGTATGCTATGACTATTTAATATCAAAATTGACTTTAACTGTCGTTTAGCGGATATTTTATGATTCTATTTATTATTTTTGCATTAAAGGTAATTATATAAGAATATGCATTTCTGTTGGTAATTTCTCGGATTCTAATATTTTGGTTTGTCAAGGTCATACTAAAAATTGACAAAGCAGGACATTCAAGCGATCTAGTAAAATCTAGAATGAAAGCGTAAATTATGGAAAGCATAGAAGACAATATTGTAAATACATCTGATACAAACTACTTATGCGTCAATTTATTACATGTTTTATATTAATTATAAGTGTTTTATTCTCAGCGAATATATCCGCTCAGAACACTACCATTGCTCATGATTGGAATGAAATTCTTCTAGAATCCATCAGGAACGACTTTGCAAGACCTACTGTACATGCGCGTAATCTATGGCACACATCTGCTATGATGTATGATATATGGGCACTATCAGATGATGAAGCTCAGCCGTATTTTGTAGGTAATGTCGTAGACGGCTTCGATTTTGATTTCGATAACTTCGAATGGGATGATGATTCTTCTGACCAATTGGATGAGGCGATCAGTTTTGCGATGTACAGACTGCTTACAAATAGATTTTCTAATTCGGCAGAGGGATTCAATGCAAGATTAAGACTCAATATCATGATGAATAATCTAGGCTATGATAGATCATTTACCAGTTTTGATTATAGTAATGGTAATGCTGCCGCACTTGGAAACTATATAGCTTTTCAAATGATAAACTATGGATTTCAAGATGGATCTAATGAGTTGATGGCATACACGAATCAGTATTATGTGCCTGTTAATCCTCCATTGGTAATGGCTTCTTCAGGCAACCCAAATATACAAGACCCAAATAGATGGCAGCAACTGACACTTGATGTATTTATTGATCAATCAGGAAATGAAATTCCATTTAATACGCCTGATTTTTTGAGCCCAGAATGGGGTGAAGTGACAAACTTTGCAATACCCGAATCAAAAAAGACCATGGCTGAGAGAGATGGACAGACATATACATTCTATCATGATCCAGGACCTCCACCGTATATAGATCCACTAGACAATTCGGCCTCAGAAGACTATAAGAAAGGATTCAATATGGTAGTAGAGTGGTCGTCACACTTGGATCCCTCTGATAATGTAATGATCGACATCTCGCCAGCATCATTAGGTAATGCAGGTGCGCTTCCTGAGCAAGATCAATATTATGAATACTACGATTACTTCGAAGGTGGAGATGCGAGTATGGGGCATGATATTAATCCTGTAACTGGTCAGCCATACGAGCCACAGATGGTGCCGAGAGGAGATTATACTCGGGTGCTGGCAGAATTCTGGGCAGACGGGCCAGACAGTGAGACCCCACCAGGACATTGGTTTTCATTGTTGAATTATGTGAACAGTCACCCAATGCTAGAAAAGCGATATGGAGGTGTAGGCCCTATTATAGATGATCTAGAATGGGACATCAAAAGCTACTTTATGCTAGGAGCCGCTATGCATGATTCAGCTATATCGACATGGAGTGTCAAGGGGTACTATGATTATCTAAGACCAGTGTCAGCTATACGATATATGGCGACTAAGGGCCAGTGTACAGACCAATCACGCGATAATTATGATCCTGCGGGACTGGAACTTATCGAGGGTTCTACTGAAATCATCGAAGAGGGTGATCCCTTGATGGGTCCACAAGGTCAGAATCTCGGTAAAATAAAAATTAAGGCGTGGCGAGGACCGGATTATATTATAGATCCTCTATCTGATGTAGCTGGTGTGGGTTGGATTTTAGCGGAAGAATGGTGGCCTTATCAAAGACCATCCTTTGTAACTCCACCTTTTGCGGGTTATGTATCTGGGCATTCGACTTTTTCGAGGGCCGCTGCTGAGATCTTGACGATGTTTACTGGCGATGAATTTTTCCCTGGAGGTATGGGTACATTCGAGGTGAAAAAGAATGAGTTCCTAGTTTTCGAAGATGGACCGTCTCAAGATTTTACACTCCAATGGGCCACATATAGAGACGCTTCTGACCAGACCAGTCTTTCGCGTATATGGGGTGGCATACATCCTCCCGCCGACGATATACCTGGACGAAAGATTGGTATCGAAGTCGCTAACGATGTATTCGCAAAAGCTGAATCTTTATTCTTCAGAGATGTGGATCAGGACGGTTTCTGGGCATACGAAGATTGTAATGATAATGATCCCACAGTATATCCGGGAGCGCCAGAGTTATGTGATGAACAAGACAATGATTGTGATGGTGATATAGATGAAGGGCTACAGCAGTATTCTTACTACTTTGATGAAGATCAGGACGGATTCGGTGAAGCCAGTCGAGATACGCAAACCTGTCATGTATTCGCTCCAGAAGGATATGTAGATAATGATACAGACTGCAATGATCAAGATGCGAGCATCAATCCAGATGCGGAAGAGATATGTGACGATATAGATAATAACTGTGACGGACAGATAGATGAAGGCCTGACATTGTATACCTACTATCTAGATGCAGATAATGATACGTACGGGGATGCAGCTGTAAGTATAGAGACGTGTTATGACTTTCCAGCGTCAGGATATGTGGTAGATAACGGCGACTGTGATGATCAAGATGCGAGCATCAATCCAGCTTCAGAAGAGATATGTGACGATGCAGATAATAACTGTGATGGACTGATAGATGAGGATCTACAGCTATACACTTTCTACCTTGATAATGATGGGGATGGATATGGTGACGCTGAAGAGTCGATAGAAATCTGCTATGAGATACCGCCGATGGATTATATAGTGGACAATACTGACTGCGATGATGATAATGCTGATATCAATCCTGGTGCTGAAGATATCCCGGATAATGGAATCGATGAAGATTGTAGTGGTATTGATTTATTTTTAGAGTCGAAAGTATTTCCTAATCCTATTTTGAATGCATGTGTGATCCATCATCAATTAGATGGACCAGTAGAGTTGTTATGGATATCTCCTAATGGTAATCTTGTAAAGGCTGAAGAAGTAATCTTTGTCAATAATCGTGTCTTCGTGAATGATTTGGATCTGAGTGCGGGAGTATATTTTCTGCGCATCATAAAAGATGAAATTCCAGTGATGACTACTCGTGTAATGGTCGCGTTTTAGGTGTTGTGATGATTCTTGGGTCTCAAATATATAGGATCGTAATTGGTTTTAGTTTAGGGTAGGGATATTCATTAGATCTGAATATCCATATTTATATAGCCCTTCATTCGGCTTAATGCTGAATGAATACCCCGTTTACGCTTGATTTTACGTAAATAAGAGGTAATAAATTTCAACCTAAACTTCCACTCGCCGTTCGGGCTTTCATTTTTTGCTTGACCCAAAAACGAAACAAAAAACGAGTGTTTGCTAAACAAGCAATCTCTTATATCAAGACTTTACCTGACTTTTAACGCTATTAGGATCACATTTTGACTAAACTTGCAAAACTCGCTTACACTCAGACAGTTGCAAGTTCTTAACGCCAAAATGAATTCCAAATACCTAAGCCAGCTAAGGTCGATTTAAATTCTGCCACAAATTAATGCTCCTTGTAAGTGATATAATTTTAATATTGTTCTTACTTCTAAATAACCCCAGGGTAATATCCCTAGAATAGCATATTCTCATTTATAATATCATCAGTTCAAGAATTTTCTCAATTCAGATACTTGATCGTGCGACGGGTAGATCATCAATTCGCATCTTTCTGTTTTTACCGAAAATATAATATCAGAAGAGGCAAACATCATCATTGCGTCTTCGGGCTCGATCGTAAGTGATAGGGTGTTCCAATATTGTTTTTGTGACCTTTTCCGTACAGATTTGGGTGCTGCAGAACGGATTAATATATTGACTAGACTTTGACGTCCAATGAAGTGATTTGGGTATCTTGATTGAGATTCTATTTCTAGCGTTTCTAGATATTGCTTTGCTTCTAGCTGACCAGAATAATCCATCTCATATTCGTCTAATAATATAGTGAGGTCTCCATTAAGTCGCTCTTCACCGAGGCTAGTAGTGATATCTACCACTAATCTCAGAGAGTCTTTTTTATCGAAAGTGAAATTGACGAATCTCACAACAGGCCCATCTTTACAAAATTGATCTTTACTGATATTGGTATAATTCTGAGAAATTTGTTCTTTAGGGAGGTCTCTTTTTTTCATTTCTAGGCGTGCCCGTGACGAACAAGAAGCTATGGTTGATAATAAAACGAAATAGAGAAGATATCTAGTCATTTGAAATATTTAGTGTAATTCGTGATAAATATATTGATAAATAGAACTCAAAAGAACAAGTTCAGTATTTTTGAGAATAAAATCGACATATGGCTAAATCCTCGTTCAAAAATCTAATCAATAGTGATACACCCTTACTGATTGACTTTTATGCTGACTGGTGTGGTCCATGTAAGCAGTTTGCGCCAATCATAGACGACCTCAAAGAAGAGATGGGTGATAAAGTAAGAATCATCAAGATCGATGTGGACAAAAATCAATCTCTATCTCAAAAACTCAAAGTAATGAGTATCCCTACGGTAATGATCTATCAGAATGGCAAGCGGAAGTATGAAGGGAAAGGAATGCATACACTTCAAGATTTGAAACAGAGACTATCCGCACTTATCTGATGAATGTAGTAGTACTAAGTGATCTTAATTGGGAACAACATCTCAGAGGTGTGACGTATAGGGAAGTAGAATCGGCAACGCTTGAATCCACTAAGATATCTAGGTATGCAAGTATCCATAAGTATCTACAAATAGTAATAGAGGAAGAAGCCGATCTGGTCCTCGTCGCAGGAGATGTGACGGGAGATGGATCTTGTGGGCATGGTTTTCATCATGCATTTATGATATTTCTGTCCATACTCGAACAGCTAAATATTCCATCATGCTTCATCAGTGGTAATCATGATGAGCACGTATATTATGATCAGGTTCTCAAATATTCTGAAAAATTAAAATTTAGCAATGAGATTTCTAATGTATCCACTTCTATTGGAGGATTGAGGATTCTAGGGGTTCCATATGAAACCACGTATTCTAAATCCAAAATTAAAGACCTCATATCGACTTTTCGAGATGAATATGATATCGTACTAGCTCATGCACAACTGAAACGAAGGATACGCCTCTTCGAATTAAAGTCGAGATTGATCGTCACGGGTCATTATGATAGGAAGTTATTTGGATTTAAGGAAGCAACACTTGTTTCTCTCGACAATGATGATAGGCAGGTCTCGTACGCTACAATAGAAATAAAAGGAAAATATATGAAGACTGCCATTTGTATTAGAAACGAGGACGGATCATCATATAGATTTGAAGAGTCGTCAGATAAGATTACAACATCTGACCGTAGTAATACAGTCGAAGTAACCAATAGAAAAGATATAAACCTCACCAAAGTAGAATTATGCTCACTAGATCATCATCTATATGGGCAGGATAAACCATTGGCTTATCTAAAATACATAAGAGGGAGTCAATATCTACGCCTTCTTCATCGGCTAGATCAAGTAAAGAAGGACGAGACACTAAGGCCTACTCTTAGTGTAACTGCCGAAGTCATAGGAATGCAAATCACGGCTAATTACAAAGTGTCTACGAGTTTGGTGATTGACTACTTAGGTAAGAGAACGAGGTGATTTTTGGTGACTTAGTCTTATATTGCACGCTTATCCAAAACCTTCTAAATTAAATACATTATATGGGATCCATTCATGAATATATCAAGGCAAATGATATCAAAAACATCAAACTTGAAATAGAGAAAAATCCGACTTCTATCGACCAAAAAGATGAAAGAGATTTTCCAGCTATAGTACTCGCTACCTATGCTCAGAATGTGGAAGTTACTAGACTATTAATTGGTGCTAATGTAGCTATAGATCAGAAGGATAGAGCAGGCAATACTGCACTCATGGGTGTGACTTATAAAGGGAATCTAGAAATCGTACACATGCTGATAGAAGCTGGTGCAGATGTAAATGCGATCAACTTCAATGGTGCTACGCCTCTGATATATGCAGCTATGTTTGGTCAGATAGAAATAGCGAAGGCACTATTAAAAAATGGTGCGGACAAGTCGCTTAAAGATGCAAATGGAATGAGTGCATCAGATCATGCGAAAACTAAAGAAAATACTGAGATGAATGAGTTATTAGGGTAATAAGTAATTGTAGATTGATCATGAGATCTATTATCCGAATGCCAAGTGTAAGATTATTGATTAAGCTGCTTCTACATTATCGATAAGTTGCTTTTTGGACAATTTATCAAATCTCGCTGTCAGTAAAGTGGCTGATATAAATAAACCCACCAATAAACCTAGCCAAACACCAGTGGCACCCATGCCCCAATGAAGAGCCGCAAAATAACTGATCGGAATCCCAAAAATATAGTAGGAAAAGAAAGTGATAAGTGTTGGTTTTCTTACATCTTGGATTCCACGGAGTGAGGCGAGAGCCGCCACTTGAATCCCATCGGGGATTTGGAATATAGCGGCATATATCAATAGCGTAGAAGCGATCCCGATGACCACTTCGTCATCAATATAAATGAGCGGCATCAAGTTTCTAAATACTACAAATATGATACTGAATACGCCCATAATCAGCGCTACTTGCAGAAATACAGATATGCCTGCATTGCGAAGTGCTGAGAAGTCTTTTTTGCCCAATTGATTGCCTACTCTGATCGTAGATGCCATAGCCAGCCCCGAACAGATCATAAATGTGATAGACGACAAATTGATCGCTATCTGATGCGCCGCCTGGGCATTACTACTGACCATACCCATGATGATGGCTGCCCCAGAAAATGCTGAGATTTCAAAAAACATCTGTAATGAGGTAGGGATTCCTAGATTGAATATCTTTTTAAATATTGGAATCTGATATGTAGAAAAATCGCATTCTTGGATATGACTCCATAGATCCTTCCATCTAAATAATATCAGGACTAAAATAATAATCATAGAAATACGTGCGATCATACTGGACAAACCGGCACCATCGACCCCTAGGGCTGGCATCCCAAACTTACCATAGATGAGTATATAATTGAGCACTATATTGATTACGTTGCCCATGATCATAGCGATCATAGGCGGCATGGTCTCAGACATGCCATCTGCATAAGATCTCAATGTGAGAAATATCATCAATGGGATCATAGCCCAAGCGGAGTAGTAGATGTATCCTCGCGCTATCTCAACTACTTCGGGTTCTTGTCCGAGTAGACTTAGATAGGGTAGGCACAGCATCATAATTGCACAGGAGATCAAACCTATACTAATATTAATAATAAAACTGTGCTTAAAATATTGAGATATCTTTCTCTTTTCGTTGGCGCCATCTGCCTCCGACACAAGTGGTGGGAGAGCAAATGATATACCCATCCCTATTACGATAGGCACAGCTATAAGCGCCACTGCAAATGAGACCGCAGCCAGAGATACTGCACCCAACTTACCCACCATGATATTATCGGCAAGGTAGACAGTAATCTGACCTAGTTGACCAGCTATGATAGGGAGTGCCAGTTTTAGGTTTAGTCTGAAGTCTTGATTGTATTTAGTTAGGATATTCATTTCGCTGCGCAAGATATAGTTTTACCGAGGAGCAAGTCAAAATCTATAGAATTAATGGTCAGGTCAAAAGAAAAAGAGTTAGTCGAAGTACATCAACTAACTCTCTTATGACGTCTATCTTTGATTTTCTAGTTCAAAGTTGAGGTTTTAGGACTACACACGACGGTGCTTTACTTGAGTGTAATAGGCATTTCAGCCCTAGTAGTATCCCATCCGATTACCATATGTACTAATTTATCACTTTTTTCTTCGAAGATAATTGTAAGGTTCTCCAGCACTTCAGTATCAGAAGAGAGACTGATATTCGTTCTACCTATATCTTTGGATTCATCTCTGTTTGCAGCTCCCCATGCTGGTAGATCTTTTGAAAAAATCATATCCCAAGAACCATCCTTGATTTCAGCATACAGGGCATATCTACCTTTTTTGAGCTCTAGATTACCCACTTTTACATCTTGAAAGAATGTGATTTCAGTAGATTGATTGGCTCCGACTCTCCAGATATCTCCAGTTTTCAGTAATTCACCGAAGACTTTTCTACCTTTTTTATAAGGTCTGCTGTATACGACCTGTACCTTAGGTTTGATGTTAGCCTCTTCGCCTTCCATATAATTTGTGTATGCAGACTTACTAGGGTAGTGGGCCATATCCATCGGACTTGCATCCAGTCCTGAGAATATTACTGGATTGAAAGCGATTGGGACTTCTACTCTTGTCTTGTCCCACTGAATAGACATGTGAGCTGTCTGCTCGTCCATCTCTCGGAAAGTGATCGAGAGTGCTTCTAGCGATTCTGTATCTTGAGTCACTGGAACTTTTATACTGGCTACGGTTTTAGATTGATCTCTTTTTTCTCCACCCCAGATTCCTCTTTGAGAAGAGAAGCTAACTGTCCATTCTTTCATAGTAGGTGTAGCGAATACGGTATAGGTGCCTGGATTTACCGTAGTGCCTCCGATTCCTACTGACTGGTAGAATGTGATCTCTGTTGCTTCATTGGCTCCTAATCTCCATTCTTTACCATAAGGTACGAGCTTGCCGAAGATCTCTCTTTCTTTTTTCAACGGACGGCTGTAGATTAATTTGACCTTAGGTGATATGGTTCTATCTTCACCAGATAAGTAGTTTCTCCATGCAGCTTCAGCTGGATAGTACTCTGCATCCATATTAGAAGGGTCGACTTTTGGCCATTTTGATTCTTGGGTCATTGCGAGACTTATCGTCAGTATCGTAAATAGTATGGTTAAGCTGTTTTTCATTCTCAAGTATTGTATTTGATGATTATTAATGACGTATTATTTAAAAATATAATGTGAAGGTAACAAATGAATGCGAACGGAAGTTGACGGGACGGGGACATTAACTGCATAGAATTCTCTTAAAAGAAATTCGAAAAATATAAATATGAAGCGGGAAGCATATTATTGTGCCTTTTTCGAAACAGTGCTACATGAATGTTGTTAGTACAAAAAATATATTATGAGAATTTTAAAAATTAATTTACTTCTTGCCTTTTCTATGTTGATTTTATCATGTGGAGAAGACGCTTTTATCACACCATCATCATTCTCTGCAGATGTAGATGAGAATCCTGCTGCTGGAGTCAAGATCGGTACTGTGGATGTGGATAGTAATGTAGATCAACTCACTTACAGTTTGTCAAACGAAAATGTGCCAGGGGCTATTACTATTGATTCAAATGGGGATATACTAGTTGGTGATGCATCACTATTTGATTTCGAGACCAATACCACAATAACTGCCGACTATTCTGTATCTGGTGACGATGTAGAGGGCTCAAGTGATATCACAATCAATGTCGTCGATGTAGACGAATCTGTAGTACCAAGTTTCACAGTTTGGAGTGGGCAAAAAATAGTATTTACTAAGGAAGATGGCGTAGACCCTACACAGGCTGCCAACCAAGATAAGATTACTGATAATGTAATCATCACGAGAGATAACGATGGCGGGCAGATATATAATGTAGCTGTAGAGGCTATGTCTATTAAAGAAACAAGTCCTGCGGGGACAGAGTGGGCAGAAGGAACTACGGCTAATCTATCAAGTTTGAATTTCGGATTCTTCAGAGATCTCGGTCAACCTAAGCAGAATGAAGGAAAGGATTTGGTGCTCCATTTAATAGAAGATGATATCTATATCGATATAAAATTCATTTCTTGGTCAGGGGGTAATAATTCTAATCTAGGTGGATTTAGTTACGAAAGAAGTACTGCGAACTAGATAATATTATACACAATAACGCGCGTGCTTGCAATCAGATCACACGTAACATAAAAATGGGAGGTGCATGAAAGTGTAACTCCCATTTTTTTAGGATGAATCGTAGGGAGGTATCACAAAAAACTACTTCCCTATAAAAAAAATGAACAATGTATTAATGTACGCTTTAAGTAAACTATGAGAGCATTATTATTTTTCCTATTTGTAATTTTTACCACTACTACTATGGCCCAAAACGACAATCTTGATGATTTCAAATGGAGAAATAGGATCGTATTAGTAAATACTTCTGAAGATACTAAGCTATTCGCAAAGCAGATCAAAATGCTTGCTGTGCAGAAAAAAGAAATGGCGGAACGTAAAATTATATTGTTAAAATCTACGGATTATGTTTTTACTAAATCTGTAGAAGGCGAATTGAGTAAGTCTGATATTATTCTCATTGGATTAGACGGGACAATAAAAAGATCACGTAATACACCATATACAGCCGAAGAATTATTTATGATTATTGATAGTATGCCTATGCGTCGGAGCGAAATGAAGAAATCTGGATGAGGTGTAACCTTCCCCATTTTGTAACCTTCCCCAATTTAGGACAGTTGTTAAGTTAAAAATATCCATTTAGTGATCGATCGAAGAGAACGACGAAGGAGTAAACGGAGTAAGGAACTAAGAGCTGCTAGCCAGACAGTAAAACAGCCTGTGAGGAGCCGACAGCAGGGAGTAGGCAACTCTTTTTAATACGCATCTTTTCGATTTCGAACCTTAAATACTTGGACTAATAAAACATTGTCTTCGATAGTGTACAAAACTCGATAATTTCCAATTCTGATCCTATACTCATTAGTGCTGCCTGTTGATTTGACACAGTCATTTGGTCTAGGATCATCTTTTAGATCATTGATCCTTCGTGTAATTTTCAATGCTTCTTTTGATGGTAACTTGGAGAGTTCTTTTAAGGCTGATTTAGTAATTTGAACCTTATACATATTTGTCTAGATTTCCTTTTGTTTCTAGCTCTTTAATTACTTCTTCAAGTGAATAAGATTCCTCATTTTTTCTTGATTCAATAGTAAGTCTATCCAATATATCCTCAACAATTGATCCATACTTGTCAATATCGATCTGTACAAATCGCTTCTTATTCTGATCGTCTGTTAGATATAGTATTCCTTCCATTTTTTCTGTTTTCTGATTCATAAAGATAACGCTTTTGTAGTATTTTTAATTCACTGCCTCGGATGAAGTCTTTCAATACTACTCTTCAGCTCTTCTAATCCTGTTCTTTTATATGCTTCTGTACTTCCTGTTCTTCGATAGCCAGCGAACTCTTGGACGATTCTAGTATCATTCTTTTCTTTGAGTAGATTTGCGATTACTGATTGTCTGGACTTCCTCTCCATAGCGGGCAGTAAGATAGATTATGCTGCATAAAGATAGTTTGTTTTTTCTCTATACACCATAAGAGGTGATTTACCATTAAAGGTTGAATGTATTCTCGCCGTATTATACAATCCATCTATATAGTTGAATATCAATTTTTTAGTATTAAAAAATTTATAAAGCTTTACGAAGAAGGGAAATCCCTTAGATGGATATCAAGAGCACTTTCCAAGCATCATAAAAACGGTGACAAGCTACATAACTCAAATACAGGCCCAAGGATTAAAAGGTATTGATATAAAGTAAATGACCGACAAGGAAGTGTATGCTGTTTTCGATTCAGAACACTTTGAAGTTAAGGATTGAGTTGTTTTACATGAGGTGAATGTTGTTTCTATAATAAATAGTAGAATAAAGGGAAATTAATATTTCATTTTGGCGACTTCAGAAATTAAAAAAGGTGCATCTAACTTTTCTGCCCATTCTAGGTGTCGCCAAACACCACGATCAAATAAATAGTATTAGAGTGCGCCCGTCAGGTGCATAAACTTACTATTCCTTGAGCTTAAGATTTGGCGATCTTAGAAAGAGGAAGTAGCAATAAATGCATTAATAATTGAATTTATAGTAATATCTGTTGATATTACTTCGGTTTAAAAAAGTATAATTTTTCTGTGATATATGATGTGGAAATTAAATGTTGTAAAACAACAACTAAAATCATATCAACCTTATCGTAATCACTCAGTTGCCTGAAATTGTATATCGAAGCGGCCATCTGTGATATAAATAGTATCAGTACACTCTTCTGACGTATTTGCTAATCGGAAGTGAAATGTCCCAGCCATTTGGTTGTTATTATTATCTATCCATGTTATATCTACTCCATTATATGGATCAGATTCTATTTCACTATAGCGAGATTGGCAATCAAGATCAGTTAGTCTTCCCGAAAAAATTGCGTGGAATGTTGTATTTTCTGAAGTGTAAAAATTAGGTGTAAAGTCTTATAATATAATCCCTAAAGAAAAGCGATCACTTAAAAACTCTTGTCTTTTTCTTGCGTCGATACTAAAATTCCTGCCAGAAACAGATACTTGACTGGTCAAATCTCCCCACCCTCTATCACTCACCCATACCTCTCCATCAAGTAAAAAGCTAAGTGTATGTTTTCCCTCCATAGTGGCAGGAGTCAATTCAGGAATCTCTGGTTCTGGTTCTGGTTCTGGATCAGTGACTCTTAGACAACCTGTGCTGCATAGAGAAAAGATAAAGAAGAAGAGGTATATGTAATTTTTCATGATGGTGTAATTTGATTTGTAAATTACTAATTTAGAAGCTTTTAAATAGAGATGCAAGTATACTTGTGTTTTCTTTTCTAAAGAGTATTACCGCGGTGGACAAACGGAGAAATATAGAAACTCTTAGTAAAAACAAACATGGAAGAATAAGTAGAATTTTATAGATTTGTAATAGTAGCTATAAAAGGGTAAGCATAATTAATTGTTTGTCGGTTTTACAATTGCGGAATAAATTCTAAAAAATAATTTACACGAAAAAAGCCCCAAACTCATTGAGAATGGGACTTCTTTTTCGTAGCGTGAGGCGGGCTTGAACCGCCGACCTCGGGATTATGAATCACGCGCTCTAACCAGCTGAGCTACCACGCCATAGATGCTTAGTGATCTTCTAAGCGGCTGCAAATATAAATCTATTTTTTTATTAGACTATGTTTTGATTCATCTTATTTGGATTTTTTCGGAATACACATCACTACTCACCGTTCTAGGTTATTTTCTTCATTGTAGTTTGACTATATTTTTTATGCTTTAGCATGGGGATAATCTGCTAATAATGAGTTAATAGGGAATACTTGCCAAGGGAATTATAATTTTAAGCTCATCTTGGAGATACGCCAATTCTTAGATAATATCATCTACCTATGTATACGTTCATTCTTAAATCAATTGTATGATTAGTCGATCTCATAAATTTCTTTTCGTAGCCATTGTCTTATTGATTATTGGGGTGGTATTCTATTATAATCCGCCACAAGTACGGATTCCATCAGAGTCGTTGGATTACATCGAATACGAGATTACACACCCTTTCTCTATAGAAAATACAAACTTGCTGAAAGAACCCGCTGAAGACGCTAAACGAAAATCTAGGCTCAATAAATATGATATCACTCATGCATTGGACGAAATATTGTTGAGTGAAGGTTTAAAAAATGAAAAATCATCTATCAATCGTTACAATTTAAATATTCCATTATCAGCATATGATATGGAATCCCGGATAGGATATATACTGATAGATTATGATCGCTTAGGGCCAGGATTATTAGCTAATAAACTCAGTAAAGGTCTCACACTGGAGCAAGGTAAGATTGAATTTTTGAAAATGATAGATCAAGGGATTGAACTGTATTTTGATGATAATGAGAAATTTTTAGATGAAGTCTTTGGCAAAAAAAGGGAAGAAGGTGTCGATCAAGAACTGAGTTATGAGGAGGTGAGAACGAAAGCTTGGTTTAAATACCAAGAAGATATAAAGAGCAACAAGGATAATAAGCTGGCATATAAAGAATATAGGGCGACTGTGAATGAAATCAGTCATTTAATAGTACCATATAATCGATTGATCAAGGACTGGGATTATTTTGGAGCGAAGATTAAGCCTAGAAACGAGATTTTAACGGCATATGGGGAAGAGGTTAGGGCCCAATTGATGTCATTTGATACATATAGTGATCAGCGTGACTACCTAGAAGCTCTATTACCAGAAGTGCGAAAAAAACTAGAGATCGACTATCTATCTAGTAAGTCGGAGAAGACGATGTTCGATGAGTGGAAGCTATCTGCAGCCGACATGATAGAGGAGTCAGAAAGGTTTTTTGGACTTGTAAGTATGATAGATAATATACGCCTATATAGTCCTACAGCCGAATTATCGGATGCGCTGAATGCTCATATCTTCGAAATCATCGCGGAGTCCGATAGGAAGTCGTGGTGGAAGCATAGCAATGCCATTTTTGATTTATTCAATGCTAATAAACATCCTGGTTTATATTCAAAAAATAGTTATAAAAACTTGCTTACAGATATCTTGACAAGATCCGAATATACTACGTGGGAAAATAGATATCAAGAAATCAATGATATCGGAGAATATGAAAACATTTCATTGGAGGAATTAAAATCTTTAGATGCGCTTGCCATACAGAAAGGTATATTCATAGCTCCAATATCTATTCTTGATGATCGGATGATCTATGATATGAAGGAGCAACAGTACTTGGATTCATTGGACCTGATAAGGAAAGAAATCAATAATTCTAAATCAAAAGAAGAAAGAAAAAAACTACAAGAGCAGCTGATGAGCCTTTCGGAATATAGATCAGAAAATTATAATGAAATCAGAAACAAGGCAAAGGCAAAGTCAATAGTCAGATTACAATCCGACATGTGTAAGTACATAGAGTGGGCAAAAAACCTACCTACAAAAAAAGATAGTGCATAAAGACTTTCTTTACAAACAAAATGTCCAAGAGGCATAATAATGGTACAACTTTGCCATAGTTAGAGACCTCAGTTCTCTTACAGTAGGGATATCCGAAAATTCAGATTACGCTTTCTTACTTCTTTCTTGATCGATTTTTTCGTTTCGGTTTATTCTTAACAAAGATAAGTTTATTTCTTCTTTTTGGATTTTCTCGTTGATCTATTTCAAATTTTCCGGTTGACTTTATCAGCGGGGTAAGTTTGTCGAATCCATAATTTCTAGAGTCGAAGTTAGGCTGTTTTTTCTGCAGTAGGCTACCTACGTCCCCGAGAAATGCCCATCCGTCTTCGTCTGATAGATCAGATATCGTAGTTGATATTAGTTTGATTACTTTTGGGGTGATTTTATCTATGTTTTCTTCACTAGGTATTTCGTCTGTTACATTTTCAGAGGATTTAGATTGGTTGCGTATGATTTCGATGTAGATGAATTTATCACAAGCTACTATAAATGGATTTGGGGTTTTCTTCTCTCCAATACCGATCACTTGCATTCCAGCTTCTCGCAGTCTAGTTGCTAGTCGTGTGAAGTCACTATCACTAGATACGAGGCAGAATCCATTCACTTTATCAGAGTAGAGGATATCCATAGCGTCTATGATCATTGCAGAGTCGGTTGCATTTTTACCTGTGGTATATGCATATTGCTGAATCGGGGTAATGGCATTTTCTAACAATAGATTCTTCCATTTGGTCAAGTGCGGCTTAGTCCAGTCTCCATAGATTCGTTTTATAGTTGGGTTGCCATATTTGGCGATCTCTTCCATCATTTCTTTAACATGTGCGGAAGGGATATTGTCTCCGTCTATGAGTACTGCTAAGTTCAAGTTCATTTTTAGATTTTAATTGTTTAGGCATTTTGAAATCCGGTTGAGACCTTCTAGTACACGACTCTTTGGACAAGCAAGATTGAGACGGATGTAGCCGTCTGCATTTGCGACAAACATCTTACCGCCCTCTAAAAGTATGCCTGCATTCTGAGCGAAGTGTAGGGTTAGATCATCAATATCAGTAATATATGCTGACACATCAATCCAAGCGAGATAAGTAGAATCTGGAATCTTGAATTTTGATTTTGGTAGATTTTTGGTTAGAAATTCTTTGACCAGTCTGAAATTTTCATCCAAATATAATGTCAGTTCATCTAGCCATGGTTGCCCTAGAGAATAAGCCGCTTGGTAAGCCGCTACACTCAGTGGATTTTCGATGGGGAGATGATCATTATTCCATTGATTGCGTAATTCCTCGTTGGGTATGATTACGTTTGCGAGTAGTAATCCCGCTAGATTGAATGTCTTGCTTGCAGATACGCAAGTCACGATATCTGTAGAATCTGGAAATACTTTTTGCATTGGGGTGAATGTGACGCCACTTCTTAGGATGTCACAGTGGATCTCATCTGAGATGATCGTCACTCCATTGGTAAAGCATATCTCACCTAGTTGTCTTAGTTCTTCGACAGTCCATACTCTCCCTGTAGGATTATGTGGATTACAGAATATGAGTGTAGTGACACTTTTATCAGCCGTTTTAGCTTCGATATCTTCAAAATTCATGAAGAAGTCTCCTTGATTACTTATCAAGTCTGTATATATCGTTTCTGTCTCATTTGCATCTGCTGCATGCTTAAAGAATGCATAAGACGGTGTCATGATTAGAGCTTTTTCTTTAGGGGCACATAGCTTTTTGACCAGATAGAACAATGCTGGGATCACTCCTCTAGAGGATACGATGTGTTGTGGTTGAAATTTGTACCCATGCCTATTATCTATCCACGATATCAAAGAATGATGGTACGATTCATCGAAAATCATAGTATACCCTAATATTCCGTGATCTAGTCTCTTACGTATTGCACCTAAGATCTCAGGCGCTGTCTCGAATTCCATATCCGCGACCCACATCTTGATCAGATCATCATCTGGGACGGAAAAATCGACCTTGTCATATTCTCCAAATAGATAATCCCGAAACCCCTCTACACTGACCGCGTTGGTATTTGTTCGCTCTATTACTTTGTCAAAGTCGTATTTCATATATAGTCAGACTGTTTTACTCTATAACCAATGATATTATTATGTCAATCAACATCTCAAAGAATAAATGATAGACAATCAAACGAATAAATAAATCAACATTCAAACGAATAAACTAGTGTATTTTTATCAATTTTCGTGTTACACTTTTCCCGTTCTGCTCTAGAGTGACGTAGTAGATACCAGGGTGAAGATGTTGTAGATTGATTCGTTCCATTTGAGATGCAGAAGCGGATAGCACTACCTCTTTATTGGCGTTTACTATTTTTACTGTAGCATTTTCTTTGTGAGGAATCTCTATCTTTATATAGTTTGTAGCCGGATTTGGGTGCATTGAGATCTTGAGTTCCGTATCCTCTACTTCACTGTGTGAGATTTGTTCTATAGGTTCAACAATAGTCTTTTCGTCAGCCGTAGATTCTTCGATGTCGATAGCGTCTATCTTTTCAGTGAAAAATTCATTATTGTTATTTGCTATGAATCCTGCATCGACATGGGTGACTATATTTTTAGATTCCACGGTGAATTCTGGACTTCTATATTTACCACCTTGCAGTATCAAGTCACTATTATTGTCAAGGGCAGTAAGTCCCATTTCTGTAGTTGCCCTCAGGGTCTTGTTGACTTTATATTCTAGATGATATCTACCTGGCCTTAGATTAGTGAATTTGATATTCTCTTCTTCCTCAGTGCTTGTTATGAGTTCATTGATCAATTCATCTTGATCATTATAAAGTTGTACTTTGATATCGGACAGCACTACTTCGTCTAAGTCGAAGATTCCATTCTGATCTTCATCGAACCAAGCCGTACCATTGATGCTACCCATTTCCAGTAGGCCTACGTCTACATTAGGTATTGATAGCACTTCTGCACTAGTGAATAGATCTGATTCTCCATTTTCGTGGATATCACTATCAAATAGATCATTGCCAGCCATGTCCATCGAAGTGAATGCGTAGTCTGTATTTTCAAGATCAACAAATACCTTATAGTTTCCTTCTGGAATCTCTTGGAATGCATATAGTCCCAACGAATTACTGATCGTAGATGCTACTGCTACATCGGCTTCATCATAGAGTGTCAATCTGATGTCTGGTATTCTAGCTTCGTTTGATTGTCTCACACCATCACCATTCAAATCTTCCCATACTACACTTCTCAGTGAAGCCATTGATTGGAATATTCCGCAGTCAACAGATGTCAATTCTGCCCCACTCGCTAGAGAGATCAGAGGTGTCGTACCAGTTTCATCGGCGTCATTATCTATGTCATCATTTACACCTTGATCTGTAAGAGTAATCGTAAATGTCTGCGGAATCATAAACTGTATGAAATACAGACCTTGTCTGAGCTCCGTAAACTTATATATCCCTTCTGAGTTCGTAAATACGGTATCAAACGGTACTCCAAATGATCTAAAGATAATCACTTCGATCCCGCCTATTCCTGGTTCTCCATCATCTTGTAGGCCATTTTTATTCAGATCTTCCCATACTCTGTCTCCTATACAAGCTGGGAAGTAAGCACCTCCATCCACATTGATCAGGTCTTCATCAGCGCCCAATGAGATGATATCTGTACTCCCTCTCTCGAATAGACTTGTGATGTCAGAATCTATATCATCAGGTGCAGAATTACCATCAGATAGTATATATGGCGGAGGAAAATTGAAAACAAGATAATAATCATCCGCTCGAAGATTTGTAAAACTATATCTCCCTAGAGTGTCGTTTTGAGTAGTAGTGATGGTAGAGTCTAGCAATTCTCCTGTGCCAGAGTATAAGTAGATTGTAATATCGTTTATTCCTTCGTCTAAGATGTTTTTTATGCCATTTCCATTGAGATCAGAAAATGCGATACCAGAAATCGAAGATCCTCTGGTCAAAGCAAAGTCTATGTCATTATTGATTCCTGTCAATATTGTGAATATATCCGTACATCCATCTTCATTGGCATCGCTGTCTAGTTGGTCTATTCCAGCATCTTTCTTTCCGACAAAGAACCCATCAGGGATAGCGATACAAACTTGATATGTACCAGCAGGAATGTCAGAAATTTCATAATTCCCATTTTCATCAGTCACTGTCGTTTTTGATATAGAATTAGAACTGTCTGTTACCGTAACCGATACGCCAGGTATTCCCGGCTCGTTTGCTTCTTGTGTTCCGTTATTATTCAGGTCTTCCCATACGAAATTACCAATTCTTACTCTATCTACGATTCCAAGATCTACGTTCTCGACGTCTTCAGAATTGGCTACGAAGAATAATCCCGTTTCTGCAGAAGGATCATTGAAAAAGAAATCAGAGTCTATCTCATCGTCCATGCCTACGTTGGGAACGGTCGATATCTCGTCGGAATCGAGATCGAGACTTACATTATAGAATCCTTCTGTTAGCATATCAAAAATATATGCTCCATTCGCATCGGTCAATTGAGATGCGATAGGGGTGCCAGTATTGTCTAATAAAGAGACTAAAGTTTCTTCTCTTAATTCTTCGCCAATATCGAACAGGCCATTGGCATTATCATCATCCCATACAGATCCTGCAATCGAAGACTCCATTAGTGTTCTGAATACGAATCCTGCATCTAATGAAGTATTTGTCGATCCAGATGTTATCAATAGGGTATCAGTAGTTCCAGTATTAGCTTCAGTAATGTTCACATCAGAATCTATCTCATCATCAACACCAAAATCACCTGTAATAAATTGATAAGATAATGGTCTTATAAACTGGAGTTGATACGCTCCAGGTATGATGCCTTCTATAAGATAATATCCTGAGTCGAAACCTCCGCCTTGTGCTGTAATCGCTGATTGTACGATAGTACCATCTAAGGTTATTAAGTTGACCACCACATCATCAAGACCTGGTTCTAGATCATTGATATTATTCTCATTCACATCTATGAATGCCATGTCACCTATAGTCGCCAATTGATAATACCCTGCACTGATCGGTGGTATTTCATCGAAGTAGATGACTGAGATGGTGTCAGTACTCCCCGAAGTTATCGCATTCGTAACATCATCATCTATGCTATCATCTCCTTGGTTAGCTTCTACATTGATAAATGATTCGTCTTGATTGTCAAATACTAAGTAATATTCCCCTTCCAAGACGGTCGAAAAGGAATAGTTTCCATCTTCATCTACGATCATACTATCTAGTAGCGTCCCGTCTACCGCATAGAGTTTTACTTCTACGCCAGGGAGAGGAAGTTCTGTGGACTCTTTGGTGCCATTGTTATTATCATCTATCCATGTGAATCCATTGAGGGATATCGCTCCGTCCACTAGTCCAGCATCTATGTTTTCTTGATTGATTCCATTGACAAGTGTTATGATACCTGTGCTCCCTATTGCTTCAGAATCATCTAGGTCACTGTCTAGTGCTGTATCAGTCCCTTGCAGTGGGAGTGTAGGCGTATATCGACTCGTAGTGTCGAAGACTACATAATATGCTCCAGCATCTAATCCTACAAATGAATATTGGCCAAGAGTATCTGTTTCTGTCGATGAGATCTCAATATCCGCATCTGAAAATAACCTCACAATGATCCCTCCTATTAATGGATCATCTATATTCTGAATACCATCTACATCACTATCGACCCATACCTCTCCACTGATATTACTATTTTTTAGAGCGTATCCTCCGTCGATGTCTAAGTTGCAATCATTTCCAAGAAGTAAGAAAATGGCCGTTGATCCTATACCATTTTCTTCGGTAATATCTGAGTTGAGTGTAAGATCTGTATCTACTTGAGGAGCATAGTTCAGCGTATCAACTGGTTCGAATGAGATATAATATTGTCCTAGGCTCAATGTGTCGAATAAGTAATATCCATCAGTCCCGTCATTAGGATTTATACCCGTGATCGTGGTTTTTAGTATTGTTCCATTGATAGCATGTAAGTTTACTGTGACTCCATTAATTCCTATCTCATCGCTATCTTGAATGCCGTTTCCATTTTCATCTAGCCATACAAAATCACCTACTTTAGGAAGAAGTTGATATCCTGCGGAATAGGTGAAGTTTTCATCTGCAGGAAGAAGAGAGAAAATTTCTGTGGTCCCCATGCCATTTTCAGAAGTGACATCAGAGTCGGAAAGATCATTTCCCTGATTTGCCAAGGTATACATAAATGCATCCAGTCGTTCGAATTGAAGGTAGACATCACCTGCTGCTACATCCAC
Source organism: uncultured Saprospiraceae bacterium (assembly GCA_938007965.1). GTDB lineage: Bacteria > Bacteroidota > Bacteroidia > Chitinophagales > Saprospiraceae > CAJXUU01. Next base: position 25,834 of record CALLMH010000023.1, on the reverse strand, counting down.
AAAAGAGTAAAACCCACCCTCGTCAGTAGTAGTCTCTCCGATCAATGTTCCATCTGCTAGAAATAACGAAACAGTAACATCGGAAAGAAGAGATTCATCTATTTGGAACTGTCCATCATTATCGGCATCTATCCAAGTAAAGCCACCTACCGTCGCAGGTAATTCTATAAAGCCAAAGTCAATGTTTGTGATTTCGTCCCCAGAACTTATGATAATGCTAGAAGGGGCGATTGTGCCATCCGCTATTATTGCATCCGAATCTAATTCTGGATCTCCTTGATTTGGTAGAGTAGGTGCGAAGCTTCCATTTTGACTTAGCTCTATCGTATATGTACCTGGTGTCAAATCGGTAAATGTGTATTCTCCATCGTCGGAAGTTTCTATCGTTGCGACAGTAGCTCCTTGGTTGTCGATGAGCGTCAGTAGGATGCCAGATAGACCAGGTTCTCCACTATCTTGGATTCCATTGTTATTTAGATCTTGCCATACAAAATCACCGATAGATCCAAAAGAGAAAAATCCAGCATCTATGTCTTCAAGATTCTGATTGCCTATTAATGTGAATGCCGAAGTAGTCCCTGTGCCGATAATTTCATTTACATCAGAGTTGAGCATTTCATCTTCGATGAAGATCGTAAATTGTAGATCTTCGCTTTTTATAAATTCGACATAGTATTCACCGACGGGTATATTCTCGAACTGATACACTCCTTCTTCATTTGTAATATTTGTTTCGATAAGGTCTCCGTTGGCGGCTCTAAGGTTTACAGTTATCCCACTTAATCTGAGATCATCAATATCTCGTCGGCCATTACCATTTGCATCTATCCATGTGACTCCTTGGACACTTGGTAGCGCCTGATATCCTGCCGCATTATCAATGGATGATTGGCCTGGTAGCAGAGAAAATGTAGGAGTGGTCCTGTCACCATTACTTCCATCTACATCAGAATCTGAAAGGTCATCTCCAATATTAGCTGTCGTAAAAATAAAGCCAGTAGGAAGTTCATAACGTAAGTAATAGCTACCTGCGAGTTGTTCTTCGAAACTAAAAAATCCGCCTGCGTCACTTAATGTGTCCGCAATCAGATTATCATCTATATCAAATAGGGACACCAAAATATTGCCAATAAAAGACTCTGCAGGTTGGAATTGTCCGTCATTGTTTTCATCAATCCATGTAAATCCTGAAATATCTACGGGTAAAATGAAAAATCCGAAATCGATATCAGTGAGATTACTTCCGGAGATGATCGTTATGGTGTTGGTCTGTACATCTCCATCAACTAATATTCCGTCGCTATCTAGTGAAGGGTCTGATCCTGCATTCGCAGTAGTGCTCGTGAAAAATTGGCTCGCCTCAGCACTAACTACATAATCTCCAGGGTATATATCAGTAAACTCATAATTCCCATTTTCATCGGTTAATGTAGAGTCCGTGATGGTACCATCTTCAGCGTGCAGATACATTTTTACGGCGCTTATTCCTGGTTCACCTTGATCTTGTATCCCGTTTTTGTTGAGATCTTCCCACACGAAATCACCAATAGAACTCAATACTAAGAATCCAGCATCTATACTGTCTATGTTTCCACCGTCTAGATAAGAAAGTGATAGTGGTGACTCACTGAAATTACTATTGTTTTCTGCATCCCCATTATTTAGCTTAGTTGGTACGAATCCTGGTATATTTTCAGTTGAAATATTGTATTCACTTGATGGTATATTTACGAAGGAGTAGAACCCGTTTGCATCAGTAATTGTACTGATTGTATTCGCCAGATTATTGGCTAAGTTTATCGTTACGCCTGCTATTCCAGGTTCATTATCCTGTTGAGTACCATTGCCATTGAGATCTTCCCACACGAAATCACCGATGGTTAGCGATCTCGATAATCCAGCATCTATATTGGTTATTTGTTCATTTGGCTCTATGGATATTAATTCTGTAGTCCCAGCTCCAAATACATTTGTTATATCACTATCATCTTCTTCTGATCCTATATTGGGTATCACATAAGTCAGTCCATCTTCTGCTATGACCTGTATAAAGTAATCTCCTTGAAATACTTCTGGAAATAGATATACTCCATCTTCGTTTGTCGTTGTCGAAGCGGATATAGAATTGTCTAGATTGAAAAGGTTTACTTGGACACCAGATTGGAGTGCGTCACCATCGTCGAAAGCAAAATCTCCATTTTGATCTAGGAATACCTGTCCAGTTATCATCCCAGGATTACAATCTTCATAGTTGAATTTTCGGCAACATATCCCCTGACTATCGTTTGCTAAGAATGACTCTACGCAAATCTCATACTCGCCGAGTGTAGCATATGATGGTCCTATATTTATTGCGGCATCATTCTCTGAGTCAGATATCAATTCCCACCCTTGTGGTATGTACCACTCATAAGTTAGCTGTGGGTCATCTGATTCATCGATGTAGAATGGGACACATGCATGATCTGAGCATATAGCATACAGAGGAATATAGTGGATCACTATCTGTATATTATCTATGAGTACATCTAGTGGTTGGGGTAGTTTATTTCTTACTTGGAGTGCATATCCTAACTTTGGATTGTTGATCAAGAACTGGTCTAGATCTATCCCCCAGTTATCGTTAGCACCTCCGTACCTCCACACATTGTCAGTGCTGTCTATCGTCGTCGGCCAATCTGCGTCGATAGGCAAGGCATCACCCGCTTTATTATCTCCTTCTCTTAGTCCTTGATTATTTAGCAGTTGTACGAGTAGCCCTTCGCCGAAGCCTTCGCCTCTAGTGTGTCCTTCTATGATTATTTCTAGTCCTGTAATCTCAGCTCCAGGAGGGATATTGTATCCCAGCTTGTCTCCAAATACCATAGTCGATCTCCTGTATCCGTCTAGTGATACTGACATATAGTTGTCATCTGATAATCGTAAGTTATCAATATCTTGCCAAGAAGTGAAAAAGGGAAATAGGTTTTGTCGAGTATCATTTGCAGCACTAGATGCCTGCTCGATACGAGGTTCGAACTCTACCCTTATCGGGCAGTGAGGAGCAGTTTGTGCAAAAGCATGATTACAAGTAATCATCATCAAGAGGCATACGCGTGCGCATAGACCCTTCAGGGTGTAGTTTTCTTTTTTGAAGCCCATTATGTGAGTAGTTTTGGCCTTGAAACCTATACATAATGGATATATTTAATGTATTATCTATTATGCATGACACAAATATAGATAAATAATTTTCATATATATAAATAATTATAATATTAAATTTGAAATTTTATCAAGATTAATATTATGATGTTGATTTGAATGTAGATTTAGATTTGTAGTTATAAGACTTGTATCTTGAGTTGATAGATTTTTACAATCACATTATTTGCATCTACTCCTTATGTTTCTTTTTTGCCGATCGTTTCTTGCGCTTTCCTCGAGAAGGAACTTCTAATTTGCTCATGATATCATCCATGGTCATTTTTGACTCATCAGTGAGATGTACTATCTCCCTCTCATCATCCGGATTTATTGTGAGTACTTTTATTTCCTTAGTAAGATATTTTTGAATGGTCTTGAGCATCGGCTTCTCTTCTTTACTGCAGAATGTAAATGCGAGTCCTGTATTTCTTCCTCTACCAGTACGTCCCACTCTATGGACGTAATTTTCTTGTTTGTCGGGAAGATCATAGTTTACGACATAGTTGATATTTGGTATATCTATACCTCTTGCGCTTACATCAGTGGCGATAAGTAGGGTAGAAGAGCCTTCTGAAAACTCCTTCAAAACAGCCAGTCTGTCTTTTTGATCAATCCCACCGTGCATAGTTGTAGCTTCTATACCGACTCTAGCCATGGCTGCTTTTACCCTTTCTGCACGCACTTTTGTTCTTACAAAAACGAGCATTTTGTCTCCCTCATTTTCTTTGACCAACCTTTCAAGATAAAATCGTTTTTTATCCATCTCTACAAAAATAACAGAGTGGTCTACATTCTTACTGACTGGATCTTTTGGACTTATCTGTATACGTACAGGCTTATTGACCAATGAATAGGCCAATTTTTTGATTTTATCATTTATTGTCGCAGATATAAATAAGGTTTGCCTACTCTTAGGAAGCCACTTGATAAGCATCTCAATATCTTTTATAAATCCGAGATCAAGCATATGATCCGCTTCGTCTAATACGAGATATTTTACCCTATTCAGCTTTATATATCCTTGGCTTACTAGATCAAACATCCTACCGGGAGTGGTGACTAGGATGTCTATGCCTTTTTCGAGCTTTGCTATTTGAGGTCCTTGTTCGACTCCACCGAATACAGAAAAACTTGTGGCTTTTAATTTTTTTCCAAATTTAGTAAAAACTTCATTTATCTGAATTGCTAGCTCTCTTGTAGGCACCATGACGATACACTTGATTCCATTTGGTCTGCTTTTAAAATTCATCATATGAATCTTATGTAGAATAGGGATGGCAAAGGCCGCGGTTTTACCTGTCCCTGTTTGAGCTATGGCTAACATATCTTCTCCAGCTAGGATATGAGGTATAGCTCTATATTGTATATCGGTAGGTTTTTTGTAGCCTTCTATTTCAAGCGCTTTTTTAAGCTCCTCAGCTATGTTGTATTGATGAAACTTCATATTGCGAAGATAATTTGATTTATCGGATTCGGGTTTGTTTGTATTGAATACTGTATAATTGAAAAAATCAGAGCCTAATAGCGGGTGCCCACGAAATAAATTGTAATCTCATCAGAGAGTAATATCCATATATAATTCGAAGCGTTCAGATAAGCGTTCAATCAATTTTGGTTTATTGATAGACTTAAATCTCATGGTGCAGACTAATTTATGAGTACCAATAATATTCTATTCGGTAAAATCAGAAAACTAAATATACGGTTTTACAGAATCTAATGACCTATTTATAATCAACAGAAAAAGCCCCAATGCCGAAGACAAGGAGCTTTTTAAAAATTTTATTTTTTTGATGGTGCTTAGTCCTCTAAGAGAACTTCTTCATCAGCTTTGATGAAGACTTTACCTCTATAGTATAAGTCATCACCTACGTAGTATGCTCTATGGAATTGATGCGCTTCACCAGTTTCCTTACAGATAGAAATCTGAGGCATCTCAGCTTTATAGTGAGTTCTTCTTTTTCTCTTTCTTTGCTTCGAAATTTTACTCTTTGGATGTGCCATTTCTCTTTATTTAATATATCAGTTGTTATCAATTGATACTTCCGTATCTTATTATTTATCTAATTTTAGTCCGTTTAAAGAATCCCAGATTCCATTTGTAGGCTCTTCTTCCATTATTACATTTTGATCTTGATCGAGCTTGTCCAAAACATCTAAATTGCAAGGCGGATCTATCTCCTCTTCACAATCATATTTTTTTACCAGAGGCATACATAACAATGTAAACTCATAAATAAATTGCGATAGATTCAATGTAGAAGTTTCAGGATGTATGTACATGATTTCATCATCACTTTCTCCATCCGCATTATGTTTTACATGTAGTTTGAATTCACCTTGCATGGGAAGATCTATGGATTCCAAACATCTATCACAGCTTGTATTTGTGCTTCCTATTATTTGGAAGATAAATACGCTTGAGTCATATCGCTTATCCATTTCTATTGAAACTTTAAACTTACCATTATCTAGGTGAGAGGCTTCAAAAGCGCTGAAAAAATTATTGTCAATATCGAACTCAAGATTGTGAATTCCATTTCCCATACCTTTGTAAGGAATAGTATACTGATCTAAAACTTTCATAGTTAAAAGAACTTTTTTTAACGGGATGCAAAGATAGGCTTATTTTTTATACAAAACAAGGATTATCAGGTGGAGTTTCTTTTCACTTAATATGCTATATTTTAGCATTTGTATTAGTCTGATTTATAGAATACTGCAAAATAAATTATTTCAATCTTTAGTAACTCTGCCCTTCAATATTCAATATTTTGTATTTTACTTATATAGTGGTAAACAATAATATTTTAGATTTCGCTCTTTTGTAGATGTATTAAATCGAATAAGTCTTCATTGAAGGTATGATTTCGTATTATAAATTATATAATAAAAATTATATAAAATGTTGATCATCTTCTATTTAATCTTATTTACTATAGTAGTTTACAATTTTATTTTTATCTTCGTTGTATCTACAACAATCAAAAAGATAAGTAAAATTTGATTGTTGTAACAACCTTTTCGCCCTTCTCCGAAGATCTCCCTATTTAAGACCAGCTAATAAAGTGGCAATGCGTCATCATGCATTGCTTAAACCATATCATATGATAATGATCAATAGAATTCAAAACTGCATCAGAAATGTATACTTAGGTGTACTGTTAATTTTCGCTTGTTGTGTAATATCTAATGCGCAAAGTGTTAGTCTATCATTTGTAGATCCGATTGAAGTTTGTGCTGATGAGATTTCGCTCTCCGTCACAATAGAAAACGACACAGGATCTTCAATAGACACTGGTAATGTAAGCATAGATTTAAGTGGCACTGACGGGCTTACGTTTTCTGGTGTCTTCACACAGATCGCTGGACCTACCTTGACCAATACTAATGATATCAACTTCGCATTCAATGATACTCTTTTTGTAGGTGATATAATTGAGTTTACAGCTGATTTTTCTTTAAGTTGTGAAGGCGCATTAGATATGACTCCGATTGTAAGAGCATTGTTTGATTATCAAGTATCAGGTGTCGAAGCTCAAGTTATTCAATCAATCCAATACACGATTGATGCTCCGGACATCAATATCACTTCTTCATCTCCCAATGGTATTAACGGTGTAATTGGATTTGAATTTGAAGTTGTCAATACAGTTGAAAACAATGGTACGGCTGATGCTGAGAATGTATACTATTGTGTTGCAGATAATGGAAATGCTGATTTGCTTAGTATAGAAGTCGGAGGATCTTCAATAGCTCCATCTCCCATTATGCAACCTGGATATACTTGTTTTGATTTAGGTGCGCTCATCATAGGAGGAACTGCAGATGTTACCGAAAACTGGATTGTAACCAGTTGCGTTACACCAGAGGATTTATTTAGGAGGGCTTCATATGGATGCAACGGTGATCTTGACTGTGCCGAAAAGCCAGATAGTGATTTCCCGTCTACAGTACTTACGCTTATCGCACCTTCTGACCCCATTACCATTACAACAGACAACACTTCCGAACTTTTTGTTTGTGGGCCTCCCGACGAGATCACCATTACTATAGAAAATAGTAACGGGGATGATTTCATAGTTCGAAATGCCGTAGCGGCACTTACGCTACCAGATGGTGTTTTGATAGATTACAATTCCCTTATGACAGTTAGTGGTGATCCAATTTCTTATGATCCGGCTACGGATATTCTAACTATTGGCGATTTGGAAGATGGTGAAGCTGTCACTTTTACACTTGAGCTATCAGTGGTTTGTGGTTTTACTGCGAGTGCTGTAGATTACACAGTAGATGTAGATTGGGATGAATTATGTGAAGGAGTGAATACACTCGCTACAGAGACGTCATCTCAGATAAGTGTGCTCGCTGCAGAACTCAGTATTTTATCTCCGCTTATCACTGGGAATATTCGACCAGGTAACATATTTGATGCCATACTCGGGGTGCAAGATACAATAAAGGTGCCTATGGTTAATGCAGGCTCTGGATCAATCCAAGATTTTACATACTGGGTAGTTAATCCTGGAACAGTTACCAATGTTGATGTGCTGATTAATGGTATGTCATTAACTCCCGATGGTACCAATGGCGATACTACCTTTTATATTGTAACATCAGCGGATATTATGAGCGATCATACCACAGGGGCTGGAAGTGGTAATGGAGATGGAGCACTTGATGAAAATGAGTCTCTAGTCATATGTGAAGTATGGGAAGGAATAGAATGTGATCTTGGTACACCTGACCCCATACGAAGAGCTGCAAGATATGGCTGTGGTACTTCCATAGTATGTAGCGAAAGTAATATATCCACCACAGGTATAGATTATGGGTTTGCACTTCCTGATCTAGTCTACGAAGAATATACACCACTAATAGATCGACCTGCGTGCTGGTCAGAAGAAAATACTACCCTAGCACTCGCAATTACCAATGAAGGCGAAGGAATAGCAAAGGACATCATATTTGACATTCGACAAGGGGGAAATCCAGGATCTATAGTCGGTAGTAGTATTATGTGGAGCCTCAGTCCCACGGGTCCGTTCACGGCAGGGTCAGTTCAAAACACCACCGTAGCTCAAGGGAGCTCAGGAGTAAATGGACAATGCGTAGTAGGTGCCGATCTATTTAGAAATGCGGATGCCCTGCTAGAAGATGTCAACCTCGAACCTGGAGAGACCGTATATGCCACTTATCAACTACAGCACGGTTGCGATTGCAGAAGTTGTGTTGTAGATAATATTTACTATTCTCTTGTGACACAGCTGACTTGGTCCGATCCATGTGATGCGATATTGAATAATAATGACGACGTGGAATTCCGTCAGTTCGATGCTCGTCTTCTAGGATTCTTCGAAGGAGAATCTAATGTGTCAGGCTCAAGTTGTATAGAATACACAATCACAAGCGGCTCTACTACTTGGATGAGTACTTTGTTTACAGCGGAATATCCTGATGCATACTTTGAATCACGACTAAGTGTAGATTGTGGAATTGACATCACGAGTGCACGATTGTTAAACAATGCGGGAAATCCATATAATGGATTGACCATTACTCAAAATACAGATAATGGTGCAGGTGGGGCAGATGAAGTCATATTTCAAATAAATAGAAACATATTTGGAAGTATAGAGATATGCTTCGATGTAGATTGTAGTGAGAAACCAACTGGATGTCCACAGCTTTCTAATATAACTATGGATAACTTCTTTTTTGCTGATCCGTCTTGTGCAGCAGCTTGCGAACCCAATGTCAATTGTACTACAGATTTTAATGTCATTTATAATTGCCCTCCTTGCGGGCCGTGTGATGGACTTACTGCGGTTGACTTAAACATAGAAAGAACAAATTTCTGTTTTCTTGATGCCGATAATGATTTCATCCCCGATGATGGAGTTACCATGGCAGATGCCACGACTGCAAAAGGTGATAGATTTGTCCAAGGAGATTCATTGAAGCTTACTATAACTGGGATAGTCAATGATGGCATAGATCCTCCTACACCACATTTTTGGGATTATGCATTTTTAGAGTTGGACGTACAGACAGAAAACTTTACGATAGTTGGTGCAGAATATTCTGTATGGGATGCGAGTTCTGGTATGACACTTACATGTAATGCACTAAGTCAGTTTGCAGATGGAGAATTACTCATTACAGACCTTTCTGTACCTTCAATGACTTCGCTCGCTTGTAGTGATTTTGATGGTTTTCAATATGCTGATGGTGATTCATTATTTCTGTGTGTTTTTTATTCTCCCAAAGAACCTCTAATTAATGTACAATCTGAACCGGTAGTATATCAGCCTGATTTCTATCTAAGCGATGACGTATACGATGATGGAACGCGGTTTAGTTGTAATTTTCTGATTGAGACCATGAATCAAATTGGGATCAGAGAATTTGAAAGTGTCGTTATTTCAGGTCGTGATTTTGGAGGATGTGATATATCTCCATTTGTAATTCGATATGACTTACACTACGGTACACTTGGGTTTGATGAATTCTGTAATGAAATTCGTAGTCCTGGGATACCGGATAAATACACCTTTGTAAAACCTCCAGAATTGGAATACAGTCTGGAAGATTTTGGTCTTAGAGTTTTTCAACGATTAGGTCCTGATCGTGAAGTAGTAGCCATGCAAAATGGAGGAATTCATGGCAATTTCTTCATTGAGACAGGGGATACGCTTTGCTTCTTTGTAAAAGACTACATACTTTCTCTCGACGTAGATGAAATAAGTGAAAAAGGTACTGACGGAGGTTATAATATTTATTTCTACCCAGGGATTAGAGGGAACTGTCAAAGTGAAATAGCAGACTACGAAGCATGTACCCAGTTGCTCACAGATGTAGATGATCAAGTATTTTGTGTAGATAAAATTGAGTCGGATCTATCGTGCGAAAATTTTGGCTACACAGGAGGGCCTACATTGATTGTATCAGCTACGTCCTCAGAAGTCGAATTATTTGAGCCTATGTCTTGTGTAACGGTCGATCTCAATAATGTTAGCAATATCGATGCTCCTTTTTCCTGGTTAAATATAGATGCTGTTACAGGAGGACTAGTTATTACATCTGTAACAGAAACTACAGATGGTATGAGTACCTTAATACCTAGTACAAATTTCGGTGTGTATCAATTGGGTAATACAGAAAGCGCATCGTCCCGCTCATTTGAAATCTGTGTCAATGTTACCAATTGTGATCCTCAGACCTTGTCATTCACTGGAGGATGGGACTGTGTAGAGTATCCCCCTACAGTACAAGAAGCAACCTGCAATGACCCTAGCTTTATAGATTTTATATCTGTAGAAAGTGCCTATACAGGACAGCTTATAAAACCAACTCCCCCTGCAGAATACGCACTTTGTGATACAATTTGCTTTATCCATAGATTTTCTAGTACAGCCCTTGGTAATGTCAATGATATCATCTTTGATTTTGAAATTCCTGGCGGTATGGATTATCTGGATGGTTCTTTCGAGATCGCTTATCCTGTACCTGCTGATGGTAGCGATACTACCTGGACATTTGTTGATGAATTAGATAATTATTCGGGTAACAACTATCGGATTGATGTTACTTCATTAGATACAACACTTGACAGCGTAGGTCTCATAGGCTCGCTCGGTGCTCTCGATAATCTCAATATCATACTCGTAAGGTGGAATACCATCACTACCTGTGACTATAAATCTGGTTCTAGGGCGCGATTTACAACTACAGCTACGGATTTATGTGGAGACAATCTAGCTCCCCTTAGAAGTAGAAGTCCGCGGTTACGAATCAAAGATATCACACCAGAATACGAAATAGATCTACTGCTTAGTGATTTGACTCTCAATCCATGTAATGACGATGGAGCTACCGTGGAGATAGAACTACAAATAGATGCTGATCCAGGAGTACTTACCATGGATGGGGATACTATAAAAATAACGCTACCAGCTGGTATAGGATATGTAGATATGTCCTACAGCCCAGTCAATAATGCCCCAGCAGGAGCTCCAATAGTTACAGACGTTAATGGATTAACTTGTGTCACTGTGCCAGTAGTAGAAGGACTGGCTAATCAAGATATCATCAACTTTACTATAGATGTGACTTCTATGGATGTAGGTCAGCTTTGTGGTAGATCAGATATGCTCATACAGACATTCAGTACCACCAATGCATTTTGTGGTGACGAAGAATGCAGCATCGGAGTCCTCAGTGGTGAAGATGTAGTGCAAATACGTATAGATAAACCAGACCTATCGATTTTATCTACTGACCTGACACTTATATCTATGCCGCCAGCTAATGCCAGTATAGAGTATGAGATCAAGATCATGAACAATGGTCTAGTTCCTCAAGAAGCTATGAATGATTTGGTCATAGAACTATGGGATGATGTAAATGACAACGGATTATTAGATAGTCTTATAGACGATCTTGTTGTAACTACTTTAAATAGTGTAACAATACCAAGCGGGGGAATGACTCTAGTTACAGGTGTAGTTGATGTTCCACCTACCGGAATCTGTAATGCTCTAGCCGTTATAAACCCATCTTCAGCATGTGTGTGTAATCTAGAAGTATCCAACCAAACTAAAGTGGAAATCCAAAATGATTTCGCAATGGATGTTTCCGTTTGTTCGGAAACAGTAATAGAGATAGGGCCTAGCCCCGTAGAAGATCTTGCTTACGAATGGATTAGTATCGACGGCTCAGATTTGGGTGCATTGTCAGATATCGATACGACCATGGTCGATTTTGAATTTGATAACAATTCAGGCAGCGATATCATATGGGATTATGCACTACGATCTTCATTTGGAGAGTGTTTTACATTTGATACATTGCAGGTTACAGTATTCCAAGAAATAGAGGGAACTGCAACTGTGCCAGCTTGTGAAGGTAAAGATGTAGAGTTGCCTGGACCTGTAGGCGGAAGTAATTTCATGTGGTCCCCAGTAACCAACCTTGATGACCCTATGGCAGCAAGACCTATACTAGACCCAGTCTCTTCTGGTGCCACTACATACAACTTATCCTACACAGATGATAATGGCTGTGCAGCTACTAAAGAGGTATTATTAATAGGTGCAGTTTGTGCGCCGGGTACTGCTATTGGTGATACAGTATGGTTTGACTTAAATGAAAATGGACTTCAAGAAATGGGCGAACCAGGTATCCCTGACGTCATTGTTTTCCTATATAATGCAAATAATACTACACCAGGTAATCACATAGCGGTCACTACGACAGATGCTAATGGTTTTTATATATTTGATGATCTCGTAGCTGGTAATTACATAGTAGAGTTTGTAATGCCAGACGGTTTTATATATACTACCACAGACATAGGTGGAGATGATACTATAGATAGTGATGCAGATCCTGATACTGGGCTTACAGGTAGCTATTTCCTTCCTAATGGTACATTCAATCCTACTGTGGATGCTGGATTTATTCCTGATTGTAGTCTAGATGTACAGATTTCAGAAGTCAGTGATTGTATCTTTGATGGTACTACCCACACAAGAGAAGTAACCGTAGATATAAATTGGACTAATGCTGTTTATACTTATGCATTTCTGGGTGGAGTAGATACTATACAGTTAGATATACTTGGACAGACATTCCTTATAGAAATAAATACGCTTTCTGGAGATACCACGCAGACTGTAATCATTGATAATGCTATGCCTGCTGACCTTATTGCTGATGCGGTATTACTTATAGATGAAGACTGTGTTATGTCAGATAGTATACTAGATATTCAACCATGTATTTACGATGCCGCCTTAATAAAACAAGTATCAACTCCCGGCCCTTATAATTACGGAGATGTACTTACTTTTAATATTACTGTTGCGAATCAAGGTTTCCAAGATTTATCTAATATTAAGATAAATGACTTTTTACCAACTGGGTTTGCATTTGACCCTGCAGCTAATCCTGACTGGATGCAGACTGCACCAGATACACTGATGTACTTGATAGATGGTCCACTGGTGGCTGGGGATATGACTGTGATTCCTTTAGATTTAGAGTTGATAATGTCATCAGAAGTGGGTGCATACCTCAATACCTCGGAGATATTTTCATTTACAGATACACTGGGAGTAGATCGATCTCAAGAAGACATTGATAGTACACCCGATAATGATCCTACAAACGATGGTGGAGGGGTTGTCAATACTGGGTCAGATAATAGTCTTGATGGAAATGGAACTGGTGCACCTGGATCTACCAATCCGAATACAGACGAAGATGATCAAGATCCAGAGCTGATTACCATCGTCGATCTTGCGCTAGTCAAAGATATTATTACGCCAGGACCTTATGATTACGGCGATGTGATAGAATTCGCTATTACGGTAACCAATCAAGGGAACGTAACCGCTCAAAATATCAAAGTGAATGACTTCATACCAGGTGGATTTATCTTTGATGCGGCCGCTAATCCTGATTGGATGCTAATGGGCAGTACTGCCATGGATACTATACCTGGCCCACTGGCCACTGGAGAATCAGCAACTACAACTATATTTTTAGAATTACAAATGGCAGCTGCAGACCAGTTTGTAAATATTGCTGAGATTGGGTATTTTGAAAATACTAATGGACAAGATATCACAGGTAATGATATAGATAGTCAAGCCGATAATGACCCTAATAATGACGCTGGAGGTAATCCAGGAAGTGATACAGATGGAAGTAATGGTGGTGATGGTACTGGTAACGCTCAAGATACCGACCCTGATACAGACGAAGATGACAGTGATCCTGCATTTATCCCAATTCCACAGATAGACTTAGAGAAATCTACTATCAGTGTGGTTCCGGCTCAGAGTGGTACAGAAGGTAACTTCGATGCTACTTTTGAGTTCGTGATCACAAACCCCGGGAATCAAAAGATTACTTGTATACAGCTCGAAGATGACTTGACAGAGCAGCTGGGAGGTACTTTTGTAGGTATCACATCTGCTCCAATGACAGTAGCGGTTACAGATGCTGCGGAGACTCCAGCTGTAGTAATGGGCTATAATGGTGGAGTAATAGATACCATATTCAATGGTACTACAGGTTGTCTCAATCCAGGAGAAACTATCACCGTGCAGATGACTGTAGAAGTCAACTCTCAGACTGGAGTAGACCCTATAATCAATGCTGGAAATGTTTCAGGAAAAGGACCAAACGGCGGACAAGTTATGGATACAGATACTGCATTAGTAGATGCACCTGAATGCTTCCTAGAGGTAGTGTGTCCACTGACACAAGTAGAGCTACCATGTATCAATGATATACCCAATGCTGGCAGTACAGTAGCGTGGTTCAATGGGATAGATGGGATATCAACAATCGTAAATGCGTGTGGTATACCAACCATAGTTGTCAATGATTCCGATAATGGTGGAGAAGGATGTCTGGGAGATCCATACATCTTGACAAGACAAATCATAATCAATGATCCTGGAGATGGTACTACGGTTGCAGAATCTGATACTTGTGAAGTAATGTATACTGTAATAGACGAAGAGAAGCCGTTGGTTATGAATGAGCCATTAGATCTAATTGTAGAGTGTGGTATGGATAACGATGCAGAGATTATGGCATGGATTACATCAAATGGAGGCGGCATGTTTATTGATGGTTGTGGTACCGTTGTAATCAGCTTTAGCGCAGGCACTCCTGAACCTAGTTGTGGAGCAACGTCTGTTACACCTTATACTTTCACAGCGGAAGACCAATGTAATAATTCTGTATCTGCGGTTGCAAATCTAATAGTGGTTGATAATACGGACCCGACGTTAGTATTGCCAACTGCTGCGTCTACAGTAGCGTGTGATGCTAGTCCTGACCCAGATGCATGGGCAGCCACCGCTATGGCTACAGATGATTGTGATACCGCACCGACTGTTAGCTATGCACTCATTAACACAGAGCAAGTGTGTGCGGGTACGAGTAGTCAGACTATTTATACATATATATTTACAGCTGTAGATGACTGTGGAAATCAATCAGCAGCACAAACAGCAGACTATACAGTGACCGATAATGTGGCACCATCTCTGACTCCTCCAGCTGACCTGATGGTCACATGTGGGCAAGATATATCCCTATTAGTAGCAGACTGGTTAGACAATGTAGTAGCTGAAGACAATTGCTACAATATCACAGAGCTATCTGTTTCTAGTGACTTTGATGATTCTATGATTATAGATGCATGCGGAGCTACTATACCTGTAGTGTGGACAGTAGTGGATCGATGTGGTGCTAGTAGTACGGCTACAGCTAACATAGTGATAGCCGATGATAATGAAGGACCAAGCATATCATGTACGGAGATGCTGACATTTGCAGTCGATGTAGATAATTGTGAAAGCAACATTACATTGCCTCTACCACTCGCTACAGATTGTAATGGAGTTGATAGCGTAAGACAGATCATACCATTGGTCAATTCTGCGTTCCCTATAGGTCTTACAACAGTAACATTCCAAGCATGGGACGCTTGTGGAAATACTTCCACTTGCGAAACAATCGTAGAAATTATTGATACTCAAAATCCAGATGTAGTTTGTCCGCCAAGTATCAATGAGTGCGCTGACGCAGGAACCTGTACTTGGATTGCCGATGCCTCAGTTAATGCCATTGCATCAGATTGTGGTGCTACTACACTTACTTATAGTGTGGTAAATCCAGACGCTAGTATTTCTACTCCTACGATGTTAGATGGATATGCGTTTATGTTAGGATCTAGTTCGGTAATGATAACCGCCACTGACGATGCCAACCCTATGAACAACTCTGTGTGTACTTATTCAGTGACTATATCAGATTGTGAAGATCCAACTATTGAAACGTGTCCTGCAGATCAGTTATTGGTAGAATGCGGTATGGAAGATATTGAAACCTGGGCAGCCACCTTAGTAGGTGCTGATAATTGCGATACAGATCTAACAGAAGACTTCTTCATACTTACACAAACAAATGGTTGTGGAGGTACTTCGTCATCGACATATGTATTTATAGTAACAGACGAGGCTGGCAATAGCGCTAGCTGTACAGCCACGTACAATACGGTAGATTCTACGGATCCGACGATAGACACTCCTGCGACTAACCCTATGGTGAACTGTATGGACGATAATACCATAAACTTCCTGTCATGGCTAGGGACCAATGGTGGAGCAAGTGCAAGTGATGGTTGTAGTGGACCAGTAGTATGGACCAATGATTGGGACGGTACGTTACCATCCGGTTGTGCTGGCATGACGACTATTACAATATCATTCACAGCAACAGATGACTGTGGGAATAATGTTACAACAATGGGGATGTATACCATTACTGATACTACACCACCAGCTCTTTCATTACCTTCTAATTTAACTTTAGAATGTGGAAATACAAATAACGAAGGTATAATCCAAAATTGGTTAGCGACAGCAACTGGTTCGGACGATTGTTCTATGGTTACAATTACCAATGATTACAATGCAATGCCTATGACTTGTAATGTTCCAGTCACGATTACCTTTATTGGTGAAGATGAGTGTGGAAATATGGTCACGGATACACGAACTATAACCCTCGATGATATTACTGAACCAGTTATTACTGCATCTCCAGCTGACTTTTTTGTGGAGTGTGGTGTAGATAATACGGCCGCTATAAATACATGGGTGGCTACAAACGGAGGAGGATCGGCTACCGATATGTGCAATGAGCCTACGATCACTTTCTTACCTAACGGTGTGGTTGGAACTTGCGGTGGCACTACAACTACTGAGTACATTTTTACAGCTACTGATGCATGTGGCAATAGTATTTCTGAAGTAGCATCCCTTATAACATTAGACACAGAGGCGCCAATATTGACATTGCCTACAGCCGCTTCTAATGCAGCTTGTGACGATGTTCTAGATCCTGATGGATGGGCAGCTACTGCGACAGCTATGGATGATTGTGACACTGCTCCAATAGTAGACTTTGCACTTCTTAATATCGAAGAGTCTTGCATGGGAGCGAATTCTGTTACAACCTACACCTATATATTTACAGCGATAGATGGTTGTGGCAATAGCTCTGCCAGTCAGACTGCAACCTTCATAGTTACAGATGATATGGCGCCAACACTTACAGCGCCTTCAGATCTAATGGTAAGCTGTGGACAAGATATTTCATTGATTGTAGCAACATGGTTAGACGATGTATTACCTATGGACAACTGCTCGGATGTGACCGAGCTCTCCATTACGAATGATTTTGATGCTACTATGCTATTGAATTCTTGTGGAGCTAATATACCAGTCACTTGGACAGTAGTAGATGGATGTGGAGCTACCTCTACAGCCATGGCTAATATTATCATCGCTGATGATAACGAAGGACCTGCTATGACTTGTGTAGCAGAACTTACTTTTGCTGTAGACGTCGATGACTGCGGCGCTAATATAGTTTTACCATTTCCAGAAGCCACAGACTGTAATGGTGTAGCGAGTGTAGTACAAACGTCACCAGCACCCAACACGGAATTTCCAATAGGAACAACAACAGTAACATTTACCGCTATTGACAATTGTGGAAATGAATCTACCTGTACAACGGATGTTATAATAATAGATACTCAAAATCCAGACCTAATCTGTCCTCCAAGTATAAACCAATGTGCGGATGCAGGTACTTGTACGTGGACGAGTGATGCAACCGTTAATGCAATAACAAGTGACTGTGGAAATTCTACACTTACTTACACTGTAGTCAATCCTGATGCTTCGATATCAACTCCAGCGGTTATAGAAGGTTATGTATTTATGTTGGGATCAAGCACAGTAACGATAACATCTACAGATGATGCGAACCCTAACAATATGACCAGTTGTAACTTCACGGTAACTATAACAGATTGCGAAGATCCAACTATAGATACGTGTCCTACAGATCAACTTATGGTTGAATGCGGTATGGAAGATATTGAAACTTGGGCAGCTACATTAGTAGGCGCTGATAACTGTGATACAGATCTTACCGAAGATTATTATATACTTACACAGACGAATGCTTGTGGAGGTACATCGACAACAACTTATGTATTCGTAGTGACAGACGACGCAGGCAATAGTACGAGCTGCACAGCTACCTATACGACCATAGATACTTCGGATCCGGTAATAGATACTCCAGTAACTAGCCCGATGGTCAACTGTATGGATGACAATACGACCAACTTCCTTTCATGGTTAGGGACAAACGGTGGAGCATCAGCTAGCGATGGCTGTAGCGGACCAGTCGTATGGACTAATGATTGGGATGGTACATTGCCGAGCGGATGTATGGGTATGACTGGTATTGACATCACATTTACAGCTACTGATGACTGTGGTAATACCATAAGCACATTGGGTACATATACCATTACAGATACTATGGAACCAAACCTTACTCCACCTACTGATTTGACACTAGAATGTGGCAATACAAATAATGCAGGTATAGTTGAAAACTGGTTGGTTACGGCCTTAGCTTCTGATGATTGTAGTTCAGTGGATATAACTAATGATTACGCCACACTTCCTACTACATGTAATGTGCCAGTTATTGTGACATTTACAGCAACAGATGCTTGTGGAAATAACATAACAGAGACAGCAACTATAACATTAGTGGACACCGATCAACCCGTCATTTTGGTGCCTCCTACGGATCTAATCGTAGAATGTACAGCTGAGGATAGAGCCATGATGATTTCTGACTGGGAAGCTGTATTTGGAAATGGAGTAGCTATAGACAACTGTGATACAGATGTCACATTGACATTCACAGCAGGTACAATGACAGATCAATGTGGAGAGACAAGTACGACTGAATATACCTTCACAGCGGAGGATGATTGTGGAAATATAATTACGGCATTTGCATACTTGATCATAATCGATGAAACTGCACCAAATCTCACAACACCTACAGCCAATAATACAGTAGAGTGCGATGGAGACGTAACTGGAGCTAGAGCAGCTTGGTTAATGAGTGCTAGTGGTACAGACGACTGTGGAGGTTCTGTCACTATAACCAGTAACACACCAAATATTTCTACTTCCTGTGTTGGGACTGTGACAACAATCACTGAGTCATACATATTCGTAGCTACGGACGACTGTGGGAATGAGACAACAGGTACAGCTGACTTCATAATTGAAGACAATACAGCTCCGACAATTGCTCATAATACTGGTAACTTATCAGTGGCTTGTGGAGATGACATATCTGCAGCGATTATAGCATGGTTGAATGATGTAACTGTTACTGAAACTTGCCAAGAATCAACGGTCACGAACGACTACGATGGGTCTGTACCTGATCTTTGTGGAGGAAATCTGACAGTAACCTGGACCGTGATGGATGCATGTGGTGCCATGAGTACCACGTCAGCCATGATTATTGTAGAACCAGATACTATTGACCCTACTTTTGTAAATATTAGTGATGATTTGATTATCAATGTTGATGTAGATAATTGTGAAAGTAATGTGGTTTTCTCTACGCCAATAGGTTCAGACTGTAATGAATCAGTAACTGTGACTCAGATCGCCAATGGAGATGGTGTGCTACTCGTTTCAGGAGATGAATTCCCAGTAGGCACAACTACAGTAGTTTTCCAGGCAGAAGATGCTTGTGGAAATACTGCTCAAGATAGTTTTGATATCACCATTGTAGATACTCAAGAACCGAGCCTCGACTGCCCATCAAACGATGTGGTAAAATGTAACGATACAGGCGAATGTTTCTGGATAGCTGATATGAGCACTGACGCTATATTTGCAGATAACTGCGGAGGCTTTGATCTTGCATATGCGGTAACGGGAGCTACAACTGCTATGGGAGACAGCTTACCTAGATTGGATGCTGTTGAATTTCAGCTAGGAACTTCTACTGTCACATATACGCTGACGGATACCATGGGTAATGAAGTTACATGTTCATTTAATGTAGTGGTTGAAGATTGCGAAGCACCCGTATTTTCTTGTCCAGCAGATGATCTCACTTTAGAGTGTGCTGACGGGACTAATGATACGCGGATAGCCGCTTGGATAGCTACAGCTACAAGTACATTGACTGACAATTGTTCTGATCCTACTATAGTAAGTGAAATCACATTCACGGAAAATATGTGTGGGGATACAGAAACTAGAACCTATACATTTACAGCGACCGATGCAAGCGGAAATACATCAGTATGCTCTGCACAAGTAGTCATAGAAGATACGACTCCACCTATGATTGATACAGAGGCGATGGATATGACAGTAGAGTGTGATGGAGAAGGAAATAATCAAGCACTTCTGACATGGCTAGCGAATCAAGGAGGAGCAGCGGCATCTGATCTGTGTGGAGATATCACATGGACACATAACTTTACCGGACTGTCTAATCTATGTGGAGCTACGGGTGATGCACTTGTCACATTTACTGCGACTGATGCTTGTGGTACAACCTCGACTACTGCAGCTACATTTACTATAGAAGATACTACGGATCCAACATTGACGGTTCCTGATGCTATTACTTTAGAGTGCCAAGGAGAGCTCAATGACGAAATCATAGATACATGGTTAGCACAGGCTACAGGTACTGATAATTGTGGATCAGTAACGATTACAAATAGTGGGCTAGGTGCTATAGATGCCGCTTGTGGTATGACAGGAGTGTATACTGTTATATTTACATCTACGGACGACTGCGGCAGAAGTGTAACGGCAAATTCTACTGTTACTATAATAGATGCTATATCTCCTACCATCAATGCGCCAGCTGAAGATCTGATACTAGAATGTGTAATGGATGGCGACTATATGACAGCTATAGACGCGTGGACTTCAGTCAATGGTATGGCTATGGCGACAGACGGATGTAGCGAACCACTTTCATGGACATTTACCGCTGATAGTCCTTTTGACGATTGTGGAAATACATCCTCTACACTATATACATTTACTGTGACAGATGACTGTAATAATACAGCAACAACTACCGCAAGTGTAATCATCATAGATGAAACAACACCTGAGCTCACGGAGCCGATGGATATCACTGTTGATTGTGAAGATGCAATGGCGACGACTATAGCCGATTGGATAGCTACAGCAACAGCGACAGACATATGTGGTACGCCTGTCATCACTAATGAAGTGTGGAATACAATTTCTGGATGTGGAAATACGAATAGCACGGTTTACTTATTTACTGCTTCTGACGAATGTGGGAATATAGATACTGCATTTGCAACCTATACAATTACAGATGAAACGCTACCGACCATAGTGGCACCTGCGGATCTCATGATAGCATGTGGTGATACAGATATTGCTACTCAGATCACACAATGGCTTGATGAAGCAACGACTGCTGATGGATGTGGTTCTACCGCTTTATCTACTGATTATAATGGAAATCTACCGAATGCTTGTGGAGGATCACTAGAAGTAACATTTACAGTAAGTGATGATTGTGGGAATATTGCAATGGCAACAAGTAATATCATCTATGAAGACGATACCACACCTCCTACCTTTATCAATCCTCCTGCTAATATTACGGTCAATGTAGATGTAGATAATTGTGAAACAAGTGTAGTATTCTCTACGCCGATAGCAGAAGATTGTAACAATCCAGTAACAGTCACTCAGATCGCCAATGTCGCTGGAGATATTCTTGTTTCAGGAGATGAGTTCCCAGTGGGTACTACTGAAGTTGTTTTTGAAACTACAGACGGATGTAATAATACGACAACCACATCTTTTGATATAACCGTTGTCGACAGTCAGCAGCCATCAATAGCTTGTCCTAGTAACACAGTGACGATGTGTACAGACATGGATGCGTGTATATGGACAGCTGATACTTCTCTCGACCCAATATTCAATGACAACTGCGGAGGCATAGATCTTTCTTATGCGATTACTGGAACTACGACAGCTATGGGAGATTCGCTTCCAAGATTAGACGATGTAGAGTTT
Source organism: uncultured Saprospiraceae bacterium (assembly GCA_938007965.1). GTDB lineage: Bacteria > Bacteroidota > Bacteroidia > Chitinophagales > Saprospiraceae > CAJXUU01. The sequence continues at coordinate 3,632 of CALLMH010000023.1, read as the reverse complement.
ATGCTCGGACTATCGACAGTGACTTATACCCTTACCGATACTATGGGTAATGAAGTTTCATGTTCATTTGATGTACTAATAGTAGATTGTCAAGCACCAATGATAACTGTGTGTCCTGAAGATGAACTCGTAGAATGCAGCTCCACGAACAATGCAATAGAACTTGCAGACTGGCTGTCGGAAGTAATGGCAACGGATAATTGTGATGCAGACGTAACAATAACGTCCGCTATATGGAATACTATCAGTGACTGCGGTAACAGCAATACGACAACATACATATTCACAGCTACAGATGATGCAGGTAATGCAACTACGTGTCTTGCTGACTTTGAAATAACGGATACTACAATACCTGTCATCAATTCTGATCCTGCGGATACTGTTGTAGAGTGCAATGGAGACGGAAATACTGCGGAGCTATTGGCTTGGTTGCAAAACAATGGTGGGTTGACAGATAATGATGTAACAGAAGATTGCGGTTCAGTAACGTGGAGTAATAATTTCGAATCTATAATGTTTGTGACAAATGAACCATGTGCTGACGATATAGGATTCTATGAAGTAGACTTTGTAGCAACGGATGAATGCGGCAATGCATCAACTCCTGTAACTATACGATTTATTATAGAAGACACGACAGATCCAATACTTTCTGTACCTAATCCGATTACTGTAGAGTGCAGCGATCCTACCAATGCGGTGGTCATTGCAGAGTGGTTAGCATCAGCTACAGCGACGGACTTGTGCTCGGAAGTAGTAGTGACCAATGATGACCCAGGAATATTTGTAGCGGCATGTGCGGATACAGGTGTTACCACTTATACTTTCACAGCTACAGACGATTGTGGCAATGTAGTAACAGAGACATCAACAGTGACTATCGTAGATACGACGGTTCCTACGATCACTACTACAGGAATGGATATGACTGTAGAATGTGGACCAACAAACGCCGCTGACTTAGCAACTTGGTTAGCTGATAGTGCGGGGAGTATGGCCATGGACGAATGCTCGGCAGCTTCTGACCTTATATTTACTAATGAATTGAGATCAAGTGTTGATGGATGCGAGAATACCAACAGTATGACCTATGCATTCATAGTAACCGACGAATGTGGAAACTCAAGTGAATCATTAGCTACATTTACTATTGAGGATACCACACCGCCTACTATAGATACCGCTCCAGAAGATGAAATAGTAGAATGTGATGGTGCTGGAAATACTGCAGATCTTGATGCATGGTTAGCTGCTAATGGGAACACTGGTACAGCGACAGATATATGCGGCACAGTAACATGGACATTCGAGCTCATAGCATTTACAGATAGCTGTGGTACTAACGGAACGAAAACTTATGAATTCACAGCGAGTGACGGATGTAACAACACCTCTACAGCTCAAGCCACATTTACTATAGAAGACACCACTCCTCCAACTATAACAACTATGGCGATGGACGTAACTGCCGAATGTAATGGTGCTAGCAATAGTGTTGATTTACTAGGTTGGTTAAATACGAATGGAGGAGCCGAAGCTACAGATGTTTGTTCTGGTGTGGTATGGACAAATGACTACTCCGAAATAGATTCTGAGTGTGGTGCAGATGGAGTTACAGTGACATTTACAGCGACAGACAACTGCGGAAACTTTAGTACTACGACCGCAACATTTACGATAGATGATAATACACCACCTATATGGGAGATTGCACCTCAAGATCTCACCATAGAGTGTACAGCGACAGATGCGACTGGACTTATTGAGGCTTGGTTGGCCGCTCAAGGAAATGGAGAGGCAGAAGATGATTGTAGCTTTATAACGTACTCAAATAATTACCTTGCACTCTCAGATCAATGCGGAGAGACAGGGTCTGCCTTGGTAACCTTTACAGCTACTGATGGCTGTGATAATATGACAACAGCCACGGCGACTATAACGGTCGTAGATGAAACAGCTCCATCTCTGATTACTGAACCGATGAATGAAATAGTGGAATGTGACGGAGCTGGCAATATAGCTGAATTAACAGCATGGTTAAATAATTATGCTGGAATAGTATACGCTGATGGTTGTAGTGCTACAATAAATATAGATAGCGTACTAATAGATACTGAGGAACTTTGTGGAGGTACAGTAATATATACTTATGGTTTCTTCGCAACTGACGATTGCGACAATACTTCCACTCAATCTATTGCAGTATTTACGATAGAGGATACAACACCTCCAGTGATTATACCATCACCAATGGATATGACGGTAGAATGTGATGGAGCTGGCAATGTAGCCGCTCTACAATCTTGGTTGGATACAAACGGAGGAGCGGCGGCAACTGATATCTGTAGTCCTACATTTACATGGGAATATGATCTTGTAACTGAAAATGATGAGTGTGGAAGTACTGGTACCTCGATTTATAGATTTACAGTCTCGGATGATTGTGGCAATACATCTACAACAGAAGCGACATTTGTTATAGAAGATACCACGCCGCCTAATATGATGTGTTGTCCCGACTTTACTATCAGTTTAGATCAAAATGGAATCGCATTTTTGACCGTAGATAGTTTAGACTGTGGAACAACAGATATCTGTAGCGATGATTCACAGTTGATAAGAAGTATTTCTCAAGAAACATTTAATGCTACCAATGTAGGACCAAATGATGTCACTCTTTATACTACCGATGAGTGTGGAAATGTAGATAGCTGTACAGTTGTTGTAACTGTATCAGAGATGCCAGTCATTGGTGTAGCGAAGCGAGTAGTAAGTGTAGATCTAGGAGAAGATGGCTGTACGGAAGTAATCTATGAGATCAATGTAGAAAACTTTGGAGACGTAGCGATAGATTCTGTACAAGTCACGGATGATCTTGCTGCAGCAGGGTTCACAACGTGTGCTTCATTTACGACAAGCGTAACAAGTGATGACTTTACGGTCAACACAGATTATGATGGAATGGGTGCGAATGATCTCTTGACAGGATTAGATGATATACAAGCGGGCGATGTTGGAGCAATATTATTGACAGTAGAAGCTTGTGGATGTCCAAATGGGACTATGATCATGAACTCAGCGACGGCAACGGGTACTTCTCCTGGCGGGCAACAAATAAGTGACGACTCAGTAGATGGTTCGGATCCAGATGGAGACGATAATGATGGCAACCCAGACGAAGACGGAACGACCGACATTACACTAGAAGAGATGGGCTCAATAGGAGCGGCGAAGCGAGTAGTAAGTGTAGATCTAGGAGAAGATGGCTGTACAGAAGTAATATATGAGATCAATATAGAGAACTTCGGAAACGTAGGGATCGACTCATTACAGATAGAAGATGATTTAGCTGCGGCAGGATTTACGCAATGTGCCTCCTTCACAACGAGCTTGACATCAGATGACTTCACCGTGAATGCAGACTACGATGGTATGGGTAATAATAATTTACTCACTGGCTTAGATGATCTGCCAGTAGGAGATGTTGGTGCAGTGTTGTTGACGGTAGAGGCATGTGGCTGTCCAAATGGAAGTGAGATCATGAACTCAGCGACTGCGACAGGAGTCACTCCAGCGGGAGACGAATTAGAAGATGTGTCAGTAGATGGTTCTGATCCAGATGGAGACGA